>NZ_JBWKMZ010000015.1:0-231348 GCF_059415325.1 Variovorax sp. GW821-FHT10D07 | reverse complement strand
GGGCGATGGCGGCCTGCTGGGTGGCGTGCTCGGTGGTGACGGCGGCCTGCTCGGCGGCATCCTGGGCGACGACGGCCTCCTGGGCGGCGTGCTCGGCGGTGACGGTGGCCTGCTCGGCGGCATCCTGGGCGACGACGGCCTGCTGGGCGGTGTCCTCGGCGGTGATGGCGGCCTGCTCGGCGGCGTCCTCGGCGACGACGGCCTTCTGGGCGGCGTCCTCGGTGGCGACGGTGGTCTGCTCGGCGGTGTGCTGGGCGACGACGGCCTGCTGGGTGGCGTGCTCGGCGGTGGCGAAGGCGGCCTGCTCGGTGGCGTCCTCGGCGGTGACGGCGGCCTGCTCGGCGGTGTGCTGGGCAACGACGGCCTGCTGGGTGGCGTGCTCGGCGGCGGCGAAGGCGGCCTGCTCGGCGGCGTCCTCGGCGACGACGGTCTGGTCGGTGGCCTGCTCGGCAACGACGGCCTGGTCGGCGGCCTGCTGGGCAACGACGGCCTCGTCGGCAGCCTGCTCGGCTCGCTTGGCGGCGACGGCCCGTTGGCCAACATCCTGCAGCCGGTCACCGACATCCTCGGCGGCCTGACGGGTGGCGCGACGCCGGTGGTCGATTCGCTGACCGGCACCAGCGCCGGCGCACTGGCCCCGGTGACCGACATCCTGGCGGGCGCCTCCGGTGCCGCGGCGCCGGTGGTCGAGACGGTGGCCAACGTGCTGGACGGCGTGGACCACGCCCTGGGTACCAACCTGACCCAGGTCGTGACCCCGATCACCAGCCAGGTCGAGCACACGGTGGGCAATGTGGTGACCCCGGTCGCCAACATCCTGCACGGCCTGCTGGGCTGATCCGGTCACGGACAGTGGACGGAAAAAAAGAGAACGAGCAGCAGAAGAAAGGACGGACCGGCAACGGTCCGTCCTCTGAAAGGAACGGTATGAAGACGAATTTCCGGATACTGGCCATCGCGGCACTGGGCGCCAGCCTGGTCGCCTGCGGCACCGGGCCCAAGCAGGGCCGCGACGACGCGACCTACTACTACTCCAACAAGGGGGCGAGCGCGGTCGCCAAGGTCGAGCCGCCGCCCCCGCCGCCGGTGCAGAACGGCCCGGCCGGCGTGTCGAAGATCGTGTACTTCGACTTCGACAAATACGACATCAAGCCCGAGTACCGCAACATCGTCGAGGCGCACGCCAGCTTCCTGCGCAACCGCCCGACGAGCCGCGTCGTGCTCGAAGGCCACACCGACTCGCGCGGTGGCCGCGAATACAACCTCGCGCTGGGCCAGCGCCGTGCCGAAGCCGTGCAGCGCGCCCTGACGCAGCTGGGCGTGCCCGCCGAACGGCTCGAAGCCATCAGCTGGGGCATGGAAAAACCCGCATCGCTTGCCAACACCGAGGAGGGCTACCAGCTCAATCGCCGCGCCGAATTCAGCTACCGCTGAACCAGGGAACTGCGATGCCTTCGATGGCAGCTCCCGGTCTTCCGAGTCATCGCGGCAACGCATGACGAAGAGGGCCGGTTGCCCGTTTTCGACCGGGGCCGAATGATGTCCTTTTCCGATCAGCTCCACGCCTGCCACGAGCGACTCGTCTCGGTGTGCGCGGCGCTGCCGGCGCCATACCCGGCCTTCACGCTGTTCTTCTCGGTGAGCGACGGCACGCAGCGGGCGCACGTGGTGCACACCCGCGCGGCCGTGCTCGAGACCGCCTGGCGCGAAGGCGCCGAGCAGGTCGAGCGCTGGGTGCACGAGCACGGCATCGTCTCGCCCTGGCTGCGCATCGACTGGGTCGAGGGCGCGAGCCCGATCGACTGGGTCCAGTTCAAGGGACAGCTGGCGTCGGTCAAGCGCAACTACTTCCGCCTCGGCCTGGCCTTCGACAAGGACTTCGAGCTCGCGTTCACCGAGCAGGAGCTCAATGCGAACGCGATGCTCAGCGGCGACTCGACCATCGCGCACGCGGTGGTGAACCCGCGCAACTTCGAGCTCTATGCCGATGCGCGCTTCGGCCGCCGGCTCTCGCTCGACCTGCCGGGCGACCAGCCGGTGTTCCTGCTGGCGACCGTGGGCCTGTTCTGCCAGCCCGACGGCGTGGTGCACAAGCTCGTGGGCACGGGGCTCGATGCCGGTCGGCGCCAGCTGCCCGCGCTCAATCCGCAATCGACGCTCGACCTGGTGCGCAGCGGCGCCTCGTACCTGGCGCGCCAGGTGCAGGCCGACGGCCTGTTCGTCTACGGCTACTTCCCCTGCTTCGACCGGCGCATCCCGACCTACGACGCGATGCGCCATGCGAGCGCGCTCTACGCCATGATCGAGGCGTGGGAGATCACGCGCGACGAGACGCTGCGCGCGGCCATCGAGCGCGCGCTCGATCGCCTGGTGCATCACCTGATCCGCGACTACAAGCTCGCCGACGGCCGCGACATCTCGTTCCTGGTCGACACCGGCGGCGAGATCCGCCTGGGCGGCAACGCGGCCTGCGTGCTGGCGCTCGTGAAGTACTGCGAAGCGATGGACACGCGGCGCTGGCTGCCGCTGCTCGACAAGCTCGCGCTCGGCATCTCCTCGCTGCAGGACCCGGCGACCGGCCGCTTCAACCACGTCATCCATGCGAACGACCTGACGCTCAAGCAGGCCTCGCGGATCATCTACTACGACGGCCAGGCCTCCTACGGCCTGCTGCGCCTCTACGGCCTCACGCGCGATCCCCAGTGGCTCGCCGTGGTGGAGAAGGCCTTCGACCACTTCATCGCCAGCCAGCACTGGCAGGCGCACGACCACTGGTTGAGCTGCTGCGTCAACGAGCTCGCGCGCTGGAGCCCGCAGGAGCGCTACTTCCGCTTCGGGCTGCAGAACGTCGCGGGCTACCTCGACTTCGTGCTCGACCGCAAGACCACCTTCCCGACGCTGCTCGAGCTGATGCTGGCCGCGCAGCAGATGCTGCAGCGGCTCGAGGGCATGCCCGCGATGCGGCACCTGCTCGACGAGCTCGACGTCGAGAAGTTCTACCGCGCGCTCGACTACCGCGCGCACTACCTGCTCAACGGCTACTTCTGGCCCGAGATGGCGATGTACTTCCGCCGTCCCTCGACCATCGTCGGCTCGTTCTTCATCCGCCACCACGCGTTCCGCGTGCGCATCGACGATGTCGAGCAGTACGTCTCGGGCTTCGTGGCCTTCCACCGCTACCTGGTGGAGCGCCGCACGCTGCATGGCGCGGGCGCCGGCGCGGTGGCCGGCGGCGGCATCTCGGTCGGGCAGGGCGGACCGCGCGACGACGGCGGCACCTGGACCGCGAGCGAGATGGCGCGCGTGACCGGCGGCGAGTGGGTGGTGAAGCCCGAGGACGGCTGGCGCGCCAGCGGCGTCGCGCAGCGCTCCTTCCTGCGCAAGGGCCGCGTGGTGTTCGAGAACCAGACGCGCAACGCCAAGGCCCCGCTCGCGGCCGTGGCGCTCAAGGGCGTGCTGCAGCCCGCGGCCGCCGTGCTGTGCGTCGATCCCAAGCCGCACCTCGACAAGCGCGTGCCGGTGCTCAAGGTGGCCGACCTGCCGCAGGCCGTGCTGCAGCTCGGCACCCATGCGCGCGCCGAGTTCAACGGCGGCGTCTGCGCCGTCGTGGGGCAGGGCGTCGCCGGCGCGACCGTGGCGGCCATGATGGCCAGCGCGCTCACCGTGTGGGGCGAGGTCGGCCAGCCCGAAGGCAGCATCAGCCTGCCGTCGGGCATCGCGTGGAACCTCACCTGCCTGCCGCGCCACGCCGCCTACTGGGTGCTCGACATGAGCCAGTCGCAGCTGCCCGCGTCGACGCAGCTCGTGCGCCCGACCCTCGCGGTGATCACCGGTCCCTCGGCCGCGGCGCAGAAGCACCGCGGTCCGGCCGAGGCCGCCGCGCGGCAGGACGCGCGCATCTTCCTCGGCATGACCGCCGGCGACAGCGTGGTGCTGAACCGCGACATGGTCGAGTACCCGGTGTTCGCCGAAGCCGCGGCCGAGCGCCAGCTGCAGGTGGTGAGCTACGGCGAGCACCGCGCGGCCGACGTGCGGCTGGTCTCCTTCGACCATGGCGAGGTGAAGGCGATGGTGGCCGGCGAGCCGCTGCAGCTGCGCCTGAACGCACCCGGCCGCCACATGGGCATGAGCGCCGTCGCCGGCCTGGCCGCGCTGACCGCGCTGCGGCTGCCATTGACCGCGGCGGTCGAACCCTTCGCGCAGTTCGAGCCGCCCGGCGGGCGCGGCGCGCTGCACACCATCCACATCGGCGGCGGCAGCTTCAAGCTGATCGACGAGACCTACGACGCCAACCCGAGCTCGATGCGCGCCGCGCTCGAGCTGCTGGCGCAGGCCCCGTGCGAGCCCGCGCGCCGCGTGGCGATCCTCGGCGACATGCAGGAGCTGGGCCCGGCGGCCCAGCGCCATCACCTCGACCTCGAGCCCGAGCTGCTGGCCACGCAGGCCGACCGCGTGCTGCTGTGCGGACCGCTGATGCGGGCCCTGCATGCGCGCATCAGCTCGAAAGTGCGTTCGCACTGGTTCGTCGACGTCTCCGATTTGTCGACCGCGCTGGGCAGCCTGCTCCAGCCGGGCGACTGGGTGCTCGCGAAAAGCTCCGCGGGCGTGGGTCTGTCCCGGCTGGCCCGGGTTTTGAAAGCACTGCCATGACCAGACTGGATGCACTCCTTCATCTGCCCGCGCAGCAGGAGGCCGCCCCGGCGCGCCGCTGGTGGACCCGCTGGGCCCAACTGCTGTGCGCGTGGGTCGTCTGCATGCTGCTGTGCGTCAATGTCGCGATCCTGCTGGACCGGGGTTTGCCCGGAGACGACGAACCCGCGCAGGCCGCGAATACTCGGAAGACGGTCGCTTGCAGCACCGTCGTCCTGCCCACCGAAATCGTCTCGCATCGAGCCGCGACAGGGTCTGACCGACCCCTGACCAAAGCCTCGAATTGCACTGCTTTCTAGAGTGAAATATTGCCTTGTAACAGTCGGGTAACAGTTGATAATGAAGCCGTTGCGTCATCGCCTGACGGGATCGGCTTTCGCCCATGATCAAGTTTCTCCTGCCCACTCAACTGGTCGCCGAGCGGCCCGTGGAGCCCGGTGCCAGTCCCTATGCGGGCGCCCTCCACACCGCGTTTCGTGATGCCTACCCGCTGATCAAGAGCGCGGCCTGGCGCTCCATTCCGATCAGCCTGTTCGGGCTGCTGCCCTCGATCTTCCTGCTGCAGGTCTACGACCGCGTGCTCTCGCGCAGCGGCGTCTCGACGCTGGCGGCGCTGGTCAGCGGCATCCTGTTCTTCCTGTGCATCGAGTTCTGGCTGCGCACGCGCCGTTCGCGCCTGCTGCGCAACGCGGGCGCGATCATCGACCACGGCGTCTCGGGCGCGTTGATGGGCTCCATGCTCGGTCGTCCGCTGCGCGCGCTCGAGGCGCGGCCGGCCTCGGTGTGGCACCTGTACTTCCGCGACGTCGGCTCGGTGCGCGGCACCGTCACCGGCGGTCTCGCGCAATCGATCTTCGACCTGCCGATGGCGGTGTTCGGGCTGGTGGTGATCGGCATCGTCGCGCTGCCGGTGCTGCCGGTGGTGGTAGCCTTCCTCGCGATCCTCTCGTTCCTCGCCTGGTGGTGGGCCGACGAGGTGCGCGCCGGCCGCGTCGAGGAAGTGCAGCGAGGCCGCGGCCTCGACCGCATGACGGCCGAGATCTGCCATGCGCGCGAGACGCTCAAGTCGCAGGCCAACGACGGCCCCATCATCGAGATGTGGCAGAAGACCTACAACGACTGGCTCACCGAGAGCTTCACCAAGAACGGCCAGATCGAGACCGCGCGCGACGGCACCACGGTGCTGCTGACCGTGTTCTCGGTGATCGTGGTCACGGTGGGCGCGATCTCGGTGATGGAGCAGTGGATGACGGTCGGCGGCCTCGTGGCCTCCAACATGCTCGCGCTGCGCGCGCTGCAGCCGATCGCCGGCCTGGTCTCGAACTGGCGCTCGCTGGCCACCGCCAAGGAAGCCGCCAAGCGCCTCGAGACCGTGCTCGGCGAGCCAGTGGAGAAGCCGCCGGTGGGCATGGCCCTGCCGCAGCCGCTGGGCCGCATCACGCTCAAGGACGTGAGCTTCAGCTTCACCGAGAACGCGCAGAAGGCGGTCATCGAGAACCTCGACCTCGACATCGGCCCGGGCGGCCTGCACGTCATCGTCGGGCGCAACGGCGCGGGCAAGTCCACGCTGGTCAAGCTGCTCTCGGGCCTGTACACGCCCACGCACGGCGTCGTCAGCATCGGCGAGTACGACCTCTCGCAGTTCGGCCGCGAGGAGCTGTCGCGCTGGATCAGCTACCTCTCGCAGGAGGTCTACTGGTTCGGCGGTTCGCTGATCGACGTCATGCGCCGCACCGCGCCGGGCCAGAGCGACGAGCAGATCGTCGCGGCCTGCAAGCTCTCGGGCGCGCACGACTTCATCTCGCGGCTGCCCGACGGCTACCGCTCGATGGTGGGCGAGGGCGGCACCGGCCTGTCGGTGGGCGAACGTCGCAAGCTCGCGCTGGCCATGAGCTTCCTGCGCAAGCCCTCGGTGCTGGTGCTCGACGAGCCCAGCAACGACCTCGACTTCCAGAGCGAGCGCGCGCTGCTGGCCACGCTGCTGGCGGTGGCCAAGGTGCGCACGGTGGTGGTGGTCACGCACTCGCTGCGCATCGTCTCGGCCGCCAGCCATGTCTACCATGTGACCGGCGAAGGCTCGGTCGAACAGGGCACGGCCGCGGTGATGGTGCCGAAGCTGTTCGGCGTGAAGAAGGCGCTGGTGGCGCTGCCCGAAGGCGGTGGCGAGGATGGCGAATCCGCCGCCCGCTCGATCGCCTGATGCGCTGAATTTGTTTATGGATTGGACCGATCGACCGATGACCGAGTGCGACGACCGAGTGCCCGCAAGGGAGGCGAGATCTTGAAAGCCGATCTGCCGCAGGTCCTGCAGACCGAAGACCAGAAGCGCGCCGCCCAGATCACGCCCGAAGGCCGCCGGCGCCAGTGGCTGCTCGGCGGCCTGATCGGCGTGTTCGCGGTGGTCGGCCTGGGCTTCCCGATGGAGACCGTCGTGGTCGCGCCCGGGCGCGTGATTCCCTCCGACCGCGTGAAGTCGATCCAGCATCTGGAAGGCGGCATCGTCAGCGCCGTGCTCGTGAAGGAAGGCGACCACGTCAAGCAGGGCCAGTCGCTGGTCGAGATCGACCTCGGCGGCAGCGGCCTCAACCTCGAGGAACTGACCGCGCGCTATGCCGCCACCCAGGCCACGCGCGTGCGCCTGCTGGCCGAGAGCCGCGGCCAGCCGCTCAAGCGCGACACCTTCGCCAAGGACATCGACGAAGGCGTGTACGCCGGCGAGACCGGCGCCTACGACGCGCGCGCGCTCGAGCAGCGCGGCGTGATGGCCGGCGCCATCTCCGGCCTCGAGGCCGCGCGCAGCCGGCAGCTCGAGCAGCAGGCCAAGGTCAAGGGCCTGAGCGACCGGCTCGACCTGATGCAGAAGGAGCTCGAGGTGTCCGAGCAGCTGCTCAAGGAGAAGCTGGTCGGCCAGGTCGAGGTGCTCGAGAAGCGCCGCCAGGCCGAGGCCGCGCGCAGCGAACTCGCGGTGGCGCGCCAGGGCGTGATCTCGGCCAACGCTGCGATCACCGAGGCGCAGGCCAAGATGGCCGAGGCCGAGGGGCGATTCCGGCGCCGCGCCTCGGACGAGCTCGCCACCGTCGAGCGCCAGTTCGCGAGCCTGAGCGAGGACCTCGCGCGCGCCCGCACGCAGCGTTCGCGCACCGAGGTCAAGGCGCCGTCGGACGGCATCGTCAAGGGCCTGCGCAGCGGCAGCCCCGGCTGGGTGGTGAAGCCTGGCGAGGCGATCCTCGAGGTGGTGCCCGACAAGGACGAGATCATGATCGAGGCGCGGCTCAATCCGAACGACCGCGGCTTCGTCGAGGTCGGCCAGCAGTCCACGGTCAAGATCACCGCCTACGACTACCTGCGCTACGGCGCCGTCGAGGGCAAGGTCACGCTGGTGGCGGCCGATGCCGACCGCGACCCCGCGATCGCCAACGGCGCGCCGTACTACCGGCTCCTGATCAGCACCGACAAGTCCTTCGTCGGCCACAAGGAAAACCGCATCACCGTCGGCATGGAGTCCGAGGTCGACCTCAAGGTCGGCACCGATCCCTTCATCTGGTACATCCTTCGTCCGGTGCTCAAGCTGCGGCGCGAAGCCTTCCGCGAACCATGAAGCGCCGCACGACCAACGGCCGGCGCCCGGCGGGCACCGGCGTGCTGTGCGCGGCGCTGTGCGCCAGCTTCGCGCTGCCGCCCACCGCGATGGCTCAAGAGACGCAGGGGCCCCAGGATCCGCCGCCCTCGCTGATGCTCGCGCGGCGCCTGACCGCGCCCTCGATCGGCACCGCCGGCTACGTGCAGCGCGTGAAGCAGGCGCTGGTCGTGCTGTCGCAGGAATACCCCGAGGTGCAGACCGCGCAGGCGGCTGCCAACACCAGCGGCTTCCAGATCGACCA
Organism: Variovorax sp. GW821-FHT10D07; assembly: GCF_059415325.1. Lineage (NCBI taxonomy): Bacteria > Pseudomonadati > Pseudomonadota > Betaproteobacteria > Burkholderiales > Comamonadaceae > Variovorax > Variovorax sp. GW821-FHT10D07. Next base: position 222,817 of record NZ_JBWKMZ010000015.1, on the reverse strand, counting down.
GGCGAAGAAGGCGCGCTATCCGCGCTTCAAGGTCGGCACCTCCTCGGGCAACTACAACAGCGGCGCCGCCAACGCGCAGACCCAGAGCTACAACGTGATCACCGCCGAGGCGCGCATGAGCCTGCTCGACGGCGGCGCGATCAGCGCCTCGATCCGTGCCGCCGAGGCCGGCAACGAGGCCGACGGCCAGGCCGTCACCACCACCTCGCAGAAGGTGGTGCTCGATGCCCTGACCGCCTACCTGCAGGTGCAGCGCTTCGACCTCAAGAAGGAGATCGCGCATCGCTCCACCGAGATCGTGGCCGAGCTCTCGAAGGCCGAGGCGCGCCGCGTCGCGCTCGGCGCCACCGGCGAGAACGACCTCAACATGGCCAGCGCGCGCCGCGCCAGCGTGGCCGCGCGCGAGGCCGACTTCGAGGCCCAGCGCGACGAGGCCATCGCCAAGTTCCGCAGCTATTTCAAGTTCACGCCCATCACGCGCAACCTGCCGGTGCTGGCCGCGCCGCCGCAGTGGCGCATCGATTCGCAGGCCGAGGCGCTGCGCCGCGCCGAGGAACGCAGCACCGAGATCGCCGAGGCCCAGGGCCGCATCAACAAGGCCAAGGCGCTGGTCGAGCAGCAGGAGGCCAGCATCTGGCCCACCGTCGATGCCGTGATCGTGAAGAGCAAGGACCCGCGCGGCGTGTCGCCTCAGGATCCCACGCGCACCGCGCTCGAGCTGAGCTGGAACTTCGGCAGCGGCTTCGACCGGCAGCTGCGCGTGCGCACCGCCATGGCCGAGGTCGAGAACCAGGAAGCCAAGCTCGAGGGCGTGAAGCTCAACCTGTTCGAGCTCACCAGTGCCTCGTGGTCGCGCACCGTCTCGGGCCGCGAGCGCGAGCGCCAGCTGATGGAGGCCGTGAGCACTTCGGGCCAGGCCTTCCGCGGCCGCCGCCGCCTGCTCGAGTTCGGCCGCGACACCCTGCCGCAGGTGCTCGATGCCCAGCTCGAGTACTACAACCTGCTGTTCGACTACGTCGATGCCGTGTTCGACCTGCGCGTCAACGAGCTGCGCCTGGCGCGCACCACCGGCGAGCTGCGCATCGATGCCGAGGGCAGCAACGAATGGGTCGACCGCGTCTTCGGCGCGCCGAGCCGCACCGTGCTGACCGAGGACGGCCTGCTGAGCGGCCCGTGCCTGGCGAGCAATTCGACCTGCGCGACCGAGGCGTCGGTGGACCGCTCGCAGAACGCGCAGCCCGTGACCCTGCGGCGCGCCGAGCGCCTGCCGACCACCAACTGACGAAGAGGAAAGGCGGGCGGCCGGCGCGTCGGCGCGCGGCCGCGTTGCCGCTCAGGCGTCTTCCGGAATGCCCGGTTCGCCGTCGAGGATCTGGTACTTGCGCATCTTCTCCCACAGCACCTTGCGGCTGATGCCCAGGTGCTGCGCCGTGTCCTGGCGCTTCCAGTCGTTGATCTCGAGCGCCGCGATGATGCGGTTGCGTTCGCTGCCGTTCCAGCCCTTGCGCTGATCGCCGCCGGCGGCATCGAAGGCGCTGCTGGTGCCCACCGCGTTCGCGCCCAGGCCCATGCCGCCGCCCGGCCCGGTGGCCGCGGGCGTGCCGCGGGTCAGCGCGATCGCGCGCTGGATCAGGTGCTGGTCCCAGCTGTGCAGCTGCCGCGCGATCACGCCCACGCGTTCCGCGAGGTTGCGCAGCTGGCGCACGTTGCCGGGGAAGTAGGTCTCGGCCACCGCGTCGCTGAGCCAGTGCGGCGTTTCGCCGAGCACCTCGAGCTGGTCGCCCAGCACGTTGGCCAGCAGCGCCTTGAAGATCGCGATCTTGTCGATCTCGCCGCGCTCCTCGAGGCTGGGCACGTGCAACTCGATCACCGCGAGGCGGTAGAACAGGTCGGCGCGGAATTCGCCGCTGGCCACCATCTCGCGCAGGTTGCGGTTGGTCGCCGCCACCAGCCGGAAGTCGACCCGGATCGGCGAGGTTGCGCCGAGCCGCGTGACCGCGCCGTCCTCGAGCACGCGCAGCAGCTTCACCTGCTGGTACTTCGGCAGGTCGCCGATCTCGTCGAGGAACAGCGTGCCGCCCGTGGCCTGTTCGAAGTAGCCGCGGTGCGCATGCACCGCGCCCGTGAACGAGCCCTTGGCGTGGCCGAAGAACAGCGACTCGAACAGCCCGTCGGGAATCGCGCCGCAGTTCACCGCCACGAACGCGCCCTTGCTGTAGTTCTGGTGGCCCAGGTGCAGCTGCTGCGCGATGCGTTCCTTGCCCACGCCGGTCTCGCCGCGCACCAGCACGCTGTGGTCGCAATCGGCGAAGGCATTGACCTCGGCCAGCAGCGACTTCATCGCTTCGGAGTGCGCCACCAGTTCGTCGAGCGGCTGCGGCGCCACGTCGCGCGCGCGCAGTTGCCGCACCAGCTTCGCGACCATCGTGCGCAGTTCGGCGCAGGTGAAGTCGTAGGGCAGCACGTGCAGGTACTCGGGCGGATAGGTGCGCGAGTCGCGCTCGCGCGAGGCCGCCGCGACCCAGATCACCGGCATGCCCTGCAGCAGCTCGGTCGCCTGCGGCAGCCCGCCGCCATCGATGACCGTCACGCTGATGATCGCCACCGACGGCCGCATCGCCGCCGTGCGGTCCTGCGAAGGCGGGGGCATGCCGTCGGCCCGGATCACCTCGACATCGAAGCTCGCCATGCAGCGGGCGATGCGGTCGAGGATGTCGGCCTTTCCTTCCCAGACAAAGAGGTCGAGTTCGTCGAAATTGGGGGAGGCGCTCATTGGCTCGAGAGAAACGAAGCGGGGGGCTGAGGGTATTGCACTTCTTCAGTAGACGAGGATGGGCGCCGCATTGCAGTCCAGCGCGCGCAGGTTGACATCGACCTGGCCCAGATGGAGGCCCAGGATCTTTTGCAGGATCGGGGTCAGGACATCTTTGCCGAGACTGTCCAGCACCGGTTGCAGCGCGCTCAGCAGGAACGAGACGAGCGAGAGGATCGCGTTGGGTGGACTGGAGGAGCCGCCGCTCGAAGTGTTCTTCAGGCTGTCCGCGATCTCGTTGATGCATCCCGCGTCCGTGCCCGAGCCGCCGAACAGGCCCCCACCCGTGCATTGATTGCCGAGCAACCCGCCGAGAATGCCCCCGAGCACGTCGCCGACGGCACCCAGCAGGTTACCGACCAGGCTGCCGATGCTTTGCAGGAGGCCGATCACGTTCAGCGTCACGAGCTGGTTCAGGAGGTCCAGCGTGTTGTTGACCACACCGCCGAGGAAGCCGCTCAATCCGTTCGCGGCCGCGGTGATCTTGTCGTTGACCTGTCCCAGGCGGGTCTGCCTGCAATCGCGCGTGGTGCAGGCGGGCGTTCCCCAGAGTGCCTTGGCCATTTCGGCGCGTTGCGCCGGGGTGGGGGTCGTGCCCGTGCTGATCGAGTTGGCCAGCAGCGCCGCGAGCAGTGCATTCGTCAGGTTCTTCAGCGTCGTCCCCAGCAGCAGATCGTTGCCGACGGTCTTCGTTTCGCCCGCGGCGAGGGTCACGGAGGTGTCGATCGGAAGCGGGTTGACCTTCAGCGTCGTGTTCAGCGAGATCAGGTTGATGCCCAGGAGACTGACCTTGAGCAACTGCTCGTTCGTCAGGTTCGCGTCGCAGCTCGCGCTGGTCGAGAAGATTTCGTCCTCTTTCGTGGGGTCTGCGCCGGGACGTCCCACGCACAGCTTGAGTACCGATGCCTTCACCGCGATCCGCGCCTGATCGACACCGCTCGAGGTCCGCAGGCCGGCGGTGCACATCTCCGCGGCAGTGCCGGTGCCGGTCACCGCATCGAGCATGATGGGAAGATTCAGGCGCACGATGCTTCCCACCACGGGAATGCTGCCTGTATCGATCTGGACGAAGGTTCGGAGCTGACCGGTGTAGGCGGTGGCACCGACGCCACCGACCGCGATGGACGGTGGCTCGATCAGTGCGACCTTGGCTTTCACCAGGTTGGCGACGCCCAGGCTGGGAATTTCAAGGGCATGCTTCTGCGTGGCGATGCCGATCCCGGCGAAGAGAAGATCGAAAGCGTTCACACCGACGTTCAAGGCCGACCCTACGGCGGAATCCGGGGCTGCGATCTTCAGCAATTTGCCCAATGAGAAGTTCAGGCTGCTCAACCCGATCTTCGCCTTGATCGCATCGAGCAGGTCGAGGTTGGTCTGGAGCAGCTCGGTCAAACCGGCGAGCTTCACCGTGGCGTTCAATATGTCCGCGAGATTGACGGTCTTCGCATCGATCAAAGCGTTGATCTGGCCCACGGTCATGTCCGCGGTGACCGTGACGCCCAGTTCCTTGAGCAGGCCCGAAGGAGTGATCTTGGCATTGACCAGGCCGTCGTATCCCCCCAGCGAGCCCGACAGGTCGAGTCCGATGCTCTTCAGCGAACGGCCGAGCAGCGAGTCGTTCTTGATCGTCACCAGCTTCGTGCCGACCGAGAAGGTGGCGACAGGCGAGCCCAGCGCGCCGACGGCCTGCACGCAGATGTTGCGGCTGCCAGAGAAGAAAGGCAGCAGCGTCGGCGGTGCCTTCGTGATCCGCACGCGAACGGCGTTGTAGGGCAGGCCTCCCGGAATGAAGCGGTTCTCCTCGCCGGTCAGGCAGGCGGTGGCGGTGGCCGGCGGTTTGTTCGCCGGGGTCCAGTTGCCGCACTCGGGCGTGTCGATGGCGATGCCTGGCAGGTTCTGTCCGGCATTGGTCGTCGCGGCCGCGATGGCGGCGGCGCACCCGTTGGGCGTGGCCAGGGCGCTCAGCCGCTGCGCACCGGCCAGGGCCGAAAGGTCCGCGGTCTTCTGGAACTCGCGCTTCATGAAGAACAGGTAGCCGAGTTCGGTCCCGATCAACGCGATGACGATGAGGCTCAGCGCGATCGCGGTGTTGATGATGACCGAGCCGCGTTGGCGGCGGCGGCCGTGGGAGATCGATTGCATGGTGGCCTCTATACGGCGGGGCGCGCGGCCGTCGCCTTGCCCAAAAGATTGGTCGGCATCCAGCTGCTCGTCCACGGGACGATGTTGGGAAGCACCGGGTTCTTGCTGTACGGATAGGTCACCTTGATGGTGATCTGGTCGGGCGAGGAGGTATTGATCTCGGGCGCCACCATCTTCGAGCGCAGCCAGTCCTTCTTCTGGTCGACGCCGACGCCCACGCTGGCCGGCGTGATCAGCGAGGAGGCCAGGGCGTCGTAGATGGCTTCCTGCACGCGCGGGTCGTTCATCGCCACGGTCTTTCCGAGCCGGAGCACCGCGCGGGCGCCGTCCTCCGCCGAGCGGGCCACCACCTGCTGCGTGTACAGGACCGCACCGAAGGTGACGATGCCGTAGAGCGCGAGGAACAGCAGCGTGAAGACCAGGGCGAACTCGATCGCGGCGATGCCGCGCTGGCGCTTGCGCAGGGCGTGCCTGGTGCCGATTCCGCAAGGACGATCTGTCATGACGGCCTCCCATCGAACAGCATGCTGGCCTTGCCCACGATCTGGCTCGGGAACACGAGACTCAGGATGGGCGGGAGCAATTGATTGACCTTGTCCGCCTTCACGGTCACGACGATCTGGCAGCGCTGGGTCCAGTCGGTGCCGAGCACGCAGTTGTCGGGCGCGCAGCGCGTGGCCTCGGCGCCTTCGACGCGGCATATCTCCGCCGTCACCGCCAGCGGCTTCATCGCCGCAGGCATCCAGCTGGTGCGCTGCGTGGCGATGTCCACGGCGCGCGTCGCGCGTGCCGGCAGCGTCAGCTGATAGCGCAGCGCCGCGCGCGCACCGTCTTCCGCGGCGTTCTGCAGTCCCATGCGAAACGCGAGCAGCATGCCGTAGCTGAGGATCCCGTACAGCACCGCGAAGAAGATCAGGAACACGAGGGCGAACTCGACCGCATACATCCCGCGCTGCCCCCGGGACGGCGAGTGTCGGCTGCGGATGTATTTCATGTCGAACTCCTCGGATCAAGCGATCGATGATGGACGCCTACTTGCCGCCCGCACCGCTGTCGCCCGACGACTTGACGGACGAGTTGAATTTCTCGGGGATCGGGTATTCGAAGCTCTTGAGATAGCGTTCGTAGCTGCGGCCTGCCACGGGGCCGGCGATCGGGCGCGGCGTGCGCGACGCGATCTCGCCGCTGCGTTGCCATGCCAGCAGATTCAGGGTGGCATCACCGACCTCGAGTGGAGGAACGTCGAACTCATCCTCTTCCACTTCAACCATCTGCGCATCGGGTGCGTCTTGCGCCGAGGGCGCCGCGGCGACTGCTGGCGCCTGGGGAACGGGCGCGGCCTGCGCCTCCTTGCCCTTCGGCGCATCCGGCACCTTCACCGTGGTCACGCTCTTGGAACCGGCTTCCTCGGGCTTGGCGGCATCGGATTGCGCGAATGCGTTCGGTGCGCCGAGCAGGAGCGCGACGGCGAACGCGCAGGCGGACAGCGCGGAGACGGCGCCGTTGGATTCTTGGTTCTTCATGGTGTGCCTTGTGTGATCGGGGTCGGTGTGAGCGGTGCGGCCGCGGCCGAGGCGGAAGGATTCAATTGGCTGGCGGTGCGCACGCCGCCCATGCCGGCCCAGCGCGAGGGCTTGAGCGCGAGCGGAATGACCGCGGCGGCATCGTCGGATGCGAGGGTGGCAACCGCCGCCGCGTCGGGTGCGGGTGCAGGTGCGACAGCCACCGGTGCGGCAGGCGCCGCGGGTACCGCCGAAACGACGGGTGCCGCGTCCGCGGCAGGTGCCGTCGCGACGGGCGCCACCGGGCCCCGGGTTCCCCGCATCTGCTGCGCCGCGTCGCGCACGGCGGCGCGGGTCGCCTCGGGCATGCGGTTCGCGTCCATCAGCGCCGTGGCCTGTTCCCGCTGGTTGGTCGCTTCGAAGTAGAGCGCGAGATTGGCCTGGGCCTGCGTGCTGTCGGGGCGCAGCTGCAGTGCCTGCATCAGCGGCAGCCGCGCTTCGTCGAACTGCCCCGCGCGCAGGCTGGCATAGCCGAGGTCGCTGAGCAGCAGGGCGTCGGTCGGTGTGCGGCGCTGTGCCTGTCTGAGCAGTTGGGTGGCTTCGGCGAAGTTGCCCCGTGCACCTGCCAGCAGGCCCAGTCCCCGGTAGCCGGCGCTTTCCAGCGGCGTGGCCAGCAGGCGCTTGTAGGCGGCTTCGGCCGGCGCGGCCTGGCCGGTCTGGCGCAGGGCGTCGGCGCGCATGCGCGTGGAATCCGGCGACACGCCCCAGCGTTGTTCGAGCGCGTCGATGTGCGCGAGCGATGCGAACCACAGGCCCTGCTGCTGCATCTGGTCGACGACCTTGAGATAGGTCGCCTGGGTGTCGATGTTGGCGCTGGCCTTCGCTTCGGTCGCCGTCTCGAAGGCCTGTCGCTGCTGAGCATCCTCGCCAGCGGCGTAGTGGTCCTTGGTGGCGGAGCAACCCGTGATCGCCAGCGCGATCGCGACGACCACGGGCAGCAGCAGGGCGGCGCGCAATTGCGGGGTGCGCATGGAAAGAGCGGCGTGCTTCATTTGATGACAGTCCCCAGCGAACGGAAGATTGCAATGACGCCCGGCCCCGCCGTCACGATCATCAGGGCCGGCAGCAGCGTCGTGACCATGACCGCGGTCATCTTCACGGTGATCTTTCCGATGCGTTCCTTCATCTCGGAGCGCCGGTGTTCGCGCAACCGGTCGCTGAAGACGCGCATGGGTTCCTGCACCGCACCGCCGTGGCGATCGACCTGTACCAGCAGGCCGACCAGGCTGCGGAGGTTCTCGTTGCGGTGCAGGGTGGCCAGGCGCTGCAGCGAATGCTCGCGCGTGCGGCCCTGGGTGTACTGGCGGTTGGCCAGCGTGAGCTCGTAGCCCAGCACCGGCAGGACATGGGCGAAGTCGGTCGCCATGATCTGCAGGCTCTGGTCGAGGCTCAGGCCCACGCCCTGCAGCAGCCTCAGCAGGTCGACGAACAGCGGAAGCTCGCGCGCGACCGCCATGCGGCGGCTGGCGGCGATGCGTCCGAGCACCCACTTGGGACCCATGAAGCCGATCACGAACAGTGCCGCGAACACCGACAGCACGACGCCGCGGGTCTGTCCTTCGCCCCACAGCACGAAGGTCAGCGTGGGCAGCAGCAGGGCCAGCAGGATGCGGGTGACGAGAAAGATCAGCTGCGCGCGCCGCGAGTTCAGGCCGCACTGGTCGATGAGGTTGCGGTCCTCGTCCGCGACCAGCGCGCGGCCGAGCTTCGAGTCGAGCCAGTGGAAGGGCAGGTCGGCGTCGGGCTTGTAGGGCTGGTCGAGCGCGGAGGCGGCGTCGGCCGATCCGGCCGCGAGCGCCACCGTGCCCTGATGGATCGCCTTGCCGATCGCCTGTCCGCTGCGTGCCCGCCGCAGTTCCGACACGACGAGGGTGCCGGCCGCGATCAGCAGGCCGAGGGCCAGCAGCGCGAGGCTGATGGCGGTCAGGGTGCCGGGTGTCAGCGTCATGCGATCCTCGCGAGCTTGTAGAGCAGCAGGCCGCCGAGCAACTGGAGTCCACCACTGGACAGGACGAGCAGCTTGCCGGTGTCGTCCTGCCACATGCCCAGGAAGTAGCTTGGGTTGCTCATGAAGATGAAGGCACCGACGCCCAGCGGGAGCAGTCCGAGGATCCAGCCGGACAGCCGGGTTTCCGCCGACATCGCCACCAGTTCATGCTCGGCCTGCTCGTGGTCGCGCATGAAGTTGCTGACCCGCTCGAGCAGCAGGTCGGCGCGCCCGCCGTAGCGCACGCCCAGTCCGAGGATCGAGGCCAGCAGGAACATCTCCTCGATGCGGACGTTGGTCGCCGTCTGGTGCAGGGCCTTGTCGAGGTCGACGCCCGCACGAACCAGCGAAGCGGAGCGCTCGAGGTGGCCGCGCAGCGGCTCCTGCGTGGTGCCGATGGCGAGCTGGAACGCGGCCTGGGTCGAATTGCCGATCGTGATCAGGCGCACCATCGCGTCGATGTAGCCGGGCAACTGGCCGACGAGCGTGCGCCGCATCTTCTGCAGGCGCAGCCAGATCGCGAAGGTGGCACCGAGCGTTGCCAGCAGCAGGACGACGATGGCCACGGCCAGGCCGCCGAACGCTCCGGCGATCAGCGACAGCAGCACGATGCCGAGCACCACGAAGGCAAGGGTGCGAGGCTTCAGAACGCCCTCCAGCCACCCGGGCATGACGTTCTCCAGCCAGTTCTTGGGCCGCGCCGCCGAAGGCGTCGCCTCGGTCTCGAGCCAGGGGTCGGTGGTGAGGCCGGAGATCAGGTTGTCGACGGGCGACGGGTTGCGCGCGGCGGCCGATGCCGCCAGCGGCGCGGGCATCGAGGCGCTCGCGCCGCCCTGAATCTGCTGCGACAGGTGCCGGCCCACGGCCTGGCGCGTCTGGCGCGTCCTGGCCCATTGCCAAAGGATCAGGCCGCCCGCCGCCAGCAGCAGCGCGACGACCGCGACGCCGAGCAATACCGCGTCACGCACGGGAGTCTCCCTGTCCCGCGCGCGCGAAGGCCTGGCGGAAGCGCGTGATCTTCGGCGAGTGCGGCGCGATGCCCAGGCTGACCCAGCGGTCGCGCTCTTCGCCGTCCGGCGCCACGACCGGCTCGTAGCGATACAGCTCCTGCATCGCGACGACGTTGTCGTTCACGCCCGTCACTTCGCTCAGCGAGATGATGCGGCGTTGCCCGTTCGACATCCGCCCGATCTGCACGATGAAGTCGATCGCGCTCGCGATCTGCCTGCGCAGGCTCACTTCGCTGCCCTGGTAGCCCGCGAAGCCCGCGAGCATCTCGAGCCGGTAGAGGCATTCGCGCGGCGAGCTCGCGTGGATCGTGCCCATCGAGCCTTCGTGGCCGGTGTTCATCGCCTGCAGCATCTCGATCACCTCGGCGCCGCGCACTTCGCCCACGATGATGCGGTCGGGCCGCATGCGCAGGCTGTTGCGCAGCAGGTCGCGGATCGACACCACGCCCTGGCCGTCGAAGCCGCCGGGACGGCTCTCGAGCCGCACCACGTGGCTGGTGCTCAGCGAGAGTTCGGCCGTGTCCTCGATGGTGATCACGCGTTCGCGCGCCGGGATGAAGCTCGCCAGTGCATTGAGCAGCGAGGTCTTGCCCGAGCTGGTGCCGCCGCTCACGAGCACGTTGCAGCGCGCGCGCACCGCGATCTCGAGCAGTTGCGCCATGCCGGCGTCGAAGGTGCCGAGCTTGACCAGGTCGGCCGGCGTGAGCGGCTCCTTGCGGAACTTGCGGATCGAGACCGACAGGCCGTCGATCGCGAGCGGCTCGATGATCACGTTGATGCGGCCGCCGTCGGGCAGGCGCGCGTCGACCATCGGGTTGGCTTCGTCGAGCCGGCGTCCCAGCGGCGCCAGGATGCGGCGCACGATGCGCATCACGTGTTCGGAGTCGGCGAAGCGCAGGGTCTCGCGCTCCAGGATGCCGTGACGCGAGACGTAGACGTTCTGGTAGCCGTTGATCAGGATGTCTTCGACCGCGGGGTCGTTGAGCAGGTCCTCGAGCGGACCGAAGCCCGCGAGTTCCTTGGTGAGCGCATCCGAGATGAGTTGCATCTCGCGGTCGTTGATCGGCACGCGGCGCAGGCGCACGAAGCTGTCGACCTCGAGCTCGACGAACTGCTGGATCGAGGCGCGCGACCAGCGGCCGAACTCCGCGCCCAGCTCCTCGATGCGGCTGAGCAGGTGATCGTGCGTCCAGCTCTTGATGTCCTGGAACTGCTGGGAGGTGATGAACGCCTGGTCGTCGTCGGCGAATTCGATATCGGTGGACATGGGCTGTTCAACCTTGGGTGGGGCTCTTGCGGAAGCCGGTGACTTTCGACATCAGCGCCGTCCAGCGTGGGTCCTTCGCCGGCTGCTGGCTGGAGCCAGAGGTGTATTCCTGGTGCAGGCCGCGTGCGAGGCCCGCGATGGCTTGCGAGTACGGGTCGTTGCGCGCGGTGCGCACCAGCATCTCGCCGCGGCTCGAGGCCGCCAGCAGTTGCGTGCTGCGCGCGGGCAGCACGTGGCGCAGCGGCAGTTCGAGCCGCTCGGCGATGTCCTTGGCCGACAGGCCGACATGGCTGTCGAACTTGTTGACCACCAGCGACATCTGGTCGGTCTCGAGGCCGCGCGTGCGCAGTTCCTTGAGCATGTTCGCGGTGGAGACGATGGCGCCGATGCTCTGGTCGCAGACGACCCAGCAGCGCTGCGCTTCCTTCGCGGTCTGCGCCACGAAGTCGATGGTCGAGAAGCCGCCGAGATCGGCGATCTGGAAATCGAAGAAGTCGCCGAGCCGCTTGATCAGCGCGACCGAGTCGGAGTGCGAGATCTCGCGCACCTGCGCGAGGTTCGCGGGCAGCGGCAGCACCGCCACGCCGCTGGTGTGATGCGCGAGCGCCGTGTGCAGCAGGGTCTGGTCGAGGCGGCGCAGGTTGCGCACGCCTTCGACGAAGCTGAAGCCGCTCTGCGTATCGAGGTAGAGCAGTCCGTCGCGCGCAGGCAGGCCGAGGTCGAGCAGGGCCACGCCGTGGCGCGCGCTGCGCCCCGGCGCCTTGGCGGGCGCCTGCGTCAGCAGGTCGTTGAGCATCAGCGACAGGCTGGTCGCGAGCGTGGTCACGCCCAGGCCCGGCCGCGCGCCGAGCAGCGCGAGCGTGCAGCCGCGCGTGCCGCTCTGCAGGCTGCTGCGGCTGTCCAGCAGCTTGCGCAGCGTGTTGACCGCGTCGCTGGGCGGCGCGGCCATGTCGACGAAGTCGTCCACGCCGGCGCGCAGCGCGGCCAGCATCGAGGCCGGTTCCGCCGACACGCCCGTGGCCAGCACCGGCAGTGCCTGCCAGTCGCGCTTCAGGCGTTGGTGCAGTTCGCTCGCGGCCTGCGCGTGGTCGCCGGAGAAGTCGAGAAAGACGGCCACCGGGCCGAGCAGGGCGATGCGTTCGTCGATCGACTTGATGTCGGGCGACAGCACCACCACCGTGCCCAGCTTGCCGAGCGCGTCGGTCAGCCACGTGATGTGGCCGACGTTCGGCGAGGCGAAGAGATAGGTCTCTGCGCCGGTCTCGGGGAGGCTGTCGCGAGGGGCGTTCATGGCGTCTGCCACAGGGCGTGCGTGGCTGGTTTCCATCAACGCGAGAAGCCCGGCACCGCCGTGCCGGAAGCCGGCCCCAGCAGGTGCGCGCGCCACACGGGACCGTCGCGCTGCTCGGCACCGCCGGGCAGGTAGGGCGTGAGGTCGGTGTCGCGGGCGATGGGCTTCACGAGGTGCGGTGTCACGAGGATCACCAGCTCCTTCTCGTTCATCTGGTACTTGTTCTGCTTGAAGAAGGTACCGAGCACCGGGATGTCGCCGAGCAGCGGCACCTTGTCCGCGTTCGAGGTCGTGGTGCGGCTCACGAGGCCGCCGATGATGAAGCTCTCGCCATCGCCGAGTTCGACCGTGGTGTCGGCGCGGCGGGTGCTGATCGCCGGCACGGCCACGCCTCCGATGCTCAGCGAATTGGTGTAGTCGAGGTCGCTGGCCTCGGGCGCCACCTTCAGCACGATGCGTTCGTTCGACAGCACGGTGGGCGTGAGCGTGAGGCCGATGCCGAAGGGCTTGTATTCGATGCTGGTGGTACCCAGTCCCTGAGGCGCGGGCACCGGCAGTTCGCCGCCGGCAAGGAAGCTGGCGCTCTGGCCCGACAGGGCCACCAGCGTGGGTTCGGCGAGCACGCGCGCCATGCCGTTGCCTTCGAGGAAGCCGACGTCCAGGCCGATGCCGGCCTTGTTGAAGCCGAACAGGAGGTTGAAGGCCTGCGCGAGCGGGGTGTTGTATTCGGTGTTGATGCCGCCGGTCCCGGGGAAGGTCACCGACCTCAGCGACGCGGGCGTGAAGACGCCGAAGCTGAAGCCGTTGGAGTTGGCGCGCGTGCTGAAGATGTTGAGGCCGGCTTGCTTGAGCACGCTGCGGTTGAACTCGACGACCTTGACCTCGACCTGCACGGTGTTGCTGCGCACGTTGACGACCGAGCGGTCGACCAGCACCGACTTCTCGCCGCCGGCCGCCGATGCCGTGTCGCGCGCGTCCTGGTGCGCGGGCATGCTGTCGAGCGAACCGGTCAGTGTGGAAGCACGGCGGCGCACTTCGAGTGCGTAGACCGTGGCGGTCGACTGGCCCTTCTCCCAGATCATCAGCGTGGTGCGGCCAGCCGCCTTGCCGGTGACGATCAGGCGCGCGGCCACCGAATTCGGCGATTGGCGCGTGAGCGCCACGCCGGCCACCGTTTCGTCGGCGATCGCCATGCGCTCGATGCCCTTGGGGATCAGCAGTTCCTTCTGCGTGCCGGCGTCCACCAGCAGGCGCATCGGCGCGCGCTGCGTGACTTCCTGCGCGTCGGCCGCGGATGCCAGGGGCCATGCGCCCGGTGCCATCAGGCACAGCGCCACGGCGGTCAGGCGCAAGGGGTGGGCACGGCCTGCGGATGTCGCGCGAGGTTGGAGCGTCATGGTGTTTTTTTCCTGCATGGGATGCATGGGCTTGGCGCTGGGTGCCGATTAGTAATTGATGGTTTCGCTGCGGTCGCCGCGGATCACTTCGACCTTGAGTCCACCGCCGCGCTGTCCCTCGGCGCGCGGCGCGGAAGTGCGCGGAATCACTGTCGCCGTGCGGATCGCGCCGGGCTTGCCGCCGGTGACGAAGTCGGCGGCGGTGAGGCCGGCCTGTGCACGGTCGAGGCCTTCGAGCGGCGCGCGGCGCGGTTCGCCGGGCTTCAGCGGCGCCGGCTGCAGTGCCGTCGGCAGTTCGGCGAAGAGCTTCGGATCCGGTTCCGTCATGTCGGTGGGATTGCGCAGGGCCAGCAGCAGGCGGCCGCTGTTCTCGCCCAGCGTCAGGCGGTTGACGTCATCGACGGGCACCGCGAGCACGGCGGTGCGGGCCGCTTCCCCGCGTTGCTGCTGGGCGGCGGCCGTCTTGTCGGCCTTGGACGGCAGGCCATCGACCGAGGCCGTGCCGAATGCCAGCACCCGCTTGCGCGACAGCAGCAGGCGCGCCTGGCTGCGGTCGACGTCCCTGCCGTCGGACTTGAACATCACGAAGACATCGACGAAATCGCCGGGCTGGACCTTGTTGCCCACGCCCATGACTTCGTCGGCCTTGATGGCGATCGCACGTTCGCCTTCGGCCACGCGCAACGCCAGTCCCGACACCAGTTGGCCTTCGATGAGCGGCGTGCCTTCGCTGAGGTCGATGACCGGCACCCGGCCTTCGAGCGGTGCCGTTTCCTGGAAGGCACCGGCCGGATTGATGGTGAGGCGCTCGACGCGCAGTGCTTCGACGGGAATCACCTGCCCCGCGGGAAGCGCCCGGGTCGCGATCACGACCGGGTAGGTTTGCGCCTGCGCCGCCTTGTCGGGGGCGCTGGCCGTCGCGGCGGGGCGAACGGGGGCGACCGGTTGGCGGCTGAGCATCCATGCGTACACGCCGAGCGCGATTGCCAGGAGCACGAGAACGGCTGCAATTATTTTGGTCAGATTGATCATGTGCTGCGATCGTGAAGAGGGGCGGACGATGGAAAGGCTGTCGGGCGGGGATGTCGGATCGAACTCCTAGAAGTTCTGTCGGCCCCAGAACATCCACACGATGGTGGCGAGCGAGAGATAGGCCGCGTAGGGAATGAACTTGATGCGCCGCACGGAAGGCGTGCCGTCGGTCCGCATCGGCTGGCCGAAGAGCAGGTTCTCGAGTCGCGGATACAGCGGCCAACGCTGCGTGAAAAGCCAGAGCAGTCCGTGGGCGGCCGCGAGGATGCTGCCGATGACCCAGATCGGGAACAGGGCGGCATGGCCGACCCAGAGTCCGAGGGCTGCTGCGAATTTCACGTCGCCTGCGCCCATGAGCCGGGCGACGTAGAAGATGAGGAGAAAACCGAAACCGGCGGCTGCCCCGATGAGGCTGGAGCGCCAATCGATGTCGAAGGGATTGCTGCCGACCGCAAGTGCTGCCAGAGCCAGGGCGGCTCCGGCAAGCACGAGCCAGTTCGGTACACGGCGTTGTCTGAAGTCATACATGGCGACAAGAAGAAGCCAGAACAAACAAATCGACGCCGAAATTTCACGCACGTTCGGATCGGACTAGGGGGTGGTAGGAGCGGTGCCGGCGGTGGTCAGCGCGGTGGAAATCTTTTCGAAGATCACCTTGAGCTTGTCGCCAATTCCGGGCAGAACGCCCACGATCACCACGGAAATCAGGCCTGCAATGATTCCGTATTCCAGCGCGGTAGCGCCTTCTTCATCACGAATAAAACGAGTAATAGCGTTGAGCATGATTAACCTTTCAGAAAAAGTCGTTAACAAGGGCTGGCGGTGCGAATGTTATCCGGCGTAACTCTGTGTATCAACAAGGCAAACCCGATGGAAGGGAGTTCCGCTGTGCTAGTCAAGGATTGCTAGCACGATGGCTGCCAACTCCCACGGACATCGGTTGACCGGTCGGTCAGAGACGCTGAGTAACAGTTCGGAAACGATTTTTCCCTCTGTAGGCGTGCACCGACATCCCATGAAGACGGGAGGGAGTGTTACGGAACAGGGGTGCGCGAGAGGGGCGCGTTACGGGTACATGCGTGTTACGTGTTACGTGACACGACCCGAAAACGGTCAGATGTAACAGTCCAGAAAGGGTTGGACCGTGCGCAAAAAATCACAGGTTCAGGGCCTCAACCCTGCCTGCGAAGGGGGATCAGCCCAGGATTTCCTCGTGGAAGAGCTTCCACTCGCCGCCTTGGCGCAGCCAGTACTGGCGGCGCATCCGACCGCTGCGTTCCCCCTCGAACACCTCGCCGAAAGTGGCGACCATGGTGTCGTCGCTGTCGCGCCAATGGAGGTAGGAAACATCCTTTAACTGAATACGCCGGCCCTGGGCGTATTCCATTTCGTCGCGGACAATTGAAATTCCGTCGGCCGATTTTTTGGCTTGGCGCTGAAAATCCGGCAAATAGAATTTTTTCAATTGCGCTTCATTTCCCTGGGTCCGGGCGTCTTTCCAGGCATTGATCGCGCTGGTAAAGGATTGGGCATCCTTTTCGGCCTGGGGCTGGGAAATCCATTGCAGGCTGCGCGCGGTGACGACCGGCGTGGCGCCGATCTGCACCTTGCGCAGCAACTGGCGCAGGTCGGGATTGGCCATGACCACGCAGCCGTCGCTGGCCAGCGGCGCGCGCGCGTACTGCTGCGAGGGCGTGCCGTGCAGCCAGATGCCGCCGCCGGTCTTGCCGCGGCGCTGGTCGTAGGCGTTCGGGTAATTGATCGGCAGCGCGCCGGCGCCGTAGAAGTCCTTGAGCGACTTCGGGTCGAGGCTGCTGGTGATGAAGTACACGCCCAGCGGGGTGCGCGCGTCGCCCTCGATCGCCTTGTCGATGCCCGACTTGCCGACCGAGATGTAGTAGTCGGCCACAAGCTTCAGGCCCTTGTCGCCGTTCTCGAGCAGGTACAGGCGCGAGCGCGAGGCATCGATGGCGATCGCATAGCGGCTGCGCGTGGACAGCTCGAGGAACTGCGAGGGCACGGTGTTCGGCGGCGGCCGTTCGCGCAGCGCCTGCAGGCGGCGGCGCGATTCTTCCTGCAGCTCGGCCATGGCCGGGTTGCCCTTCAGGCGCGCCACGCTGGCGGCGTCCGAGAGGCTGTGCACGGCCGGCACCTGCGAGGCGAGCAGGTCGCCGTACACGAGCTGCGCGAGCTGGAAATTCGGGTAGTCGCGCACCAGTTCGCGCGCCTTGGCCAGTGCGGGCCGCGGCTGGCCGCGGCCGAAGAGTTCGTAGATCGCGATCAGCCGCGCCTCGGCGTTGCCGGCTTCCTGGATCGCGCCCGCGGGCGGCGCCTTGCGCGCGCTGCGGGCTTCGGAAGACGCGGCGGCGGTGCCGGCCGTCGCGGCGGCCGCGGTCGCCACGGCCCCCTTCTTCAGGCGGGCCTGGGCCTTGCCGCCCTTGGCGTCGCGGGCCTCCCGGGCTTCGCGCACGCTGCGCGATTCGCGGGTGCCGCGCGCTTCCTTGGCGCCGGCCTTTTCCTTCTGCGCCAAGCGGCTGCTGCCGGCAGCGCTCTTGCCCGACTTGGCACCGGCCGTCTTGGCATGCGAGGTCTTGCCCGTGCTGCCGGCGGCGCCGGCAGGCATGGCGAGCACGAGGGCCGACGCGGCCATCAGCGCGGCAAGGAGGCTCCCGCCGCGCCGGAGTTCTGGGATCTGAGGCCGGCCCCGCCGGACGATGTCTGCCACTAGCCGCCGACGCTTTCCTTGCGAATGTGCCACTGACCGCCGGAGCGTTGCAGTTCCAGCGTCTTGCGGCTGGAGATGTTGAGGTTGTCGGCACGGTAGACCTGGCGGAACTTGGCGGTGGCCGACTGGCCGTTGACCTGGATCACGAGGTTCTCGAGGTTCACGCTGATGCTGGACTTGCCGACGATGCGCGCGCGGCGTTCCTCTTCCCAGTTCTTGCGGCTCTGGCCGCCGCCGGGCGTGAAGTCGCTGCCGTAGGCGGCGAGGTAGCGGTCCATGTCCTGGCCGGCCCAGGCGGCCGCCCAGCCGCGCACGGCCGATTCGACCTCCGCATTGGCACTCGACGAAGCGGCGGGTGCGACCGGCGCGGCGGCCGGGGGCGAAGCCTCGGGGGCCTTGGCGACCACGGCCGGGGCCGGTGCAGGTGCGGGCGCCGGGGCCTTGGCCACCGGTGCGGGCGCCGGCGCCGGCACGGGGGCCGCGACGGGCGCCGGAGCGGGGGCGGGTGCCTTCGCGACCGGGGCGGGGGCCGGGGCCGCCGGTGTCGGGCGCGGTGCCTCGGGCGCCGCCGCCGCCAGCACGGTCGGCTTGGCGCCGGGCACGGCCGGCACGAACAGCGTGCGGATCACCGCCAGCTTGGGTGCGACCGCGGTGTTGTTCTGGTCGAGCTGCAGCGCCTTGCTGTAGGCCTGGCTCGCGAGCCGCGCATAGAGATCGCCGAGGTTCTCCTGGGCGGTGGCGTAGCTCGGATTGGTGCGGATCGCGCTCTCGAGGGCGTTGCGCGCCTTGTCGAACTGATTCTGGCTCGCGTAGATGACCGCGAGGTTGTTGTAGGGCTCGGGCAGCTCGGGGGCGTCCTGCGTGAGCTGGGTGAAGGCGGCGATCGCCTCGGCGCGCTTGCCGGTGTCGAGCTGGATCACGCCCTTGAGGAAGCGCATCTGCGGGTCGCGCGGCTTGTCCTTCAGGAAGGCGTCGGCCTTGGTCGAGGCTTCCTCGAGCTTGCCGGCCTGCATCAGGCGGTCGACTTCCTCGTGCTCGGGCGCCGCCAGCGCGGGCAGCGCCGTGGCACCGACCGCGGCGGCCAGGAACAGGGCGCGCACGACGGGCGTCAGGCTGAAAGGAGTGCGCAGGGAGCTCTTGGGCATGGCGGCGAGGCCTCGTGAGGGAGAGGAAAGGGGATGCGCCCGGGATTGTAAGTGGGGCGGTTAACCTTCAGACACACCGAGGGCGCCGCTGCGGCGTGCCTGCAACGCCGTTTCATTCCCCGCGGCATCGACCACCGGAAACCGTGGGGCCGGGCCTTTCACGCCGCGCCGCGTTCCTGCCCGCTGTCCGCCGGCGCCAGCCCATGCCCCGGCGCCGGCCGCAGCATCGCCGGAAAGTGCATGTCCCTGTAGGCCACGAAGCGGCTGCCGCGCGCCAGCCGGTAGCCCCACCAGACCGCCACGAACAGCACCAGCCCGATGTAGGTCGAGAACACGCCGATCCAGTCGATGCGCCCGCCCGTGAAGGCGGCGTAGTTCTGGCCCAGCGTGACCACCAGGCACAGGCCGAAGGCGAACAGCGGCCCGTAGGGGAAGAAGGGCGAGCGGTAGGGCAGCAGCGACAGGTCCAGCCCCTGCGCCATCATTCCCTTGCGGAAGCGGTAGTGGCTCACCGCGATGCCGAGCCAGGCCACGAAGCCGGTCATGCCCGACAGGTTCAAGAGCCACAGGTACACGCCCTGGCTCTCCGACAGCGAGGTCAAAAAGCACAGCGCGCCGACCGCGGTGGTCGCGAGCAGCGCATTGAGCGGCACGCCCGCGCGCGTGAGCCGCGCGAAGCAGCGCGGCGCGCGGCCGTCCTTCGCGAGGTTGAACAGCATCCGGGTCGAGGCATACATGCCCGAGTTGCCGGCCGACAGCACGGCCGTGAGGATCACCGCGTTCATCACGCTGGCCGCGAAGGCCAGCCCGGCGTGGCGGAACACCAGCGTGAACGGGCTCACGCCGATGGCGTGGAGGTCGGTCTTGATCAGGTTCGGGTCGGTGTAGGGAATCAGCACGCCGATCACGCCGATCGCCAGCACGTAGAACAGCAGGATGCGCCAGAACACCTGGCGCACCGCGCGCGGGATGTTCTTCGCGGGGTTGGCCGATTCGCCGGCCGCCACGCCGATCAGCTCGGTGCCCTGGAACGAGAAGCCCGCGATCATCGCCACGCCGATCATCGCGGGCAGGCCGCCCACGAAGGGCGCGTCGCCGAGCGTGAGGTTGCCGAAGCCCGCGGGCCGGTCGCCGCGCAGGATGCCGAAGATCATCAGCACGCCGACCACCACGAAGGCGATCACCGTCACCACCTTGACCAGTGCGAACCAGAACTCGGCCTCGCCGAAGCCGCGCACCGAGATCGCGTTGAGCAGGAACATCAGCCCGAGGAACAGCGCGCTCCACAGCATGGCCGGCGTGCCCGGGAACCAGTACTGCATCACCAGCTGCGCGGCCGCGAGCTCGACCGCGATGGTCACGGCCCAGTTGTACCAATAGTTCCAGCCGAGCGCGAAGCCGAAGCCCTCGTCGACGTAGAGCGCGCCGTAGGTCGCGAACGAGCCCGACACCGGCATGCAGGCCGCGAGCTCGCCGAGGCTGGTCATGAGGAAATAGACCATCGCGCCGATCAGCAGGTAGGCCGCGAGCGCGCCGCCCGGGCCGGCCTGCGACACGGTGGCGCCCGAGGCCACGAACAGGCCGGTGCCGATCGAGCCGCCGATGGCGATCATCGTCAGGTGGCGCGTGCCGAGCGCGCGGCGCAGCGTGGGTTCCTCGGCGGCGGTGCGCGAGGCGAGGGTGGGCGCGGTGGAGTCCGTTGCCATGTCGTTGTGTTCTCCCGTATGAGCCCGCGCGGCCCGTGAGGCCCGCGCGAGGTGGCGGCGATCATAAGTGCGGCCCTGCGCGCACCCCGCGTCGCCCCGGGGTACGGCCGCGGGGCCCGCACAGTACAGTCCCGCCATGGACCGCCTCCAGAGCATCGAAGCCTTCGTGCGCGTCGCGCAGACGCAGAGTTTTGCGGAGGCGGCGCGCCAGCTCCGGGTGGCGAACTCGGTGGTCACCACGCGCGTCAAGCAGCTCGAGGAGTTCCTCGGCGCGCCGCTGTTCCACCGCAGCACGCGCGTGGTGCGGCTCAGCGACGTGGGCCAGGCCTTCCTGCGCGACTGCGTGGAGCTCGTGGGCCGCGCCAACGACATCGTCGACCAGATGCGCGATGCGCGCGGCACCCCCTCGGGCGTGCTGCGCGTGCATGCGCTCACGGGCATGGTGCTCGGGCGCTTCGCCTCGCTGCTGCGCGAGTTCCACACCACCTATCCCGACATCCACCTCGAGCTGATCGTGAGCGACGCGGTGGTCGATCCGGTCAAGGCCGGCGTCGATTGCGCGCTGCAGATCTTCCCGGCCGCCTCCGAGGAGCTGGTGTCGCGCCCGCTGTTCCCGGTGCGCCGGCTGCTGTGCGCCACGCCCGAGTACCTCGAGCGGCACGGCACGCCCGCGACCCCGCGCGAGCTGCACCGCCACAAGCTGGGCCTGTACTCGGGCTACCCGACGCGCGACCGCTGGACCTTCCACCACCAGGGCGAGCAGACCACCATCTATCTCGCGGCCGCGCTGCTGACCAACAGCGTGCACCTGCTGCGCGAGTACGCGCTCGAGCACGCGGGCATCGTCTGCCTGCCCACGCTGGTGGCGGGCGACGCGATCGCGCGCGGCGAGCTGCGCGTGGTGCTGCCCGAGCACCAGCTCTCGTCGTTCTCGCTGAGCGCCGTCTATGCGGGCACCTCGCGCAACGCGCTCAAGCTGCGGCTGTTCATCGAGCACATCGCGACCCGCTTCACGCGCGTGCCGCCCTGGGACGCCACCCTGATCGAGCGCGGAATGATCCCGGCCGAACTCATCGAGTGAGGGCGCGCGTTCCCGGGTAAACCCCAGCGATTATTCGGAGTCTGCGAATAATCCTCTTCCAATCTGGTCCCTACCGGCGGCCCCGGTTGTTTCCTAGAGTTCGGTCCAAGCCAGAACCAAGGAGACCGCCATGACCCAGACCGCCCAGACCCACCAAGTCCACGAAGGGCCCGCCTACCGCACCCGCTTCGGTTCGCTCGCCCACTACGAGAAAGGCCACGTCGAGCCGATCGCCGACGACGTGCGCCACTACGCCTTCTCCAATTGCTTCGAGATCGCGAACAACAGCCGGCCCTATGAGAAGGTGGTGTTCGGCCAGAACCAGATCTACGTGCTCGAGACCCTGCGCGCCGAGGGCCACTCGCCCTGGTTCACCTGCGCGCACGACGAGTTCGCGCTGGTGATGGACGGCGAGGTCGAGGTGCACCTGGTGCAGCTCGATGCGGCCCAGAAGGTGGCCGACCCCGAGAAGAACGGCGCCGTGCAGGTCGAGGGCGAGCCGCGCGGCAAGAAGATGGGCTGGATGAAGCTCTCGCGCGGCCACCAGGGCCTGCTGCCGAAGAACACCGCCTACCAGTTCCGCAGCGCACGCCCCGGCGTGATCGTGCTGCAGACCTGCAAGGGCGAGCTGTCGGTCGAGAAGTGGGCCGAGATCTGCCAATCGCATTGATCGCATCGAAAGAGGAACGCACGCCATGAACGCCCCCGCAGAACTCGCCCGAGTCATCGCCTCGCAACCCGACGCCATGCTCGGCTACAAGGACTTCTCGCTCGGCAGCTTCCGCTTCCGCCGCGACGAGTATTTCGTCCACATCGGCTGGCAGACCCGCGACGGCCGCCCGATGAGCCACACCATGGATGCGGGCAACTACCTGCGCGCGCTGATGCGCGACGTGGCCTGGGGCTTCTTCTACGGCTGGGTCAACTTCGACAGCGTGTTCGGCACCGTCAACCACTACGACTCGGTCGACCTCTATGCCGGCAGCTTCAACGGCACGATGAAGGACGCGGGCATCGACCTGCTCGAGAACTTCCCGAGCGCCCAGATCCGCGCCACCTTCGAGGCCATGCTCGACGACTGGACCAACCAGAGCTTCGATCCCTTCGCCGCGCCGCAGGAGACCGGCTCGCCCTACGGCCGCAAGAACGGCAACAACACGGCCAAGATCACGCGGGCCCGCGAACTCGCCACGCGCTGCGTGGGCCTCCAGGGCGACCTCGACCTGCGCAGCGACGAGCGCGGCGCGCCGGTCAACCGCGCCTTCGCCGACGTGCCGCAGGACCAGCCCGAGCTGCATCCCGAGCCCGGCTTCGAGAACGAGGTGCATGCCTTCAATCTCTTCGGCTTCCTGAGCCGCTCGCAGGTGACCTGGAACCCGAGCTTCACCTCGGTGGTCAAGCACAGCTACATGTGCCCGACGACCGAGGAGCACATCCTGCCGATCATCCACGGCAACGACCGCGTCGAGTGGTTCTTCCAGATGACCGACGAGATCCACTGGGACTGCGGCGACAAGAACACCGGCAAGCCGATGGCGCGCGTGATCATGAAGGCCGGCGACATGGCCGCCATGCCCGCCTACTGCCGTCACCAGGGCTTCAGCCCCAAGCGCTCGATGCTGCTGGTGTGGGAGAACGGCTCGCCGAGCCTGGTGTACGAGATCCAGAAGGGCGAGAGCCCGGAGATCCCGGTCCAGTTCTGACCGGCTTCCCTTCCTTCCCAACGCCCCATCCAACTCTCCCCCGCGGGGGAGGGAGAGGAAACGCATGCCTGCTTCGTCCATACGCCACCAGCTCTTCATCGACGGCCGCTTCGTCGACGCCGAATCGGGCGAGACCCTCGCCACCCTGAACCCGCACGACAACACGCCGATCGTCGATGTCGCGCTCGCGGGCAAGGCCGACGTCGACAAGGCCGTCGCCGCCGCGAAGCGCGCGTTCCCGGCGTGGAGCCGCATGGCCGCCGCCGACCGCGGCCGCATCCTGCTCAGGCTCGCCGACCTGATCGAGGCCAACGCCGAGGAGCTCGCGCGCCTCGAATCGCTGGACACCGGCCACCCGATCCGCGATTCGCGCCGGCTCGACGTGCCGCGCACGGCCGCGTGCTTCCGCTACTTCGGCGGCATGGCGGACAAGTTCCAGGGCGAGACCATTCCCGTCGAGGAAGGCTTCCTCAACTACACGCTGCGCGAGCCCGTGGGCATCGTCGGCCAGGTGGTGCCGTGGAACTTCCCGCTGATGTTCACGAGCTGGAAGATGGCGCCCGCGCTCGCGGCCGGCAACTGCATCGTGATGAAGCCGGCCGAGATCACGCCGCTGAGTTCGCTGCGCATCGCCGAGCTGATGGCCGAGGCGGGGCTGCCGCCCGGCGTGGTCAACATGCTGCCGGGCCTGGGCAGCGTGGCGGGCCAGTACATCGCCGAGCATCCCGAGATCGCGAAGATCGCCTTCACCGGCAGCACCGCCACCGGCCGGCGCATCGTGCAGGCCAGTGCGGGCAACCTCAAGAAGGTGCAGCTCGAGCTCGGCGGCAAGGGGCCCAACATCGTGTTCGAGGACGCGAACCTGCAGGCCGCCGTCAACGGCAGCGCCTGGGCCATCTTCCACAACCAGGGCCAGGCCTGCATCGCGGGTTCGCGGCTGATGCTGCACGAGCGGATCGCCGACGAATTCCTCGCGCAGTTCATCCCGCTCGCGAAGTCGATCCGCCTCGGCAATCCGCTCGACGAGACCACCGAGATGGGCCCGCTGACCAGCGCCCAGCATCGCGAGCGCGTGCTGGGCTACGTCGAGGTCGCGCAGGGCGAGGGCGGCGAGCTGCTCGCGGGCGGCCGGTCGCCGGGCGGCGATCTCGCGAAGGGCTGCTATGTCGAGCCCACCGTGATGCGCGCGAAGTCGTACCGCGACCGCGTCGCGCAGGAAGAGGTCTTCGGCCCCTTCGTCACCGTGCTGACCTTCAAGGACGACGAAGAGGCGATGCGCATCGCCAACGGCACCGACTACGGCCTGGGCTCCGGCCTGTGGACGAAGGACCTGCAGCGCGCCCACAAGGTGGCGCGCGAGCTGCACGCCGGCATGGTCTGGATCAACAGCTACAAGCGCGTGAACCCCGGCTCGCCCTTCGGCGGTGTGGGCCAGAGCGGCTACGGCCGCGAGATGGGCTTCGACGCGATGCGCGAGTACACGCAGGTCAAGAGCGTGTGGGTCAACGTCGACGCGCGGATACCGCCGCACTTCGCGCGCTGAGTTTCGGCAGAGCGGCATCCGCAGACACAAGAACAGGAGACAGGCATGACATTCAATCGCAGGCAATTCACCCAGGCCACCGCGGCCCTCGTCGCCGCGGGCGCGACACCGCTGGCGTTCGCGGCCGATACGCTCAAGATCGGCTACGTGTCGCCGCAGACCGGCCCGCTCGCGCCCTTCGGCGAGGCCGACAAGTGGGTCATCGACCAGATGAAGGCCGCCTTCAAGGACGGCATCGCGGTCGGCGGCCGCAAGTACGCGGTGCAGATCGTGCTCAAGGACAGCCAGTCGAACCCGAACCGCGCGGGCGAGGTCGCCAACGACCTGATCCTCAAGGACAAGGTGGCGCTGGTGCTCACGGCCGGCACGCCCGAGACCGCGAACCCGGTCAGCGATGCCTGCGAGCTCAACGAGGTGCCGTGCATCTCGAGCGTGGTGCCGTGGCAGCCCTGGTTCTTCGGCCGCAAGGGCGATCCGGCCAAGGGCTTCGACTGGACCTACCACCTGTTCTGGGGCCTCGAGGACGTCATCGCCAACTTCACCAGCGGCTGGAAGACGCTGGCCACCAACAAGAAGGTGGGCGGCCTGTTCCCGAACGACGGCGACGGCAACGCCTGGGGCGACAAGGAGCTGGGCTTTCCGAAGCCGCTCGCGCAGATGGGCTTCACGCTCACCGACCCGGGCCGCTTCCAGAACGGCACGCAGGACTTCAGCGCGCAGATCGCGGCCTTCAAGAAGGAGGGCGTGGAGATCGTCACCGGCGTGGTGATCCCGCCCGATGCCAAGACCTTCCTCACGCAGGCGCGGCAGCAGGGCTTCAAACCGAAGGTGATCACGCTCGGCAAGGCGCTGCTGTTCCCGGGCGCGATCGAGGCGCTGGGCGAACTCGGCGACGGCCTTTCGACCGAGGTCTGGTGGAGCCCCTCGCATCCCTTCGCCTCGAGCCTCACGAAGCAGAGCGCGAAGGCGCTGGCCGAGGCCTACGAGGCCGGCACGAAGAAGCAGTGGACGCAGCCGATCGGCTTCGCGCATGCGCTGTTCGAGGTGGCGGCCAACGCGCTGGGCCGCGCGAAGTCGCTCAAGGCCGCCGACGTGCGCGATGCCGTGGCCGCGACCTCGATCCAGTCGGTGGTCGGCCCGGTCAAGTGGGGCGGCCAGGGGCCGTTCAGGAACGTCAGCAAGACGCCGCTGGTGCTCGGCCAATGGGGCAAGGGCACGAAGTACAAGGTGGAACTCACCCTCGTGAACAACGAGGCCGCGCCGGGCATTCCCACCGGCGGCAAGCTGCGCGCGCTCTGACCGCCATGGCGCTGCTGGCATTGCATGGCGTGAGCAAGTCCTACGGCGCGCTCAAGGTCACCGACGGCATCACGCTCGCGGTGGCCGAGGGCGAGACGCTGGGCATCCTCGGCCCCAACGGCGCGGGCAAGACCACGCTGTTCAACCTGATCTCGGGCGACGTGCGCGCCGATGCGGGCCGGGTCGACTATGCGGGCCGCGACGTGACGCGGCTGCGACCGCATCAGCGCTGCCGCGCCGGCATCGGCCGCAGCTACCAGGTGCCGCAGCCCTTCGGGAACATGAGCGTGTTCGAGAACCTCGTGACCGCGGCCTGCTTCGGCGGGCAGCAGACCGAGCGCGAGGCCTGGCGCACGGCGCACGAGGTGCTGGCGCAGACCGGGCTGATGGCGCAGGCGAACGCGCCGGCCGGCGGGCTGCGGCTGCTCGACCGCAAGCGGCTCGAGTTGGCGCGCGCACTCGCGACGAAGCCGCGGCTGCTGCTGCTCGACGAGATCGCGGGCGGGCTCACCGAGCCCGAGGCCGCGGTGCTGGTGGGCGAACTGCGGCGCATCAAGGCGCGCGGCGTGACCATGATCTGGATCGAGCACGTGGTGCATGCGCTGCTGTCGCTGGCCGACCGGCTGTTCGTCATCAACTTCGGGCAGAAGCTGGCCGAGGGCGAACCGCGCGCGGTGATGAACGATCCGGAGGTGCGGCGCGTGTACATGGGGATGGAAGCATGAGCGGAGCGCTGCTCACCACCCATGGCCTGCAGGCCTTCTACGGCGACGCCCAGGCCCTGTTCGGCATCGACTTCGCGCTCGCCGCCGGCGAACTCGTCGCGATCATCGGCGCCAACGGCGCGGGCAAGTCGACCTTCCTCAAGAGCCTCACGGGCCTGGTGCGCGCGCCGCGCGAGGCGATCCGTTTCAGGGGCGAGCCCATCGGCGGCCTGCCGCCCGGCGAGATCGTGCGGCGCGGCCTCGCGCTGGTGCCCGAGGGCCGCCGGCTGTTTCCCAGCCTCAGCGTGGAAGAGAACCTGCTGATGGGCGCCACCGCCCGGCGCCCGGGCCCGTGGAACCTGCAGCGGCTCTATGCGCTGTTCCCCATCCTGGCCGAGAAGCGCCGCCAGCCCGGCACCTCGCTGTCGGGCGGCCAGCAGCAGATGGTGGCGCTGGGCCGCGCGCTCATGAGCAATCCCGACGTGCTGCTGTGCGACGAACTCTCGCTGGGCCTCGCGCCGGTCGTCATCCGCGAGATCTACGCGGCCATGCCCGGCATCGCGGCCGAGGGCATGACGGTGGTGATCGTCGAGCAGGACGTGACGATGGCGCGCCAGGTCTCGCGGCGCGTCTACTGCTTCCAGGAAGGCCGGGTGTCGCTCGAGGGCCTGTCGGCCGATCTCACGCGCGAACGGATCGCACAGGCCTATTTCGGCATCGAGGCGGCCCATGCTTGAGACCCTGCTCCAGGGCGTGCTGCTCGGCGGCCTCTACACGCTGTTCGCGCTCGGCCAGTCGCTGATGTTCGGCGTGATGCGGCTCACGAACACGGCGCAGGGCGACTTCATCATCCTCGGCGCCTTCGCGGTGATCGCGGGCGTGTCGCTGGCCGGCGCTGCGGCGCCGTGGCTGGTCGCGCTCGCGGTGCTGCCCGTGGCTTTCGGCTTCGGCTATGCGCTGCAGCGCTGGGTGCTCAACGGCACGCTGGGCAAGGACCCGCTGCCCTCGCTGGTCGTCACCTTCGGCCTGTCGATCGTGATCCAGAACCTGCTGCTCGAGCTGTTCTCGGCCGATCCGCGCGCCATCGAGACCGGCGGCCTCGGCACGCGCGGCCTGGCGCTCGGCGAATCGCTGTCGCTCGGCGTGCTGCCGCTGATCGTGCTGGCCGTGGCGCTCGCGGCCACCGGCGCGCTGCAATGGCTGTTCGCGCACACCGCGCTGGGCCGGTCGTTCCGCGCCGTGTCGGACGACCGCGAGATCGCCGAGCTCATGGGGCTCG
The DNA here is from genome assembly GCF_059415325.1 of Variovorax sp. GW821-FHT10D07. NCBI lineage: Bacteria > Pseudomonadati > Pseudomonadota > Betaproteobacteria > Burkholderiales > Comamonadaceae > Variovorax > Variovorax sp. GW821-FHT10D07. The sequence continues at coordinate 195,132 of NZ_JBWKMZ010000015.1, read as the reverse complement.
ATGCGAAGAAGGTCTATGCCTTCGCGACCGCCATCGCCTTCGTGCTGATCGCGGTGGCGGGCGCGCTGCAGGGCATGCGCACCACGGTGTCGCCGTCGGACGGCCCGCTGCTGCTGCTGTTCGCCTTCGAGGCCGTGATCATCGGCGGCATGGGCTCGTTCTGGGGCACGCTGGCCGGCGCCATGATCCTCGGCATCGCGCAGCAGGTGGGCTTCCGCCTCGATCCGGGCTGGGGCATCTGGTTCGGGCACATCGTGTTCCTCGCGGTGCTCGTGTTCCGGCCGCAAGGCCTGCTTCCCAAGACACGCGGATGACGCCGATGACGACCCCCGCCACCCCTTCCTTCGTCGCGGTCGAGCGCGCCACCGCCGCGAGCCGCGGCGCCCTCGTCGTCGGCATCGCGCTGGTGCTCGTCGCCGCCAGCCTGCCCTTGTGGGGCGAATCGAGCTGGATGCGCGAGTTCGTCGAGATCGCCTGCTACTTCATCTTCGCGATGATGTGGAACCTGCTCGCGGGCTATGGCGGCATGGTCAGCATCGGGCAGCAGGCCTTCTTCGGCTTCGGCGGCTACGCGATGCTGGTGCTCGGCAACTTCGCGGGGCTCAATCCCTTCGTCGCGATCCCGCTCGGCGCGCTGGCCGCGGGGCTGGTCGCGATTCCAGTGTCCTTCATCGCATTCCGGCTCTCGGGCGGCTACTTCGCGATCGGCACCTGGGTCATCGCCGAGGTGTTCCGCCTGAGCTTCGCCAACGTGTCGGCAGTGGGCGGCGGCTCGGGCACCACGCTGACGGCGCTGCGCGGCATCGACAAGGCCACGCGCGAGAGCGTCACCTACTGGATGGCGCTGGGCTGCGTGGTGGCGGCGGTGGCGCTGGTCTACCTGTTCCTGCGCAGCAAGCGCGGCCTCGCGCTGCTGGCGATCCGCGACAACGAGGTGGCGGCCGAGTCGCAGGGCGTGCCGGTGGCGCGCATGAAGCTCGCCGTGTACGGGGTCGCGGCCTTCGGCGCGGGGCTCGCGGGCGCGCTGTACTTCGTCGGCAACCTGCGCATCAGCCCCGACGCGGCCTTCAGCGTCAACTGGAGCGCGTTCGCGATCTTCATGGTGGTGATCGGCGGCATCGGCCGCATCGAAGGACCGCTGGTCGGCGCGCTCGTCTTCTGGGCGCTCAACAAGTTCCTCAGCGACTACGGCACCTGGTACCTGCTGGGGCTCGGGCTGCTCGCGATCGTGGCCACGCTGTTCTTCAAGCAGGGGCTGTGGGGCTTCGCGCAGCAGCGCTGGGGCTGGTCGCTGTTTCCCACGCAGCGCAGGCTGGTCGCCGGCAAGCCGTGATTTCGCGCTGCGATGCAGCATTCTTGTAACGATCTGTTTACAATTAGGGCTCCGCCGCTTCCACCCGGAGTTCCTCCCGTGACGATCACCAAACGCCGCCTGCTCGAGGGCGGCGCCACCGCGCTGGCCGCCTCGCTGCTTCCCCCGTTCGCCCTGGCCCAGGACAAGCCGCGCGCCGGCGAAGCCGCCTGGCCCACCAAGCCCGTGAAACTGCTGGTCGGCTTCCCGACCGGCGCCTCGCCCGACCTGCTGGCGCGCGCCATCGCCGAGCCGCTCGCCAAGATCCTGCGCCAGCCGGTGCTGGTGGAGAACAAGCCCGGCGAGAGCGGCAACATCGTGGCCGACCAGGTCGCCAAGGCCACCGACGACCACACCATCGGCGCGCTGATCAACGGCAACCTCACGATCGCGAAGCTGCTCAATCCCAAGATTTCCTTCGATCCCGAGAAGGACTTCGCGCCGGTCGGCATGGTCGGCACCGCGCCGCTGGTGCTGGCCGTGTCGGGCAATGCCACCGGCAAGACCGCGGCCGACCACCTGCTGTGGGTGCGCAACCTCGGCAGCGGCGGCAAGTACGGCACGCCGGGCGTGGGCACGGTGGGCCACCTGGGCATGGAACTGCTCAAGAGCCGCTCGGCCATCACCGCGCAGCACAAGCCCTACACCGGCAATCCGCAGGTGATCGCGGGCCTGCTCGCGGGCGAGATCCAGCTCGCGCTGCTGCCGCCCGCGCTCGCGATGCCGCACGTGCGCTCGGGCAAGCTCAAGGCCATCGGCGTGACCTCGCCCGAGCGCAGCCCGCTGGTGCCCGAGCTGCCGACCATCCGCGATGCCGACGTGCGCGGCGCCGACCTCGAGATCTGGACCGCGCTGGCCGCGCCCGCGGGCATGAACAAGACCGCGCTGGCCAGGCTCAATGCCGCGCTGGTCGAGGTGATCAGCACGGACGAAGTGCGCGAGGCGCTGCTCAAGACCGGCTGGCAGACCCAGCCGGGTTCGCCCGACGCGCTGGCGCGCCGCATGCGCGCCGACACTGCGCGGCTGGGCGGCGTGATCCTGATGAAGGGCATCCACGCCGAGGGTTGAGCGGCGCCTGTGGCATGCTGGCGGGCCCTGACCCGGACCGCCCCGGCATGAGCGAGCGCCTTTTCCTCCACCTCGACGACGGCCCCCTGCTCGGGCCGCCGATCGACGCGCCCGGCGGCACGGTGCGCTCCTTCGCCGCCAGCGCGCCGCTGCGCCCGCACGTCGCCAACATCCTCGTGTACCGCGAGCGCTTCGCCGAGGGCGAGGAGGTGCTCGAGCGCGTGCTGCCCGACGGTGCCGCGCGGCTGGTCTTCAACCTCGGCGACGCGCCCTCGGCGAATGGCGCCGAGGGGCTGGCCGTCGAGGCCATCGGCGCCTCGGCCGAGGCCGTGCTGGTGCGGCTGCGCAAGCGCATGGAAGGCCTGTCGATCACCCTGCGGCCCGGCGCCGCGGCTCTGCTGCTCGGCCTGCCCGCGGGCGAACTCGCGGGCCGCGTGCTGCACCTCGACGAACTCTGGCGCGGCGCCGGCGCGCAGCTGCTCGAACGCATGGCCGAAGCCCCCAGCGATGCCGCGCGCGTCGCGCTGCTCGATGCCGCGCTGTGCCGCCGCCTCGCCGAGGCCGACGGCCGCGCGCAGGCGAGGCTGGGCCTGCATCCGGGCGCGCTGCAGGCCGCGCAGCTGATCGTCGCTTCAGCCGGCCGGCGTCCGCTGCGCGAGGTGGCCGAGGCGGTGGGCCTGGGCGAGCGCCGGCTGCAGCAGCTGTTCCATGCGCAGGTCGGCCTCTCGCCGCGCGCCTGGCGCCGGCTCGCGCGCATGCATGGCTGCCTGCGCGCGCTGCGTGCGACGCCGATGCCGGCCTGGGCCGAGGTCGCGGTCGACAGCGGCTTCTACGACCAGTCGCACATGGTCAACGAGTTCCGCGCGCTGTGCGGCGTCACGCCCACCGAGTTCCTGGGCCGCGCGATTGCGGGTTCTTCCAAGACGCCGGCCTGAGGCGGCGCTACCTTCGGCGCTTCTTTCCTTTTCAGCGAGCCGAACGATGACCGACCAGCCCTCGGGTGCGAATGCACTGCCCTCCCTGCAAGGCCGCGTGGCCGTGGTCACGGGCGCGAGCCGCGGCGCGGGGCGCGGCATCGCGCTCGAACTCGGCGCGGCCGGCGCCACCGTCTACGTCACGGGCCGCAGCACGCGCGCGCAGCCCGCGGACAGCTACGGCCAGATACTCGCGCTGTCGGGCCTGCAGCGCGTGCCCGGCAGCATCGAGGACACGGCCGAGGAGGTCACGCGCCTCGGCGGGCGGGGCGTGGCGGTGCGCTGCGACCACACCGACGAAGCGCAGGTGCGCGAGTTGTTCGCGCGCGTCGAGCGCGAGGCCGGCCGGCTCGACCTGCTGGTCAACAACGCCTGGGGTGGCCACGAAAGCTTCAACGGCGTGTTCGAGGCGCCGTTCTGGGAGCATCCGTTGTCGAACTGGGAGGCCATGTTCGACCGCGGCGTGCGCAACCATCTCGTGGCCAGCCGCTGCGCCGCGCCGCTGCTGGTGCGCCAGGGCCACGGCCTGATCGCCACCACCACCTTCTGGGACCGCGACCGCTACCTGCGCGGCAGCCTGTTCTACGACCTCGCCAAGGCCTCGATGACGCGACTGGCCTTCGGCATGGCGCAGGACCTGCGCGCGCACGGCGTGGCCTCGGTGGCGGTGTCGCCGGGCTGGATGCGCACCGAGTTCGTGCTGGCCGGCCACCAGACCGACGAGGCGCACTGGCACGAGCGGCCCGCGCTCGCGCGCACCGAATCGCCGCGCTACATCGGGCGCGCCATCGTGGCGCTGGCCGGCGACGCGAACGTGATGCACAAGACCGGCCGCGCGCTGCGCGTGGGCGACCTCGCGCGCGAGTACGGCTTCACCGACATCGACGGGCGGCAGGTCGCGCCCTTCGAGATGGAGGATGGGGAGGACGGCGGCGCCTGAGAGCGCAGCGCCGGCTCACAGCAGGCTCGAGATCCGCTGCGCCGCCTCGCGCAGCGCGGGCAGCATGCTGTCCTGCATCACCTTCGCGCTGGTGCGGTTGGCCTGGCCGCTGATGTTGAGCGCGGCCACCATGCGGCCCGCGCGGTCGACGATCGGCGCGGCCACCGAGATCAGGCCCTCCTCGAGCTCCTGGTTCACCAGGCACCACTGCTGGCGCCGCGCCTGCGCCACCTTGGCCAGCAGCGCGTCGATGTCGGTCACCGTGTGCTTGGTCAGCGGCTCGATCGCCGAGGCCTCGAGCCGCGCGCGCACCTCCTCGTCGGGCAGGTCGGCCAGCAGCAGCCGGCCCAGCGAGGTGCAGTAGGCCGGCAGCCGCGAGCCCACGCCGAGGCTGATGCGCATGATCTTCTGCGTCGGCACGCGCAGCACGTAGACGATGTCGGTGGCATCGAGCACCGCGGCCGAGCACGACTCCTGCACCTGCTGCACCAGCGCCTCCATCACGGGCTCGGCGCGGTTCCAGATCGGCATCGACGACAGGTAGGCGAAGCCCAGGTCGAGGATGCGCGGCGTGAGCGTGAACAGCTTGCCGTCGCTGACCACGTAGCCCAGCGTCTGCAGCGTGAGCAGGATGCGGCGCGCGCCCGCGCGCGTGAGGCCGCTGGCGGCGGCCACCTCGCTGAGCGTCTGGTGCGGCGCGCTCGCGCTGAACGAGCGGATCACCTGCAGGCCGCGCGCGAAGGACTGCACGTAGCTGTCGCCGGGGGCGGGCGTCTCGGTGGGCGCAAGGGGGCGGGTTGCCATGGGTATGGATCCTCTCTAGAATTCATTATACGAACAGATGTTCGATATGCGAACAAAATAGATTTCCCCCAGACGCGCAGCGACAACCCGTCTTCCCGCCTCTCCACCATCCTTCTTCGGAGACAGATCCATGATCGACAAGATCGCGCCCTCCATCGCCGATGCCCTCGCGGGCCTGGCCGATGGCGCCACCGTTCTCATCGGCGGCTTCGGCACCGCCGGCATTCCCGGCGAACTCATCGACGGCCTCATCGAACAGGGCGCGCGCGACCTGACGGTGGTCAACAACAACGCCGGCAACGGCGACACCGGCCTCGCCGCGCTGCTCAAGGCCGGCCGCGTGCGCAAGATCATCTGCAGCTTCCCGCGCCAGGCCGACAGCCACGTCTTCGACGCGCTCTACCGCAGCGGCCAGCTCGAGCTCGAGCTGGTGCCGCAGGGCAACCTGGCCGAGCGCATCCGCGCGGCCGGTGCCGGCATCGGCGCCTTCTTCTGCCCCACGGGCTACGGCACCGAGCTCGCGGGCAACCGCGAAACCCGCGAGATCGATGGCAAGCAGTACGTGCTCGAGTACCCGATCCACGGCGACGTGGCGCTGATCAAGGCCGAGCGCGGCGACCGCTGGGGCAACCTGGTCTACCGCAAGGCCGCGCGCAACTTCGGCCCGGTGATGGCCATGGCCGCGAAGAAGACCATCGCCACGGTGCACGACATCGCCGAGCTCGGCACCATGGACCCCGAAACCATCGTCACCCCCGGCATCTTCGTGCACAAGGTGGTGCGCATCGAGCGCGTCGCCACGCAGGCCGGCGGCTTCAAGAAGGAGGCATGACCATGAGCTACACCCGTCGCACCAAGGACCAGCTGGCCGCCCGCGTGGCGCAGGACATCTTCGACGGCGCCGTCGTCAACCTCGGCATCGGCCAGCCCACGCTGGTGGCCAACCACCTGCCGGCTGGCCGCGAGGTCATCCTGCACAGCGAGAACGGCATCCTCGGCATGGGCCCCGCGCCCGAGGCCGGCGAGGAAGACTACGACCTGATCAACGCCGGCAAGCAGCCGGTGACGCTGCTGCCCGGCGGCGCCTTCTTCCACCATGCCGACAGCTTCGCGATGATGCGCGGCGGCCACCTCGACATCTGCGTGCTCGGTGCCTTCCAGGTCTCGGCCACCGGCGACCTCGCGAACTGGAGCACCGGCGAGGCCGGCGCGATTCCGGCGGTGGGCGGCGCGATGGACCTCGCGATCGGCGCCAAGCAGACCTGGGTCATGATGGACCTGCTGACCAAGAAGGGCGAGAGCAAGATCGTCGAGCAGTGCAGCTACCCGCTGACCGGCATCGGCTGCGTGAAGCGCGTGTACTCCGACCTCGCCACGCTCGAATGCACGCCGCAGGGCCTGAAGCTGGTCGACAAGGTCGACGGGCTCGAGCATGCGGAGCTCGAGAAGCTCGTGGGCCTGCCGATCGCCGCCTGACGCGGACAGCCACATCCGTTCTTCACTTTCCGAGAGACAACACCATGACCAACCAAGCCTTCATCTGCGACGCCGTGCGCACCCCCTTCGGCCGCTACGGCGGCGCGCTCTCGAGCGTGCGCACCGACGACCTCGGCGCGGTGCCGCTCAAGGCGCTGATCGAGCGCAACAAGAACGTCGACTGGCAGGCCGTGACCGACGTGCTGTACGGCTGCGCCAACCAGGCCGGCGAGGACAACCGCAACGTCGCGCGCATGGCCTCGCTGCTGGCCGGCCTGCCGATCGAGGTGCCGGGCGCCACCATCAACCGCCTGTGCGGCTCGGGCCTCGATGCCGTGGGCAGCGCGGCGCGCGCCATCCGCGCCGGCGAGGCCGGCCTGATGATCGCGGGCGGCGTCGAGAGCATGAGCCGCGCGCCCTTCGTGATGCCGAAGGCCGAGAGCGCCTTCAGCCGCAACAACGCGGTCTACGACACCACCATCGGCTGGCGCTTCGTCAACAAGCTCATGAAGGCGCAGTACGGCGTCGACTCGATGCCCGAGACGGCCGAGAACGTGGCCACCGACTACAAGATCGAGCGCGAGGCGCAGGACCGGATGGCGCTGAACTCGCAGCTGCGCGCCGTGGCCGCGCAGAAGGCCGGCTTCTTCGACGCCGAGATCGTGCCGGTGAGCGTGCCGCAGAAGAAGGGCGATGCGATCGTCGTGAACAAGGACGAGCATCCGCGCGAGACCAGCCTCGAAGCGCTGGCCAAGCTCAAGGGCGTGGTGCGGCCCGACGGCACCGTCACCGCCGGCAATGCCAGCGGCGTGAACGACGGCGCCTGCGCGCTGCTGCTGGCCGACGAGGCCAGCGCCGCCAAGCACGGCCTCACGCCGCGCGCGCGCATCGTGGGCATGGCCACCGCCGGCGTCGCGCCGCGCATCATGGGCATCGGCCCGGCGCCCGCCACCCAGAAGGTGCTGGCGCTCACCGGCCTCAGGCTCGACCAGATCGACGTGATCGAGCTCAACGAGGCCTTCGCCGCGCAGGGCCTCGCGGTGCTGCGCCTGCTGGGCCTTTCGGACGACGACGCGCGCGTCAACGTCAACGGCGGCGCGATCGCGCTGGGCCATCCGCTCGGTGCCAGCGGCGCGCGCCTCGCGACCACCGCGGTCAACCAGCTGCACAAGAGCGGCGGCCGCTATGCGCTGTGCACCATGTGCATCGGCGTCGGCCAGGGCATCGCACTGATCCTCGAGCGCGTCTGAGCCTGCGTCCAACCTGAACCGTACCCCCGTCGATCGATCAGCCACACCCGACAACAACAACCGCGCGATCGATCGACTTGAAGCCATCGGCTGCCGCACCCGCGGCCCGATGGCATTTTTTTCAACCAAAAAGGAGAAAGAGGATCATGGTTTCCACATCGAACAAGGCGCGCCGCGCCCTCGGCCTGGCCGCCTTCGCGCTGGCCGCTGCCGGCCTGCTGCCGTCCCTGGCCGCCGCGCAGGCGGCCTTCCCGAGCAAGCCGGTGCGCATCATCACGCCGTTCCCGGTCGGCGGCGGTCCCGACGGCGTGGCGCGGCTGGTGGCCGACAAGCTGTCGCGCGCCTGGGGCCAGCCGGTGGTGGTCGAGAACCGGCCCGGCGGCAACGGCTTCATCGCGATCGATGCCTTCAAGCGCGGCGCGAAGGACGGCCACGACATCATCGTGCTCGACAACGTGCACCTGGCCGCCTACCCGGCGCTGTTCAAGAAGCTGCCCTACGACACGGCCAAGGACTTCGACGCGCTGCTGCCGCTGTTCAAGACCTACTTCTTCTTCACCGTCGCCACCAACAGCAAGTACAAGACCGTGGGCGACCTGATCGCCGACGCCAAGGCCAACCCCGGCAAGCTCGACTACGGCTCGTGGTCGGTCGGCAACCCGGTGCACCTGGGCTCGGAGCTGTTCGAGTCGGCCACCGGCACGCAGATGGAGCACGTGATCTACAAGGAAACGACCCAGCTCTACACCTCGGTCGCCACCGGCGAACTGGCCTTCGCGCTGGGCAGCAGCGCCACCGCCGGCCCGCTGCAGCGCGCCGGCAAGTTGCGCTTCCTGGCGGCCGCGGCGCCGCAGCGCGTGGCGGCCTTCCCCGACGTGCCTACCGTGAGCGAATCGGGCGGTCCCAAGGGCTTCGAGGTGATCGGCTGGAACGCGATCGCCGTGCCCAAGGGCCTGCCGGCCGCGGTCACCGACAAGATCAAGCGCGACATCGAGAAAGGCCTGGCCGAACCCGACGTGCTCGAGAAGTTCAAGAGCTTCGGCTACGAGCCCTTCCCGACCACGCGCGAGCAGTTCAATGGCTTCGTCGCGGCCGAAACCACCCGTTTCACGGATGTCATTCGGAAAGCGAACGTATCGCTCGACTGAGCCTGCGTGACGCTGCGTACGCCCCTGGCGTACGCAGCGTGGGAGCGATTGGATTCACCGGATGAAGGCTTTACGGTCTCTTACCGAACAACGAAGTCTTTTGACTATTTCCTGAGCGCGTCCTACAGCGTGGTTCCGGGGGCGGGCGATATGGTTGCGGCCAATAACCAATCGCTCCTTTTTCCTCGATCTTGAGAAAAAACCACCACCACCACGCTGTCACACACCCCGCGCGCTCCAACCCTCCCGCCACCTTCTTTCCCTCCACCTTCAGGTTCTCCGCCGCGGCGCTTCTCGTCGCCGTGGCGTGGGCGGGTGCGAGCACGCAGGTCAGGGCGCAGGTCGAGCGGCCCGGTGCCGCGGCACCCGTCGCCCTCTCCGGGGCCGACAGACCGGGCGGCTATGACGCCGCCGCGCACGACGCGCTCGTCGAACGCATCCGCGCCGGCAAGGCGACGCCGCGCGAGGCACTCGATGCGCTGCAGGCCTGGTTCCCGCGCGCCGCGACCGCGGCCCAGCGCGAGCGCATCGCGTCCGACGGCGTGGTGTGGGCACTGCAGGCCGACGAACCACGGGAATCCGTGGGCTGGGCGCGCGCCGTGCCGCTGGATCGGCTCGCGAACTACGCCTTCGAGTCCGCGTTCATCGCCGCGCGCCGCGTCGACGACCGCATCCTGCAACTGCAGCTCACCGCGTTGCAGCCCACGCAGCGCATCGTGCGGCGCGAGAACGCCTTCGCGCTCGAGGACCAGGGCTCGCTGACCGAGGCCCTGGCGCAGGCCGAGGCCGCCGAGCGCGCCACGCCCGGCAGCTTCAGTGCCTTCGAGCTCGCGAGCCTGCGCCAGCAGGCACTGGGCCAGCGGTTGCGCTGGGCCATCGCGGAGCGCGACCAGCGCGGCGGCGAGGGCCCCGAGCGCTTCGAGGCCATCGATGCGCTGCTGCCGCTCTATCCGAACGAACTGCAGGCCGCGGCCGATGCGGTGCAGCGCGCCACGCAGGCCAACGAAGCCGATGACCTCGAACGCTGGAAGGCGCTGCATCTGCGCCTCTATGCCGACCATCTGCTCGCGGTCTCTGCGCGCGGCCGCTTCCCCGAAGTGACCGCGGCCTACGAGCGCTGGCAGGTCGAGCATCCGCAGCAGCCGCTGCCCTACTACGCGCTGTCCGACGTGGCCGGCGCCTACCAGCAGCAGCGCCGCTCCGACCTCGCCGTGCCGATCTACGAGGAGGCGCTGCGCCGCGGCGGCGACGCCATCCCCGTGCCCAGCGACACCCACACCGGCCTGGTCTATGCCTACCTCGACACCGCGCGCTTCGAAGACGCCGAGGCGCTGCTGCAGAAGCTCGAGCAGGCCACGCCGCCGATGCTGCGGCTCACGCCCGAGCAGGGCCGGCCCAATCCCGAGTACGCCGAGGTGCGCAACCTGCGCGCGCTCTACCAGCTCTACACCGAGCGGCCCTGGCAGGCCGAGACCAGCTTCCGCGGCCTGACCTCGCTCGCGCCGCTCAACGCGGGCTTCCGCTCGGGCCTGGCCGAGACCATGAAGCTGCGCGACAAGCCCGACGAGGCACTGGGCCGCTATCGCGAAACGCTGGTCGACCATCCGTGGGACGTGGCCGCGCGTGCCGGCTACGCGGGCGCGCTGTTCGATGCCGGCGAGATGCGCGCGGGCCGCGAACTGACCGAGAGCCTGCAGGCCGAGGCGCCCGAATCGATCGCCGTGCGCAATGCCGTCGCGCAGCGCGACACGCTCTACGCGGCGCGGCTCGACGTCGAGGCCGACTACGGCCAGGGCCACGGCAGCAGCGTGCTGGCCGACCGCGACTGGCGCGTCGACTCGAAGCTCTCGTCGCCGCTGTGGGACGACCGCTGGCGCCTGTTCTTCCGCCAGGTGTTCGCGCGCGGCGACACCTCGCTGGGCAACATCGACCTGTCGCGCACCGGCGTCGGCGTCGAATACCTGCAGGGCCGCTGGCGCGCCAGCGCCGAGCTGCACCAGGCCGACAAGGGCCGCTACCGCACCGGCCTCGCGCTCGGCGTGGACTGGCGTGCCAGCGACAGCTGGCGCTTCTCGGCACGCTTCGATTCGAACAGCCTCGACACGCCATGGAAGGCGCGGCTGGCGAATGTCGGCGCGCGCTCGGCCGAGCTCGGCGCCACCTACGTGGTCAACGAGTCGCGCGCTTTCGAGGCCCGCTACCAGCGCATGGACTTCAGCGACGGCAACACGCGCGACGGCTTCGGCCTGCGCTGGCGCGAGCGCCTCGTGAGCGGCCCGCGCTTCCAGCTCGAAGGCACGTTGAGCGGCGAGACCGGGCGCTACGACCGCCAGGACGTCGACTACTTCGCGCCGCGCAGCGAGAGCGCGCTGCAGGTCGGCCTGACCGGCAAGTACCTGGGCTGGAAGCGCGACGACCGCCGCTTCTCGCATGTGTTCGGCCTCGAGGCCGGCAGCTACCGCCAGCAGGGCTTCGGCGGCGGCGCGCTCTGGTCGCTGCGTTACGGCCACGAATGGATGTTCGGCCGCTCGGCCACCTTGGCCTACGGCCTGGGCATCGCGAGCCATCCCTACGACGGCGTGCGCGAGCGCCGCCGCTTCGTCTATCTCAATCTGTCGGTGCCGTTCCAATGAAGAAGATGTTCATGACGACCAGCCTGGTCCCGCGGATGGCCGCGCTGCTGCTCGCCACGCTGCTCGCCGGCGCCGCGCTGGCCCAGGGCCTGCCGCGCGCCACCGCGCTGCCGGCGCCCGATGCCGACGACGGCAAGAGCTTCCGCGCCATCGCGCTGCACGACGTGCGCCACAACGTGCGCGAGAGCTTCGTCGACGAGCCCGAACCCACCGCGCTCGACGAGCGCACCGTGGCCGACTTCTTCGCCTGGCTGCGCAGCTCGGGCCATCACCCGGTGAGCCTGCAGCAGATCGTCGATGCGCGCGCCGGTGGCCGGCCGCTGCCCTCGAAGGCCGTGCTGCTGACCTTCGACGACGGCTACGAGAGCTTCTATACCAAGGTCTATCCGCTGCTGAAGCAATTCGGTTATCCGGCCGTGATGGCACTCGTCACGGGCTGGCTCGAGGTGCCGCCGGGCCAGGTGGTCGCGGGCTACGGCGCGCGCAACCCGTTGAAGCGCGAGGCCTTCATCAGCTGGAGCCAGGCGCGCGAGATGGGCGCCTCGGGCCTGGTCGAGTTCGCGAGCCACGGCGACGCGATCCACACCGGCGTGCCCGGCAATCCGCAAGGCAACCTGCAGCCCGCGGCCGTCACGCACCGCTACGACAGCGCCACCGGCCGCTACGAGGACGACGCGGCCTGGGTCGCGCGCGTCGAGGCCGACCTGCGCCGCAGCCGCGGCCTGATCGAGGCCCATACCGGCACCCGCGTGCGCGCCATGGTGTGGCCCTACGGTGCCTACAACAAGCAGACGCTGCGCGCGGCCGACCGCGCCGGCATGCCGATCACCCTGACGCTCGACGAGGGCGCGAACACGCCCGAGGTGCCGCTGCAGACCATCCGCCGCGGCCTGGCCACCTACGACATGTCGGTGCCCGACTTCAGCCTGCTGCGCGCGCCCGCGCGGCCCGATCCGCGCGCGCTGCACCGCGCCATGCACATCGACCTCGATCACATCTACGACCCCGACCCGGCGCAGCAGGAGGCCAACCTCTCGCGCCTGCTCGACCGGGTGCAGGCCGTCGGCCCCTCGGCCGTCTACCTGCAGGCCTTCGCCGATCCCGATGGCGACGGCGCGGCCGATGCGCTGTACTTCCCGAACCGGCACCTGCCGATGCGCGCCGACCTGTTCAACCGCGTCGCCTGGCAGCTGCGCACGCGCGCCGGGGTCGAGGTCTATGCCTGGATGCCGGTGCTCGCGTTCCAGCTGCCCGCGAACCACCCGCTGGCCGACGTGCGCGTGACGCACCTCGAACCCACGTCGGCCGCGGCGCGCGACCAGACGCGCTACCACCGGCTCTCGCCGGCCGATGCGCGCGTGCGCGCGCTGATCGGTGACATCTACGAGGACCTCGCGAAGAACACGCCGATCGCGGGCCTGCTGTTCCACGACGACGCCACCTACAGCGACGACGAGGACGCCAGCCCCGCGGCGCTGCGCGAACTCGCCGCGCAGGGCCTGCCGGCCGACCTCGCCGCGGTGCGCGCCGATCCCGCGCTGCGCGCGCGCTGGACCGCGTGGAAGACGCGCCAGCTCACCGACTTCACGCTCGAACTCGCGCAGCGCGCCCGCGACTGGCAGCCGCGCCTGCTCACCGCGCGCAACCTCTATGCGCGCCCGGTGCTCGAGCCGGCCGCGCAGGAGTGGTTCGCGCAGGACCTCGCGCAATCGCTGCAGGCCTACGACTACACCGCCGTGATGGCGATGCCCTTCATGGAGCAGGCGACCGATCCGCAGGCCTGGCTGGCGGCGCTGTTCCGCCAGGTGGCGGCGCAGCCGCAGGGCCTGGCGCGCACCGTGTTCGAGCTGCAGGCGCGCGACTGGCGCAGCGGCCGCATGGTCGACAAGGACACGCTGGCCGCGCAGTGGACCCTGCTGCACCGGCTGGGCGCGCGCCATGTCGCGCTCTATCCCGACGACTTCCTCGCGGGCGAGCCGCCGCTGGTGACGGTGCGCGACATCCTCTCGGTGCGCGCCAACCTCGCGGGCGGCAAGGTCGACGGCCTGGAGACGCCGCCGGCGCTCGCGCCCGCCAAGCCGGCCCCGGCCTCCGCGCCGACCGCACCGGGAGCCGCGCGATGAACCCCGAATTCTTCGGTTCCGACGTGGTGCGCGCGCTGCTCAACTACGTCTTCTACTACCCCTTCCTCGCGGCCTATGTCTGGATGGCCGGCGGCCTCGCGCATGCGCTGGTGTTCGAGCGCGGCCGCCACCGCAAGGTCGATCCGCTGCCGCTGTTGCCCGAGCGGCCGCTGGTCAGCGTGATCGTGCCCTGCTTCAACGAGGGCGAGCGCGTGCAGGAGGTGATCGAGCAGCTGATGCGCAGCCACTACCCGAACTACGAGGTCATCGCCGTCAACGACGGCAGCAGCGACGACACCGGCGCCATCCTCGATGCGCTGGCCGCGCGCTACGGCCAGCTGCGCGTGGTGCACCACGCCACCAACCAGGGCAAGGCGGTGGCGCTCAACACCGCAGCGGTGCTGGCCAACGGCGAGTACATCCTCGGCGTGGACGGCGATGCGCTGGTCGACCCCGATGCCATCGCCTGGATGCTGACCCACATGCTGCATTCGGAGCGCGTGGGCGCCGTCACCGGCAACCCGCGCATCCGCGGCCGCACCACCCTGCTCGGGCGCATGCAGGTGGGCGAGTTCTCCTCCAACATCGGCCTCATCAAGCGCACCCAGCAGCTGGCCGGGCGGCTGTTCACGGTCTCGGGCGTGCTCTCGATGTTCCGCCGCAACGCGCTGCTCGACGTCGACTTCTGGAGTCCCGACGTCATGACCGAAGACATCGACATCAGCTGGAAGCTGCAGCTCAAGGACTGGCGCGTGCGCTACGAGCCGCGCGCGCTGTGCTGGATCCTGATGCCCGAGACCGTGCGCGGCCTCTACCGCCAGCGCCAGCGCTGGGCCACCGGCGGCATCCAGACCCTGCTGCGCTACACGGGCCAGGTGCTCAAGCCGCGCAACTTCATGATGTGGCCGGTGTTCCTCGAGTACCTGGCCAGCGTGGTCTGGGCCTACGCCATGTTCGCGGTGCTGGTGCTCGCGCTGGTGCGGCGCTTCCTGCCGCCCGAGTGGCAGTACGTGGGCTTCTGGCCCGAGTGGCACGGGATGCTGCTGGGCATCACCTGCATGCTGCAGATGGGCGTGAGCCTGTGGATCGACCGCCACTACGACCGCGACATCCTGCGCTACCTGGTCTGGACCATCTGGTATCCGCTTGCCTTCTGGATGATCAACATGTTCACCACGGTCGTGGCCTTGCCGGCCACGATCCTGCGGCGCAAGGGCAAGCGCGCCCGGTGGACCAGCCCCGACAGAGGAGTGATAGCGAATGAACGATCGACTGCATCCGTCCGTGCCATCGAGCATGAATGAAGACCTGGGCCTGGACCTGGGCGCGGTGCCGCCCCGGCCCAACGGCAAGGCGCCGCCGCGCGAGCGCGAATGGGCCGAGCCGCAGGGCGAGGTGCCGGTGCTCGATGCCGCGCGCATGCCGTTGAGCGCCTTCATGCGCCACAAGACGCCGCAGGGCGCGCTGTTCATGTTCGTGTGGCTGCGCATCGCGCGGCCGCTGCTGCTGGCCGCGTTCTGGGTCGGCGTGGCGTTCTACGCCTGGCGCCACTTCTTCCAGGTCTGGCGGCCGGTGGAAGGCGCGAACCTGCTCACGCTCTATGCCCTGTCGGTGCTCGCCATCTTCGCGCTGATGCTGCTGCTCGCGCCGGTGCGCCGGCGCGCCATCGCCGACGAGGAGACGCGCGGCCGCTCGCCCGACAGCACCGTGGCCCAGCTGGCCGAATACACTTCGCTCGCGCCGCAGCGCCTCACGCTGTGGCAGCGCGCGCGGCGCCTGCTGGTGCAGCACGACCGCGACGGCCGGGTGACCGACGCGGCCGACCTCGACACCGAACCCGCGATGCTCACGCCTTCGGGCACGGCGGTGCGAAAGCGCCGCGCCTGATGCCGCATCGATCCACCCCGGGACACGGACCTTTCGAATCCGGCCACGCGGCCGCTGCGTACGCATGCCCATGAAAAAGACAGAAGTGATGGCGACGGCGATGGAGATGGCGAGAAAGGGGCTGGGCTTCGCGCCGGCGCTCGCGATCGAGCAGATCGCCGAATTGATCGCGCAGGAGGACCCGGCGGACGAGCTCTACGACAGCAAGGTCGAGCGGCTGCTCAAGCTGGCGGCCTGCATCTGGAGCCTGCGGCGGGATGTGGTGACGCCGCCCGGAGAGGGCGGACGGCTGCTCTGAGCGGCCGTCCGGGACACCGGGTCTACAGGGCGTCGAGGATTTCCTTGCGCTTCTTCTCGTACTCCTCCTCGGTGATGTCCTTGCGCTCCCGCAGCGCCTTGAGCTGATCGAGCCGCTCGGAGGTCGTGCCCCGCTGCCGTTGCGCGGGCGCTCCAGTGAAGGAAGTTTCGCGCAACGCGGCCTGCATGCGCAGCAGCGCATCCTCCATGGCGCGTCGGCCGGCGAAGCCGTGATCGAAGAGCCGTTCGGAGGTCTCGGCGCTGCCGAAGCCCACCACGCGGGGACTGGCGACCAGCGCGCCCGCGGGATCGCGGATCTGGCTCGTCAGGTCGACGGAGAAGCTCGTGGGCGGCCAGGTGAACAGGCCGGAGCCGCCCGAGGTCGTGACGATCGTGGGCACGATGACGTAGTGGACGCCGCTGCTCGCCGTTTCCGCGGGGTTGGCAATGGACGGAAGCTTCACGATGTCCGAGAACACGTTCGAGAGCATCTTCTCGAAGCCCGCATCGATGTCGCGGTAGGGGAAGTACCGGATGTTGTCCCCGCCGCCGCCCGGTGTCGTGACTTCCATGTCGGCGAGGGCCGCGGGGATGTGATAGCCCACGCGCAGCGGCATCGGCGCGGGCGCGTCCGCGCTGCGCGCGAGGCGCGCCTGATCGGGAACGACGGCGATCGGATGGGCGCAACCGGCGAGGACCGTGATGGCCAGCAGGGCGAGCCAGGCTTTGAAGGAGTGCAGGGTCGATGTCATGGTGCGCGGAGTTTAGGGGCGCGCCGGCACCGCCTGCGCCGTACGCCACCGCGCGGGCGTGGTTCCTTCCCAGCCGCGGAACGCGCGCGTGAACGAATTCAGCTCCTCGAAGCCCAGCACGAAGGCGATCTCGCCGGCTTCGAGCTGCGTGTCCTCGAGCAGTTGCCGCGCGGCCTGGTGGCGCACCTCGTCGAGCAGCCGCTGGTAGCTGGTGCCGGCCTCCTCGAGCCGGCGCTGCAGCGTGCGCGTGCTCACGCAGAGTTCGGCCGCCACGGTCTGGATGCTCGGGCGCTCGCCGCGCAGGGTGCGGCCCAGCACGGCGCGCGCCTGGTCGAGCAGCGAGCCGGCCGGGGTCTGCGCGGCCAGCGCGGCCTCCAGGCCGGGCAGCAGCACCGCGAGCAGGTCCTGGTTGTGGGTGACGAAGGGCTGCGCGAGCAGCGCCTCGTCGAACACGATGACGTCGGCCGCGGCGCCGAAGCGCGGCGCGCAGCCGAAATGCGCGCCCAGCATCGCGGCCTGCGCGCTCGTGTGCGCGCGCACCAGCTCGACCCGGCGCGGCACCACGCGGGTGCCGGTGCCGCGCCGCGCGAGCTCGAGCACCGACGCGAAGGTGCCGTCGGTCAGCAGCTGCGGCGAATGGCCCTCGACCAGGAACCAGTGAAAGCGCACGCGGACCTCGCCGTCGCCGCGCTCGATGCGGATCACTTCGGGGCAGGTCAGCCGCTTGAAGCGCGACAGCCGCTGCAGCGCCTCGCCGAAGTTCGGCGAGTGCAGCGCCGCGATCGAGGCGATGTCGTAGTGCTCGGTCGCGCCCTCGGCGCCGATGCGCAGGCCCAGCGCGGGATCGGGGTTCATCGCGGCCAGCGCGTCCCACACGGCGAACATCTGCCGCGTCGTGATGCGCGCCTTGCCGCTCGCGAACAGGTCGGCCGGCAGGCCCGCGCGGCGCAGCATCGACTGCGTGTCGAAGCCCAGCAGCCGCAGCCGCTGCTGCATCACGGCGGGCACGACGATCAGGTCGGGCGGGCGCTGGGTCATCGCCGGTCGTCGCCCGCCGCGAGGTGGATCGCCGCGCGGATCCGCGGATAGGTGCCGCAGCGGCAGATGTTGCCGCTCATCGCGGCGTCGATGTCGGCATCGCTGGGCTTCGGCGTGTGGCGCAGCAGCGCGCAGGCCGACATCAGCTGGCCGCTCTGACAGTAGCCGCACTGCACCACGTCGAGTTCGGTCCAGGCGCGGCGCAGCGCGTCGATCTCGGGGCCCTTCACGCCCTCGATGGTCGATACCGCGCGGCCCTGCACGGCCGACAGCGGCGTGGCGCACGAGCGCACCGCCTCGCCGTCGAGCATCACGGTGCAGGCGCCGCACAGCGCCTTGCCGCAGCCGAACTTGGTGCCGTTCATGTGCAGCTCGCCGCGTAGCACCCACAGGAGGGGCGTGTCGTCCTCGGCCGTCACCGCGACGGGGCGGCCGTTGATCTGGAGCGTGGTGGTCATGGGGTTCCTTCCTTTTCTCTCGTGCCGTGCGTTCAGGCCAGGCGCAGCGGCAGCGAACGCAGCCGCTGGCCGGTGAGCGCGAACACCGCGTTGGCCACGGCCGGCGCCACCGGCGGCGTGCCCGGCTCGCCCACGCCCGTGGGCGGCGCGCTGCTCGGCACGATCGCGATCTCGATCTGCGGGCATTCGTTCATGCGCAGCGGCGCGTAGTCGTGGAAGTTGCTCTGCTGCACCTGGCCGCGCTCGATGGTGATCTCGCCGTGCAGCGCGGCCGAGAGGCCGAACACGATCGCGCTCTCCATCTGCTGGCGCACCAGGTTCGGGTTCACGGCCAGCCCGCAGTCGACCGCGCAGTACATGCGCCGCACGCGGATCTGCCGCTCGGGCGTCAGCGAGACCTCGGCCACCTGCGCCACCACGCTGCCGAAACTGCGGTGCAGCGCGAGGCCGCGCGCGCGGCGCGTGCCGTCGGCCTCGGGCGCCAGCGGCGTGCCCCAGCCCGACATCGCCGTCACCCGTTGCAGCACGCCCAGGTGCCGCGCCTCGGCCGGGCTGCCCGCCAGCAGCGCGCGGCGAAACGCCACCGGGTCCTGGCCCGCGGCATGCGCGCATTCGTCGATGAAGCTCTCGGTGAAGAAGCCGTTCTGCGAATGGTTGACCGAGCGCCAGATGCCGACCGTGACCGCCGACTCCATCGTGCGGTGCGCCACGCGCGCATGGGCGAAGCGGTAGGCGGTGGTGGCCGTGCCCTCGGCCGCCGCGCTCAGGAAGGCCGGCGAGCCCAGGCTCGAGCCCGCGGTGTCGATGCGCCAGGCCACCAGCCGGCCCTGCGCATCGAAGCCGGCCTTGCTGCGCGCCACGTAGGCCGGGCGGTAGTAGTCGTGCGCCATGTCCTGCTCGCGCGACCACATCAGCTGCACCGGCATGCCGTCCGTTTCGCGCGCCAGCGCCGCCGCCTGCATCACGAAGTCGCCGAGGTAGCGGCGCCCGAAGCCGCCGCCGAGGTAGGCCAGCCGGATGTCGACCTTCGCGGCCTCGATGCCCAGCACCTTAGCGATGCCGCCGCGCAGCATGCCCGGCCCCTGCACGCCGACCCAGACGGTGGCCGCGCCGTCCTTGAATTGCACGGTGCAGTTCATCGGCTCCATGGTGGCGTGCGCGATGAAGGGCACGCGGTACTCGGCCTCGATGGTGCGCTCGGCGCTCTTCATCGCGGCGTCGGCGTCGCCGGTCTCGAGGTGCACGTCGGCCTGGTCCGGCGCATCGAGGCTCTGCGCGAGCTGGTCGATCAGCGCGCGGCTCGACAGGCTGGCGGCCGCGCCGTGGTCCCAGTCGATCGCGACCTTGTCGAGCGCGCGCATCGCATGCCAGGGCGTGTCGGCGATCACCGCCACCGCGCCCGAGGTCATGCCGCCCGAGCCCAGGCCGCCGCCCACCGGCGCGAGCGCCACCACCTTGCGCACGCCGGGCATCGCGCGCGCGGCCGTGTCGTCGAAGCGCGCCACCCGGCCGCCCAGCGTGGGGCACATCGAGAGCGTGGCGTAGAGCAAGCCGTCGGGCGGCAGCGCGTCGAGCCCGTAGCGCGCCGAGCCGTCGAGCTTGGCGGCGCTGTCGAGGCGGTGCACCGGCCGGCCGATCAGCGTGTAGCGCGAGGGATCCTTGAGCACGACTTGCGCCGGCAGCGGCTGCGTCGCCGCGCGCGCCGCCAGTTCGCCGAAGCGCGCGCTGCGTTGCGAGGCCGGATGCGAGACCCGGCCGGCCGTCACCTCGCATTCGGCCGCCGGCACGCCCCAGGCCGCCGCCGCGGCGCCCACCAGCATCGCGCGCGCCGAGGCGCCGGCCTCGCGCAGCGGCGTCCACTGGTCGACGATGCCCGACGATCCGCCGCTGCCCCAGAGCCCGGGCACCTCGCGCAGCAGCTTGCTGACCACGTGGCGGGTGCCGCGCTTGAGCGCGCCGTCGTCGTCGGGCTTGAACATCGGCAGGTTGTCGAGCAGCGCCGCCTGGTTGTTGTAGATCGGGTCGTAGCCGGCCTGCTCGAGCCGCAGCTGGGCGAGGTCGGCATCCATCTCCTCGGCCAGCAGCATCGCCAGCCCGGTGTGGATGCCCTGGCCCATCTCGGCCGCGGCCATCATCAGCGTGACCGTGTCGTCGGGCGACACCTTGACCCAGCCGTTCAGAGCCACCTGGCCGCTGGCCATGGCAGGCAGCGGCTCGGCGGTGGTCAGCCGCTGGCGCGTGGGCGAGGCGGACCAGCCGACGACCAGCGCACCGAGGGTGGCGGCCGTGCCGAGCAGGAAATGGCGACGTTTGAGGGCGGGCATGGGGCGGACTCCGTGCGGCTTCGAGCGGCCGCGATGGGCGGGAGTGTGCGCGGCGCACCGCGGGCTTGCCAATCCGATTGCGCCAATCGAACGGCGGATCGCGCCAGCCCGCGAGCCCGGCCGGGCCGGGTCCGTGCGTCGACCCGGTGTTTTCGGCCGGCCGGCGGTTTTTTGAGCCCCGGCTCCGTGGCGCCTGTGAGCTAGGACACATTTGTCACCAGAAAGTTAATGCGGGTTGCTACCGGGATCCGTAGTATTCATTTCGGTTTAAGCATCTCATGCGCAATCCGCATAACGGCCCGTTTTCGAACGTGCAACGGCCGACCTCGCGTCGGCAGTGGAACCACCCCAGCGTGTTGCGGTTCGGCGAACTTACCTAGCGGAGGAAACCAGATGGCCGTACGTGATCGCGTCACCAGCCCCGTGGCGCTTGCCTTGCCGACGCCAAGGCCCGGTCATGTCGTGCGGTTCATCGTCGCGCCCATGGTCGCTCGCCTGCGGGCGGGCTTCGACGGGATCCGGCGCCCGAACCTGGCCGCGCCGCGCCATGCGCCGCCGTTCGCGCCGCGTGGCGGGCCGCGCGAAGGGCCCGTGGCGCAGTTCCCCGTTCCGTCGGCGCCCCTGCCGTCCGGCACCGGCGCGCCGGTGCGGGCCTGCGCCTTCGTCTTCATCGCGAACCTGCCGCAGCTCATGGAGGTCTACGGCGCCGAGTTCGCGCTGCACGCCAGCATCGAGATCAAGTACCGCCTGCTGACGAGCTTCGTGAGCGTGGCCGACGCCGACCTCGCCATGCTGCGGCACGACTGCTTCCTGCTGTGGAGCAACCCGGCGTTTCCGGTCGAGGACGCGCAGGCGCGGCAGGGCGCTTCGGCCCGGCTCGAGAGCCTGCTCACGGGTCTCGGCGGCATGCCGGTGCAGCTGCGCGACACGCGCGCGCTGGTGCAACTGCACGTGGGCTGGAGCGACGCGCCCAGCCCCGGGCGCATGAGCCAGGCCGAGGTCGAGCTCCGGCTGTGGGCCGCGCAGCCGGCGCCCGACTTCCAGCTCGCGCAGACCGAGGGCTGGCAGCGGCTCTACCGCGAGGACATGGAAGTCGCGCTGCAGGTCAGCGACGCGCTGCATGCGCGGCGCCTCGCGATCGAATGGCATCCGGTGGTGGGGGCGCCGGCGCAGGCCGCCGCCTTCGCGGCGCCGCTCTATCACGAGGCACGTTTCCACACCGAGGGCGAGCCGCATGCCGCCGCCGCGCTGCGCTCCGAACTCTTCATGCCCTGCCTGCAGCGGCTGGGCCTGGTGCGCACCTTCGACCACCTCGCGGCCGGCCGCGTGGTGCGGCAGCTGCGCCTGGGCGGCACCGTGCGCCTGGGCCTGAGCATCTCGGCGCAGAGCGCGCGGCGCGACCACTGGTGGGCCTCGCTGATGGTGCTGCTGCGGCGCGAGCCCGAGCTGGCGGCGCGCCTCGTGGTCGAGATCGCCGGCGAACCCACGCTGCCCGATCTCGAATCGGTGCGCGACTTCTGCCTGCAGCTGCAGCTCTGCGGCTGCCGCGTCGCCATCAAGCATTTCGGCGGCGACTCTGGCAACCTCGCGGCCGCCAAGGTCTGCCGGCCCGACATCATCAAGCTCGACCCGGTCTTCATCCGGCGCGCGCGCGAGGACCGCTTCGGCCGCGAGCTGCTCGAGGAGATGCTCGCGCTGTGCGGGAGCTTCGCGCCCTCCATCGTGGTCGACGGCATCGAGCGCGAGGAGGACATCCGCATGGCGCTCGACGCCGGCGCCGAGTGGCTGCAGGGCTGCGGCATTCCCGCCGGCGCGCCGCTGAACGAAGGCACGCTCGCGCGCGGCCCCGGGGGGCGCGCGTGAATCCTCCCTCGCCCGACTTCCATCTGCAGCTCGCGCGGCTGGGCGCGCAGATCGACGTTTTGCAGCACACGCTGCAGGAGGTCATGCGCCACGGCGTCCTGCTGCATGGCGAGCGTGCGCGCGAGAAGCTGCTGGCGCGCGACCAGTACCTGGCGCTCGAGGCCGCGATCCGCGAGCAGGAGCTGCGCGATTCGCCCGCGCTGCGCGCCGTGCGTTCGGTGTGCGCGGCGTGCGCGACGGGCGCGCGGGCGCAGGCCGACGGCGCGCTGCCCGATGGCGCGAGAAGCACGGAGGGCGCGGAGGGCTCCGATGACTCGGATGGCGCCGACCGCGCGCGAGCTCGTGGCGTGCCGGACTCCTTCGCCTAGCGCCGGCATCCGTCCGTGGCGCGGTGCGCCCCCTCCGTCGCCCGCGCACACGGCCGCCATTTCGGCCGCGCCATTCCCCCTGCCTCCCGCTCGGGCCACCCTGCATGTCCCGCCCCGGGGAAGCGAATCGGATGGAGCCTGTTTCCGACCATGTATCTGCATTCCCTTTTTCGAAACGTCCCGGCGGCGGAGCGCGTGGCGCTGGTCGCGCGCAGCGAATTGCGGTCCTTCCGACGCAACGAGACCGTGCTGCGGATGGACGAGTGGACCGACAAGGTCTACTTCGTCGCCTCGGGACTGCTGCGCGTGGTGGTCGGCGGCAACGGCGGCAGCGCGGCCGTCACCACCGACTTCGTGCGCCCGCGCGACCTGTTCCTGAGCCCCACGCTCGACGAGGCGCGCTACCAGTCGATGGCCAACCTCGTGGCCGCGCTGCCGAGTTCGGTCTACCTCATTCCTGCCGCGGCCCTGCACGACATCTGCGCCCGGCATCCGTCGGTGGCGCTCGAGCTGCTCGAGCTCACCGTCAAGCGCATGACCATCATCCGCAGCCAGCTGCGCCGCATCTCCTCGCTCACCTCCGAGACCCTGGTCGCGCGCGTGCTCTACGAACTGACCCAACTCGCGCCGGCCGACACCGGCGGCTTCGACAAGCGCATCTCACAGGCCGTGATCGCGTCGTATGCGGGGCTGTCGCGCGAGGTCGTCAACAAGACCATGCGCGAGATGGAGAACCGCGGCCTGCTGTGGAAGGACGAGCACGGCATCCACGTGGTGGCCGATTTCGCATCGACCGACCATGGCAGTTTCGAGTCGCTCGAGCCGCACTCGGCGAGCGACGAGCGCGAGGGCGACACGCCTTTCATCGCGCCCGACGAACTCGATCTGCTGCGGACCGCGGGCGAGCGCGGACCGGGTGCGAAGTGAGGCGATGCGCGCGCCGTGCATGGCCGTTGTTTTCCGCCCGCCTGTTTGGGGCGAGCTGTGAACCGCCACACAGTTGCGATGCGATCGCGCGTGCGTCGCGAGGGCTCGATTCCTAGCATCGAAACCATGCGGCGATCCGTGCGATTCCAGCCCTCGCCGCGATCACGGATTGCGCACCTCTCGAGGCTTTCATGAGTTCCATCTTCTCCGCTTGCAACTGCAGCATCCACTACCTCGGCCGCGTCCAGCGTTCGGGCTGGATGCGGTTCTTTCCCTGGATGCGGCTGTACCAGTGCGCGAACTGCAAGAAATTGCAGTTGCTGCCGCAGAGGGAGGTGGATCGGGCGAAGGCGGCGTATGGGAGCCGGGTGACGTACAGAAAGGGTGAGCGGGAGGCAGCGGGCTAGGGCCCGATGGGACGAGCCTGCGTCTCAGAGGCTGTATTCGATGGTGCCCATGTAGTGCAGCGTTCCATCGCGAGTTTCCACCGAGCGCGGTGCCTCGATCTGCGCCTCGTCGATGAACACGAAGAAGTTGATGCCGCGCAGGCCCGCGGCTTCGGCGCGGCGGGACAGTTCCGCGGCCCATTGCTCGCTGTACGAATAGCCGGCAACCAGTTCCGCGAGCGTCGGCGCGATGCCCCAGCCGTATTCGAGGAAGTCGTGGTCGTACCAGGTCTCGCCCTGGTCGCGCGCGAATGGCGACACCGGGTCGTCGTCGCCACGCTCATCGCTGTAGTCCTCGGCAAAGTAGGAGGCTGCGA
This sequence comes from Variovorax sp. GW821-FHT10D07, assembly GCF_059415325.1. NCBI lineage: Bacteria > Pseudomonadati > Pseudomonadota > Betaproteobacteria > Burkholderiales > Comamonadaceae > Variovorax > Variovorax sp. GW821-FHT10D07. The sequence continues at coordinate 170,688 of NZ_JBWKMZ010000015.1, read as the reverse complement.
AATCCTCGGGGATGGTGCCCACCCAGAAATGGCAGGTCTGAGTCTGGTGCATGGCGTGCGCTTTCCTTGCGAGGCGGATGGATGTTTCGATGCGAAGCGAACGATCGATTTTCCGCTTTCACCGTCGCCCGACCCCCGCTAGCAGAACCGGCCCAACTCGGCTGGCGCGCTCCCCGGCAACCTGCGCGCGCCCGGGGGATGTCATCGATTCGCCTTACAGGAGGACTACCGTGATTCAGGGTTTCCCCTAGAAGAAAACCCTGTCCAAACAACTCCTCTGACATCCAATCGACATGAAGACCTCTTACCAACTCGCCCTCGCGGCCGCTTTCGCCGTGATGGCCGTGGCCTCCGTCCAGGCCCAGACCACGGGCGGCCGCAGCCGCGAAGCCGTCGAAGCCGAAGCCATTGCCACGGCCCACGCGCCCGACCAGAACGTGACCCGCGGCTCGCGCGGCCCCGAAACGGTGAAGCCGATGGCCGATCCCGATGCGATGTACCAGCAGGCCGTGGCCACCGCCCACGCGGCCGACCAGAACGTGACCCGTGGCTCGCGCGGCCCGGAAACGGTGAAGCCGATGGCCGATCCCGCGAAGGTCTACAACGAAGCCGTGGCAGCCGCCTCGGCGCCCGACCAGAACGTGGTGAGCGGTTCGCGCGTGAACAGCAAGGTGATCTCGACGATGCAGAACCCGGCGCTGACCGCGGCGCAGGGCAAGTAAAAACAGGGGACGACTGGGCCGAGAGCCCGGTGTTTCCTCAGGCGAAGGAGGTGCGGGGCGGCGTGCCCGAGGCCATGCGGCGCAGCATGGCGTTCTGCCGCGCCTCCTCGGCGTCGCGCAGGCTCTTGGCGGCGCGCGCCGCCACGTAGCTCACGTACAGGGTCTCGATGGCGCGGCCCCAGTCGTGGGCCTTCTGCGAAACCCCCTCGGCCTTCACCGGCGAGCCCGTGACGACGTGCGTCGACAGGTCGTCCTCGGGGCGCGCGGGCACGTCGATGCCGGCCTTGCCGAGGATGGCGGCTTTCTGAACGATGGTGAGCATGCGTGGGTCTCCCTGTGTGCAATGCCAGATTAACGGCCGTTCGCGCGGGGCGCCATCCGTCGCTTGACGTATGCGCGCGCCATCGCGAGGCGCCGACCGGCCATAAGCACTAGGCGTGCCATGCAGTCATAGGTCTACAGCGAGCCTGCGGCCGACGACGACTGCCACACCAGCGTGGCGGCGGTCAGGTCCTCGAGCGCGCTGCCGACGGCCTTGAAGACCGTGCGCTCGTCGCTGTCGGGCCGTGTGCGGCCGCCGCATTCGCCGCGGCACAGCGCGGCCAGCGTGCCCTGCACCGCCTCGGCGCGCAGCGTGCCGGCCGCGATCGCGTCGAGCAGGTCGCCGGCCTTCGTCAGCGCCTCGGGCGTGTCGATGAAGGTGCGCGCGTGCGCGAAGCACTGCGCATCGGCCTCGCGCATGGCGGGCGTGAAGCTGCCGATCAGGTCGAGGTGCGAGCCCGGCGCGAGCCATTCGCCGCGCACCAGCGGCGCGGTGGCCAGCGTGGCGCAACTGACGATGTCGGCCTGCCGCACGGCGGCCTCGAGGCCCTCGGGGCCCGGCGCCGCTGCGCGTGCGCCTGCCCAGCCCTGCGCGCGCCATTGCGCGGCCAGTGCTTCGGCGCCTTCGGGGCGGTGGTTCCACACCGTCACTTCCTCGATGGGGCGCACGCTCGCATGGGCCGCGGGCAGCATGCGCGCGATGCGGCCGGTGCCCAGCACCAGCAGCCGCCGCGCATCGCCGCGTGCGAGAAACGAGGCGCCGAGAGCCGAGGAGGCGGCCGTGCGGTGGGCCGTGAGCTCGTCGCCGTCCATCAGCGCGAGCGGCACGCCGGTGCGCGCGTCGTACAGCACATAGGTGGCATGCAGGCCGGGCAGGCCGCGCGCGCCGTTGCCCGGAAAGATGTTGATGGTCTTGATGCCGAGAAAGCCGGCCTCGCTCCAGGCCGGCATGATCAGCACGGTGCCCTTGTCGCCGCTCGCGTTGTCGATGGCGTGCACGTGGCGCGGCGGCACCTGGGCCTCGGCCGCGAAGGCGGCGCGCAGCGCGGGCACGAGGCGCTCGAAGCCCAGCGGGGCACGGGTGGCGGCGGCGTCGAAGTGCTTCATCGGGCGGGCGGGGTGGGTGCGATGGGGGCGGTCGCCAGCGCGGCTTCGAAGAACTCGGCGAGCGCGCGCTGGTAGGTGGTGCCGAAGCGGGCCTCGCTCATCGGCTCGAGATGGCCGGCGCCTGGCACCTCGATCAGCCGCTTGGGCTCGCGCGCATCGGCCAGCAGGCGCCGCGAGTGGTCGACGGGGATCACGGCATCGGCCGTGCCGTGGATCAGCAGCAGCGGGATCGGCGAGAGGGCGGCCACGTACTTCGAGGCGGCGTAGCCGTCGCCCACGAGCAAGCCGGCACCCGAGACCTTGTCGTTGGCGATCGACGAGTAGGAATAAAAGGTCGACTCGATCGCCACCGCGCGCACGCCGGCGCGGTTGCCCGCGCCCACGGCCGCGATCGCGTTGGTGCCGCCGAGGCTTTGGCCGAACACGAGCAAGCGCGCGGGATCGACGTCGGCGCGCGAGCGCACGTGGTCGATGGCGCTGCCCGAGTCCTCGAACACGCCGCGGGGCTCGGGCTTGCCTTCGGAGTCGCCGTAGCCGCGGTAGTCGAACACGAAGACGTTGAAGTCCTGCTTCGGCAGCCAGGCGACGAAGCGCCAGTGCGAGGACATGTTCTGCGCATTGCCGTGGAAATGGATCACCGTGCCCTTGGCCTCGCGCGGATCGGCGCGGCCCGTGGCCGGAATGAACCAGCCGCTGAGCGCGGTGCCGTCGGTGCTCTGGAAGCGCACGCGCTCGTAGCGCAGGCCCAGTGCGTCGGGCGTTTCGTAGCGCACGCGGTCGGGGTAATAGAACATCGACTCGACGCAGCCGCCGAGCAGCAGCAGCGGCAGCGCGAGCAGCGCGCGGCCGGCCAGGCGCGCGAGACGGCGTGGAACGCTCATGGCGTGGTGGCGCGGCTTTCCGCCAGCATGTTGCAGAACAGCGCGCCCTGCTCGATCGCGTCGTCGAGCGCCACGTGGGTGTGCGGCAGGCCGGGGTCGAACCAGCGCCGCGGCATCGCGCGCTTGGTGCTGTCGCGGTAGTCGGTCTTCAGCAGGGCCATGGCGAAGGACTTGACGTCGAGCGCCGAATGGCTGAACGGGCTCTCGCCCGCGAAGCGCATCAGGTACCAGTAGACGAACAGGAAGTCGAAGCCCGCCGGGTAGGCCACGAAGACCGGCCGCGCCTTCAGGCCCTTGAGCCAAGCCACGTAGCTCTTCATCGCATGCGCGGGCTCCTGCAGGTCGCTGCGGCAGGCGGCCCAGGCTTCGGGCTGCGTCCGCCACCACGCGGCGGTCTTCGGGTCGGCCTCGGCGCCGGGCAAGGTGTGCAGGTTGGCGCTGAAGGTGGACACCAGCTTCTTGTCGGCCGTGTAGGCGGCCGAGCCGAAGCTCAGCATCGAATGCGGGCCGGGGATGGGACCGTCGGATTCGACGTCGGTGCTGATGTAGATCTCTGTCATGGGATTCGATCGTTAGGAGGCGCGGTTTGCGCGAGGCCGGGCAGTCGGAAGACATGCAGGTCCTTCCAGTGTCCCGTCGAGTTCTCGATCAGCGCGACCTGCGTGCATTCCGCGCGAATGGCGCCCGAAGCCAGCAGCCGGGCCTGCAGTTCGCCAGCGGCGGCCTCCGCGTCGCTCGCGCTTCCGTGGGCCACCGTGAGATGAGGCACCACGCCCTGATGCTCGCCGCCGTAGGGCCGGAAGTCCGGAAAGGCCTCGACCAGCGTCAATGTCATCGAGACGAAGGGCGTCGCGGGTTCGGGCGCGAGGTAGGCCGTCGTTGGAAAGCGCCCGACCTTGCCGAGCACGAACGAGAACGCGCGGGTGCCGTCGAGCGCTTGCCGTGCGCGTGCCAGGACCTGCGCCGTGATCAGCGCGGGGTCCATGAAGGGCACGAGCAGCGTGATGTGCGCCGGCACGCCGAGCGCGACCGTTGCGTCGTAGTGCCGCCGCAGGTCCTCGACCATCGGCTCGGCGGCGGGGACCTTGACGGCGAATGCGGAGATGGGCATCGGGCGGAGGATAGCCGCTCAGGTGCCCGCAACGAGGCCCCATTCGAGCCCGAACTTCGCGAGGTACTTACGCAACCGATCCGCATCGTTCACCACGCTGCGCTGCGCCCGCGAGGCCTGGAACAGCTGCCTTCCGGCCTCCGACAGGCTGCGCGACTTCCGGCACACGCGCAGCACTGCCTCGAGCTGCAGCCGATCGAACAGGTCGAGCGAAGCGGCACGCGCCTCGCCGAGCAGCGCATCGAGGTCGGCAGCCTGTGATTCGCCCGCGAACGGCGCCGGCTGCGCGCGCTTCCACAGCCAGCGCAGCCGCGCGATCTCGGCCTCGACCAGCGCGACCGGGATGCGTCCGCCATCGGCCAGCGTGGCCAGCCGCGTGACGCTGGCCGAGAGGTCGCGGAAGTTGCCGCTCCACAGCGCCTCGGGGCTCTGGGCGAAGCGCAGGTAGGCGGCGCGCGCCTCGGCGTTGAAGCGCACCACGCGGTGGTTCTCGGCCGCATGCAGCGCCAGCAGGTGGTCGACGTTGGGCTCGATGTCCTCGGGGCGTTGCGCGAGGCCCGGCAGGTCGTAGGTCCAGAGGTTGATGCGCGCGAACAGGTCTTCGCGGAAGCGCCCCTCGGCCACGTCGCTGCGCAGGTCGCGGTTGGTGCCGGCGATGAGCTGGAAGTCGCTCTCGACCTCCTTGTCGGCCCCGACGGGGAAGAAGCGCTTCTCCTCGATCGCCTTGAGCAGCATGGCCTGCTCGTCGAGGCCCAGCTCGCCGATCTCGTCGAGGAAGAGCACGCCCTGGTGCGCCGTGCGCAGCAGGCCGGCGCGCTCGCTCGCGGCGCCGGTGAACGAGCCCTTCTTGTGGCCGAACAGCGTGGAGGCGGCGCCGTCGCCGCGCAGGGTGGCGCAGTTGACCTCGACGAAGGCGCCCGTGGCCTGGTGGCGCGACTGCTTGAGCTCGAACATGCGCCGCGCGAGGAAGGACTTGCCCGCGCCCGTCGGCCCCACCAGCAGGATCGGCGCGCGCGAGCGCACCGCCACGCGCTCGATCTCGTCGATCAGCGCGTTGAAGCGCGCATTGCGCGTGGCGATGCCGCTCTTGAGGAAGGCGACCGCGTCGCGCTGCTCGGCGTCGAAGCGGCGCGCGATCACGTCGTAGCGCGAGAGGTCGAGGTCGATCAGCACGCACTTGCCGGCCTCGCCCTCGCGCTGGCGCCGAGGCGGCGAGGTCTGCGCCAGCACGCCGGGGATGGTGCGCGACTCGGACAGCAGGAACATGCAGATCTGCGCGACGTGGGTGCCGGTGGTGATGTGCGACCAGTACTGCTCGCGCTCGGTGTCGAAGGGGTAGGCGCGTGCCCAGTCGTACAGGCGCGAGTAGACCTCGCCGAAATCCCACGGGTCGGCCAGGTCCATCGGCACCAGGTTGACCGTGGTCTCGGGTGAGACGGCCGCGATGTCGGCCTTGACGAGCTCGGCCAGCGCCTTGTGCCTGAGCGTGTAGAGCAGCTCCATGCGCGCCACCACCATGTCCTCGTGCTGCGCGAGCGAGACGGTGGGGCGCCACTTGCTCCAGCGGCCGGCGCCCTGGCCGGCGTCGAGCTGGGTGCCGAGGAAGCTGATGACGACGATAGGTTTCTTCATTGTTGGATAAATAACTAGCCAAAATTATAAGAAACCGCAGAAATCTGTCATGCGCTTGTAGGCTGGAATCAGACTAAGAAGAAAAAATATCCAATGAAATCAATGGGTTGAAACTTCATCGAGTCCGCGCAGGCAAGGCTGGCACACGCGTTGCAATAAGAAGCTCACTCAAGAAGACAAACGATCCAGAAGACAACGAACACAAGGAGAAGTCAGCATGGCCAACCTTCAACTCTTTCAAACGCTGCGCGGTGCACTGCTGCCGCAGGCCACGGCCCGCAACGAAGCGGGCGGTGCCGCCTACGAGCTGTCGCCCAAGCATCGGCTGGCGCAGCTGGCGGCCACCGGTTGCCTGAACAACACCTTCTACGCCCAGGCGCAGGACCAGCTCGATGCGGTGCTGGCGCTGGCCGCGCAGGTCGACCCGGTGTTCGTGGCCAAGACGGCGGTGTACGCGCGCCGTGCCGGCCACATGAAGGACATGCCGGCGCTGCTGGCCGCGACGCTGGCGGTGCGCGACGTGTCGCTGCTGGCCAAGGTGTTCCCGCAGGTGATCGACAACGGCAAGATGCTGCGCAACTTCGTGCAGATGCTGCGTTCGGGCGCGGTGGGCCGCAAGTCGCTCGGTACGCGTCCGAAGAAGCTGGTGCAGCAATGGCTGCTGTCGGCGACCGAGGCGCAGCTGCTGAATGCCGCGGTGGGCAACGCGCCTTCGCTGGCCGACGTGGTGAAGATGGTGCATCCGAAGCCCACCGAGGCCTGGCGCGCGGCATGGTTCGCATGGCTGATCGATCGTCCGTATGCGCTGGAGGCACTGCCTGCGGCCACGCAGGCCTTCGAACGCTTCAAGCGCGACCGTACGCAGGACGTGCCCGACGTGCCGTTCCAGATGCTGACCGCGCTGGAGCTCGACGCGCAGGCCTGGGCTCGCATCGCCGAGCGTGGTTCGTGGCAGATGGTGCGTCAGAACCTGAACACCTTTGCCCGCCATGGCGTGTTTGCGTTGCCTGGCCTCGCTGAAGCGGTGGCCGCCAAGCTGCGTGACCCGCAGGCGGTGGCCAAGGCGCGTGTGCTGCCGTACCAGCTGATGGCGGCCTACACCGCAACCGGTGCCGAGGTGCCGCACGTGGTGAAGGACGCGCTGCAGGACGCGATGGAACTCGCGCTGGCCAACGTGCCGCAGTTCGAGGGCCGCGTGGTGGTGTGCCCCGACGTGTCGGGCTCGATGAGCTCGGCGGTGACGGGTTACCGCGGTTCGGCGACCTCGGCGGTGCGCTGCATCGACGTGGCCGCGCTGGTGGCTGCCGCCGTGCTGCGCCGCAATGCGGATGCACGTGTGCTGCCCTTCGAGACGAAGGTGGTTTCGCTGCAGCTGAATCCGCGCGATTCGGTGATGACCAACGCGGCCAAGCTGGCGGCGGTGGGCGGTGGCGGTACCTCGTGCAGCGCGCCGCTGGCGTGGCTGAACCGCGAGAAGGCGCAGGCCGATCTGGTGGTGCTGGTGTCGGACAACGAATCGTGGGCCGACCGTGCGCGGGGTCGTGGCACCGCGACGATGCAGGAGTGGGAGGCGTTCAAGCAGCGCAACCCGAAGGCGCGGCTGGTGTGCATCGACATCCAGCCTTATGCGACCACCCAGGCGCAGGAGCGCGACGATGTGCTGAACATCGGCGGCTTCAGCGACGAGGTGTTCAAGCTGCTGGCGGTGTATGCCGCGGGTGGCCTGGGCGCCGACCACTGGGTGGGTGTGATCGAAGAGACTTCGATCTGAAGACGTGGAGGTGACGCGGGCGCGGTTCGCGGCACCCCCGAGTCATGGATGAATGTCGTCGTCCGACGAATGCAGATGTGAGTACATCCAACCCCCTCACATCGATCGTTGGTCGCCGGACGGGGACATGGAGTTGAAGTGCGAATGCAGGCAGGACTACATCTGGACGCCCGGGGGTCGAGCCCCGACACCAGTTCGCTGGTGGACATGTCTTGCCATCCTCGTCGCACTCTTTTTTTGCAGCGAATGCTGACGGAACTACAGACTCTTAATCTCGTGGTCGCGGGTTCGAATCCCGCCGGTCGCAAGACCGTAGCTCAGTGGTCAGAGCACGCCGTTTCGTCGATTCCTTTGTCGCTGCTTTTTGTTTTGAGGTGAATGCAGGCAGGTCTACAGGTAAGAGCGTCATGGTCTTGGCCATGAAGGTCCCGGGTCCGACTCCCGGTCTGTTTCGGCAGATAGCTCAGTCAACGACCTGCCGCTCCTCGTCACCTCTTTTTTTTGACGACGCGCGCCATGAGTGCCCGTCGAAGAATCGTTGAAAAATAGACAGAGACTCAGAGAGAAAAAAATGAAAGAACAGAACTACAACCTGCACGAAGTGACCAACGGCGTGCCCGTGAAGATGTGGACCCGCGGCGTGCCCGTGGAAGACGAAGCGCAAAAGCAACTCGAGAACGCGGCTCGCCTGCCGATCGTGTTCAAGCACATCGCGGCCATGCCCGACGTGCACTACGGCATCGGCGCGACCGTGGGTTCGGTGATCCCGACCTTCAAGGCCATCATCCCGGCCGCGGTGGGCGTGGACATCGGCTGCGGAATGATGGCGTGCAAGACCACGCTGCATGCCAACGACCTGCCCGACAACCTGGGCCCGCTGCGCTCGGCGATCGAGAAGGCCGTGCCGCACGGCTCGAACCCCAAGCGCATGGGCCGCGACAAGGGTTCGTGGGAAACGCCGCCCGACGAAACCGACGTTGCCTGGGCCAAGCTGGTGGATGAGTTCGATGCGATCTGCGAGGACTACCCGCGCATCAAGAACACGAACAACCACAAGCACCTGGGAACGCTCGGTACGGGCAACCACTTCATCGAGGTCTGCCTCGACGAGGCGGGTTCGGTGTGGTTCATGCTGCATTCGGGTTCGCGCGGCGTGGGCAACGCGATCGGCACGCACTTCATCGAACTCGCGAAGAAGGACGCGCAGCTGCACCAGCGCAACTTGCCCGATCAGGACCTGGCGTACTTCGAGGAAGGCGCCCAGTACTTCGGCGATTACGTGCGCGCGGTGGGCTGGGCCCAGAAGTTCGCGCGTGCGAACCGCGAGGTGATGATGCAACGCGTGGTCGCGGCCGCGCGCAAGGTGATCGCCAAGCCCTTCGAGGCGCACGTGGAAGCGGTGAACTGCCACCACAACTACGTGAGCCGCGAAACGCACTTCGGCGAGGACGTGCTCGTGACCCGCAAGGGCGCGGTGAGCGCGAAGGCCGGCGAGCTCGGCATCATTCCCGGCAGCATGGGCGCCAAGAGCTACATCGTGCGCGGCAAGGGCAACCCCGAGAGCTTCATGAGCTGCAGCCACGGCGCCGGTCGAAAGATGAGCCGTACCAAGGCGAAGAAGCTGTTCACGATCGCCGACCAGATCGCCGCGACCGAGGGCGTGGAATGCCGCAAGGACGCCGACGTGATCGACGAGATCCCGATGGCCTACAAGGACATCGACGCGGTGATGGAGGCGCAGAAGGACCTGGTGGAGGTGGTCTACACGCTCAAGCAGGTGGTGTGCGTGAAGGGTTAGTGCAAGGAGGTCGTCCGATCGGCCTCCCTTTTTCAGAGAGACCGGACGAGGACGACGAGATGAAGAGCAACAAGCAACGCCGCGCCGAGATCCGCGGCCGCCGCCTCGAGCGCGCGGCGCGCATCGAGGCGCAACTGCGGCTGCCCGATCAGCGGCACCTGCTGTCGCGGCGCGCGCCGGGCTTCGAGCCCGCCGACGTGGCGGTGCTGGCACGCCACAACAACACCTACGGCCCGCTGCCCACCTATTACGTCGACCGCGCCTTCACCTGCCGCGACTGCGGCGCCGAGCAGGTGTGGACGGCGAAGCAGCAGAAGTGGTGGTACGAGACGATGCACGCCAACATCGACAGCCGCGCGGTGCGCTGCCTGCCATGCCGGCGGGCGCTGCGCGCGGCGCGGTCCGCCTCGCGCGAAGGCGAGGGCGCGAACCTGCTGGGCGAGATGTCGCAACGGCTGCGTGCGTTCGCCGACGCACCCGCAACGCCCGCGGCGCGCGCCGAGGTCGATGCCGCGCTCGAGAGCAAGTGGTGGGGCCTGCGCACGCTGGCGGTCGAGGCACTGGGCCATTGGGGGTCGGCGGCCGATCTCGCGCGCCTGCGCGCGCTGGTCGATGCTTGGCAACCCTCATGGAACAGCTGGGAGCGACAGGGCGCGCAGGTGGCAGTCGAGGCCTTGGCCGCGAAGCTGCGCCATCCCGCCGACGAGGACTGGGCGCTCGAAGCCTGCCTGCGCGGCCATGCGATCCCGTGGAACTGGCGTGCCTTCCTGGCCGCCATTCCATCGGCGCGCCTCGCGGCATGCGGCGAGGCGGAGTTCGCTCGGCGCGGCGAAGGGCATCATCGGCTGTTGCGGTGGCTGGCGGTGCTGCAATGCCTGGGGCTCGCGCCCGCGTCGGCGCAGATCGCGGCATTGAACGCCCATGCGGACAAGGAGGTCCGACAGCGGGCCCAACGATTCGGGAGCAAGCCGGAATGAGCGCATCGAAGGAAGAGGTCGTGCCGATGGCGCCGGACGAGGCGGCGGCGCACGACGCGCTGCGCGCCACGCTGCAGCGCGTGGGCGTGGTGTTCGAGTTCAGCGTCCGCCGCGTGGCCGGCGACGCACAGGCCGTGGACGAAGCCCGACATCGCGCGGTGCTGCGGCGGCTGGGCGAGGAAATCATGGCGCGGGCCCAACGCCACTGGCGCGAGGCCATGGCGCAAGACCCGACCTTGCAGCCGGCCAGCTTCGATGCGCAACTGGCCTTCGACGTGGCGAGCGCACGCGCGACGCGGCTCGACGCGGCGGCGGTGGTCGCGGCCGACAGCTATTCACCGAACCATCGCATCGCGCACACGCGCGACCTCGACGAGGTGGACTGGTTCGAGTGGCTCTGCCAGGCCTTCGGCGATCCGCCCTATCCGCTGACCGTGGCCGATGAAGCCGAACGGGCCTCGCTGTTCCCGCGCTTCTGCGAGGCCATCGGACTTCTGCCGGACGAGGGCCTCGTGCTGCTCGACTGGGTCGGCGATCCGGAGCGCGAGCCCGAGCGCAGCCTGTGGAGCGCGTATTTCGAGGACGGCAAGGAGTGGTGGGGCATCTGGTGCTTCACGGTGTGGAATCCGCGCCGTGGCACGCTGGCCGCGGTGATGGCGAGTACGACGGATTGAATGACGGACAACAGGGAAAGGACAACGATGAAACCGCAACGACATGAAGAAGAACGGATCCGCTCGGCCCATCCGGTCGAGCCCGCCATGCGCGCGCAGATCATGGAGGAACTCGCCGCCATCGAGGCGCGGCACGAGGTCACGGTGCTGTTCGCCTGCGAATCGGGCAGCCGCGGCTGGGGCTTCGCCTCGCCCGACAGCGACTACGACGTGCGCTTCATCTACGTGAACCGCCTGCCGTGGTACCTCACGGTGACGCCGCGGCGCGACGTGATCGAGCTGCCGATCAGCGGCGAGCTCGACATCAACGGCTGGGACCTGCGCAAGGCGCTGGGACTGATGCGCGAATCGAACCCGACGCTGCTCGAGTGGCTGCGCTCGCCGATCGTCTACCGCGAGGACGCGCAGGTGATGCCGCGTTTCCGCGCGCTGTCGGAGGCGGTGTTCTCGAATGCGCGCGGCTGGCATCACTACGCCTCGATGGCGAAGAAGAACTTCCGCGAGCACCTGCAGGCCGAGACGGTGCGCTACAAGAAGTACCTCTACGTGTTGCGCCCGCTGCTGGCCGCGCGCTGGATCCGCATGCGGCCCGGCGTGCCGCCGATGCGTTTCGCCGACCTCGCCCAGCACACGCTCGACGCGGTGCGCGACGCCGCGCTGATCGACGAGATCAACGCGCTGCTCGAGGTGAAGATGCGCGCGGGGGAGGCCGCGACCAGTCCGCGCTGGCCGGGCATCCATGCCTTCATCGAGGCGGAGCTGGCCGCGCATGCGGCCGAGCCCGTGACGGCGCTGCCGCCGGCCGATGCGTCGGGGCTCGATGCCTTCCTGAGCGACACGGTGCTGCGTTTCGGGGGCGGCGATGCGAAGAGCGCGGTGCGCCACGAGTCGCAGGGTTGCGGCTGAAGGCGTCGCAAGGACAAACGGGGAACAGGGGCGCGCGATGACCGCGCCCACAACAAGAAGAACAGCCATGAAAGAAGAAATCCAACGAGAACAGGCGCATGCGGCGCCGTTGCAGGCCGTCGTGCTCGACGGCTCCCAAGGCGAGGGCGGCGGCCAGATCCTGCGCACCAGCCTCGCGCTGTCGATGGTCACGGGCCGGCCCATGGCCATCGAGAAGATTCGCGCCGGCCGTGCCAAGCCGGGCCTGATGCGCCAGCACCTCGCGTGCGTGAACGCGGCCGCCGCGATCAGCGGCGCGGCCGTCGAGGGCGTCGAGCTCGGTTCGCAGTCGCTGCGCTTCGCGCCAGGCCCGGTGCGCGCGGGCGAGTACCGCTTCGCGATCTCGGGCGCGGGCAGCTGCATGCTGGTGCTGCAGACCGTGCTGCCGCCGCTGCTGCTGGCGGGTGCTGCGAGCCGGCTGCACCTGAGCGGCGGCACGCACAACCCGATGGCGCCGCCGTTCCATTTCCTCGAGCGCGCCTTCGCGCCGCTGGTGCGCCGGCTCGGCGCCGACCTGCGACTGCAGCTGCGCCGTCACGGCTTCTATCCGGCCGGCGGCGGCGAGGTCGAGGCGGACATCGTGCCGGCGGCCGGCGCGCTGCAGCCCTTCGACCTGCTCTCGCGCGGCGAGGCGCTGGAGCGCCATGCCGAGTGCCTGGCGCCGGGCATCGCGCGCCATGTGATGACGCGCGAGCTCGAGACCCTGGGCGCGGCGATGGGCTGGACCGGCGAGCAGCTGCGCTACGGCGCCACGCGGCAGAACGAGGGCCCGGGCAATGCGCTGATCGCGACGCTGGTGCATGCGGAGGTGACCGAGGTGTTCACGGCCTTCGGCGAGAAGACGCTGAGCGCCGAGCAGGTGGCGCATGCGCTGGTGAAGGAGCTGCGCGACTTCCTCAAGAGCGAGGCGGCGGTCGGGCCGCATCTGGCCGACCAGCTCGCGCTGCTGCTGGCGCTGGCCACCTGGCAGAGCGGCCGCGGCGCGGCGTTCACCTGCAGCGAGGTGACCGAGCACACGCGCACCAACTGCGCGGTGATCGAGCGCTTCCTGCCGGTGCGCTTCGCGATCGCGCAGGCGCGCGCGGCCTCGACGGTGCGCGTCGAACCGGCCTGAGCCAACCCCTCAGGCCAGCGGCGTCGCGTTCGCGTACAGCCGCAGCAGCATCGCGCGCAGGGTCTTGACCTCGGCCGGGCTGAAGTCGGAGATCGCGACCGCCTCGTAGTGCTGTGCGAGCGGGATCAGCTCGAGCGTGAGCGCGAGCCCGCGCTCGGTCAGCGCGATGCGCACCGCGCGCTTGTCGGTGTCGCACTTCTCCCGCATCACCAGCTCGTTGGCCGCCAGCCGGTCGACGATGCGCGACAGCGCCGACAGGTCGGTCGAGGCGTGCGTCGCGAGCTCCGAGAGCGTCTGGCGCGGCGTGTGCTGCAGCGAGGCGCACACACGCCACTCGCTGAGGCTCAGCCCATAGGGCTTGAGGGCCTTGGCGAAGGCATTGCCCATGCGCGCGCCGGCGCGTGCCAGCAGGAAGGGAATGGCCTTTTCGAGGTCGTGTTCTGACGTTGGGGTTTTCATCTAGACATGCTTGATTGTTCAAGTATATAGTCCGCCCACTTATTTGAATAATCAAGTAAATGGAGACAACAAGATGAGCCTCGGACACTCTCGCAGGCACGCCGTCGCGGCCCTGCTGGCCCTCGTTTCGGCGCTGCCGGCGGCGCAGGCGCAGACGGCCGCGAAATGGCCGACCCAGGCCGTGCGCTTCATCGTGCCGTTCCCGGCCGGCTCGGCGCCCGACGTGCTGATCCGCCTCGTGGGCGCGAAGCTCGGCGAGAAGTGGGGCCAGGGCGTGATCGTCGACAACAGGCCCGGCGGCAGCGGCGTGATCGGCATGAACAGCATCCTCGCCGCGCCCGCCGACGGCTACAGCTTCGGCTTCGTGCAGGGCTCGGCGATCTCGGTGGCGCCGAGCACGATCAAGGGCGTGAGCTACGACTTCAACCGCGACTTCGTGCCGGTCACGCTCGCGGCGGTGGCGCCCTTCATGCTCGCGGTACCCGGCAACTCGCCGCACAAGACGCTGGCCGACTTCATCGCGGCCGCGCGCGCCAGACCGCAGGGCGTCGAGGTGGCCGACAACGGCCGCGGCACGGCGCCGCACCTGGCCTCGGCGCTGCTCGGGCTGCAGTCGGGCGCGCAGTTCCTCGAGGTGCACTACCCGGGCGGCGCGCAGGCGATGCAGGCCACGCTCGGCGGCCAGACCCAGATGATGGTCGAGACCTACAACGTGGTCGCGGGCAACGTGCAGGGCGGCCGCATGCGCATCCTGGCCAGCATGGGCGACCGCGTGGAGCCCGGCCTCGAGGCCTTCCCGCTCGCGAGCAAGACCGTGCCCGGTGCGGTGGCGCACGGCTGGTTCGCGGTGATCGCGAAGAAGGGCGTCGACGCGCAGGTGCTCGCGAAGCTCAACAAGGACATGAACGAGGCGCTGCTGCTGCCCGAGGTGGTCGCCAAGTCGCGCGAGCTCGGCACCTATCCGCGCCCCGGCACGCCCGAACAACTGGCGCGCTACATCGCCGAGGACCGCAAGACCTGGCAGGACGTGCTCGACAAGCTGAACATCAAACCGGAGTGAACACCCCATGAAAGACAAGATTGCGCTCGAAGAGCATTTCGCGATCGACCTGACGATCGCCGACTCGCAGGTCTATGCACGGCCCGAGGTGTGGCAGACCCTCAGGAGCAACCTGCTCGACTTCGAGCAGCAGCGCCTCGAGCAGATGGACCAGTGGGGCACGGCCTTCTCGATCCTCTCGCTGAACTCGCCCGCGGTGCAGGGCATTCCCGACGCGAAGCGCGCGGTGGAGGTCGCGCAGCGCGCCAACGACGTGCTGGCCGAGCAGGTGCGCCGCCATCCCGCGCGCTTCGGCGGCTTCGCGGCGTTGCCGCTGCAGGACCCCGAGGCCGCGGCGCGCGAACTCGAGCGCTGCGTGAAGGAACTGGGCTTCCACGGTTTCCTGGTCAACGGCTTCTCGCAGGTCGGCGACGAGCAGACGGTCGTCTACTACGACGACCCGCGCTTCGCCGATTTCTGGCGCGCCGCGGCCGCGTTGGGCAAGCCCTTCTACATGCATCCGCGCGACCCGCTGCTGCCGCGCGAGCCGATCTACGAAGGCGCGCACTGGCTCACCGGCCCGACCTGGGCCTTCGCGGTGGAGACCGGCATCCATGCGCTGCGCCTGCTGTCGAGCGGCCTGTTCGACCGCCATCCCGAACTGCAGATGATCCTCGGCCACTTCGGCGAGGGCATCCCGTTCAACATCTGGCGCGTCGACCACATCCTGCGCAAGGGCCGCCGCGGCATGCCCTGCGACAGGGAGATCGGCGACTACCTGCGCAGCAACGTGCACATCACGACCAGCGGCAACTTCCGCACGCCCACGCTGCTGTCGACCATGCTCGAGGTGGGATCGGACCGCATCATGTACTCGGTCGACTATCCGTTCGAGAAGCACGAGGACGCGGCGCGCTGGTTCGACCGCTGCGAGATCAGCGAGAACGACCGCCGCAAGATCGGCCGCGACAACGCGCGCCGGCTGTTCGGGCTCAACTGAAATGGGCGCGGCGAAAGACACGCGGCCGGTGCTGGTGGCCGGCGGCGGCATCGGCGGGCTGGCGGCGGCGCTCGCGCTGGTGCGCGAGGGTTATCGCGTCAAGGTGATCGAGCAGGCCGGACAGATCGGCGAGATCGGTGCCGGCATCCAGCTGAGCCCGAACGCCTTCGCGGCCTGCGATGCCCTCGGCGTGGGCACGCAGCTGCGCGCCAAGGCGGTCTACACCGACGAGATGGTGATGTTCGATGCGCTCGATGCGCGGCGCGTGGCCGGCATCTCGCTGGCCGACGCTTTCCGCGAGCGCTTCGGCAATCCCTATGCGGTGATCCACCGCGCCGACATCCATGGCGCGCTGCTCGACGGCGTGCAGTCGGCGCGCGACGGGCAGATCGAGTTCCTGACCTCGACCAAAGGCGTGAAGATCGAACAGGACGCGGAGGGCGTGACGCTGATCGACGCGCAGGGCGGGCACCACGAAGGCCAGGCGCTGATCGGCTGCGACGGCGTGCGCTCGGTGGTGCGCCAGCAGTACGTGGGCGACGGCATCCGGGTGTCGGGCCACGTGGTGTTCCGCGCGGTGGTCGACACGGCCGAGTTCCCCGAGGCACTGCGCTTCACCGCGCCGTGCATCTGGGTCGGCCCCAACTGCCACCTGGTGCACTACCCGCTCAAGGGCGGCGACAAGTTCAACCTGGCCGCCACCTTCCACAGCGACCGGCCCGAGGAATGGGGTTCGATGGACGGCGACCCGGCCGAGCTGCTGCGCTTCTTCGCCGGCACCTGCGAGCGGGTGCAGCAGATCCTGCGCGTGCCCCAGGCCTGGAAGCGCTACTCGACCGCCGACCGCAACCCGATCGAGCAATGGACCTTCGGCCGCGCCACCCTGCTGGGCGATGCCGCGCATCCGATGGTGCAGTACCTCGCGCAGGGCGCCTGCACGGCCTGCGAGGACGCGGTCACGCTCGGCCTCGCGCTGCGCCGCGAACAGGGCGACTGGCCGCGCGCGCTCGCGCTGTACGAGCGTTCGCGCGTGGCGCGCACCGCGCGCGTGGTGCTGTCGGCGCGCGAGATGGGGCGCATCTATCACGCCAAGGGCGTGGAGCGGCAGGTGCGCAACAGCATGTGGAAGGGCCGGCCGCAGGAGCGCTTCTACGACGCGCTCGAATGGCTCTACGGCTGGAGCGCCGAGCACTGCCTGGATCTCGACGAGGCGGTCGCGTGAGAGCCAGCGCCGAATCCGTGGGCACGGGCGGTGCCGCCGAAGTGCGCGCGCCGATCGACATCCCCGCGCTGATCGACAGCCATCCGGTCAGCAGCTTCCAGCGCTGGATCCTGGTGCTGGTGGGCTGCGCAGTGGTGATGGACGGCTTCGACGTGCAGGCGATGGGCTTCGTGGCGCCCGCGATCGTGCACGAATGGGGCATCGAGAAGGCCGCGCTGGGCCCGGTGTTCGGCGCCGGCCTGCTGGGCATGCTGGTCGGCTCGCTGGTGCTGAGCATCTGCGCCGACCGCTTCGGCCGCCGGCCGGTGCTGATCGCGGCCACGGTGTTCTTCGCGCTGTGCATGCTCGCCACCACGGGGGTCCACACGCTGGGCCAGCTGCTCGCGATGCGCTTCATCACCGGCATCGGGCTGGGCGGCATCATGGCCAACGCCAGCGCGCTGGCCAGCGAGTACAGCCCGCACCGGCGGCGCGTGACGCTGATGATGTGGGTCTCGTGCGGTTTCACCGGCGGCGCGGTGCTCGGCGGCGCGATCAGCGCGCTGCTGCTGCCGCTGGGCGGCTGGCGCGCGGTGTTCGTGTTCGGCGGCGTGGTGCCGCTGGTGATCGCCGCGCTGATGCTGCGCTACATGCCCGAGTCGATGCAGTTCCTGGTGCTGCGCGGGCGCCGGCTCGACCGGGTGCAGCAGTGGCTGCGCCACATCGCGCCCGGCGTGCCGGTGGATGCCGCCAGCCGCTATGTCGTGCACGAGGCGAAGCAGGACGGCGCGCCGGTGGCCGAACTCTTCCGCGGCGGCCGCGCGCGCGCCACGCTGCTGCTGTGGGGCATCAACTTCCTCAACCTGCTGAACCTGTTCTTCCTCGCCAACTGGCTGCCCACGCTGGCGGTCGACGCGGGCTACAGCGCGAACGTGGCGGTGGCCGCCGGCACGCTGCTGCAGGTGGGCGGCGTGGTGGGCACGGTCGCGATGGGGCCGCTGATCGACCACGTGGGCTTCTACCGGGTGCTGGTGCCGGTGTTCGCGCTCGCGGTGCTGACCATCGCGCTGATCGGCCAGCCCGCGCTGCCGCTCGCGGCCATGCTGGCGGCGGTGGTGGTCAGCGGCTTCTGCATCGTCGGCGCGCAGCCGGCGCTGATCGCGCTGGCCTCGAGCGTCTATCCGACCACGGTGCGCGCCACCGGCATGGGCTGGAGCCTCGGCATCGGCCGCGCGGGCTCGATCGCGGGGCCGCTGGTGGCGGGCTGGCTGATCGGGCTGCACTGGTCGAACGGCGCGCTGTTCATGGCGGCGGCGCTGCCCGCGCTGCTGTCGTGCGCGATGGTGTTCTGCATGGGGCGCACGGGATTCGGCAAAGGCCACAAAGACGGCAACAACGGCAACAACGGCGCGGCGACGCGCGAAGGAGAGAAGACATGACGACGGCAACGGTGGGTGCGCGCGAGGGCGGCGCGGCGGTGGTGGCGGCCCGCGTGCTGATGGCCGCGATCTTCCTGATCGCGGGCACGCGCAAGCTCATGACCTATGGCGCCACGCTCGGCTATTTCGCCAAGCTCGGCATCCCGCTGCCCGACGTGGTGCTGCCGCTGACCATCGCGCTCGAAATCGGCGGTGGCCTGCTGCTGGTCGCCGGCTGGCGCGTGAAGTGGGTGGCGCTCGCGCTCGCGCTCTTCACCCTCGCCACAGCCTTCGCGGCCCATGCCTTCTGGGCGGCCGACGCGGCGCAGTTCAATGCGCAGCTCAACAACTTCCTCAAGAACGTGGCGATGGTGGGCGGCTTCCTGGTGCTGATCGTGCAGGCCCGCGCCAGCGACACTGTGCGCTGAGCGGAAAACTGCTTTCCGTTCGCAGCATGGAAACACGCGCGAGCGCGCGGGAGACTCGCGGCGGGCGCCTCGCGCCCTGAAAAAGAAAGCCCGACGCATGACCATTTCTTCCTTCGTCTACAACAGCGCGCCCCAGCGCGTGGTCTTCGGTGCCGGCACGCTACGGCATCTGGCGCGCGAGATCGAGGCGCTCGGCGCGCGCCGCGCGCTGGTGCTGTCCACGCCCGAGCAGCGGCCGCAGGCCGAGCGCATCGCCGCCCTGCTCGGCGACCATGCGGCCGGCGTGTTCGACCGCGCCGTGATGCATGTGCCGATCGAAACGGCGCGCGAGGCGCGCGAGGTGGCGCGACGGCTCGATGCCGATTGCGCCGTGGCCATCGGCGGCGGCTCGACCACCGGCCTGGGCAAGGCGATCGCGCTCGATTCGGGGCTGCCGATCCTCGCCATTCCCACCACCTATGCGGGCTCCGAGATGACGCCGATCTACGGCATCACCGAGGCCGGCCTCAAGAAGACCGGCAAGGACGCGCGCGTGCTGCCGCGCACCGTGATCTATGACCCCGAGCTCACGCTGAGCCTGCCGGTGTCGATGAGCGTGACCAGCGGCATCAACGCGATCGCGCACGCGGCCGAAGGCCTCTACGCGGTCGATGCCAACCCGATCATGGACCTGATGGCGGTGGAGGGCATCGCCGCGCTGGGCCGCGCGCTGCCCGTGCTGCGCACTTCGGCCCAGGACCTGACGGCGCGCGGCGACGCGCTGTACGGCGCATGGCTGTGCGGCACCGTGCTCGGCAACGTCGGCATGGCGCTGCACCACAAGCTCTGCCACACGCTCGGCGGCAGCTTCAACCTGCCGCATGCCGAGACCCACACCATCGTGCTGCCGCATGCGCTGGCCTACAACGCCGCGGCGGCGCCGCGCGCCATGGAACGCATCGCCGGTGCGCTCGGCGGCCGCAGCGCGGCGCAGGCCGTGTACGAGCTCGCGCGCGACAACGGCGCGCCGGTGGCGCTGCGCGACATCGGCATGAAGGAAGCCGACCTCGACGTGGCCTGCGCGCAGGCGCTGCAGAACCAGTATCCGAATCCGCGTCCGCTGGAGCGCGATGCGATCCGCGCGTTGCTGCAGAACGCCTGGGAAGGCGCGCGGCCCTGAGCGGCCGCTTTTCTCCTCTACCCAAAAAGAAGAAGGGCGCGAAGGGCCCGCCGTGCTGGCGGGACCTTCGCGCCCTTCGCGCGAGGTCCGGGTGCGGTTCTCAGTTGGCCGCTTCGCCGCCCGCGGGCTGCGTGCTGGCCACCGAGGGCACGCCCTGCAGCTGCTTCACTTCGGCCAGGTAGGCCGGGCTGTTGCGCAGGCGCTCGTAGGCGGCCGTGCGTTGGCGGAAATCGGGGTTGGTGCTGTCGATGCCGTCGATGCGCGCGTACTGGTTGAGGCCGGCGCGGGTCCACAGCGCGAGGTCGGCCTTCACTTCGGCGCGGCTCAGGGCGCCGGCGGCCACGTTCTCGCCGGCTTCGCTGCCGACCCATGCTTCCTGCGGTGCCTGGGCCACGGTCTTCGAACGGTCCAGGTCGGCGCGCACGTCGGTGCGGCTCAGCGCGCTGCCGGTGGTGGCGATCGGCGCGCCCACCCAGGCTTCGGCCGGCACGGTCTGGGCCGAGGCGGCGCCGGCTGCGAGTGCGAAAGCGGAGAGGGCGATGAGTTGCTTGGTGTTCATGATGGGAGTCCCTTCGGATGTCTGTGTGGGCGGCGGACATTCGTCGTTGCCACGGGATGCAGTGTGAAACCGCATCGTGGTTCGCGCTGTGCGTTTGCGCACCGCTTTCGATCGATCGCGCGGGGCCGTGAACCCCACTGGCAGCGGGGAGAAACGGGGGCGAAGGCTCAGGCCGTTCGCACCGCGTACAGCACCGCCAGCGGCTCGGTGCGCCCGCGCACCGCGAGCATCTCGGGCTCGCCGAGCGTCTCGGCCGCGCCGGCCTGCTGCGCGGCGAACAGCGAGAGCACCAGCCGCGCCGAGGCCTTCTTCGAATGGTCCTGCAGCCGGCTCGCGGTGTTGACCACCTCGCCGATCGCGGTGAAGGTGGTGGTCTCGAGGTAGCCGACCTCGCCGACCGCGGCGCGGCCCGCATGCAGGCCCATGCCGAAGTCCAGCCGCTGGCCGAACTGGGCCTCGAAGCCCTCGCTCCAGGCGTCCATGCGCTCGCCGATCAGCGCGGTGGCGCGCAGCGCCTGGCGGCATGCGGTGGCGAGGTCGGTCTCGAGGCCGAAGATCGCCATCACGCTGTCGCCGATGAACTGGTTGGGCACGCCGCCGGCCTCGCGCACGGCGGCGCCGACGGTGGCGAAGTAGCGGTCGAGCACGTAGGCGAGGTCGAAGGGCCACTGGCGTTCCGACAGCCCCGACCAGCGCCGCAGGTCGACGAACAGGATCGCCACGTCGCGCTCGTGGCCGAAGCTGCCCACGGGCGCGGGCCGGCCCTCGTTGGGGCGCGGCGCGAACAGCGGCGTGACCTCGATGTCGCCGCGCGGGCGCAGCTGGCAGGCCAGGCGCACGTCGGCCGGCGCGCGCACGCGTTCGAGCGTGCGCTGCTCGTCGCGGCCCGGCGGGTCGACGTGGCCGGCGGGCCCGTTCACGCGCACGCGGCAGGTCGAGCAGCGCGCGCGGCCGCCGCAGGCCGACAGGTGGGCGATGCCGTGCGAGCGGCTGGCCTCGAGCACGCTCCAGCCGCGCGGCACGTGCACCGTGCGCTCGGGATAGCGCAGCGCGATCGAGGGCCGGCCCGACCAGCGGTAGAAGGCCGTGCGGCCCCAGCGCGCGAGCAGCAGCGCGGCCAGCGCCAGCGCATAGAAGAGCTTGATGTTGCGCTCGATCGCGCCGAGCACGCGTGACTGCTCGGCCGTGGGCACGGCCGTCGGCGGCACGCCGGTCCACTGGAACTCGCGCCCCATCGAGACGAAGCCCACGGCGGCCATCAGCGGCAGCACGACGGCGATGGCCAGCAGCAGGTGCGAGAAGCGGCGGTACCAGGGCTGCACGCGCAGCGCGAAGTGCAGGCCCAGGCAGCCGTGCACCCAGGCCGCGAGCATCAGCGCGAACTGCGCGCTCGCGCCCGGCAGGTCCCACAGGCCCCAGACCACGCGCGCGTACGAGCCCTCGATGCCGTAGACGGTGTAGGCACCGCGCATCGCCGTCAGGTGGGTGGCCAGCAGCAGCGGCAGCGAGAAGCCCAGCAGCACGCGCAGGCCCTCGAGCGGCGGCATGCGCAGCGTGCGCCGCTCCCACAGCGCGACCACGGCCAGCGCCAGGTGCGCCAGCGCGGCGCCATACAGCAGCAGGGTGCCGGGCAGGCTGTGCCAGAAGGCGCGCAACTGGTCGAGCACCGCCTCGGCCCGGGCGAAGGAGGCGATGCCCAGCGCATGGTTGAGCAGGTGCAGCGTGACGTAGGCCATCAGCACGATCCCGCTGGCCCAGCGCAGGTTGCGCCGCGTGGGCGTTCTCAGGGCGGACGGGGAACGTCTGTGCATGCGGCGGGTCGGAAGGGCACCCGAGCATAATGCGCGGCGCCCACCGACCCGGCATGGCCTCCACCACACCTTCCCCGTCTTCCTCCCCGGCTCCGGCCGCTCCGCGCTCCAGCCTCGCGCTGCGCCAGATCGCGCTCTTCGCGGGGCTGTCCGAGCAGCGGCTCGACCAGCTCGCGCAGCAGTGCCTGTGGCACAGCGTGGCCGCGGGCAAGCCGCTGCTGCTGCGCGCCGAGCAGCAGGGCGAGGTGTTCCTGCTGGTCTCGGGCCGCGTGCGCGTGACCACCTATTCGGCCAACGGCCGCCAGGTGACCTTCCGCGACTCCGAGGCCGGCGAGCATTTCGGCGACATCGCCGCCATCGACGGCGGGCCGCGCTCGGCCGACGTGGTCACGCTCGAACCCTGCGTGGTCGCCAGCCTCGACCGCGCCGCCTTCCTGGCCCTGCTGCGCGAGGAGCCGCTGGTGGCCGAGCGCGTGATGCAGCGGCTGGCCGCGCTGGTGCGTCAGCTCAGCGAACGCGTGATCGACCTCAGCACCCTCGGCGTGCAGAACCGGCTGCATGCCGAGCTGCTGCGGCTGGCGCGCGGCGCCGGCTTCGACGGCAACCAGGCGCGGCTCGAGCCCGCGCCGCGCCATGCGGCCCTGGCCAGCCAGATCAGCACCAACCGCGAGCAGGTCACGCGCGAGCTCAATGCGCTGGTGCGCAGCGGCGTGCTGCGCAAGGACGGCCGCGCGCTGGTGCTGGAAGATGCCGGCCGATTGGAGCGGATGGTGGCCCAGGTACGCGGCGACGCGTCCTGAGCCTCCGCGCGATCAGTTCCAGCGGCCGGTCGTGCCGCCCACGCTGAAGCGGCCAGCGCCCAGCAGCACCACGGCGAGCGCGCCGAACAGGTACAGGCCCTGCAGTTCGAGCGCCCAGCCGCCCTGATTGGTCAGCGCGAAGAAGTCGCCCATGTGCACCAGGCCGAAGGCGAACAGCATGTTGACCACGATCACCGCGGCCGCGGCGCGGGTCCAGAAACCGGCGATCAGCAGCAGCGGCGCGACGATCTCGCCGACGTAGACCAGGTAGGCCAGGCCACCGGGCAGGCCGGCCTTGGCCAGCATGCCGCCGATGAAGCCGACGCCGGCCGAGAGCTTGAAGATGCCGTGCAGCAGCACGAGCACGCCGATGGCGACGCGCAGCAGCAGCTTGCCGGCGTCGTCGTTGGCAAGGGCGGGGGCGGCGAACGACGAAGCGATCGGCGCACGCGGGGTGGCGGCGGTGGCGGCCTGGGTGTTCATGGCGGTTCCTCGAGCGGTCAGGATGGAAAAAGACAGTGCCCGCCCGCGGGATGCGGGCAGGTCCGTTTCCAGTGTGCGCAGGAGGCGGCGGGCCGGTCGGTGCGTTTACGCACCTTTTTTCGCGAAAGCCGCTCGGGCGGGCGGATCAGCGGCCCAGGAAATGCCCGGTCCACTTGCGCTCGTAGTCCATCTTGTGGAAGTGCGCGGCCATGAAGTCGATGAAGCTGCGCACCTTGGCCGACAGGTGCTTGCGGCTCGGGTAGGCCAAGTTGATGCGCAGGTGCGGCAGGTCCCAGTCGTCGAGCGTGGGCACCAGTCGGCCGGCCACGATGTCGTCGTAGACGATGTAGGTGGGCTGCACCAGGATCCCCATGCCGTCGAGCGCCGCGGCGCGCAGCACCTGGCCGTCGTTCGATTCGAGCAGCCCCTGCACCGACACCGTGCGGACCTCGCCGTCGCGGCCGGTGAAGCGCAGCTCGTTGGGGTTGTTGGCGTAGGTGTAGATCAAGAGCTTGTGCTGCTGCAGCTCTTCCAGCGTCTTCGGGAAGCCGTGCTGCGCGAAGTAGCGCGGCGAGGCCGCGAGGATGCGCCGCGTCTCGCCGAGGCGGCGGATCGTCACGTTGGAATCGGGCTCGTACTCGCGCGTGCGGATCGCCACGTCGATGTTGTTGTCGATCAGGTCGAAGTAGCGGTTGGCCGCCTCCACGTGCACCTTCACGCCGGGGTAGCGCTGGGTGTACTCGCGCAGCAGCGGCGCGATGTGGTGGATCGAGAACGACAGCGAGGCCGTGATGCGCAGCGTGCCCGTGGGCTGCAGCGCGGTGGCGTTGACGGCCGTCTCGGCATCATCGAGGTCCGACAGGATGGTGCGCGCGCGGCCGCAGAACTCGCGGCCGGTGTCGGTCAGGTAGAGCCGGCGCGTGTTGCGCTCGACCAGCCGGGCCCCCAGCCGCGCCTCGAGCGCGCTCAGGTGGCGGCTCGCGGCCGCGTTCGACAGCCCCAGCGCCTCGGCGGCGCGGCTCAGGCTGCCGGCGTCGGCAATCTGCACGAGCAGGGCGATTTCGGTCCAGCGGTCCATGGGGCGTGTCTCCGGCGAGCGTCTTTTTCGGGCTGGGGGATTTTGTCCCAGGGGGTGGGTCGACCGTTCCGCTGGGCGGAAAAATCATTTGCGCCGAGGTGCTTTGCGCCCTCCGGTCCGACGCCTAGAGTCGGGCGAACCCCTCGAACGAATGGAGACAGCCGCCATGCGCAATCTCAACCAGGACAACATCACCCAGGCCGTGCTCGCGCGCTTCGCCGACACCCCGAACCCGCGGCTGCACGAGATCGTGACCAGCCTGGTGCAGCACCTGCACGCCTTCGCGCGCGAGGTGAAGCTGACCGAGGCGGAGTGGAAGCAGGGCATCGACTACCTGACGGCCACGGGCCAGATGTGCGACGACACGCGCCAGGAATTCATCCTGCTGTCGGACGTGCTGGGGCTGTCGATGCTCACGATCGCGATGAACAACGACAAGCCCGCGGGCTGCACCGAGGCGACGGTGTTCGGCCCGTTCTACGTCGAGGGCGCGCCCGAGTACGCGCATGGCGACGACGTGGCCAACGGCGCGGCCGGTGAGCCCTGCGACGTCAGCGTGACGGTGCGCGGCCTCGACGGCGCGCCGGTGGCCGGTGCCGTGGTCGACGTGTGGCAGGCCGACGCGGGCGGGCACTACGACGTGCAGCATCCCGAGCTCGGCCATGCCGAGAACCGCGGCCGCCTGCACACCGGGCCCGACGGCGCGCTGCATTTCCGCAGCGTGCTGGCCGAGGCCTACCCGATCCCGACCGACGGCCCGGTGGGCCAGCTGCTCGACGCCACCAGGCGCCATCCGTGGCGGCCCGCGCACCTGCACTTCATGATCCAGGCGCCGGGCTACGAGCGGCTCATCACCCACGTGTTCCGCGAGGGCGACCAGTGGCTCGATTCCGATGCGGTGTTCGCGGTGCGCGAATCGCTGGTGGCGCCGTGGACGCGGCAGGCCGACGGCCGCTGGCGGCTCGATTTCGACTTCGTGCTGAACCCGCTCGCGGCGGCGCCGGCGCGATCCGCACCGCAGGCCGCGGCACAGCCGGCCTGAACACCGACCACGACACACACCGGAACCAGGAGACAGAGGAATGAACGACACGCTGCAGCAGGAGCTGCTGATCCGCCGCATGATCGAGCGCTGGGCCGTCTGGCGCGATGCCGGCGACTGGGAGCGCTTCGCCACCGTGTGGCATCCCGAGGGCGTGATGATGGCGACCTGGTTCCAGGGGC
This sequence comes from Variovorax sp. GW821-FHT10D07, assembly GCF_059415325.1. Classification (NCBI taxonomy): domain Bacteria; kingdom Pseudomonadati; phylum Pseudomonadota; class Betaproteobacteria; order Burkholderiales; family Comamonadaceae; genus Variovorax; species Variovorax sp. GW821-FHT10D07. Next base: position 144,976 of record NZ_JBWKMZ010000015.1, on the reverse strand, counting down.
CGTTCGCCGAGTTCATCCGCGTCACGCAGGAAGGCTGGGCCAAGGGCGTGAGCATCCTGCACTTCCTCGGCGGCTCGGCGATCGAACTGGCGGGCGAGCGCGCCATCGTGCAGACCAAGATGACGATCTCGCAGCGCGGCCTGGTCGAGGGCGTGCCCTGCGACGTGGTGTGCACCGGCCGCTTCTACGACTTCGTGGTGCTGCACGAGGGGCAGTGGAAGCTGCTGCACCGCCAGCCGATCTACGAGAAGGACCGCATCGACCCGATCGATCCGGCCGCCACCGTGACCCTCGATGCCGCCAAGCTGGCCGAGCTGCCCGAGGGCTACCGCCACCTGGCCTACATCCAGCAGCGCATCGGCTACACGGTGAAGCTCGACATGCCGATGCTCAAGGGCTCGGCGGTCGAGGCGCTGTACCAGCGCGGCGCGCGCTGGCTCGCGGGCGGCGCGCTCGAGCGCTGAGCCGGGCCGGATCGGGGCCGAAGCGGCCCGCGCGCCTTCCTGCTACGCTCGCCGGGGCCCGCCGCGACGACGGGCTTTTTTTCGCGCGCCGTCCCTGCCCATGGTCTTCCCCCTCATCACCGACCCGCACTTCTACGCGGTCGCCATTCCCGCCGTGCTGCTGCTCGGCATCAGCAAGAGCGGCTTCGGCGCGGGCTTCGGCTCGCTCGCGGTGCCGTTGATGGCGCTGGCGGTCACGGTGCCGCAGGCCGCGGCGATCCTGATGCCGCTGCTGCTGTTGATGGACCTGCTGGGGCTCGCGGCCTTCCGGCGCGACTTCGACCGCTCGCTGCTGAAGTTCCTGATCCCCTTCGGCCTGCTGGGCACGGTGATCGGCACGCTGCTGTTCCGTGCGCTGTCGGCGCACACGGTGGCGGGCATCGTGGGCGTGTTCACGCTGCTGTTCCTGGCGCAGCGCGTGCTGTTCCCGCCCAAGCCCGACGATCCGCTGCCCTCGCGCGGCATCGGCGCCGCGCTGACCACGGTGTCGGGCTTCACGAGCTTCATCGCGCATGCGGGCGGGCCGCCGATCAATGCCTACGTGATCCCGCTGCGGCTGCCTCCGGTGGTCTTCACGGCCACCATGGCCTACTTCTTCTTCGTGGTGAACCTCAGCAAGTGGATCCCCTATGCGTGGCTGGGCCTGATCGACCTGCGCACGCTGGCCACCTCGCTGGCGCTGATGCCCTTCGCGCCGCTGGGCGTGTGGGTCGGCATCCGCATCGCGCGGCGCATCGACGCCACCTGGTTCTACCGCTTCGTCTACCTGGGCATGCTGCTGACGGGGCTCAAGCTCGTCTACGACGGCTTCGTGGCGGCCTGAGTCCCGCCGCCGTGGCGCTCAGAATTCGACGATCGACTTGAAGCCGCCGAAGATCATGCGCTTGGCGTCGAAGGGCATGGTCTTCGGGTCCATCGCCGCGATGCGCGGGTCGGCCATCACCTTGGCGTTGACCGTGTCGCGGTGCTTGCGCGACTTGTAGACGATCCACGAGAACGCGACCACCTCGTCGGCCTTGAGCTTCACGCTCTGCGGGAACGAGGTCAGCTTGCCGGGCTTGACGTCGTCCGCGACGCACTCCACGTATTCGAGCGCGCCGTACTCCATCCAGACCTTGCCGGCCTTGCGCGCCACCTTGCGGTAGGCCTCCACGTTCTTGGCGGGAATCGGCACGATGAAACCGTCGACATAGCGAGCCATGGGAACACTCCTTGAAAAGAAGGGAAAGAGAAACAGAAACGGCGGCCGGCCCAGCAGCAGCCCGTCAGGACGTTGCCGCGCCATTCGCCGCGCTCCCGGGGCCCGCCGCCTCCTCGTTGTTGTGCATCTGCCCCGGCATGGCGGAGCGAAGCAGCAGGGCGCCCAACAAACCCGCCACCGCCGCGAACACGGCGCCGACGAGAAATGCCATCTGGTAGCCGCCGGTGAGCGCGAGCGGCGTGCTCGCGCCGGCCGCGAGCATCGAGCCGGTCTGCGCGGCCGCGATGCTCGCGAGCACCGCGAGGCCCAGCGCGCCGCCCATCATGAAGGCGGTGTTGACCACGCCCGAGGCCAGGCCCGATTCGCTAGGGCTCACCTCGCTCATCGCGGCCAGCAGCAGCGGATTGAAGGCCATGCCGGCGCCCAGGCCCAGCAGCAGCATGCCGGGCAGCACGTCGATCGCGAAGCGGCCGTCGACCGGCGCGCGCGCGAACAGCGCCAGCCCGATGGCCGCGAGCCACAGGCCCGCCGCGAGCGGACGGCGGATGCCGAAGCGCATCACGATCTTTGCCGACAGCCCCAGCGAGAACACGGCCATGATGACGTTGGCCGGCAGGAAGGCCAGGCCGATCTGCATCGGCGTGTAGGCGAGCACCAGCTGCATGTAGAGCGCCGAGATGAAGAACCAGGCGAACATCGCCGCGGCCCACAGCACGCCCACCACGTTCGAGACCGAGACGCTGCGCAGCCGGAACAGGCCCAGCGGCATCAGCGGATGCTTCACCCTGGCCTCGATGGCGATGAAGATCGCGAGCAGCGCGACCGCGGTGCCGAGCAGGCCCAGCGTCTGCGCCGAGCGCCAGCCGGCCTCGTTGCCGTTGACCACGCCGTAGACCGCGAGCATCAGCGAGAGCGTGACCGTGACCGCGCCGGCCACGTCGAGCTTCTCGCCATGGGCCTGGCCGCGCGCGCTCGGCAGCAGCGCGATGCACAGCGCATACACGGCCACGCCGATCGGCAGGTTGACCAGGAAGATCCAGTGCCAGCTCAGCGAGCTGGTGAGCAGGCCGCCGAGCAGCACGCCGATGCTGCCGCCGCCGGCGCAGACGAAGCCGTAGACGCCCATCGCCTTGGCGCGGTCGGCCGGCTCGGTGAAGAGGTTCATGATCAGCGACAGCGAGACGGCCGACACGATCGCGCCGCCCAGGCCCTGCACCGCGCGCGCGGCGATCAAGAGGCCCTGCGTGGTCGAGATGCCGCAGGCCAGCGAAGCCAGCGTGAACAGCACCAGCCCGGCGAGGAAGACGCGGCGGTGGCCGTAGAGGTCGCCGAGCCGTCCGCCCAGCAGCAGGAAGCCGCCGAAGGTCAGCATGTAGGCGTTGACGACCCACACCAGCGAGGTCTCGGTGAAGCCGAGGTCGGTGCGGATCGACGGCAGCGCGACGTTCACGATGGTGGTGTCGAGCACGATCATCAGCACGCCCAGGCACAGCACCATCAGGGCGAGCCAGCGCTTGCGGTTGTCGAGGGATTCGGTCATGGAAAGGATTCCTCAGGGGCCGGGCGGCAGGCCGCCCGGCGGATGGTTGTGGCGTTCTTCGTCAGACCAGGGAGGCGCCGCCGTTGATCAGCCAGGGCGTGCCGTAGCGGTCGGTCACCATGCCGAAGCCCTCGACCCAGAAGGTCTTCTCGAACGGCATGCCGACCTGGCCGCCGTCGGCGAGGGCGTCGAACACGCGCTTCGCCTCGGCGACCGTCGGGTAGTTGAGCGCGACGCCGAAGCCCTTCATGCCTTCGTACGGCATGCCCGGCATGCTGTCGGAGGCCATGAGCGTGCTGTCGCCGACGACGAGGCTGGCATGCATCAGTCGGCTGGCGGCCTCGGGCGGCATGTTGGCGGCTTCGGGGCTTTCGCCCACGGTCATGAGCATTTCCATTTTTCCGCCGAGCGTCTTCTCGTAGAAGCGCATGGCCTCGGCCGCGTTGCCGTCGAAGGTGAGATAGGCATTGAGGAGCGACATGAGAGTTCCTTCAGTGAGTGGGTGGATGGGATAACGGAGGGGACAGGCTCAGGATCCCGCCGGCTTCTCGGCCGCGGTCTTGAGGTTGGCGAGGCCGGCTTCGAAGTCCTTGCCGATCAGGGTGTCCATGTCGAAGAACAGGCCCATGAGCTTGGAGACGTAGGGCGCCGGGCCGTGCATGGCCCAGGTGACCTGGGTCGCGTCGCCCTGCGGCTGGAAGCTGAAGTCGGCGGTGTTGCGGGCCTCGAAGGGCTGGAGGAAGTCGAGCTTGATCGAGACCTTGGTGGGCGAGGCCTCGAGGATCTCCATGCGGCCGGCGCCGGCCTTGTCGTTGCCCTCCCAGGCGTAGGTCGCGCCCGGGCCGCTGGCGGCGCCGCCGAAGCTGCGCTTCATGGCCGGATCGAGCTTCTCGTAGGGCGACCATTCGCTCCAGCGGTGGAAGTCGGCGACCAGCGGCGCGATCCGCGCGGGCGGGGCCTGGATGCGCGCGCTGCGTTCGACGCGGAAGCTGTCGGGGCGGGTGGCCGCGAACAGCAGGACGCCGGCGATCAGCACGACGAGGAGGAGGGCGATTTTCTTGAACATGGAGCGCTCTGCAACGACGAATGGAAAAGGGGGAAAGGGGGCTTCGCGCGGCGCGGCTTCAGTCGCCGACCACCACCATCCAGCCCACGCCGAAGCGGTCGCCGACCATGCCGAAGCCCGGCGAGAAGAAGGTGGCGATCAGCGGCTGCATCACCTGGCCGCCGTCGGCCAGCGCGTCGAACCACTTGCGCGCGTCGGCCTCGGTGGGCGCGGTGATCGCCAGCATGATTCCCTTGAACTCGGCCTGGCCCGAGCAGCGGCCGTCGGAGGCCATGAGCTCGGTCTCGCCGATGCGCAGCACCGCATGCATGACCTTGTCGGGACCGGGCATGGCGCCGGCGCAGCCGTCCGCGTCGGGCGGCATGTCGGCGGGGGCGTCGCTGTAGCGCATGAGCTGCACGACTTCGGCGCCGAGCGCCTTCCCGTAGAACGCGATGGCCTCGTCGCAGCGGCCTTCGAACGAGAGATAGGACTGGACTTTCATGGCAATTCCTCTTTGCAAGAGCGGTTATTCCGGGGGCGCCGCTGGGCAGCAGAGCCCGGGGCGAATACGATGGCACTACTTTGTGTACACCGTCCACAAAGAATAGCAAAGATAATGGACACTGTCCACATCGAAAAATCGTAGTCCGAGAAAGAAGGAAATGGTCCGCAACGCCGCCATCGCCGCCGAATCCGCGCCGCCCTCGCGCTCCACCTACCGCCATGGCGACCTGCGCCGGGCCTTGCTGGACGCGGGCATCGAGCTGGCGCGCGACGGCGGCCCCGACGCCGTGGTGCTGCGCGAGGCCACGCGCCGCGTGGGCGTGGTGCCCAACGCGGCCTACCGCCACTTCGCGAGCCGGCACGAGCTGCTGCTGGCGGTGCGCGGCGCGGCGCTGTCGGCCGCGGCGCGCTCGATGGAGAAGGAACTCGGCGCGATCTCGCACGACCAGCCGCCGGCCGACTACGCGCGCGCCTGGGTGCGGGCGATCGGCTCGGGCTACCTGCGCTTCGCGCAGGACCAGCCGGGGCTGTTCCGCACCGCCTTCGTGATCTCGTCCGACGAGGCGCGCGGCACCATCGGTCCCTCGAGCGCGGGCGCGAGCGGCATGGACCCGTTCCAGCTGCTGGGCTCGGGCCTCGACCGGCTGGTGGAGGCCGGTGCGCTCGATCCGGCGCGGCGCCCGAATGCCGAGTACCTGGCCTGGTCGGCGGTGCACGGGCTCGCGCTGCTGATCATCGAGGGCCCGCTCAAGGAGGCCGACCCGTCGGTGCTGGAGCCGCTGACGCTGCGGCTGCTGGAGATGGTGGAGCTGGGCCTGCAGTAGGCGCGGCGGGTCCTAGAGATAGACCTTCTGCAGCAGCTTGATCAGCGTCTCTCGCTCGCGCGCATTGAGCCGCGCGCTGGCATCGAGCTCGAGCTGGATCACGGCCTGTTCGGCCTCGCGCACCAGCGCCTCGCCGGCCGGCGTGAGATGCAGGCCGACCGCGCGGCCGTCGTGCGGATGCGGCTTGCGCTCGATCAGCGCGCGCGCGTCGAGCTCGGCCACCAGGCTCACGAGGTTGGGCGGCAGGATGTCGAGCGTGCTGCAGATCTGGCGCGAGGTGGCGCCCGGGTTGTGCGCCAGCAGCGAGAGCACCGAGAAGTCGATCTGCTTGAGCTTGAAGGCCGCCATGCGCTTGGCGAACAGCGCGCTCACCACCAGCCAGGCGCGGCGCGCGTTGTAGCCGACCAGGGTCTCGAGCACGCGCGCGTCGAGGCGGTCCGTCCGGCCGAGCGGCGCGGCGGCGATGTCGCTCTTCGCGCTCTTCGGAGCGGCGGATTTCGGGGAGGTGGGCATGGCGCAAGCGTAACCGCGAGCGGGGCCCCGAAGCGCCGGGCCGGTGGCGACTTGGCGACAGCCCGGCGCGGGCTCAGGACTCCGCGGTGAAGCCGATCTTCTTCACCAGCGGGCCCCAGCGCTCGTATTCGGACTGCAGCGACCGGCGCATCTCCTCGGGCGTGGAGCCCTGCGCGATCAGGCCCACCGACAGCAGGCCGTCGGCCACGGCCTTGTCCTTGAGCGCGGCCTGGATCGCGCCGCTCGCGGCGGCGATCACCGGCGCGGGCGTCTTCGCGGGCGCGAAGAAGCCGAACCATTCGTCGGCCACCAGCTCGGGGAAGCCCTGCTCGGCGAAGGTCGGCACCTCGGGCAGGTAGGCGGCGCGCTGGGCGCCCGAGGTGGCGAGCACGCGCAGCTTGTTGGCCTTGACGAAGGGCAGGTAGTCGCCGCTGGGCGTGAGGCTCGAGGCGATCTGGCCGCCCACCACGTCGTTGACCGCCGGCAGCGAGCCGCGGTAGGGCACGTGGCGCAGGTCGGCGCCGCTGTTGAGGCCCAGCAGCGCGCCCAGGAAGTGCGGCGTGGAGCCCGCGCCCGGCGAGCCGTAGCTGGCCTGGCCCGGGTTGGCCTTGGCCCAGGCCACGTAGTCCTTCAGCGTCTTCACGCTGGCCGGCACCATCGGGCCGACCGCCAGGCCGTGCGTCATCACCGCGCCGATCGAGACCGGCGCGAAGTCGGCCAGGCCATAGCTCAGCTTGCTATAGATGTAGGGATAGGTCGACAGCGCCGAGGCCTGCGAGAGCGCGAGCACCGAGCCGTCGGCCGGCGCGCTCTTGAGCGAGTCGAGCGCGATGCGCCCGCCCGCGCCGGGCTTGTTCTCGACCACGGGATTGAGCTTGGTGAAGTCGGTGCCGCCGAGCTTGTCGGCCACGCGGCGCGCCACGCTGTCGCCCGCGCTGCCGGCCGGGAAGCCGTAGTAGATCTTCACCTGCTGGGCGACGATCTCGGCCAGCGCGGCCAGGGGATGCTGCAGGGCGCCGAGCGCGGCTGCGCCGCCGAGCGCCGTCACGAACTGACGTCGGTTGGTCATGGTCTTGTCTCCGGTTGGTGGTGCTGGATCTATCGCGGCGCCATGCGCAGCGCGCCGTCGAGGCGGATCACCTCGCCGTTGAGGTGGCCGTTGGTCACGACGTGGCAGGCCAGCTCGGCGAATTCCGAGGGCTGGCCCAGCCGCGGCGGGAACGGGATCGAGGCCGCGAGCGACTGCTGCACCGGCTCGGGCAGCTCGAGCAGCAGCGGCGTGGCGAACAGACCGGGCGCGACGGTGCAGACGCGGATCGCGTGCTGCGCGAGGTCGCGCGCCATCGGCAGGGTCATGCCGACCAGGCCGCCCTTCGAGGCGCTGTAGGCCTGCTGGCCGACCTGGCCGTCGAAGGCCGCGACCGAGGCGGTGAACAGCATCACGCCCTTCTCGCCGTTGGCGAGCGCCTCGAGCTTTGCGCAGCGCGCGGCGAACAGGCGCGCCATGTTGTAGCTGCCGATCAGGTTGACGCTGACCACGCGCACGAAGTCCTCGAGCGGCGCCGGGTTGCCGTCCTTGCCGACGATGCGCTTGGCGCTGCCGATGCCGGCCACGTTCATCAGGATGCGCGCCGGGCCGTGCGCGGCCTCGGCCCGGTCGAGCGCGGCGCTCACGCTCGCGGCATCGGTGATGTCGCAGGCGCAGGCGATGCCGCCGATCTCGGCGGCGACCTTGGCGGCCAGCTCGGCATTGCGGTCGAGCAGCGCCACCTTCGCGCCCAGGCGCGCGAGTTCGCGCGCGGTGGCCTCGCCGAGGCCCGATGCGCCGCCGGTCACGAGTGCGGCCTGTCCTTCGATCTTCATGGGTTCGTCTCCAAAGAGGGGAAAAAAGGCGTCAGCGCGGCCGCAGGGTGAAGGGCAGCGTGCCGTCGTGCAGCGCCTCGACCAGCGCGGCGCGGTGCTTGAGCACGGCGCGCTGGTTGATCGAGCCCTTGTCGGTGACCTCGCCCTTGTCGATCGAGGGCGGCTCGCTCATCAGGTGCAGCCGCGCGATGCGGTTGGCGCTGCCGGTGCTCGCGGCGGCGAGCTGGTCCAGCACCTGCTGGAAGTGCGCCTGCACCGGCGCGCTCTCGAGCACCTGCCGCATGCTCGCGCCGGCGTCGAGGCCCGCGAGCTGGCGCACCTTCTGCGTAGTGAAGACCAGCGCGCCGACCTCCTTGAGGTTGATGCCGGTCAGCACCGCGTCCTGCACGTAGGGCGAGCCGGCCGTGGCGATCTTCGCGCGCAGCGGGCCCACGCTCACGAAGGTGCCGGTGGCGAGCTTGAAGTCCTCGGCGATGCGGCCGTCGAAGCGCAGGCCGCGGTGGATGTCGGCGTCGTCGATCCACTTCACCGCGTCGCCGGTCGAGAAGAAGCCTTCCTCGTCGAAGGCCTCGGCCGTGGCCTCGGGCGCGCGCCAGTAGCCGGGCGTGATGTTGGGGCCGCGATAGCGCACCTCGGTCTTGCCGTCGACCTCGATCAGCTTGAGCTCGATGCCCGCCGCGGGCAGGCCGACGTCGCCCGACTTCACGTCGGGGCCGGTCACGTAGAGCGCGAACGGGCCCGATTCGGTCATGCCCAGGCCGGTGCCCATCACGATGCGCTCGCCGACCTCGGCCTCCTGCGTGCGGTGCAGGCTGTCCCAGACCGGCTGCGACAGCGCCGCGCCCGAGTAGAAGAACATCTTCACGCGCGACAGCAGGTTGCGCCGCAGCACCGGGTCGGTCTCCATCGCCTGCGCGATCGCCTCGAAGCCGGTCGGCACGTTGAAGTAGATGGTGGGCGCGATCTCGCGCAGGTTGCGCAGCGTCTCGGCCATGCCGGTGGCCGTGGGCTTGCCCTCGTCGATGTAGAGCGTGCCGCCGTTGTCGAGCACGATGCCCACGTTGTGGTTGCCGCCGAAGGTGTGGTTCCACGGCAGCCAGTCGACCAGCACCGGCGGCTCGTCGCCCAGCGCCGGGATCGACTGGCGCAGCTGCTGCTGGTTGGCGCACCACATGCGGTGCGTGTTGACCACCGCCTTGGGCATCTTGGTCGAGCCCGAGGTGAACAGGAACTTGGTGATGGTGTCGGCGCCGGTGGCGTGCATCGCGGCGTCGATGGCGGGCGTGGGCACCGTTGCCGCGAGCGCGTCGAACGAGGTGGTGGCGCGGCCGGGCAGCGTGCCTTCGGCCAGCACGATCTCGACGTCCGTGTCGGCCGGCAGCGTGGCCTCGATCGCGCGGGCATAGCGCGCGGCGTCGGCCGCGAACACCAGGCCCGGCGTGAGCGTGGCCAGCACGTGGCGCAGCTTGTCGAAGTCCTGGCTCACGAGCGAGTAGGGCGGCGAGACCGGGCAGTAGGGCACGCCCGCGTAGAGGCAGCCAAGCGCGAGCAGCGCGTGCTCGATGCCGTTCTCGCTGAGGATCGCCACCGGGCGCTCTGCGTTCAGGCCGCGCGCTAGCAGGGCCTGGCCGATCGCGCGCGCCTTGTGCAGCGCCTCGGCGTAGCTCACGCGCAGCCAGTCGCCGGTGCCGCCGTCGGCCAGCCGCGCGCGGCGCGCGATGAAGGTGCGCTCGGGCGTGGCCTCGGCCCAGTGGTGCAGCCGGTCGGTCATGCGTTCGCGGTAGGGGCGAAGCGGCGTTTCCGCGCTCAGGTACTGCGTGCCCGGCGCGCCGTCGCGCAGCAGCGCGCGCGTGACGCCGAAGGCGAGCGGTCGGTATTTGATGGCCGTCATCGGGGCGCCCGTGCGTGAGTGGATGAGTGAATGAATGAAGAGGGCTTCAGCCCTTGCTGACCTTGGCGCCGCGGCCTTCGAGGAAGTCGCGCACGCGCTGCTTGGCCTCGGGCGCGGCCTGCACGATGCCGGACATCAGCGCCTCGGTGAAGAAGCCGTGGTCGGCCGGCTGCTCGGCGATGCGCGGCAGCGCGTGCATCAGCGCGTAGTTGGTGAGCGGCGCGTTGGTGGCCACGCGCTTGGCGAGCTCGAAGGCCTTGTCGAAGGCCGTGCCCTCTTCGACCAGGTACTGCGCGAAGTTGGCGCGCTCGCCGTCCTCGGCGTTGTAGACGCGGCCGGTCATCATCATGTCGGTCATGCGCGCCACGCCGATCAGCCTGGGGATGCGCACCGAGCCGCCGCCGCCCACGAAGATGCCGCGCGAGCCCTCGGGCAGCGCATAGAAGGTGCTGCGGTCGGCCACGCGGATGTGGCAGGCGCTCGCGAGCTCGAGCCCGCCGCCGACCACCGCGCCGTGCAGCGCGGCGATCACCGGCACCGGGCCCTTCTCGATGCACTCCAGCGCCGCATGCCACAGGCGCGAATGGGCGAGGCCCTGGCCCGCGTCGCGCTCCTTGAGTTCGCTCAGGTCGAGGCCGGCGCAGAAGTGCGGGCCCTCGCCGTCGATCACGGCCGCGCCCACGCTGGCGGGCAGGTTCTGGAAGGCATCGCGCAGCGCGAGGATCAGGCCGTCCGACAGCGCGTTGCGCTTGGCGCCACGCGTCAGGCGAATGATGGCGACGTCGTCGCGGAGGTCGATGTGGAGGTCGGAAGAGGTCATGTTGCGTTCTGGATTGAAGCGGATTATGGTTATGTGGAATAATCAATTCAAGGCATTCGACGATGCCGCGGACTAGGGACTTTCCCGTAAAGGAGACGATGAAGTGGACCACCAGAACCTGATCGCGATCGATATCCACACCCATGCCGAGGTGAGCTGCTGGAACCCGTTCGACAACTACGGCGAGGAGTACGACCGCGCGGCCGACAAGTACTTCGGCTCGAACCGCCGCCCGACGATCGAGGAGACGGTGGCCTACTACCGCGAGCGCAAGCTGGGGCTGGTGATGTTCATGGTCGACGCCGAGTCGAACATGGGCCGGCGGCGCATCCCGAACGAGGAGATCGCCGAGGCGGCGCAGAAGAACGCCGACATGATGATCGCCTTCGCGAGCATCGATCCGCACAAGGGAAAGATGGGCGCGCGCGAGGCGCGGCGGCTGATCGAGGAGCACGGCGTCAAGGGCTTCAAGTTCCACCCGACGGTGCAGGCCTTCCATCCCTACGACCGCATGGCCTGGCCGATCTACGAGGTGGTGGCCGAATACGGCATGCCCGCGATCTTCCACACCGGCCACAGCGGCATCGGCTCGAGCATGCGCTGCGGCGGCGGCCTGCGGCTCGAGTACAGCAACCCGATGCACCTGGACGACGTGGCGATAGCCTTCCCCGACATGCAGATCGTGATGGCGCACCCCAGCTTCCCCTGGCAGGACGAGGCGCTGAGCGTGGCCACGCACAAGCCCAACGTCTGGATCGACCTCTCGGGCTGGAGCCCCAAGTACTTTCCGAAGCAGCTGGTGCAGTACGCCAACACGCTGCTGAAGGACCGCGTGCTGTTCGGCAGCGACTACCCGCTGATCACACCCGAGCGCTGGATGAAGGACTTCGAGGTCGCGGGCTTCAAGCCCGAGGTGATGCCGGGCATCTTGAAGGGCAACGCGGTGCGGCTGCTGCGGCTTGAGACTTCAGCCGCGGCCTGATCAGTCCGGCTTGCGCGCACGGCCCGCCGGCGCGGCAGCGTCGTTCCAGTGCTGCTCCCACAGGGCGTCGCCGCGTTCGAGCGCGGCGCCCAGCTCCTTCTTGCGCCGCTGCACGACCGCGGTGACCAGCGCATTGCACAGCGAGAAGGCGGCCGTGTAGGAATCGAAGGGCGAGGCGCTCGAGGTACGCACCAGCATCAGGTGGTCGGCCGAGGCGGCCGCGGCCGCCGAGGGGCTGTCGGTGATCACGATCACCTTCGCGCCGCGTTCGCGGAAGTAGGCCGCCGCGCGCGCCGTGGCCAGCGAGTGGCGTCGGAAGGTGACGGCCAGCAGCACGTCGTTTTCGCCGATCCACAGCAGCTGGTCCTCGAGCGGCAGCGCCGCCGTGCCGGCCAGCGGCCGCACTTCGGGCAGGCACAGGTTCAGGTGCAGCGCCAGATGGCCCGCGATGGCGGCCGCATGCCGGTGGCCCAGCACATGCACGCGCGCCTTGCGCTGCACCAGCAGCCGCACGGCGGCCTCGAAGGCCACGGGATCGATGGCCGCGAAGGTCGAGCTCAGGTTGTGCTGGTCGTGCAGCAGCGCGTTGGCCAGGCAGGTGCGCACCGAGGCGTCGTCGACGATCACGGCATCGGCGCGCGTGGCGGGCGAGGCCAGCCGCGCCGTGACCTCGGAGCGGGCCTCGAGCTGCGCTTCCGCGTAGCTGGGATAGCCGAGCTTGGCGAGCAGCCGCACCACGGTCGAGGCGCTGGTGCCCACCTTCTTTGCAAGGCTCGTTGCAGATTCGAGCAGGCCCTGGGGATAGCGCGTCTGCAGTTCCTCGATCAGGCGCTGCTCGCTGCGCGTGAGCTTGCGGCCGTAGCCCGAGATGCGTTGGTTGAGGTTCATGGTCGCCGGGCATTCTGCCCGCGCAGGGCGCGCGATGGGCTTCGATTTTGCAATGGTTATTGCAAAACTGTGACGACCTTGCAAGAATGCGCGCACATTCAGGCCCCATCCCTTTCCGATTCCAGGACGCTTCCATGACCTTCCCCCTTTCCGCCTCCGCGCTGCGCCGCCGCACCTTCCTGGGCGCGGGCCTCGCGGCCGCGTTGCCGCTGGCGGCGCATGCGCAGGCCTATCCGTCGCGGCCGGTCACGCTGGTGGTGCCGTTCCCGGCCGGCGGTTCGGTGGACCTGATCGCGCGGCTCTATGCCGATCCGCTCGCGAAGGCGCTGGGCGCGCCGGTGGTGATCGACAACCGCGGCGGCGCGGGCGGCTCGATCGCCAGCGCGCAGGTGGCGCGCGCCAAACCCGACGGCTACACGCTGGTGGTCTCGTCGCAGAGCTCGCACCTCGCGAATCCGCTCACGCGGGCCAACCCCGGCTACGACCCGATCAAGGACTTCGCCTCCATCAGCCAGCTCGCTCGCTCGATCAACGTGCTGCTGGTGAACCCGGCCGTGCCCGCGAAGAACTTCAAGGAATTCGTCGCGCTCGTGAAGGCCCGCCCCGGCGAGCTGAACTTCTGCAGCGCCGGGCCCGGCAGCATGGGCCAGCTCAACGTCGAACTGATGAAGTCGCAGCTGCAGCTCAATGCCACGCACGTGCCGTACCGCGGCGGCGGCCCGCTGGTCACGGCGCTGATCTCGAACGAGGTGCAGTTCGGCCTCGACAACCTCGCGCCCTTCCTGCCGCACATCCAGGCCGGCAAGCTGCGCGCGCTCGCGGTGGCCGCGCCGGCACGCGTCGCGGCGCTGCCCGACGTGCCGACCTTCGCGGAGCTCGGCTATCCGGTGCTCAACACCACCTCGTGGATCGGCTTGGCCGCACCCGCGAAGACGCCGGGCGACGTGATCGCCACCTTGCACAAGGCCGTGCGCTCGGTGGCCGATCAGCCGTCCATGGTCGAGGCGCTGGAGTCGCGCGGTTCGCTCACGCCCGAGCAGCAGTCGCCCGCGCAGTTCACGGCCATGATGTCGGAGCGCCTCGCGCTGTACGGCGAGATGGTGAAGCGCGCGGGGATCCGCGGCGAATGACCACGTCCTCGTTCACTCCCGACACCGCGCCGCTCGAGGTGCTGCCGTGCGACCTCTCGGCCTACCGCGCGGGCAACACCGGCATCGACTACGTGCATCGTTTCGAATCGGGCCGGCCCGGGCCGCACGTGCTGGTCAATGCGCTGACGCACGGCAACGAGATCTGCGGCATGGTGGCGGCCACCGACCTGCTCGACCGCGGCGTGCGCCCGAAGATCGGCACGCTGACCGTGAGCTTCGCGAACGTCGAGGCCTACGAGGCCTTCGACATCGAGCGGCCCTACGAGAACCGCCAGCTGGTGCACAACCTCAACCGCATCTGGACGCCGGCGCTGCTCAACGGCACCGAGGACAGCCCCGAGCTGCGTCGCGCGCGCGAACTGCGGCCGGTGCTCGACGCGGCCGATCACGTGCTCGACATCCATTCGACGCGCGCGCCGGTGCAGCCCTTCTGGGTCTATCCGGAGCTCGAGCGCAATGCGCGGCTGGCGCTGGCCGTGGGCGCGCCGCTGGTGCACCTGGTGATGCCCGCGGGCGCGGCGCCCGGCACCGGCGTGATCGGCTACGGCCGCCACGGCGCGGCCGAGGGCCAGGGCGGGGCGGTCGTGGTGGAGTGCGGCCAGCACTTCAGCCGATCGGCCGCCGAGCTCGCGGTCGACGTGACGCAGCGTTTTCTCGCGCATCTCGGGCTGGTCGATCCGGTGGCCTCGCAGGCGCCCGCCGCGCCCGCGCGCCGCTTCCGCCTGCTCGAGGTGCACATGGTGAAGACCGAGAGCTTTGCCTTCACGCGGCCGCTGCTGGGCTTCGAGACCTTCGACCGGGGCGAACTGATCGCGGTCGACGCGGGGCAGGAGATCCGTTCGCCCTGCGACGGCTGCACGGTCTTCATGCCCACGCGCGCGGCGCTGGTGGGGCGCGAAGGCGTCTACCTCACGGTGCCGGTCTAAGGCACCCGCTCCTCGTCCTCTTCCTGCCGGTCCCAGTCGCGCCCGGCGCGCCGCTTGCGCTCCTCGCGCTCGCGCGCCATCTGCTCCTCGAACTGCTGGCGGCCCGCCTTGTTGACCGCGATCAGCTTCGCGCGGTCCTTGTAGTGCGGGTAGATGTCGTCGGTGAGCTTGAGGTTGCGCTCGCGGAAACGCATGCTCGATTCGCGCGCCTCGTGCGCGGGCCAGCCGAGCACCTCGAGCACCGAGCGCGCGCTGCGCAGCGACGACTCGAAGACCTCGCGCTCGACCAGCGTCACGCCGCGGTCGCGCAGCTGGAACAGGTGGCTCACGTTGCGCGCCCGCGCGATGATCTGCGCCTGCGGGAAGTTCTCGCGGAACAGGTCGACGATCTCGAGCGACTGCTCGATGTCGTCGACCGCCACCACCACCGCCTTGGCCGTGCCGGCACCGGCGGTGCGCAGCAGGTCGAGGCGCGTGGCATCGCCGTAGAACACCCGGAAGCCGAATTCGCGCAGGCCCTCGACGTTGTCGGCGTCGTGGTCGAGCACTGTCACGCGCAGCCCCTGCGACATCAGCATGCGGCCCACGATCTGGCCGTAGCGGCCGAAGCCGCAGATCAGCACCTTGGCGTCCTGCTGCTCCGAGATCTCCTCGAGCTGCGGCCCGCCGATGCGGCTGTAGCGCGGCAGCAGGTAGCGGTCGATCAGCACCAGCAGCAGCGGCGACAGCAGCATCGACAGCGCGACCGCGCCGATCAGCAGCGAGGTGACCTGCGGCGGCAGCACGTCGGGCCCGGCCGACTGGAACACCACGAAGGCGAACTCGCCGCCCTGCGCCAGCAGCAGCGTGAACACCGGGCGCTCCTGGTAGGCCAGCCCCATCGCCTTGGCCAGCGCATAGATCACCACCAGCTTGATGGCCATGAAGCCGAACACCAGCATCGCCATGATCCAGGGGCTCGCGAGCAGCACGCCGAAATCGATCGTCATGCCCACGGCGATGAAGAACAGCCCGAGCAAGAGGCCCTTGAAGGGCTCGATGTCGGTCTCGAGCTCGCGCCGGTATTCGCTCTCGGCCAGCAGCACGCCCGCGAGGAAGGCACCCAGCGCCATCGACAGGCCGACGAACTGCATCAGCGCGGCGATCGCCACCACCAGCAGCAGCGCGGCGGCGGTGAAGATCTCGGGCGTGTCGCTGCGCGCGATCCAGCGCAGCACCGGGCGCAGCGCGAGCCGGCCGCCGAGCACGATGCCGCCGATCACGCCGAAGATCTTCAGGCCCTCGAGCAGGCGGTCGAGGCCGCTCATCGACTGCTCGGCCGCGGTGGCGCCGGCCAGCAGCGGCAGGATGGCGAGGATCGGGATCGCCGCCACGTCCTGGAACAGCAGGATCGAGAAGCCGGCCTGGCCGCTCGGCGTGCGCAGCAGGTTGCGCTCGCCGAACACCTGCAGCGCGATCGCGGTCGAGGACAGCGCCAGGCCGAGCGCCGCCACCAGCGACACGCGCCAGGGCGCGCCGACCGCGCAGCCGATGGCGAACAGCACGGCGGCGCAACTGAGCACCTGGGCCGTGCCCCAGCCGAAGATCGGCCGGCGCAGGTTCCACAGCCGCTTGGGCTCGAGCTCGAGGCCGACCAGGAACAGCATCAGCACCACGCCGAACTCGGCGAAATGCAACACGTCCTCGACGCGCGACACCAGCCCCAGGCCCCAGGGGCCGATGGCGATGCCGGCCACCAGGTAGCCGATGATGGAACCGAGGCCCAGGGCCTTGGACAGCGGCACCACCAGCACGGCGGCGCTCAGATAGATCAGGCTGTTGGTCAGCCAGGCGGGCGCGTGCTCCATTCAGGCGCTCCCGCCGGTCGTCGCGGCCAGCCCGCGACGCATGGTGGTCTGGAACACCCGCTCGACCACCTTGCCGATGTCGTCCGATTCGGCCGGCCGGTCGCTTTCGGGCACCGGGCAGGCCACGCAGGCGTCGAGCTCGTCCATCTCGGGCCAGTCGGGGTAGCTGCCCAGGCGCTGGGCGAAGACCTCGACGTGCGCGGCCACTTCGGCCTCGGGGGCGCTGCGCGCGCCGTGGAAGATCAGCGGCGGCAGGAAGCGCATGCCGCACAGCGCGGCGGTCTGCTCGTAGGGCGGCAGGAAGGCGTCGAAGAAGAAGCGGTGGTAGCCCTGCGGGTGGTAGCTGCTCTCGGGGCTGCCGGTGGTGGCGACCAGCCACAGGTCCTTGCCCTGCAGCGCGATGCCCTCGGGGCCATAGGCCCAGCCGTAGGCCAGCACCTCGTCGACCCAGAGCTTCTGCAGCGCCGGCATCGAATACCACTGGATCGGATGCAACAGCACCACCAGCTGGGCGCGTTCGAGGCGCCGCTGCTCGGCCTCGACGTCGATCGCGTAGTCGGGGTAGGTGCCGTAGAGGTCGTTGACATCGACGCCCGGCACCGCGCGCGCCGCGGCCAGCAGCCGGCGGTTCACGCGCGAATCGCGCCAGTGCGGATGGGCGGCGAGCACATAGGTGCCTCCGCCCTGAGGGGTTCCCGTGGATGTTGTTGTCGTCATCCTGCGAACATAGCGCAGTCCCGGGATTTTGGGCGCCAGCCACTACCATGGCGGACTGTCCCTTCTGGAGGAGATTTCCATGCCGGTGGTTTTGGTCGCCAATCCCAAGGGTGGCGTTGGCAAGTCGACGCTCGCGACGAACATCGCGGGCTACTTTGCGAGCCGCGGCCATGCCGTGATGCTCGGCGACGTGGATCGCCAGCAGTCCTCCCGGCTCTGGCTCGGGCTGCGTCCACCGCAGGCGCGGCCGATTTCGACCTGGGACGCCACCGGCGACAACAGCGTGGTGCGCCCGCCGCGCGGCACCACCCATGCGGTGCTCGACACCCCGGCCGGCCTGCACGGCTGGCGCTTCAAGGACGTGATCGGGCTGGCCGACAAGCTCATCGTGCCGCTGCAGCCGAGCATCTTCGACATCTACGCCACGCGCGAATTCATCGACCGGCTGCTCGAGCAGCGCCGCGCCGAGAAGACGCAGATCGGCCTGGTCGGCATGCGCGTCAACGCCCGCACCCTGGCGGCCGACCGGCTCAACGAATTCATCGCGGGGCTGGGCGTGCCGGTGGTCGGCGAGCTGCGCGACACGCAGAACTACGTGCAGCTCGCGGCGCGCGGGCTCACCCTGTTCGACATCGCGCCGGGCCGGGTGCAGCGCGACCTCGAGCAGTGGCAGCCGATCTGCGAATGGCTCGAGAGCTGAGCCGCCGTGCGCCGCTGCGCCCCAGGTATTCCCTGAGCCCGCTTGTCGCCGTGCCGACACCCGCGGCCGCGGCCTTGCCGCTAGAGTGCGGCGCATGACCAAGAAGACCTTCCAGACCCTTCAGGATCTGGCCGCCTGCGTCGGCCAGGAAGTCGCGGTGAGCGACTGGATCACCATCACCCAGGAGCAGGTCAACCAGTTCGCCGAGGCGACCGGCGACCACCAGTGGATCCACGTCGACATCGAGCGCGCGAAGGCCGGTCCGTTCGGCGGGCCGATCGCCCACGGCTTCCTCACGCTGTCGCTGCTGCCGCGCTTCTACGAGACCGCGCTCGACGTGGTGGAGTCGCGCATGGGCGTGAACTACGGCCTGAACCGGGTGCGCTTCATGTCGCCCGTGCCGGTGGGCAAGCGGCTGCGCGCGCGCATGAAGCTGCTGACCGCCGAACCCATTGCCGACGACGGCATCCAGATGACCTGGGAAACCTCCATCGAGCTCGAAGGCGCGGCCAAGCCCGCCTGCGTGGCCGAGTCGGTGGTGCGCCGCTACCGCTGAGGCGGGCGGCCCCTTGCTTTCTTACATGCGGCGGTCGCTGATCTCGCCATAGGCGGCCGCGCCCTGGCGCGTGATGCCCACCGCGCTGGCGCGCACCGCGGCGCGGTCGGTCATGCCGTCGGTGGGGCGGGCCACGCCGGTGCCGCCATTGGTGATGCGCAACGGCTGCCGGGCCTGGGCCTGCACCTCGGCGCGCGACAGCGTCGACTGGAACGGTGCCGCGGGCAGCGGATTCTGTTCGCCCTGGAAGGCCTGGGCGCCGTGGCTCAGGACCAGGGTGGCGAGGGCGGCGAAGGCGATGGACTTGGCTTGCATGGTGGAACTCCTCGTGCCCCGTGTGGAGCGTGGGTGGATCGGCATGCCGGAATGCATCGAGCCGGCATGCTTTCCATACGGGGGATTCCGCCGTTCGGATGCGACCCCATCGCGCGAGGGGTCGCGATGCCTCATTTGAATCCGTTTTGCCGCCAGGCCTCGAACACCGTCACCGCCACCGCATTCGACAGGTTGAGGCTGCGCTGGCCTTCGCGCATCGGCAGCCGCAACCATTGCGCGGGATCGAAGCTCTCGCGGATCGCGGGGGGCAGGCCGCTGGTCTCGGAGCCGAACACCAGCCAGTCGCCGGGCGCGAAGCGGATGTCGTGCACGGCGCGGGTGCCGCGCGTGGTCAGCGCAAACAGGCGATCGGGCGCCGGCCGCTCGCTGTCGAGCAGCGCCTGCCAGCTCGCATGGCGGCGCACCTCGGCGTACTCGTGGTAATCGAGGCCGGCGCGGCGCAGCAGCTTGTCGTCCATCGAGAAGCCCAGCGGCTCGACCAGGTGCAGGGTGCAGCCGGTGTTGGCGGCCAGGCGGATCACGTTGCCGGTGTTCGGCGGAATCTCGGGGTGGACCAGGACGATATGGAACATGGGCCCGATTGTCGCCACGCTCAGTGCGGCCTGTCGGTGCGCGCCAGCACGATGCCCGCGACATGCGCCGCGCCCGCACGGCGCAGCACCTGGGCCGCGCTGAACAGCGAGGCGCCGGTGGTCATCACGTCGTCGACCAGCACCACGCGCCGCGCGGCCAGTGCATCGGCGCGCAGCGGCTCGACCGCGAAGGCACCCTGGAGGTTGCGCATGCGCTCGGCGCGCGAGAGGCCGCGCTGGGCCGGCGTCTCGCGCGTGCGCAGCAGCAGCGCGGCATCGGTCTTGGCGGGCGCGAGCCGGCGCGCCAGTTCCAGCGCCTGGTTGAAGCCGCGCTCGCGCAGCCGGCCCGGCGCGAGCGGCATCGGCAGCACGCAGTCGCAGGCATCCAGCAGCGCCGCCGCCGAGGGGATGGCGCGCAGCAGCTGCGCCAGCGGGCCGGCCCAGCCGGTGTCGCCGTGGAACTTGAAGTCCGCGACGCAGTCCGGCCACGGCCAGGCGTAGTCGCAGGCCGCGAGGCAGGCATCGAGCGGCGGCGGGTGCACGACGCAGTCGCCGCAGCGCGCCACGCCCGCGGGCAACGGCAGCGCGCAGGTCTGGCAGCGCGGCGCGCTGGCGGCGAAGCGCGCGGCGCAGGCCTCGCACACCGGGCGCGACGGCCAGTCGCGGCACAGCGCGCACTGGCTGGGCAGCCGTGCCAACAGCGAGGTCAAAGGGCGCGCGGTCCAACGGCTGAGCATGGGCTCAATATACTCACGCCCCCATGCCCACCGACCCCCAACGCCGACCGCCGACCATCGATGCCGCGGCGGCCGCCCGCTGGCGCCGGCTGGCGCCCGCCGACGGCTCGCCCTGGCTGCACGAGGAGATCGGGCGGCGCATGGAAGACCGGCTGCAATGGATCAAGGCCAGGCCGCGCCACTGGGCCGACTGGGCGCCGCTGCGCGGCGGCCTCGAGGCGCACGAGCTGCTGGCGCGCCGCTACCGCGAGGCCGAGGCCTTCGTGATCGAGCCCGAGCCGGCGCTGGTCGCCGCGACCTCGGCCGCGCTGGCCGCGCCCTGGTGGAGCGCGCGGCGCTGGCAGGGCGGCAAGCTGCGCTTCGACGGGCTGCCCGAGGAGGGCGTCGACCTGCTCTGGGCCAACATGGCGCTGCACATGGCGGCCGACCCCGAGGCGCTGATCGCGCACTGGCACCGGCAGGTCGCCACCGACGGCTTCCTGATGTTCTCGTGCTTCGGCCCCGACACCCTGCGCGAACTGCGCGCGTTGCATGCGCGCCTCGGCTGGCCGGCCGCGAGCCACGAGTTCACCGACATGCACGACTGGGGCGACATGCTGGTCCATGCCGGCTTCGCCGAGCCGGTGATGGACATGGAGCGCATCGTGCTGACCTGGGCCACGCCCGAGGCCGCGCTGGCCGAGCTGCGCACGCTCGGGCGTAACCTGCATCCGGCGCGTTTTCCGGCCCTGCGAGGCCGGGCCTGGCAGGCGGCCCTGCACAAGGCGCTGCCCGAACTCGCGCCGGCCGAAGGTGGCGAAGGCCGGATCGCGCTGACCTTCGAGATCATCTACGGCCATGCCTTCAAGCCGACCCCGCGGGTCTCGCTGTCGGCCGAGAGCGCGGTCTCGCTGCGCGAGATGCGCGAGATGCTGCAGCGCGGGCGCCCGTCCGCCCACTGAAGACCGTTGTAGCGCGGCCCGCGCGTGCCGCATTCGGTACACGGCCGCTGGTATCTACCCGCTACAATCCGCCGTTGCGTGAAACTCGTGGGTACATGCCCGCGATCGAGGTCCGTCGGAACCCGTGGAAGACAAGGGATCTGGCGGGCGCCGACTTACCGATTTGCTGAACTCGCCCGTGTCGAATTCCGTGTTTCGATTTGCCACTGTTTCAGGCCAGAACATCCACTGGTTTCTGAAGCGGAACTGCTCGGTGACGCCGAGCCAGCTCGGCTGGCTCTACGCTTCACTGTGCGTGGTATCGCTCGGTATCGGAACGGTCTTCTGGATGCACGGCGCGCCGCTCGTGTTGCCGTTCGCCTGGCTCGAACTGGCTGCCGTGGGGTTCGCGTTCATGGCCTACGCCCGGCATGCGACCGATGGCGAGAGGATCATGCTGCAGGCGGGCCGGCTCGTGGTCGAACTCGAGAACGGCGGGAGCTACGAGCGCACGGAATTTCTCCCGCACCGGGTGCGGATCGAGCCGCAGACCGGCGACCGATCGCTGATCGAGTTGTCGGGTCAGGGTCGATCGGTCAGGGTGGGGCGCTATGTACGGCCGGAGTTGAGGGCCGCACTGGCGCGCGAGATTCGGATGGCGTTGCGCGGCGCCTGAGGGGGCTCGCGCGGTGCTGCACGGTTGGGTTTGTTGAAAATTTGAAGAAACGTGAACACGATGAAGAGCATTTGGCGCAATAAGTTCATGCCGGCAATGCTGGCGGCCGGCGCGGCTTTCAGCGGCGCGGCGCACGCAGTCAACGATCTGCCCGGCGGCCCCTCGGTGCGCCAGTTGAATCTTCCGGTCGGTGTGACCAAGATTGCGCAGGAGCAGCACTTCCTGCACACGGTGATGATGATCATCTGCACGGTGATCTTCGTGGCCGTGTTCGCGGTCATGTTCTATTCGATCTGGAAGCACCGCAAGTCGGTGGGCCACAAGGCCGCCAACTTCCATGAATCGGTGGTGGTCGAAGTCATCTGGACCATCGTTCCCTTCCTGATCGTGATCGTGATGGCGCTGCCCGCCACCAAGGTGCTGGTGGCCCAGAAGGACACCACCAACGCCGACCTCACGATCAAGACCACGGGCTACCAGTGGAAGTGGGGCTACGACTACCTGAACGGCGAAGGCGAGGGCCTGGCCTTCATCTCCACGCTCGACAGCTCGCAGCGCGCGATGTCGGACGCCGGCGCCAAGGGCGCGATCCCCGACGACTACCTGTTCAAGGTTGACAACCCGCTGGTCGTGCCGGTGCAGAAGAAGGTTCGCATCATCACCACGGCCAACGACGTGATCCACGCCTTCGCGGTGCCGCAGCTCGGCATCAAGCAGGACGCGATCCCCGGCTTCGTGCGCGACACCTGGTTCCGTGCCGAGACCGTCGGCGACTACTACGGCCAGTGCCAGGAGCTGTGCGGCAAGGAACACGCCTACATGCCGATCCACGTGAAGGTGGTCTCGGCCGCCGACTACACGACCTGGGTCGCCGCCAAGCGCAAGGAAGCCGCCGCCAAGCTCGACGACCCGACCAAGGTCTGGACCCTGCCCGACATGATGGCGCGCGGCGAGAAGGTCTACGCCGCCAACTGCGCGGCCTGCCACCAGGCCAACGGCAAGGGCGCGGGCCCGATCAAGGCGCTCGATGGCGACCCGAAGGTGCTCGACGCCGACCACAAGGTGCAGCTGATGGTGCTGCTCAACGGCCAGAACAACGGCGCGATGCCGTCCTGGAAGCAACTGAGCGACACCGACCTCGCGGCCGTCGCCACCTACACCAAGAACAGCTGGTCGAACAAGACGGGCCAGATCGTGCAGCCGGCCGAAGTCCTTGCCCTGCGCGGCAAGTGATCGGTTGACCGGAACAACACAGCGAACAGCGCCCAGCGACGAGATATTCAAGGAACGATGAAATGAGTGCAGTCCTCGACCCCCACGGTCACGCCAACGGCGACCACGCGCACGACGACCACCATGACCACCACGCGCCCACCGGCTGGCGCCGCTGGGTGTTCGCGACCAACCACAAGGACATCGGCACGCTCTACCTGCTGTTCAGCTTCACGATGCTGATGGTGGGCGGCGTGCTCGCGCTGCTGATCCGCGCCGAGCTGTTCCAGCCGGGCCTGCAGCTCGTGAACCCCGAGCTGTTCAACCAGTTCACCACCATGCACGGCCTGATCATGGTGTTCGGCGCGATCATGCCGGCCTTCGTGGGCTTCGCGAACTGGATGATCCCGCTGCAGATCGGCGCCTCGGACATGGCGTTCGCGCGCATGAACAACTTCAGCTTCTGGCTGCTGATCCCCGCGGCGCTGATGCTGGTCGGTTCGTTCTTCATGCCCGGCGGCGCACCGGCCGCGGGCTGGACGCTCTACGCACCGCTCACGCTGCAGATGGGCCCCTCGATGGACGCCGGCATCTTCGCGATGCACATCATGGGCGCCTCGTCGATCATGGGCTCGATCAACATCATCGTGACCATCCTCAACATGCGCGCCCCCGGCATGACGCTGATGAAGATGCCGATGTTCTGCTGGACCTGGCTCATCACCGCCTACCTGCTGATCGCCGTGATGCCGGTGCTCGCCGGCGCCATCACGATGACGCTGACCGACCGCCACTTCGGCACCAGCTTCTTCAACCCCGCCGGCGGCGGCGACCCGGTGATGTACCAGCACATCTTCTGGTTCTTCGGCCACCCCGAGGTCTACATCATGATCTTGCCGGCCTTCGGCATCATCAGCCAGATCGTGCCGGCCTTCGCGCGCAAGAAGCTGTTCGGCTACGCCTCGATGGTGTACGCCACCTCGTCGATCGCGATCCTGTCGTTCATCGTCTGGGCGCACCACATGTTCACGACCGGCATGCCGGTCACGGGCCAGCTGTTCTTCATGTACGCGACCATGCTGATCGCGGTGCCGACGGCCGTGAAGATCTTCAACTGGATCGCGACCATGTGGCAGGGCTCGATGACCTTCGAGACGCCGATGCTGTTCGCGGTGGGCTTCATCTTCGTGTTCACGATGGGCGGCTTCACCGGCCTGATCCTCGCGATCGCGCCGATCGACATCCAGCTGCAGGACACCTACTACGTGGTGGCCCACTTCCACTACGTGCTGGTGGCCGGCTCGCTGTACGCCATGTTCGCGGGCTACTACTACTGGGCGCCCAAGTGGACCGGCGTGATGTACAACGAAACGCGCGGCAAGATCCACTTCTGGTGGTCGCTGATCTCGTTCAACGTCACCTTCTTCCCGATGCACTTCCTGGGCCTGGCGGGCATGCCGCGCCGCTATGCCGACTACCCGATGCAGTTCGCCGACTTCAACGCGGTGGCATCGGTCGGTGCCTTCGCCTTCGGCCTCGCCCAGGTGTACTTCTTCTTCTTCGTCGTGCTGCCGACCATGCTCGGCAAGGGCGAGAAGGCACCGCAGAAGCCGTGGGAAGCCGCCGAAGGCCTCGAGTGGGAAGTGCCGTCGCCGGCGCCGTTCCACACCTTCGAGACGCCGCCCAAGCTCGACGCGACCGCCACCAAGGTGATCGGCTGAGCGCCGCATCGTCCTACGCATCCCCGACGATCGAGACCGCCACGCGATGACGCCCGAACAGAGAAGAAACAACCGCCGCATGGGGCTCACGCTGGCCTCGATCGCGCTGATCTTCTTCGTCGGCTTCGTCGTGCGCATGGTCTGGTTCAGCGGCCGCTGACGCGGTCTTTGCAAGCCTCAAGGCACAGGAGCACACGCACATGAGCCTCGGTCAACGCATCCGGCGCGCCAATGTCCAGATGGTCGGCAAGCTGGCCGTGGTCGCCTGCGGCATGTTCGCCTTCGGCTATGCGCTGGTGCCGCTGTACCGCGCCATCTGCGAGATGACCGGCATCAACATCCTCGCGCTCTCCGAGCTCGAGGTGCCGGGCGGTGCGAGCGGCGGCAAGAACGTGCGCGTGCCCGACAACACGCAGGTCGACATGACCCGCACCATCAAGGTCGAGTTCGACTCCAACGTGCGCGGCGGCCTCTGGGACTTCAAGCCGGCCGAGCGCACGATGGAAGTGCACCCGGGCGAGCTCAACACGGTGATGTACGAGTTCCAGAACGTGCAGAACCGCCGCATGGCCGCGCAGGCCATCCCGAGCTACGCACCGCAGCAGGCCGCGCCCTATTTCAACAAGCTCGAGTGCTTCTGCTTCAACCAGTACACGCTCGACGCGGGCGAGAAGAAGCAGTGGCCGGTCGCCTTCGTGATCGATCCCAAGATCTCGAAGGACGTGAAGACGATCACCTTGTCGTACACCTTCTTCGAGGTCGGCGGCAAGACGCCCGCGGCGCCGGTCGCCGTCGCGCCCACCGCCGCCGCCGAGCCGCGTTCGTGATGGTCGATTCGCCGCCCACACCCGGAACGCCGCGCAAGGGTTCGCTGCTCGCGACCCTCAAGGCGGTGGCCTGGTCGTTCTTCGGCATCCGCAAGAAGAGCGCGTACCAGGACGACCTGGCCAAGCTGAACCCGCTGCACATCATCGCGGTCGCCTTCGTCATGGTGATCGCGTTCATCGTCGGCCTCGTGCTGGTGGTGCGCTTCGTGGTCGCGCCCTGAGCCCCGAGCGAACGAACCCACGCTACCCAGAACCCATCGAATCGAGAGAAGAAAGAAAGCCAGGAGCTGATATGAGTTCAACCACCCACGGCACCACGCCTTACTACTTCGTGCCAGGACCCTCGGCCTACCCGGTCGTGTCCGCCATCGGCCTGTTCTTCGTGATCCTCGGCGCGGGGCAGTGGATCAACGGCCACCAGTGGGGTGCGTGGTCGCTGCTGCTGGGCATGCTGATCTGGCTCGGCACGCTGTTCGTGTGGTTCCGCGCCGCCATCGGCGAGAGCGAGAGCGGCCAGTACGGCCACAAGATCGACCTCTCGTACCGCTGGAGCATGAGCTGGTTCATCTTCTCCGAGGTGATGTTCTTCGGCGCCTTCTTCACCGCGCTGTGGTGGGCCCGCACCCATGCGCTGCCGAACCTCGGCAGCCTGGACAACGCCCTGCTGTGGCCCGACTTCAAGGCCGTGTGGCCCAGCGTCGCGGCCGGCGTGACCGGTTCGCCGGCCGGCATCGTCGAGCCGTTCCAGACCGTCGGCCCGTTCTGGCTGCCCACGATCAACACCGCGCTGCTGCTGAGCTCGGGCGTGACCCTGACCATCGCCCACCACGCGCTGCGTGCCGGCCATCGCGCGCAGACCATCCGCTTCATGTGGCTCACCGTGCTGCTCGGCGTGATCTTCCTGGGCGTGCAGGGCTACGAGTACTACCACCTGTACACCGAACTGAACCTCAAGCTCAGCTCGGGCACCTACGGTTCGACCTTCTTCATGCTGACCGGCTTCCACGGCCTGCACGTGTTCATCGGCATGCTGATGCTGCTGTTCATCACGCTGCGCCTGCAGAAGGGCCACTTCACGCCCGAGCGCCACTTCGGCTTCGAGGGCGCCGCCTGGTACTGGCACTTCGTCGACGTGGTGTGGCTCGGCCTCTACATGCTGGTCTATTGGCTTTGAGCGAAGCACCTCGCGGCATTCCACAAAAAAGGCGCCGTCAGGCGCCTTTTTCATGGTTCTCGTGGAACGAGCACCACCTACTTGCCGAGAGGGAGCCCGGTGGGCTGGATGTAGCCCAGTTTCCAGGCCAGCAGCATGCAGAGGAACAAAAGGACCGAGAGGCCGATCCGAAAGGTGAGCGCGCGCGCCATGCCGCCGCTCTTGGCGCGCCCGTTGCGACCGTCCTTCAACATGTAGAAGAGCGCGAAAGCCAGGCTCGCGAAGATGCCCACGAACAACAGGGCAACGAAGTATTTCATGACCCGCATTATCGGCCGCCTGCCACCCGCGTTCCAGTGACTCCCGACCCCCTGAACCCGCCTCCCGGCCGCGCGCCGGACACCGCCTCCTCCCGCCAGCGCAGCGACCGCGGCTGGACCTGGGCCCGCTTCTGGCTGATGACCATCGCCGCGCTGGTCACCGTCTCCTCGACCATCTCGCTGGGCCGCTGGCAGCTCTCGCGCGCGGCGCAGAAGGAGGCGCTGCAGGCCGAGATCGACGGCCAGAAGCTCAAGCCGCCGCTCGAGCAGGCCGATTTCCTCGCGCTCGAGCGTCCCGCCGAGATGCTGCACCGCCCCGTGCACCTGCGCGGGCTGTGGCTCGCGGCGCAGTCGGTCTACCTCGACAACCGCCAGATGCATGGCGTGCCCGGCTTCTACGTGCTGACGCCGCTCGCGCTCGAGGGCAGCAACCAGACGGTGATGGTGCAGCGCGGCTGGATCCAGCGCAATTTCAACGACCGCACGCAACTGAGCGCGGTCGAGACGCCGGCCGGCCTCGTCGACGTGACCGGCCTGATCGAGCCGCCGCCGGGCCACCTGCTCGAGCTCGGCAAGCCCGCCGCGCCGGCCTCGGCACCGGCTGGCGAGGGGTCTTCGCCCATCCGGCAGAATCTCGACCTCGAAGGCTTCCGTGCCGAAACGCAACTGCCGCTGCGCACCGACGTGTCGCTGCAGCAGACCGGGCCTGCTTCCGAGGGCCTGCAGCGCGATTGGCCGGCGCCCGCGCTGGGCCTGGAGAAACACTATGGCTATGCATTCCAGTGGTTCGGCCTGTCGGCCCTCGTGGTGATCCTCTATGTCTGGTTCCAATTCATTGCCCCCCTCCGGCGCTCGCGCCGCGCACGCCGCGATGCAGTCCGCTGACGAGCCGCTGGGGCTGACCGTGCACTCGATGCCGTCGCCGACCCAGGCGCTCGACGGCGCGGAGGGCCGCCGCACGGTCGTCGGGCGCTGGAAGATGATCGCCGTGATGCTGATGTGCGCGGCGCCCGTGATCGCCTCGTACTTCACCTACTACGTGATCCGGCCCGAAGGCCGCAGCGTCTACGGCCAGCTGATCGACCCGCAGCACGAGATGCCCGCGCTGACCGCGGCCGACCGCGCGGGCGCGCCGGTCAGCCTGCAGACGCTCAAGGGCCAGTGGCTGCTGGTGGCGGTGGGCGATGCCGCCTGCGACGCCTTGTGCGAGCAGCAGCTCTACCTGCAGCGCCAGCTACGCGAGGTGCTGGGCCGAGAGAAGGACCGGCTCGACCGCGTCTGGCTGGTCAGCGATGCCGCGCCCGTGCCCGAGCGCCTCGAGAACGGCCTGCGCGGCGCCACCGTGCTGCGCCTGCCGCCCGAACAGCTCGCCAGGTGGTTCACGCCCGAAGCCGGCCACACGCTGGCCGAGCACCTGTTCGTGGTCGACCCGATGGGCAACTTCATGATGCGTTTCCCCGCGCGCATGGATGCCAAGGGTGCGGGCCGCGCCAAGCGCGACCTCGACCGCCTGCTGCGCGCCTCCGCCTCGTGGGACGAGCCGGGCCGCTGAGCGCGACGCACGACGACGAAGACGCACGACGCTTTCAATCAAGATGGACTCCAGCTCGCTCTACGACCTCACGCCGATCGCCTGGCTGCTGGCGGCCGGCGCGCTGATCGCGCTCGGGCCGCTGGTCTGGGTGTGGCGGCGCAACGCGGGGGCCGGCCCGGCGCGGCGGCTGCATGCGCTGACCGTGCTCACCCTGTTCCTGACCTTCGACCTCACGCTGTTCGGCGCCTTCACGCGCCTCACCGATTCGGGCCTGGGCTGCCCCGACTGGCCCGGCTGCTACGGCAATGCGAGCCCGGTCGGCGCGCGCCACGAGATCGCGATGGCGCAGGCCGCGCAGCCCACCGGCCCGGTCACGCACAGCAAGGCCTGGGTCGAGATGGTCCACCGCTACCTCGCCACCGGCGTCGGCGCGCTGATCACGGTGCTCGCGGTCGCGACCTGGGTGGTGCGCGCGCGGCAGAGCCAGCAGGCGAGGGCGGCGCCTTCGTCGGCGCGGCAAGGCGCAGACCATGCCGCGCTCAGCGCCTGGTGGCCCGCGGCCACGCTGGTCTGGGTCTGCCTGCAGGGGGCCTTCGGCGCGCTCACCGTCACCTGGAAGCTCTTTCCCGCCATCGTCACGCTGCACCTGCTGGGCGCCGTGGTGCTGCTCGCGCTGCTGTGCATCCAGGCCGTGCGCTACCGCCAGGTGGCCGCGCAACGCCTGCCCACGCCGGTGTCGCCGGCGCTGCGCAACGGGCTGATCGCGACCTCGGTGCTGCTGGTGCTGCAGATCGCGCTTGGCGGCTGGGTCAGCACCAACTACGCGGTGCTGGCCTGCACCCAGTTCCCGACCTGCCAGGACAGCTGGTGGCCGCCGATGAATTTCGCGCAGGGCTTCGAGATCTGGCGCCATCTCGGCGTGACCGGCGAGGGCGTGCCGCTCGATTTCGCGGCGCTCACCGCCATCCATTACGCGCACCGGCTGCTGGCGTATCTCGTGTTCGTCGCGCTCGGCCTGCTGGCCTGGCGCATGCGCCGCATCGACAGCCTGCGGCCGCAGGCCGGCTGGCTCGCCGGGCTCGCGCTGCTGCAGCTCGCCACCGGCCTGGGCAACGTGCTGCTCGGCTGGCCGCTCGCGGCGGCCGTGCTGCACACGGGCGGCGCCGCGGCGCTGGCGGTGGTGCTGGTCTGGGCGCTGTGCGAAAGCCGGCGCGAGCAGGCGGCCGGCGCCCGCCTGTCGCGCGCGAACCCCGCCGTTCCACCCGGCGCCCCCTTGCGCGGCGCGGAGGTCCCCCGATGAGCACCCCGATTCCCCTGCAGCAGGCGCATGGCGCGAGCGTGCTGCGCCAGTTCTACGCGCTCACCAAGCCGCGCGTGGTGCAGCTGATCGTCTTCTGCGCGCTGATCGGCATGGTGCTGGCCGTGCCCGGCGCGCCCTCGTGGCTCGACGTGCAGCGCGCCGTGCTGGCCTGCATCGGCATCTGGCTGGTGGCGGGCGCGGCGGCCGCCTTCAACTGCCTGGTCGAGAAGGGCATCGACGCCAAGATGAAGCGCACCGCCTGGCGCCCGACCGCACGCGGCGAGCTCAGTGACCGCCAGGCGTTGCTGTTCTCGGCGGCGCTGTGCATCGCCGGCTCGGTGCTGCTGTGGTTCACCGTCAATCCGCTCACCATGTGGCTGACCTTCGCCACCTTCGTCGGCTATGCGGTGATCTACACCGTGATCCTGAAGCCGCTGACGCCGCAGAACATCGTGATCGGCGGCGCCTCGGGCGCGATGCCGCCGGTGCTGGGCTGGGCCGCGATGACCGGCGAAGTGGGGCCCGAGGCGCTGATCCTGTTCCTCATCATCTTCCTGTGGACCCCGCCGCACTTCTGGGCGCTCGCGCTCTATCGCGTCGAGGACTACCGCAAGGCCGGCCTGCCGATGCTGCCGGTCACGCACGGCAACGAGTTCACGCGGCTGCAGGTGCTGCTCTACACCTTCATCCTGTTCGCGGGCTGCCTGATGCCCTTCATCTACGGCATGAGCGGCTGGCTCTACCTCGCGGTGGCGGTGGTCGTGAGCGTGGGCTTCACCGGCTACGCCTTCGCGCTGTGGCGCAACTACTCCGACACCCTGGCGCGCAAGACCTTCCGGTTCTCGCTGATCCACCTGAGCGTGCTGTTCGCGGCCTTGCTCGTCGACCATTACCTCCGCTGACCCATGAACAAGCGCAATGCCCTGAAGTTGATCGCCGCCGGCGCGGGCTGGACGGCCGTGTCGGCCACCGTGGGGCTGGGCCTCGCGGGCTGCAACGAGACTAAGCAGAGCTTCAATGCGGTCGACATCACGGGCGCCGATTACGCACGCGACTTCTCGCTCAAGGATGCCGACGGCAAGCAGCGCACCATGGCCGACTTCAAGGGCAAGGTGGTCGTGCTGTTCTTCGGCTACGCGCAGTGCCCCGACGTCTGCCCGACCACCATGACCGAGATGGCGCAGGTCAAGCAGCAGCTGGGCGCCGACGGCGACAAGCTGCAGGTGGTGTTCGTCACGGTCGACCCGGCACGCGACACGCCCGAGGTGATGAAGGCCTACATGGGCGCCTTCGACCCCAGCTTCGTCGCGCTGATCCCGACGGCCGACGAACTGGCCGCCACGACCAAGGACTTCAAGGTCTACTACAAGAAGGTCGACGGCAAGACACCCACCAGCTACTCGATGGACCACTCGGCCGCGAGCTTCGTCTACGACCCGCAGGGCCGGCTGCGGCTGTACGCGCGCTACGGCGCCGGCGTGCCGCCGATGGTGGCCGACATCAAGACCCTGCTGGCGGCCTGAGCCGATGACGCCCGGCACGGAGGTCGCGAGCCTCGCCGCAGCGATCGAAGCGGTCGAGCACCTGAAGGCACGCAAGGGCGCGTTCCGCATCGCGCTGATCCCGCCCGAGGTGCTGCATGCGCTCAACGACGGGCTGATCGAGACCGTCAACCTCAACGAATTCCTCGCGCTCGAACTGCCGCAGCTGGCGCGCAGCGTGGCGGGCCACATCGGCCTCGACGCGGCGAGCGAGCGGCTGGTCGACACGCTAGCGATGCTGAGCGCCTTCAAGCCGATGCAGCGGCACGGCCACATCGCGCGGGCGCTGTACGACCTCGCCGCGCTGCACGACGAACGCGATGCGGTCGCGCACCGGCTCGCCACGCATGCCAGCGACGTCGCGCGCTGCTGGGCGGCACAGTGGGTCACGCTGTCGCAATTGCCGCTGGCCGGGCAGCTCGAGGCGGTGCGGCGCTTCGCGGCCGATCCGCATTTCGGCGTGCGAGAGATCGCCTGGATGGCGGTGCGCGACGCGGTCGTCGGCTCGCTCGACGAGGCGCTCGCGCTGCTGCAGCCGTGGGTGCGCGATGACGATCCGAACATCCGCCGCTTCGCGAGCGAACTCACGCGCCCGCGCGGCGTGTGGTGCGCGCAGATCGAGGCGCTGAAGGCCGAGCCCTGGCGCGCGCTGCCGCTGCTCGAACCCTTGCGCGCCGACGGCAGCCGCTACGTGCAGAACTCGGTCGCCAACTGGCTCAACGACGCGAGCAAGACGCAGGCGGAGTGGGTCGATGGCGTGTGCGCGCGCTGGGTGAAGGAATCGAACACGCCCGAGACGCGCTACATCGCCAAGCGCGCGCTGCGCACGCTCGCCAAGACCTCGGGTTGATTCGCCCATGAAAAAGCCCGGCGCGGGGCCGGGCTCGTTCGAAGGGGCGGAAGGGGCGGAAGGGGCGGAAGAAAAGCCGATCAGGCGTAATCGGCCAGCGCCTTCTTCATCTTCTTCATCGCGGCCACCTCGATCTGGCGAATGCGCTCGGCGCTCACGCCATAGACCGCAGCCAGGTCGTGCAGGGTCATGCCGCCCGAACCGTCGTCGTTGACCTTGAGCCAGCGCTCTTCCACGATGCGGCGGCTGCGCGCGTCGAGGGCTTCGAGCGCGGTCGCGATGCCGTCGCTCGACAGGCGGTCGCGCTGCTGCGATTCGAGCAGCGCGGTCGGTTCCTGCGTCGCGTCGGCCAGGTAGGCGATCGGGCCGAAGGCTTCCTCGCCGTCGTCGTTCGGGCTCGGGTCGAGCAGCACGTCGCCGCCCGACAGCCGGGTTTCCATCTCGAGCACTTCCTCGGGCTTCACGTTCAGGCGCGCGGCCATCTGCGTCACCTCGTCGGCGCTCAACGTTTCGCGGTGCGTGCCGGTGTCGGCCGCGGCCGAGTCGGCCTTGAAGCCCTGCTTCATCGAGCGCAGGTTGAAGAACAGCTTGCGCTGGGCCTTGGTCGTCGCGACCTTGACCATGCGCCAGTTCTTCAGGATGTACTCGTGGATCTCGGCCTTGATCCAGTGCATGGCGTAGCTCACCAGCCGCACGCCCTGGTCGGGGTCGAAACGCTTCACGGCCTTCATCAGGCCGACGTTGCCTTCCTGGATCAGGTCGCCGTGCGGCAGCCCGTAGCCCAGGTACTGGCGGGAGATGGAGACCACGAGGCGCAGGTGCGAGAGGATCAGCGCACCGGCCGCTTCGAGGTCGTTGTGGTCGCGCAAACGGCGGGCGAAGCCCTGCTCTTCCTCGAGGGTGAGCAGCGGCAGGCGGTTGGCGGCCGAAATGTAAGCATCCAGGTTACCCAGCGGGGGCACCATCGACCAGGGGTTGGCGACGGCGAGCTGGTTGGCAGAGGCTCCAGACAGGGATGTCATCAGGGGAAACTCCTTCGTATTGGCCATATTAGCACTCGGTTGGAGGGAGTGCTAAGGCAAGGGTTCCCCTAAAGTCTCTATCGGGCCGATAGGCAAGAGCTGTCGGCCGGCGGCCCCGAAGGACCGCGGTCTTGTCCGACTTGCAGCCGGCAAAGCCCCGTAAGCGGGTACTTACCAGCGGATGCCCAGCTTCAACAGCAGCTTGGACACCACGAACAGCGGCCCGACCCAGAGGTATTGGATGTCTTCGAAGAACGAAGGTTTCCGTCCCTCGATCTTGTGGCCGATGAACTGGAAGATCCAGGCCACCATGAAGATGGCGGCGGAAATCGGCAACACAAGGCTGCCCATGGCATGGACCAGCGCCAGCAGGATGGCGGTCTGGATGCCCATCGCGAGCAGGAAGACCGGCGAGCGCAGCGTCAGGTAGTAGACGAGGCTGGCCAGCAGGAAGGCGTAGGCGGCCCAGGGGTGGATCGCGAAGATCAGCCCGACCAGGCTGACCATGATCGCGGGGATCGCGACGAAGTGGATCAGCTCATTGGTCGGGTGCCGGTGGCTCTGTTCGTAGTGGGCCAGCAGGCGGTCGACCTTGCGGTCGCTGGCGACCTCGGGTGCGTGGGCGGTGGCGGTGTGCGGCATGGCGTGTCTCCGTGGCTCGTGCGGGCCGTTCGTTGCGGCCCGCGATGGAATCCGCCGATGGTGCCCCGCGCCGGCTTTGCTGGCAAGTGCTATATAAACAATAGCATTACACCGAGCGGCCATCGCGGGGATCGCCATGACTTCCGGCACTGTCGCGCCCTGGGTGCACCGCTAAGATGCGGCGCGTGGCTCCGCTCGATCCTTCTTCCTCCTCCACTCCCCCGTCCTCGGCGGCGCAGGCCGGCATCGCGCCGCGCGGCCGCACCGCGATCCTGGTGGTCGACGACCACGACCTGCTGCGGCTCGGCGTCTGCGCGCTGGTCCAGGCCCAGGCGACCTCCTCGGGCGCCGCGATCGAGGTCTACGAGGCCGGCAACGTTGCCGACGCGCTCAAGCTCTACGAGGCGCACCAGGATGCCATCGGCCTGGTGCTGCTCGACCTCGCGCTGCCCGACACCCATGGCCTGAGCGGCCTGGCCGAGTTCCGCCTGCGCTACCCCGAGGCCCGCATCGTGGTGCTCTCGGGCACCGGCAACAGCACCCTGGCGCAGGGCGTGCTGGCGCTGGGCGCGAGCGCTTTCCTGCCCAAGTCGGCCGACCTCAAGGAAGTGGTGAGCTTCATCCGCGCCTGCGGCCTGCTCGACCCCGATGCCGCGCAGTCGCCGCCGCCGGCAGTGCCGAAGGCGCTCACCGGCTATGCCGAGTTCGCCCACGCCAGCGCCTGGCAGGAACTGACGCCGCGCCAGATGCAGGTGCTGCAGTGGGTGCTCGAGGGCAAGGCGAACAAGGAGATCGCCCAGCTCGCCAACCTGAGCGAAGGCACGGTGAAGAACCACGTGTCGACCATCCTGCTGCTGTTCGGCATGCGCTCGCGGGCCCAGTTGATCAGCACCCTGCATTGAACGGCGCGCGGTGCTGAACGACCCGGCCGCCGACGTCGTTCTCGGCCAGCGCGTGCTGCGCGAACACGTCGCCTCGGTCTACGACACCTACAGCGCCTCGACGCTGACCCACCTCTGCTTCGTGGCGGTGTTCGGCGCCATCCTCTACGCGCAGCTGCACGACCCGCGGCTGCTGTTCTGGATGGCCGGCATGGTGCTGGCCGACATCTACGTCTTCTTCACGCCGCGCTGGTACCCGGCGCGGCCGGCCGTCGAGAGCCCGTACTGGGCGCGCAAGATTTCGCGCCTGGTCACGCTGGTCAGCATGGTCACGGCCGTCGTGCCCTGGCTGGTCGTGCCGGCCGGCAACCTGCCGATGACCTCGCTGCTGATGGCGGTCATCGTCGGCAGCTGCGCGCGTGCCTCGCAGTCGCTGTGGCCGCTGAAGCCGGCGCTGTTCGGCTACACGCTGCCGATGTCGCTGGGCATGATCACCGCGCTGGCCTGGCAGGGCGACGGGCTGCACCTGTTCCTGGCCGCGGCGGGCGCGGCCTACCTGATGCTGACCCTGCACGCGGGCATCCGCCAGCACAGGTTGCTCACCGATTCGCTCATGCTGCGCTTCGAGAACGAGGCGCTGGCCGCGCGCCTGGGCGAGCAGATCGCAGCCACCGAGCGCGCCAGCCTCGAGAAGACCCGCTTCCTCGGCACCGCCAGCCACGACCTGCGCCAGCCGCTGCATGCCATCGCGCTGTTCGGCGCGGCGCTCGAGAACGAACTGCGCAACCGCCCCGAAGGCCGCAATGCCGAACGGCTGATGCGCGCCGTGAACGCACTCGGCGCCTCGCTCGACACCATGCTCGACGTCTCGCGGCTCGACGCCGGCGTGGTCGTGCCCGAGGTGCAGGCGGTGCAGCTCGATGCGCTGTTCCTGCCGCTCAACCACACCTTCTCGGCGCGCGCCGAGCAGAAGTCGCTGCAACTGCGCGTGCGCGCCAGCGGCCTGTGGGTGCGCAGCGATCCGCAACTGCTGCACCGCATGCTGTCGAACCTGATGGACAACGCGCTCAAGTACACCGCCAGCGGCGGCGTGACGGTGATGGCGCGCGACCGCGGCGAGACGGTCTGGATCGAGGTGCGCGACACCGGCATCGGCATCGCGCCCGAGCAGTCGGGCCGGATCTTCGAGGAGTTCTACCAGGTCGACAACCCGGGCCGCGACCGCTCGCACGGGCTGGGCATCGGGCTGTCGATCGTGCAGCGTCTCTCGCGCCTGCTCGGCCATCCGGTGCAGATGCATTCGCGCCTGGGCCGCGGCACGCATTTCCGGCTGGTGGTGCAGGCCGCGAACGCGCAGGCCAGCGCGCTGGCCGGGCCGTTTCCGCCGCAGGCCGCGGCGGCCGATGCCGAGGAACAGCGCCGCCGCGGCGCGGCGCGGCTGCCCGCGCGCGTGCTGCTGCTCGACGACGAGCAGGAGATCCGCGAGGCCATGACCGGCCTGCTGCGCTCGCATGCGGTCGAGGCGCAGGCCGTGGGCGACGAGGCGTCGGCCGCGCGGGCGCTGGCGCAGGCGCGCGGCGAGGGCCGTCCCTTTGAGCTGCTGCTGTGCGACTACCGGCTGGCCGATGGCGCCGACGGCCTCGATGCCGGCCTGCGCCTGAGCCGGGCCGGCGACGTCGCCACGCCGCTCTTGCTGATCACCGGCGAGACCTCGCCCGACCGGCTGCTGCGCGTGCGCGAGTCGCGCGTGCCGGTGCTGTTCAAGCCGGTGGTGGCGAACCGGCTGCTCGAGGCGATGAGCGAGGCGGTGCTCGCTCGTTGAGGGAGCGGGCGCCCCTCAGTTCCCCAGCAGCGCCTGCGCGAACTCGCGCGCGTCGAAGGTCTCGAGGTCCTCGAGCTTCTCGCCCACGCCGATGAAATAGACCGGGATCGGCCGCTCGCGCGCGATCGCGCACAGCACGCCGCCCTTGGCCGTGCCGTCGAGCTTGGTCACGACCAGCCCGGTCAGGCCCAGCGTCTCGTCGAAGGCCTTGACCTGCGCCAGCGCGTTCTGGCCGGTGTTACCGTCGATCACCAGCAGCACCTCGTGCGGCGCGGTGGCGTCGGCCTTGTTGACCACGCGCTTGATCTTCTTGAGCTCGTCCATCAGGTGCAGCTGGGTCGGCAGCCGGCCCGCGGTGTCGACCAGCACCACGTCCTTGCCGCGAGCCTTGCCGGCGTTCACCGCGTCGAAGCTCACGGCGGAAGGGTCGCCGCCTTCCTGGCTCACGATCTCGACCGTGTTGCGGTCGGCCCAGACCAGCAGCTGCTCGCGCGCCGCGGCACGGAAGGTGTCGGCCGCGGCCAGCAGCACCGAGGCGCCTTCGTTGGCCAGGTGCTTGGTGAGCTTGCCGATGGAGGTGGTCTTGCCCGCGCCGTTCACGCCCGCGACCATGATCACGGTGGGCGTGTGGCGGCCGATCTCCAGCGGCTTCTCGAGCGGGCGCAGCAGGTCGGCGATGGCCTCGGCCAGCAGGCGCTTGACCTGCGATGCATCGGTGGCCATCTGGCTCTTCACGCGGCGGCGCAGGTCGTCGAGCAGGTATTCGGTGGCCTTCACGCCGGCATCGGCCATCAGCAGCGCGGATTCGAGCTCTTCGTAGAGCGCGTCGTCGATCTGGGCATTGACGAACACCGCCTGGATGCCGGTGCCGGTCTTGCGCAGGCCGGTCTTGAGCTTGTCGAGCCAGCCCCGGCGCTCGGGCGCGGGCGGCGGAGCGACCTCGAGCACCGGTGCCGGCACGGGCGCGGGGGCCGGCGCGAGGATCGGGAGGTCGACGGCGGGCGGCGGCGGTGCGACAGGTGGCGGTGCGACGGGCGCCGGCGCCGCGGGCTGGACCGTGGGCACGGCGGGCGCAGCGACCGGTGCCGGCGTGGCCGCGGGTGGCGCCACCGGTGCCGCAGCCGGCACTTCCTTCGCCGCCGGTTTCGCGCCGAACCAGCTCGAGGGCGAGAACACCGAGCGTGAGGGCGCGCTCTCCGCGGCGGGGGCAGGTTCGGCCGGCGGGATCGCTGGCGCCTGCGGGGCCGGTGCTTCGGGCGTTTCCGCGGGTGGTTTTTTCTTGAAGAAACTGAACATCGGGCGCTTTTTAGAATCGGAGCCATTCTATGAAACACCCCTCGCCACGCCGCGCTGCGTCTGGTGCGGTGCTGGCCCTGGCGTTCGCGGCGCCCTGGGGCTTGCCCGCGCAGGCGCAACAGCCATCGCCCCCGGCCACCGCAGTCACTGCCTCCGCCCCCGGTCCCCAGCAGTTCACCCTCTCCAACGGCATGACCCTGATCGTGCAGCCCGACCGGCGTTCGCCGACCGCGGTGCAGATGGTCTGGGTGCGCGTGGGCTCGATCGACGAAGTCGACGGCACCTCGGGCGTGGCCCATGCGCTCGAGCACATGATGTTCAAGGGCACCAAGTCGATCAAGCCCGGCGAGTTCTCGCGCCGCGTGGCGGCGCTGGGCGGGCAGGAGAACGCCTTCACCACGCGCGACTACACCGGCTACTACCAGCAGATCCCGGTCGGCAGCCTCGAGCAGGTGATGAAGCTCGAATCCGACCGTTTCGCCAACAACCAGTGGCCCGACGACGAGTTCAAGCGCGAGATCGAGGTGGTCAAGGAAGAGCGCCGCATGCGCACCGAGGACCAGCCGCGCGCCCTGCTCGGCGAGCAGCAGAGCGCGGCCGTCTTCATCGCCTCGCCCTATCACCGGCCGGTGGTGGGCTGGATGAGCGACCTCGACGCGATGACGCCCGAGGACGTGCGCGAGTTCCATCGCCGCTGGTACGTGCCCGCCAATGCCGCGATCGTGATCGCCGGCGATGTCGACGTCGACAAGGTGCGCGCGCTGGCCGAGAAGTACTACGGCGGCATCCCCGCGCGCGCGGTGCCGGTGCGCAAGCCGCGCATCGAGCCGCCGCAGCGCGGCATCCGCCGCATCGAGTTCAAGGCGCCGGCCGAGCAGGCCTACGTCTCGCTGGCCTTCCGCATCCCGCAGCTCGAGAGCATCGATGCCGAGAGCGACGCCTGGGCGCTCGAGGTGCTGTCGGCCGTGCTCGACGGCTACACCGGCTCGCGGCTCGACCGCGCGCTCACGCAGGGACCGGAGCGCGTGGCCGATTCGGCCGGTGCCTATTCGGGGCTGATGGGACGCGGTCCGCAGCTGTTCGGCCTGGCGGGCGTGCCCGCGGCCGGCAAGACCGCCGCGCAGGTCGAGGCCGCGCTGCGCGCGCAGGTCGCGCGCATCGCCAAGGAAGGCGTGGGCGAGGCCGAGCTCGCGCGCGTCAAGACGCAGTGGGTGGCGAGCGAGACCTACAAGCGCGATTCGGTGATGGCGCAGGCGCGCGAACTCGGCAGCAACTGGGTGCAGGGCCTGCCGCTCGATGCCGACCCGCGCATGATCGCGAAGCTGCAGGCCGTGACCGCCGCGCAGGTGCAGGCGGTGGCCGCCAAGTACTTCGGCGACGATCAGCTCACCGTGGCCACCTTGGTCCCGCTGCCGCCCGATGCACGGCCCCGTGCCCGCGGCTTCGCCGCTCCCGCGGGAGAACTGCGTTGAACGCCGCCGCATCGCTCGAAGGTCAGATCCCCATGTCCCTCTCCCATTCCAAGCCGGCCATCGCCGGCCGCCTGCTGCGCACCGGCGTGCTGGCCATGCTCGGCTTCGCCGGCCTGGCCGCGCAGGCCGCGTTGCCGATCGAACACTGGACGCTCGCCAACGGCGCCAAGATCTACCTCGTGTCCTCGCAGGCGCTGCCGATCGTCGATGTCGAGGTCGACTTCGATGCCGGCAGCCGGCGCGATCCCGCCGACCAGGCCGGCCTCGCGAGCGTGAGCTCGACCATGGTCGAGAAGGGCGTGCGCGCCGGCCGCGACGGCGAGCCCGCGCTCGACCAGAACGCGCTGGGCGAGGCCTGGGCCGATCTGGGCGCCGAGTTCGACGTCAGCGCCAGCAACGACCGCACCAGCTACACGCTGCGCAGCCTCGCCGACCCCAAGCTGCTCGACAAGGCGGTGGCGCTGGCCGCGCGCGTGATCGGCGAACCCACTTTCCCCGACGACATCTGGCAGCGCGAACGCGAGCGCCTTTCCGCCTCGATCCGCGAGGGCAACACCAAGCCCGCGACCGTCGCGGCGCGTGCCTTCTCGACCGCGGTCTACAGCGGCCATCCCTACGGCCAGCAGACCACCGAGGCCACGCTCGCGCGCATCGACACCGCGGCCATGCGCCAGCGCTACCAGCAACTGATCGTGCCGTGCCGCGCCAAGCTCAGCATCGTGGGCGCGGTGACGCGCGCGCAGGCCGAGGACATCGCCAACGCGATGCTGTCGCGGCTGCCCGGCCCCGAGGCCTGCACGCCGCTGCCCGCGATCGCACCGGTGCCGGCGTTGGCCGAATCGAAGGAGGTGCGCATTCCCTTCGAGTCGGCGCAGACCCATGTCTACATCGGCCAGCCCGGCTATCCGCGCAAGGACCCCGACCACTTCGCGCTCAACCTCGGCAACTACATCCTCGGCGGCGGCGGCTTCGTCTCGCGCCTGACCGACGAGGTGCGCGAGAAGCGCGGCCTGACCTACAGCGTCTACAGCGGCTTCGCGCCGGGGCTCGACGCGGGCGCGTTCCGCGTCGGCTTCCAGACCCGGCCCGACCAGGCGGCCGAGGCGGTGAAGGTGGCGCGCGAGGTGCTCGCGAAGTTCGTCGCCGAAGGACCCACGCAGAACGAGCTCAAGGCCGCGAAGGACAACCTGATCGGCGGCTTCCCGCTGCTGCTCGACAGCAACCGCAAGCTGATCGGCAACGTCGCCAACATCGCCTGGAACGATCTGCCGCTCGACTACCTCGACACCTGGACCGCGCGCATGAATGCCGTGACCGCCGCCGACATCAAGGCCGCGTTCGCGCGCAAGCTGCAGCCCGATCGCATGGTGACGGTGGTGGTGGGCAGCGACCCGCAGGCCAAGCCGCAGGACAGCAAGTAGGCCGCTTCAGGCCAGCGCGTGCGGCCCCGTGCGCGAGGCGGCGCGCACGCAGTCGCCGAGCCGTGCGAGCAGCCGCGGCGCCGCGCGCGCCTGCTGCCAGTACAGCGGCACCGGCAGCCGCGAGCCCGCCACCAGCTCCACCAGCGAGCCGTCGCGCAAGGCCTGCGCCACCATGCTCAGCGGATGCATGCCCCAGCCCATGCCCGCGCGCGCGGCCTCGACGAAGGCCTGCGGCGAGGGCAGCCAGTGGCGCGGCGTCTCGACCTCGCGATGGCAGATGCGCCGCACCCAGCGCGCCTGCAGCGCGTCCTTGCGGTCGAACACCAGGCTCGGCGCCTGCGCCAGCGTGCGCGCGCCCACGCCCTTGGCGAAGTGCGACCGTACGAAGGCCGGGCTGGCGGCCGCCACGTAGTGCATGGTGCCCAGCGCCTCGCTGTTGCAGCCGGCCACAGGCTGCGCCAGCGCGGTGACCGCCGCCAGCACCGCGCCGCTGCGCAGGCGCTCGGCCGTGTGGTCCTGGTCGTCGACCGTGAGGTCGAGCAGCGCGCCGTGCTGCTGCGAGAAGGCGGCGGCCGCGCCGACGAACCAGGTCGCGAGGCTGTCGGCATTGACCGCCACCCGCACCGTGACCCGCTCGCCGGCCTCGCCGGCGCCCAGCACCGGCAGCGCATCGCGCAGCTCGTGCTCGAGCATGCCCACGCGCTCGACGTGCCGGCACAGCTGCAGCCCGGCCTCGGTCGCCACGCAGGGCTGGCCGCGCACCAGCAGCGCGCCGCCGATGCGCTCCTCGAGCAGCTTCACGCGCTGCGACACCGCCGAGGGCGTGACGTTGAGCGCGCGGGCCGCGCGCTCGAAGCTGCCTTCGCGCACCACGGTGGCCAAGGCGTTGAGGGCGGCGTAGTCGAGCATGTGGATGAAGCAAAGCTGAATTGGATTAAGAAAGTTTAGTTTGAGTTAATTCGTGCGCCACGGCAAGCTCGCACCATGTCTGCCGAACTCGTCACCACCGCCTTCCTCAACGGGCTCTTCATGAGCCTGGTGCTCATCGTCGCCATCGGCGCGCAGAACGCCTACGTGTTGCGCCAGGGCTTGCGCCGCGAGCACGTGAGCGCGGTCGTGCTGTTCTGCGCCGTGAGCGACGCGGTGCTGATCTCGGCCGGCGTGGCCGGCATGGCGCAGGCGCTCCAGGGCCGGCCGATGCTGGCCACCGCGCTCGCCGGCTTCGGCGCGCTGTTCCTCGCCGGCTACGGGCTGCGCGCGCTGTGGCGTTCGCGCGCGGCCGGTGCGCTGCGCACGGTCACGCAGGGCAGTTCGCTGTCGCGCACCGCGGTGCTGGCCCAGGCCGCGGGCTTCACGCTGCTCAACCCGCACGTCTACCTCGACACCGTGCTGCTCGTGGGCAGCACCGGCGCGCAGTACGCGGGCTCGCTCAAGGGATGGTTCGTGGCCGGCTCGGCGCTCGCGAGCGCGCTGTGGTTCTCGGCCCTCGGCTATGGCGCGCGGCTGCTGGCGCCGGTGTTCGCGCGGCCGCGCGCCTGGCAGATGCTCGATGCATTGATCGGCGGCACGATGCTGGTGCTGGCGGCGCTGCTCGCGCGGCGTGCCATCGCGGGCTTCTGAGCCCCGGCGGGCGCGTTAAGCTCGCCGCATGCCCCGCAAGCCCGCCGCCGCGCCCTCGCGCACCCCAACGACTTCTTCCCCCGCGCGTCCGGCGCGCGCGCACGAGGTGCGCATCATCGGCGGCCAGTGGAAACGCACCCGCCTCGCCGTCGCCGACAAGCCCGGCCTGCGCCCCACGCCCGACCGCGTGCGCGAGACGCTGTTCAACTGGCTCGCGAGCCTGGCCGGCGCCGGTGGCGGCGAGCTGCCGGGCTGGCAGTGCATCGATGCCTTCGCGGGCACCGGCGCGCTCGGCCTCGAGGCCGCGTCGCGCGGCGCAGCCGGCGTGCTGCTGTGCGAGCAGGACGCCGCGCTGGTCGCGCAGATCCAGGCCGCCAAGACCAAGCTCGCTGCCGAGGCGGTGCGTGTGGAGCGCGGCAACGGCGTCACGGCGCTCGAGCGCACGCCGGCCGCGAGCCTCAACGTGGTCTTCCTCGACCCGCCCTTCGACAGCACCACGCTCTACGAACCCGCGCTGCGCGCCGCCGCGCGCGCGGTCCGCGCGGGCGGTGCCATCTACCTCGAGGCACCGCGCCGCTGGAGCGACGAGGAAGCGGCCGCGCTCGGCCTGGTCGTGTTCCGTCACTTGAAGGCCGGCGCGGTGCATGCACACCTTTTGATGCATGCCGCACACGGCACTGCATAATCCGCCGACCCAAGCCGCATCGGCTGCATGAGGAGGTAGCAACCATGGCCAGCAACGTGATCGCGGTTTATCCCGGCACTTTCGACCCCATCACCCTCGGGCACGAGGACGTGGTGCGGCGTGCGACCCAACTGTTCTCGAAGGTGATCGTCGCCGTGGCGGCCGGTCACCACAAGAAGGCGCTCTTCACGCTGCAGGAACGCATCGAGATGGCGCGCGAAGCCGTCAAGCCCTACAGCGACCAGGTCTCGGTCGAGAGCTTCTCGGGCCTGCTGCGCGACTTCGTCGTGGCGCGCGGCGGCAAGGCCATGGTGCGTGGCCTGCGCGCCGTCACCGACTTCGACTACGAGTTCCAGCTCGCGGGCATGAACCGCTCGCTGATGCCCGACGTCGAGACCGTGTTCCTCACGCCCAGCGACAAGTACCAGTTCATTTCCAGCACTTTCGTGCGCGAGATCGCGATGCTCGGCGGCGAGGTGCACAAGTTCGTCTCGCCCAACGTCGAACAGCAGCTCGCGGCCAAGGTCCGAAGCCTCGGCAGAGAGTAGGCGCCGCCGATGAGCGGCGCGCTGGCGCCCCGTTTGCACCTGTTGGGCGACGCGGCGCTGCTGTGCGACCTGCCCGGTCCCGCCACGTTCGTCCAGCAGCAGAAGATCTGGGCGCTGGCGCGCGAGGCCGGCCGCTGGAGCGGCGTCGGCGAAGTGCTGCCGGGCATGAACAACCTCACGCTGACCTTCGATCCGACCGCGGTCGACCTCGAGGCGCTCAGCGCGCGCGTGCTCGAGGCCTGGCCGCGGCTCGAGGCCGGCGGCATCGAGGGCCGCGACATCGAGATTCCCGTGGCCTATGGCGGCGAGCACGGTCCCGACCTCGCGGACGTGGCGGCCCACACCGGCCTGTCGACCACCGAGGTGGTGCGCCGCCATGCCGCGGCCGAGTACGTGGTCTACCTGCTGGGCTTCCTGCCGGGCTTCGCCTTCCTCGGCGGACTGCCGGCCGCGCTCGCCACGCCGCGCCGCGCCGAACCGCGCACGGCCGTGCCCCCGGGCTCGGTCGGCATCGGCGGCGAGCAGACCGGCATCTATCCGCTGCGCTCGCCGGGCGGCTGGCAACTGATCGGGCGCACCGAGGTCGCGCTCTTCGATCCGCTGGCCGCGTCGCCGACCCTGCTGCGGCCGGGCGATCGCGTGCGCTTCGTCGTCGAAAGCCTGCGGCCATGATGCTCCTGATCGAGAAGCCCGGCCCGCTGGCGTCGGTGCAGGACCTCGGGCGCCACGGCCATCGCCAGCTCGGCATCTGCCCGGGCGGCGCGCTCGACACGCTGGCGCTGGCGATCGCCAACCGGCTGGTGGGCA
This sequence comes from Variovorax sp. GW821-FHT10D07, assembly GCF_059415325.1. Lineage (NCBI taxonomy): Bacteria > Pseudomonadati > Pseudomonadota > Betaproteobacteria > Burkholderiales > Comamonadaceae > Variovorax > Variovorax sp. GW821-FHT10D07. The sequence continues at coordinate 100,587 of NZ_JBWKMZ010000015.1, read as the reverse complement.
ACGCCACTGGCGCGGCCGGGCTCGAGCTGACGCTGGGCGGCAGCGTGCTGCGCTTCGAGACCGACACGCGCATCGCGCTGGTGGGCGACGACTTCGGCGCCAAGCTCGACGGCCAGCCGCTGTGGCCGTGCTGGAGCGTGCCGGTCGCGGCCGGGCAGACGCTGCGGCTCGCGAGCGCCAACGCGGGCGGCAAGGCCGGCCTGCGCAGCTGGCTCGCGGTGGCGGGCGGCATCGACGTGCCGCCCGTGCTCGGCTCGCGCAGCACCGACCTCAAGGCCGGCTTCGGTGGCCACGAAGGCCGTGCGCTGCGCAAGGGCGACCGGCTGCCATTGGGCGAGTCGGCGCTGGCCGAGGCGCAGCGCGCGCGGCGCGCCTTCGGGGTGCGCGGTCCCGACTGGGAGCGCGATGCCGCGGCCGACGGTGCGATCGCCTTGCGCGTGCTGCCCGGCCCCGAGTTCGAGCAGTTCACGGTCGCCTCGCGCGACCAGCTCTGGGGCGAGCGCTGGCGCATCACGCCGCAGAGCAACCGCATGGGCAGCCGGCTCGCGAGCGCGAGCGGCGCCGAGCTGCGGCGCAAGCGCGGCACCGACATGCTGTCCTCGGGCGTGATCCCCGGCACGATCCAGGTGCCGCCCTCGGGCCAGCCGATCATCCTGATGGGCGACGCCCAGACCACAGGCGGCTATCCGCGCATCGGCGTGGTGATCCGCGCCGACCTCTGGAAGCTCGCGCAGGCGCCGCTCGACGGCAACCTGCGGCTGGTGCCGGTCGATGCCGCCACCGCGCTCGAGGCCTGGGCCGCGCAGCAGCGCTACGTCGCGCAGGTGGTGCAAGGCCTCGCGGCGGCGGGCTGGCCGACCCCGGCATAGACTGCGGCCTTTCCATCCGCCGCATCGCTCCAGGAGCCCTCCCATGCACATCGACCTCAACGCGGACCTCGGCGAAGGCGCCGGCAGCGACGAAGCGCTGCTCGGGCTCGTGAGCTCGGCCAACATCGCCTGCGGCTGGCATGCGGGCGACCCGAAGACCATGCACCAGTGCGTGCGCTGGGCCGTCGCGCAGGGTGTGTCGATCGGGGCGCATCCCAGCTTTCCCGACCGCGAGAACTTCGGCCGCAGCACCATGCACCTGCCGCCCGACGAGATCGTCTCCAACGTGCTCTACCAGGTCGGCGCGCTCGCGGCCATCGTCAAGGCCGAGGGCGGCCGGCTCGCGCACGTGAAGGCGCACGGCCAGCTCTACAACCAGGCGGTGAAGGAGCCCGAACTCGCCGATGCGCTGTGCGAGGCCGTGCGCCGCTTCGATCCTTCGCTGAAGTTCTTCGGCCTCGCGGGCAGCGGCATGATCGACGCCGCGCGCCGCGCCGGCCTCGTGCCGGTGGAGGAGGTGTTCGCCGACCGCGGCTACATGCCCGACGGCAGCCTGGTGCCGCGCAGCCAGCCCGGCGCGCTGATCGAGGACGACGCGCAGGCCATCGCCCAGACCCTGGCCTTCGTGCGCGAACGCCAGGTGAAGGCCATCGACGGCAGCATCGTGCCGGTCAATGCGCAGACCGTCTGCCTGCATGGCGACGGCGCGCATGCGCTGGCCTTCGCGCGCCGCATCCGCGAGCGGCTGCTGTCCGAAGGCATCGAGGTGCGCGCGGACTGACGAAGCCGCGCGACGGCGCATCCGCCGCTCAGGCGGGCAGTGCTTCCTCGCAGGCCAGCGCACTCACCCAGCGCGGCCCGATCTCCTCGCAGTAGTCGGCCACCACGGTGCGCGTGAGCCGCGCCACCGCCTGGACCGCGGGCGCCGTGCCCTCGGCATGCGCGAGGCTGATCGCCATCGGCGGCAGCGCGGGGCCGTCGCGCACCTCGAGTTCGCCGGCCGCCAGTTCCTGGCGCACGAACACCGGCGGGATCGCGGCCACGCCGAAGCCGCCCTTGGTTAGCTGGATGATCGATTGCACCGACGGAAAGCTGCACACGCGCGGCTCCGCGGCACGCCCCGCGAACAGCGCCTTCACGTGCGCGCGCGGGCCCGAGGTGCGCGAGAAGGTCAGAAGCGGCACCCGCTCGAGGTCCTCGAGCCGCAAGGTGCGCGCATGCGGCAACAGCGTCGGGCGCGCCACCCAGCGCATCGGGAAGCTGCACAGCGGCAGCAGCACCGACTCGCCGCTGCGCGCGAGCTCGGAGACGTCGTCGTTCTGGATCAGCAGGTCGAACTTGCGCTGCCGGAACTGCTCGCGCAGGTTGTGCGCCGTGTCGACCGTGATGTCGGGCTCGACCGCGGGCAGCCGCGCGCTCAGCAGGTGGATCAGCGGCGTGAGCCAGGTGTGGACCACCGTCTCGATCACGCCGATGCGCACGCGCCCCGAGGGCGGCGCATCGGGCTGCACCGAGCGCTTGAGCTGTTTCTCGAGCGCGAGGATCTGCTCGGCCTGCGCCACCACCTGCTCGCCGATGCGCGTGAGCCGCAGCGAGCGCTGGGAGCGGTCGACCAGCTGCACGCCGAGCTCTTCTTCCAGCGCCTCGATGCGCTTGGACACCGCGGCCTGGGTGGCGCAGAGCATCTGCGCCGTCTCTCGGAAGCTCTTGAGCCGGTCGAGCATGACCAGCGTTTCGAGGAAACGGGTGTTCATCTTCTGCCTCTCCCTGGTCCGAGCATCGTTGAACTTTTGTTATCGGGTTGTTTAACAAAAACTCGTTCGACTCGATCAATTGCTCATGTTTTCATCAACTTGTCGCACACGTAAGCGGTGCAACCCGCCCCCCGGCGGCAGCTTCGGTCTCTGACCGAACGCTGCAGGAGCCGTGCCAGCGGGTTGCTGGTTTGTTTTTCGTTGCTGTCAGGTACTGGATCAGGGAGAGATCGAATGAAGAAAGCGAAGGCAAGGCGCGCCAGGATCGGTGCCGCCCTGGGGATTTGTGCGCTGGCGGTCGCCGGCTGCGGTGGCGGAGGTGGGGGCGGGGGTGTCGACCCGGCGGTGCTGGCGGCGATCGCCGCCGCCGGTGGCACGCAGCCGCCCGCCCCACCGGCACCGCCGCCGCCCGCGCCGCCACCACCACCGGCCGTGCGCGCCAAGTGCGCGATGGACAGCGCCGTGGAGGCCTCCTACGAGGAGCGGCGCCTGCCGAACAAGATCGCCGCCAGCGATGCACTGAGCTATTCGCAGCAACTGCTGCAGGCCAGCGGATTCGATCGCTTCGGCCCCGATTTCGCCGCGAAGCTCTGCAGCGACGGGCTGGCCGGCGCCTCGAGCTACGACGAGGCGGTGGCGCTGCTGCACGCCGAGGGCCGCAAGCTCTGGCAGGCGGCGCTCGACCGCGTGCAGGGCCGGTCGGTCCAGGGCACGCTGGCCAAGAGCGATGACCGCATGCTCTATTGGGCACGGCTGACGATGACGCTCGCGCTGCGCCAGTGGAAGCCCGAGTTCGCGTTGACGGACGCGCAGCGCGCCGCGCTGCAGAACGAGTTCGAGCGTGCATCGCGCGGGCAGCTGTCGATCGATTTTCCCGAAGGCGCGGGCCACAGGCGGATCCTGGTGAGCGGCTTCGATCCGTTCTCGCTCGGCGAGCCGAGTTCGGATGCCGGGGTCGAGTCCGGCGACATCGGACTGCTCAGAGGCAACCCCTCGGGCGCGACCATCCTCTCGCTCGATGGCCAGACCGTGGCGCTGGCCGACGGCACGACCGCGGTGATCCGCACCTTCATCCTGCCCGTCAACTACGGTCCGTTCCTCGCCGGCATGCAGGAGGACACGCTGGGGCCCTGGTTCAAGCCCGGCGGCAAGCGCGTCGATGCGTCGATCACCATGAGCCAGGGGCGCAACAGCTTCGACCTGGAGCACTACAACGGGCGCTATCACTTCTCCGCCGCCGGCAACGACAACCTGAGGCCTCCGTGCACCGGCCTTCCCTCGAACCAGGATTGCGAGATCAACCCGCCGGAACGCTGGTTGGGGTATTCGCCCACGCCATGGTCGAAGGATGCGCCGTCGCAGTTCACCGTCGCAAGCCTGCCGTTCCAGAGAATGATCGATGCGGCCACGGGCGACTGGAAAGTGGCTCGGAACGACGATTACGATGTCATAGAGTGCACCCTCGACGCTCTTTTTCCGCCCGAGGGAACGAAGCCGAATCCGCAAGAGCTGAACTGCGCGCTGCAGGGCGGGGGCGGCAACTACCTGTCCAACGCCAGCGCGTATCGCAACACCTTGCTGCGCGACGTCTTCCGGCTCGACATTCCTGCAGGCCACATTCACACGCCGACCATGAAGATTCCAAGGGGCGTCACCGATCCGGAATTCGAGACCCACCGTGACAAGATCGTTGCGCAGTCCCGCAACCTGGTCATCGAGGTGGCCAAGAGCCTGGCCTCACCGCCCGCTCTGTGATTTCCCGGGAGAACCGACCATGAAATTCATCGCAGCCTTCGCATTCGCTCTCGGCACGGCCCTGAGCTGCGGTCCGGCGCTGTCCCAACCCACCGGCGGGTTCTATCTGTTCAAGCACAAGGACAACGGCAAGATCGTGTGCTTCCAGCAGGTCATCAACTCCGATTGGGACCGGCTGTCGGGCCCGTTCCTCGACGCCACATGCAAGACCGAGCAGAAGCCCAAGCCCGCGCGCAATGACCTGCCCGCCAATCCGCTCGACCTCGCGCCCAGGAAGTAGCGACGCCAGGGGGCGCTTGCGGTAACGTCGGTCCCATGACCTCGCCGAAGACGCCCCGAACCTCTCCACCATCGCGCGTGCTGCTGACCGGCTTCGAGCCCTTCGGCGGCGAGGCCATCAATCCTTCATGGGAAGCAGTGCGCGCGCTCGATGGCTGGAAGCACGCCGGCGCGGTGGTGCATGCGCGCCAGATGCCCTGCGTCTTCGGCGCGGCCATCGAATCGCTGGCCGAGGCGATGGACGAACTCAAGCCGCGGCTGGTGCTGTGCATCGGCCAGGCCGGCGGCCGTGCCGAGGTCACGCCCGAGCGCGTGGCGATCAACATCGACGATGGTCGCATCGCCGACAACGCGGGACAGCAGCCGGTCGACGTGCCGGTGGCGCCCGAGGGCCCCGCGGCCTATTTCTCGACGCTGCCGATCAAGGCCATGGTGCGCGACCTGCGCGCCGCGGGCGTGCCGGCCTCGGTGTCGAACACGGCTGGCACCTTCGTCTGCAACCACATCTTCTATGGCCTGATGCACCAGCTCGCGCAGCGTGCGCAGCGGGGCGTGCAGGGCGTACGCGGTGGCTTCATCCACATCCCCTACCTGCCCGAGCAGGCGGCGAACTTTCCGGGCGCGCCGAGCATGGCGCTCGCGACCCTGGTCGAGGCGCTGCGCATCGCGGTGCGCACCGCGCTCGAGGTCGAGCGCGATATCGCCGAGACCGGCGGCCTGCTTCACTGAGTTCACTGAGGCTGGCCGGGCTCGGCTCGGCGCTCAGGCCGCGAACAGCTTCGCGAGCCAGCCGTTGAGCGCGTCGTTGACCAGAGCCGGCTTTTCCATCGTCAGCATGTGGCCGCAATGCGGCACCCACACCACTTCCGCCTGCGGCAGCAGCGCCGCCAGTTCGCGCGTGCATTCGGGCGGCGCGAGGCGGTCGTCGTCGCCGCACATCAGCAGCACGGGCGCGCGCAGCGACGCGAGGTGCGTGCGCGCATCGGGCCGGGCCATCACGGCGCGGTTCTGGCGCGTGAGCTGCTCGGCGCCGGCGCCCAGCACCATGTCGAGGTAGCGCTGCACCAGCACCGGGTCGGCGGCCTGGGCCGGATGGAAGGCGAAGAACACGTTGGGCTCGATCACCTCGCGCAGCTCGCCGCGCGCGAAGTACTCGATCGCGCCTTCGCGCAGCGCGCGCATGTCGGGCGTCTCGGGCCGCGCGCTGGTGCCCAGCAGGGCCAGGCCCGCGATGCGACCGGGAGCCTGGCGCGCGGCCTCCATCGCGACCATGCCGCCCATCGAGGCGCCGCACAGCACCAGCGGGCCGGGGTTCTCGGCCAGCACGGCCGCGGCCATGCCCTCGATGGTGGCGTGGCGCAGCTGGACGTCGCTCACGCGCGGCGAGAGCGAGGAGGGGAGGGCGGGGAGCTGGGCGTCCCACAGGCGCGCGTCGCACGCGAGGCCGGGAAGAAGTACGAGGGTGGCAGGCATGCCGGGATTCTGCGCGAGGAGGCCATCCCGGCGCATCGGCATAGGCTTCCTGGCCAGCAGCCAGACGCGCCGCGGCTCGACATACTCGCGCCGCCACCCCTTCTCCTTTTCCTTCGACTTCCATGAACCTGGTTCAACGCGTGCAGGACATCCTGCTCAAGCCCAAGGCCACCTGGCCGATGATCGATGCCGAGCCCGAGGACGCCGCCTCGCTCTACAAGAACTACCTGATGATCCTCGCGCTGATCCCGGCCGTGGCCGGCTTCATCGGCCTGTCGGTGATCGGCATGGGCGCCTTCGGCGTCAGCTTCCGCGTGCCGCTGCTCGCGGGGCTGGTCAACATGGTGGTGGGCTACGTGCTGTCGCTCGTGGTGGTGTTCGTGATCGGCCTCATCGTCGATGCGCTCGCGCCCACTTTCGACGGCGTGCAGAGCCCGGTCGCCGCGCTCAAGCTTGCGGTCTATGCCTCCACCGCCTCGCTGGTCGGCGGCGTCTTCAGCCTGCTGCCCTCGCTGTCGGTGCTGGGCGCGCTGTGCGGGCTCTACGGCATCTACCTGATCTACCTCGGCCTGCCGGTGCTGATGAAGTGCCCGGCCGATCGCGCGCTGCCCTACACCGCGGTGGTGGTGGTCTGCGCCATCGTCGGCGGCTTCACGATCGCGTGGGTGCTCTCGCTGCTCACGCCTTCGCCGGCGCTGCGACTGGGCGCGCTGCCGCTGGCCTTGGCCTGAAAGCGCACCCTGCGCGGGTGCCGGTGGTGGGACAATGGCGGTCGATGCCCACGCCCAAACCCGACACCACCACCGACATCATCCTCATCCGCCACGGCGAGACTGCCTGGAACCGCGAACTGCGCTTCCAGGGCCATGCCGACGTGCCGCTCAACGACATGGGCCACGAGCAGGCGCGCCGCATCGGGCTGCGGCTGGCGCAGGAAACCGCGGTGCAGCACGTGATCAGCAGTGACCTGCTGCGGGCCCAGCAGACGGCGGCGCCCGGCGCCTCGCAGCTCTCGCTGCCGATCGCCACCACGGCCTCGCTGCGCGAGCAGTTCTTCGGCATCGTCGAGGGCATGCGCTCCGACGAGATCCAGGCCCTGCATCCGCGCGCCTGGGAAGAGTGGCTCGAGTTCCGCGAAGACCACGCCATGCCCGAGGGCGAGACGCCGCGCGAGTTCCATGCGCGCATCGTCGCGGCGCTCGGCACCATCGCCAGCGCGCACCGCGGGCAGCACCTGATCGTGGTCACGCACGGCGGCGTGCTCGACATGGTGTGGCGCACCGCGCACGGCCTGAGTCTCAGCGGTCCGCGCCGCAGCGAGATTCCCAACGCCGGCTTCAACCGCATCCGCATCGCCGATCCCGCGGCGCCCGAGGCGATCGAGATCGTCGAGTGGGCCGACACGCGGCACCTGGCCGACCTGCCGCCGCAGCCGACCTACGACCAGACGCGGCACCTCCAGCGCAAGGACTGAAGCGGCTCAGCCGCAGCTGCCGGCCTTCGGCGTGCGCAGCAGCGGCCGGCCCGCGCCGACGCCCGTCGGCTGACCCTGGTCCACCGCGAGCTGGCCGTTCACCAGCACCGTGCGCACGCCCTCGGACAGCAGCGTCGGTTGCGTGTAGGTGGCACGCGCGGCGAAGCGCGCGGGATCGAACACCACCACGTCGGCGTAGTAGCCGGGCCGCAGATGGCCGCGTTGCACCAGCCCCAGCGTGTCGGCCGTGAGCGAGGAACTGCTGTGGACGAACTGCGCGAGCGAGATCGCGTGCTCCTTCACCACGTACTGCTCGTACTTGCGCGCGAAGGTGCCGTAGGCGCGCGGATGGCCCTGCGAGGAATCCGACGAGGTCATGACCCAGGGCCGCTTCATGAAGGCGCGCACGTCGTCGTCGCTCTGGTTGAACGAGGCGATCATCAGGTCGCCGTCGCGCAGCACCGCGATGGCTGCGTCGACCGGGTCGGCGTTCGTGTCCTTCGCGACCTGCGCGAGCGTCTTGCCCACGTACTTCGTGCTGCCGGCCGAGAACAGGATCGCGTCGGGCCCGCCGCGCAGCCGCAGGTTCTCGCGCATGCCGCCGCGCAGCCGCTCCTGCACCGCGGCATCGTCGAAGCGCTGCAGCAGCGCGGCGCGGCCGCCATCGATGGCCCAGGGCGGAATCAGCGCGGCCGAGAAGCGGGTGCTCGAGGCGGTCCATGGGTAGTGGTCGGCCGTGATGTCCAGGCCCTTGGCGCGCTCGCGTTCGATGCGCTCGATGATGTCGCCGCTCTGGCCCTGCACGTCGACGCCGAGCGCCTTGATGTGCGCCACGTGCACCGGCAGCTTCGCCTCGTGGCCGATGCGGATCACCTCGTCGATCGAGCCCTTGAGCCCGATGTTGTACATGGACTCGTCGCGGATGTGGCTGTCGTAGAGCCCGCCATGGCGCGCCGCCACCTTCGCGAGCGCGATCACCTCCTCGGTCTTCGAGAAGTTCTGCGGCGGATAGAACAGCCCCGTCGACAGGCCCAGCGCGCCCTCGCACATGGCCTGGCTCACGTGGCGGCCCATGGCCTCGAGCTGCTCGGGCGTGGGCTGGCGGTTGGCCTCGCCGAGCTGGCTGGTGCGCACCGGCCCGAAGCCGACGTACATCGCGACGTTGGTGCCCACCGGCACGGCGCGCAGCCGCTGCGCCTGGGCCGCGATGTCCCAGCCGCCGAAGCCGTCGTTGCCGATCACGGCCGTGGTCACGCCCTGGGTCAGGAACGGGATGTTGAGGCGCTTGCGCGCGTCGTTCGAATGCAGGTCGGTGTCGGCATGCGTGTGGGCGTCGATGAAGCCCGGCGCCACCACCATGCCGGTGGCGTCGATGGTGCGCTTCGCCTTGAACTGCGCGGGCATCGCGCGGCCCGCGAACACGATGCGGTCGCCCGCGATGCCGACGTCGCCGACCACGGGCCGGTCATCGTCGCCGGTGTAGACGGTGCCGCCGCGCAGCAGCAGGTCGAGTTCGACCGGTGCGTCGGCCGGCTGGGCGTGGAGCGAGGGTGCGAGGAAGGCTAGCGCGGCCAGGGCGATGAGCGAGGTCTGCATGGGCGATGTGGGCACGGGTGGAAACGCCGGCCAGTGTGGAGTCGCCCCGCGCGTGCCGCCAATTCCTTTTGCGGCACGCCCCATGTCCTGAACTCATGAGCGCGCGGCGACCTCCGGCAGGCCCAGTCGTCGGTAGACCTCGGCCGCCTGCCGGCGCAGCCGCAGCGATTCGGGCTGGCCGTTGACCTGCTGCTGCAGGATGCCCTGCGCGCCGGTCAGCGTGGCCTCGGTGCCGCTGCGCACCAGCGCGTCGAGGTAGACCTGCTCGAACAGGTCGCGCTGTGCATGGCTGCCGCCGATCTCGATCATGCGCGGCAGCGCGGTGCCGAGCCCGTCGATCGCCGCGGCCAGGTCGCCGCGCGCATGGGCGCGCAGGCCATGCGCGGCCGGCACGCACACGCGCTGCCAGGCCGCGCGCGTCGAGGCCGGCGCATGCGGCGCGAAGGCCTCGATGTTGGCCAGCAGCATGTCGGCCTCGGGCCGGCCCGCGCGCGCCAGGCCGTAGAGGTACTGCAGGTCGAGAAAGGGCAGCACGTGGTCGGCCTGGCGCTGCAGCAGGTGCGTTGCCACGTCGTTCCAGCGATCGCCGACGTCGACGCCCGCGAGCTCGAGCCGCGCGAGCAGCGAGACGGCGCCGATCTGGTCCTGCGAATATTCCTTGACCACGCCCCAGGCACGGCGGTCGTAGACCGCGAGCGCCTCGTCGCCGCGGCCCAGGTCGATGAGGAACAGCGCCACGTGCCACCAGTTGTGCGTGACCATGAAGGAGTTGAGGCCGACCCAGGTGTCGCTCACGCTCTCCATGAAGGCCAGGCCCTCGGCGAGCCGGCCCTCGGTGAGCATCACGTGCGCGAGCGCATGGTGGGCCCAGGGCTCCTTGCGGCACAGGGCGATCGCATGGCGCGCGCTGGCCTCGGCCTCGCGCATCAGGTGGCACTGCTCGTAGCCGAAGGCGGCCATGCCGTGCACGTAGGGCACCTCGGCCGCATGCGGCAGCACCGCGAGCGCGAGCCGCAGCATGCCGGGGCAGTCGCCGGTGTTGAAGCAGTGGTACTGGCCGAGCTTGAGCGACACCAGGTCGCGCGGATGCTCGCGCGCCTGTTCGGCATGCAGCGCGATGGCGCGCGCGATGTCGCCGTCGGCCCAGGCCTCGATGGCGGCGATGTAGCGCTGCTCGCGCGGCGTGGCGCGCGCGGCCTGCTCGCGTGCCTTGTCGAGGAAGGGGCGTGCATTGGCCACGGCCTCGCGCGATTCGGCGAACAGGTGCAGCGTGGCGCCGTAGGCCTGCACGATGGGGCTCGTGTCGTCCTCGGTGGCGGCGAGCAGGTTGACGGCGCGGGCCTCGCTCGAGATGAAGCCCATGACGAAATCGTCGACCAGCGGCAGGCTGGTGGCGTCGTCGAGGGTGAGGGGATTGCCGAGGCTGTCGGCGTGGCGGACGGTGTTCGACGTGGGGCTGGCGGAGGGCATGGCGCATCGTGCCATGCCCCCGCGGCGGCTTCAACGCGCGGCCTCAGACCCCGGCCTGTTGATGCCGGTACTCCTGGGTCTTGCCGCCGTAGCCGTAGGCCGCGCCGCGCGCGTCGATCACGTGGATGTACGAGACCTCGTGCAGGTTCGGCCGCAGCTTGGCCATGGCCGCATGGACCTCGCGCAGGTAGCGCGCCTTCTCGGCCTTGGTGTTGGTCTCGTCGGTGATGCTGATGTCGAGGTGGAAGGCCGACTTCCCGAGCGCGGCCATCGACTGGCCGCCGATGAACCAGGTCTCGGCGGCGATGTACTGCACGGTGATGGCGATCACCGGCAGCTGCTTGCCGAGCACGCTCTGGGTGAGCTCGGCGACGGCGTCGACGGTCTGGCGCGTGAGGTCGGCATCGGGTTGGCCGGAGAGGTGGACGACGATGTGGGGCATGGCGGACTCCTTGGTGGATGGGTGGTCGATGGGGTGATTGTGGGCAGCGCCTCGTCATCGGAAAAGCGGGAAGATATGATGAAACCCATCGGAATAACGGATGGATGAGCCATGCAGGGATTCGATCTGGAACAGCTGCGCACGCTGGTGGCGGTGGTCGATGCGGGCAGCCTCACGGCCGCGGCGCCGCGGGTCTTCCTCTCGCAGTCCTCGGTCAGCGAGCAGATGCGCAAGCTCGAGGAGCGCGCGGGCCAGTCGCTGCTCACGCGCAGCAAGGCCGGGGTGTCGCCGACCGAGGCCGGCGCGCGGCTGCTGGTCCATGCGCGGCGCATCCTGGCGCTCAGCGACGAGGCCTTCCGCGACCTGCATGGCGAGACGCTGGCGGGCGAGCTGCGGCTCGCGGTCACTGACTACTTCCGTCCGGGCGACCTGACGCAGCTGCTGGCGCGGCTCGCGCAGGGCCATCCGCGCGTGCGGCTGCACGTGAGCATCCTCAAGAGCGACGAGCTGCGCGCGGCCTATGCGCACGGCGATTTCGACGTGGCGCTGGCGATGCACATCGCGGGCGTGTCGACGCCGCCGCCGGGCAGCCCGGCGGTGCTGCGGCGCGAATCACTGGCCTGGCTGGGCGCGGCCGGCATGCGGGTGGTGCGCGGCGAGCCGGTGCGGCTGCTGGTGCTGCCCGACACCTGCTCGCTGCACCAGTTCACGGTGGCGTTGCTGCGGCGCCGGCATGTGCCCTACGTGCTTGCGCATGTGGCTTCGGGCGTGGCGGGGCTGCAGTCGGCATTGGCGGCGGGGCTCGGGGTGGCCTGCCTCAACGAGTCGGCGATCGGCGAAGGGGTGGCGCGGCTCGCGGCGCCGCATGGCTTGCCGGCGTTGCCGCGCGTGGCTTTCCAGTTCCTGCCGGGGCGCAGGGGGGAGACAGAATTCGTGGCGCGGGCGCGGGAGATGCTGGCTGTGCAGTTGGGGTGAGTTCTTTGTTGGCGTCGCGGGCGCGTGCACAGGACGCCGGGTACTCCCCTCCGCGAATGTCCCCCGGCCTTCGGCCTCCTCCTTAATTTCGCTGCGGGGAGTACCCGGCATCCTGTGCACGAGGGGCGCTGCGTTGTGCGGCGTCTCTCGTGTTCAGATGGCTGTGCGAAGGAGGCTTGTGTTCAACCCCAGGACAGGGCCGACAGGTCGTTCACGAAGATCGGGTTTTCCTTCCAGATGCCCTTGACGTTCTTCTTCGCCACGGTCGGGAACTGCGGCTGGTAGAGGAAGCCGTTGGCCGCGTCGGTGGCCAGCATCTTCTGCGCGTCGCCCAGCAGCTTGTTGCGCTCGGCGGTGTTGGCGGTGGTCTTGATCTTGTCGAACAGCGTGTCGAAGGCCTTCGACTGGTAGCCCCAGTAGTAGTCCGACTTGGCGTAGTTGCCGAGGTCGAAGGGCTCGACGTGCGAGACGATCGACAGGTCGTAGTCCTTGTTGCCGTAGGTGCCGCTGAGCCATTGCGCCCACTCGACGTTCTGCACCTTCGCCACGATGCCGATCTTGGCGAGCTGGGCCACGATCACCTCGCCGCCCTGGCGCGCATACGGCGGCGGGGGCAGGGTCAGCTTGAGCTCGAGCGGGGTCTTCACGCCGGCCTCGGCCAAGAGCTTCTTGGCCTTCTCGATGTCGAAGGGGTTGATGCCGGTGGTGTCGACATAGCCGGCAGCGCCGGGCACGTAGTGGCTGCCGATCGGCACACCGAAGCCGTCGGCCGCGCCCTCGATGACGGCCTTGCGGTCGATGGCCGCGAGGATCGCGCGGCGCACGCGCACGTCGTCGAGCGGCTTCTTGCGGTTGTTGATCGCGAGGATGGTCTTGGCGCGCGAGCCGGCCAGGATGGTCTGGAACTGCGGGTTGGCCTTGAACTGCGGCACCACGCGCGTGCCGATGCGCGGGAACATGTCGACGTCGCCCGAGAGCATGGCCGCGGCCTGGGCCGCGGTGTCGGAGATGAAGCGGAAGGTCGCCTTGTTGATCTTCGCGTTGCCGGGATTGCGGAAGCCGTCCCACTTGCTCAGCGTGATCGAGGAACCCTTGACCCAGTTGTCGAGCTTGTAGGGGCCGGTGCCCACGGGCTTGGTGGCGTTGCCGTCGGCGCTCTTGGGCTCGACGATCACCGCGGTGGCCTGGCCCAGCACGAAGGGCAGGTCGGGGTCGATCTCCTTGTTGATGACGACCACCGTGTAGTCGTCGGTCGCCTGCGTGCTGAGGTTGGCGAAGGTGCGCTTGTCCTTGTTCGTGCTCTTGTCCGAACCGGCGCGGTCGAACGAGAACTTGACCGTGGCCGCGTTGAAGGGCTCGCCGTTCTGGAACTTCACGCCGCGGCGCAGCTTGAAGGTGTAGGTCTTGAGGTCGGGCGAGACTTCCCAGCTCTCGGCCAGCAGCGGCGTGACGCTGCCGTCGGCGTTGATCTTGGTGAGCGTCTCGAGGATGTTGTACTGCACCACCTCGGCGATCGCGGCCGCGGCGCCCGCGGTCGGATCGAGGCCCGGCGGCTCGAGCGCCATGCCGATCACGATGGCGTCCTTCCGTCCCTGGGCCAGGCCGGCCAGCGGTGTGGCCAGGGCCACGGTGGCGCCAGCGGTGGTGAGGAGGGTGCGACGGTTCAACATACGTGGTGATCTCCGGAAAAACGTCTGGAAAGGCAAAGGGCTGCCTCGAGGGGATGAGGAGGCGGCGCGCCCCGAATCAAGGCGCTGCGCCGCGAGAGATCCTCGGCGCAGCAGGAAAGATGCCACGCCGTGCAGCCAAAAGCATTCTCGCGCAGCGCGCTCGCCGGCGACGCCGTGGCGCGGCGCTTTTTCCTCGGGAGGTTCCCGGATGCGCGGCGCTGAGAAAGGTCAGCGGCCACTCACGCCCAGGACATCGCGGCGATGTCGTTGGCGAAGATCGGCGCGTCCTTCCACAGGCCGCGCAGGCCGCGCGCGGCAATGGTGATGAGCTGCGGCTGGTAGAGGAACACGTTGGCCGAGTCCTCGGCCAGGATGCGCTGCGCCTCGCCCAGCAGGCGCAGGCGGTCGGCCTCGCGCGGCGCGTTGCGCGACTTCTCGAACACCTCGTCGAACTTCGCCGACTGGTAGCCCCAGTAGTACTCGGGGCGCGTGTAGTTCACGAGGTCGAAGGGCTCGACATGCAGGATCACCGACAGGTCGTAGTTCTTGTTGCCGTAGGTGCCGCTGATCCACTGCGCCCACTCCACGTTCTGGATCTTCGCGACGATGCCGACCTGCGCGAGCTGTGCGGCGATCAGCTCGCCGCCCTGGCGCGCATAGGGCGGGGGCGGCAGCACCAGGTCGAGCTGCAGCGGCAGCTTCACGCCGGCCTCGGCCAGCAGGCGCTTGGCCTTCGCGGGGTCATAGGGGTTGATGCCGGTGGTGTCGACATAGCCCGGCGCGGTCGGCACGTAGTGGCTGCCGATCGGGATGCCGCGGCCGTCCATGGCTGCGTCGATCACGGCCTTGCGGTCGATCGCGGCCGCGATCGCGCGGCGCACGCGCACGTCGTCGAGCGGCTTGCGCTTGTTGTTGATCGCGAGGATGGACTTGCCGCGCGAGGCGTTGAAGAGGATCTGGAAGCGCTTGTCGTTCTGGAACTGCGAGAGGCTGCGCGAGACCGAGGCATGCGGGAACAGGTCGATGTCGTTCGACAGCAGCGCGGTGGTCTGCGCGGCCGGTTCCGAGACGAAGCGGAAGCTCGCGCGGCGGATCTGCACCGCGTCGGCATGGCGGTAGCCGTCCCACTTCGCGAGCACGATCGACGAGCCCTTGGCCCAGTTCTCGAGCCGATAGGGGCCGGTGCCCACGGGCTTGGTGGCATTGCCCTCGGCCGACTTGGGCTCGACCACGATCGCCGAGGCCTGGCCGAGCTGGAACAGCAGGTCGGGCTCGATCTCCTTGGCGATCAGCACCACCGTGTTCGCGTCGAGCGCCTGGGTCGTGAAGTTGGCGAAGAAGCGCTTGTCCTTGTTGGTGCTGTTGGCGGCCGAGGCGCGGTCGAACGAGAACTTGACCGTGTTCGCGTCGAAGGCCTCGCCGTTTTGGAACTTGACGCCGCGCCTGAGCTTGAAGGTGTAGGTGCGCAGGTCGGGCGAGACCTCCCAGCTCTCGGCCAGGAGCGGCGTGACGCTGCCGTCGGAGTTGATCTTGGTCAGCGTCTCGAAGACGTTGTAGAGCACCACCTCGGCGATCTCGGCGCCGGCCTTGGCCGTGGGATCGAGGCCGGTGGGTTCGAGCGTGAGGCCGAGCACCAGCGTGTCCTTGCGGCGTGCCTGTGCAAGGACGCCGGCCGGCAGCACGAGGGGCGCGAGCGCGGCGGCGCCGGTGGCGAGGAGGGTGCGTCTGTGAAGCATGGGCGGGCGGTCCTTTGAGCGGTGGCGGGGGCATGCGCCCTCCGGGCGCGCCGCATCATCCGCGAGGAGAGGCCCGGTGCGCAACCAGATGCTTATGCCCTGGTTGCATGACGGGCGCGCTCAGTGCCCCGGTGCCTGCAGCACGGCGCCCAGCAGCGTGCGCGTGTACGGATGCTGTGCGTTGGCGAACAGCTCCTGCGGCGTGCCTCGCTCGACGATCTGCCCCTTGAAGACCACGCAGACTTCGTCGCACAGGTGGTTGACGACGGCCAGGTCATGGCTGATGAGCAGGTAGCTGATGCCGAACTGCTGCTGCAGGTCCTGCATGAGGTTGAGCACCTGGGCCTGCACGGAGACGTCCAGGGCGCTCACGGGCTCGTCGGCGACGATGAGCTTGGGGCGGGTGATCAGCGCCCGTGCGATCGCGATGCGCTGGCGCTGGCCGCCCGAGAACTCGTGCGGGTACTTGTCGAGGTCGGTGGGGCGCAGGCCCACGGCGGCGAGGGATTCGGCGGCGCGCTCGCGCTGCTCCTTCTTCGAGATCTGGGCCAGTGCTTCGAGCGGCTCGGCCACGATGCGTGCGACCGTCTGGCGCGGGTCGAGGGAGCCGTAGGGGTCTTGGAAGACCATCTGGAAGTCGCGTCGGGCCGTGCGAAGTTCGTCTCTTGAGAGAGCATGCAACTCGCGCCCCTCGAGTTTCACGCTGCCCGAGGTGGGCTTGTCCAGGGCCATCACGAGCCGAGCGATGGTCGACTTGCCCGACCCTGACTCGCCCACGATCCCCACGCTGCGCCCGGCCTGCACCTCGAAGCTCACGCCATTGAGGGCCTTGACCGTGGGCGGCGGGCCCAGCAGCTTCTCGCGCGGCAGCGCGTAGTGGCGAACGAGGTCGGTCACTTGCAGCAGCGGTGTGTTGGTGGTGGTCGTGCTCATGCCACGGCCTCCGCTTCGATCTCGTCGAGTCGGATGCAGCGCACCGCATGGTCATCGGGCAGCATCACCGCAGGCGGTCGCGTCGACTGGCAGGCATCGACCGTGTAGCTGCAGCGCCCCGCGAACGGACAGCCCGCGGGCAGGTCCACCAGTTCAGGCACGCTGCCCCGGATGGTGGCCAGCCGCTGCCCCTTGGGCGCCCCGATCACCGGCCGTGCCGCGAACAGCCCCTTGGTGTACGGATGCGCCCGGTTCGCGAAGAGCGCCCGCGTCGGCCCGCTCTCCACCACGCTGCCGCCATACATCACGAGCATGCGCTGCACGCTGTTGGCGATCACGCCCAGGTCGTGCGAGATCAGGATCAGCGCCATGCCCATCTCGGCCACCAGGTTCTGGATCAGGTCGAGCACCTGCTTCTGGATCGTCACGTCCAGGGCCGTGGTGGGTTCGTCGGCGATCAGCAGGTCGGGCCCGCAGGCCAGCGCCATCGCGATGCCGATGCGCTGGCGCTGGCCGCCCGAGAACTGGTGCGGATAGGCATCCAGGCGCGAAGCCGCGTCGGGAATGCCCACGCGCTGCAGCAGGTTCAGCGCCTCGGCGCGGGCCTGCTTGGCGGTGAGCCCCCGGTGCAGCCGCAGCGGCTCGCCGACCTGGCGCGCGATGGTGTGGACCGGGTTCAGGGCCGTCATCGGCTCCTGGAAGATCATGCCGATGCGGTTGCCGCGGATCTGGCACAGGGCCGACTCGGGCTGCCCGATGAGCTCCTGGCCGTCCAGGCGGATGCTGCCGGTGACCTTGGCGGTGGCGGGCAGCAGGCCCATGAGGGACATGACCGTGATGGACTTGCCGCAGCCCGACTCGCCCACGATGCCGAGGGTCTGGCCGCGCTCGAGCGAGAAGGAGACGCCGCGCACGGCCTGGGCGGGGCCGCGCTGGGTCTGCAGGCCGATGTGGAGGTTGTCGACTTCGAGGAGGGGCATGGGGTTGTTGGTTGCCATGTCGCTCACCTCGCGCGCGCCAGGCGCGGATCGAGCAGGTCGCGCAGGCCATCGCCCAGCAGGTTCAGGCCCAGCACCGCCAGCGCGATCGCCATGCCCGGGAAGACGGCCAGCAGCGGCTGCTGGAACATCAGGGTCTGCGCCTCGCTGAGCATGCGGCCCCAGGACGGCTGCGGCGGCTGGGTGCCCAGGCCGAGGTAGGACAGGGCAGCCTCGGCCAGGATCGCGATGGCGAAGCGGATGGTGATCTGCACGATCAGCACCGCCGAGATGTTGGGCAGCACGTGCTGCATGGTGATGGCGAACGATCCCTTGCCGCAGGCACGCGCGGCCGCCACGTACTCGCGCGACCAGATGGCGTTGGCCGAGGCGCGCGTGATGCGCGCGAAGGTGGGGATGTTGTAGATGCCGATGGCGATGATGGCGTTGACGATGCCCGCGCCGAAGACGGCCGTCATCATGATGGCCGAGAGGATGGCGGGGAAGGCCAGCGAGAAGTCGGAGAAACGCATGATGGCTTCTTCCACCCACCCCCGGCGCGCGGCGGCCAGCAGGCCCAGGGCGGTGCCCACCACCAGGCCGATGCCGACCGCGATGACGCCCACGAGGATGGAGGCGCGGGCGCCCACCAGCAGCAGCGAGGCCACGTCGCGTCCGAAGGCGTCGGTGCCCAGCCAGTGGCTGGCCGAGGGCGCCTGCATCTTGTTGGCCATGTCCATGGCGTAGGGCGAGTAGGGCGTCCAGAGGTAGGAGACCAGGGCCGCGAGCAGCAGCAGGGCGGCGAGCACGCCGCCGATGACGAAGCTGCGGTGGTGGCGCGCGCGCTGCCAGAAGCCGGGGAGCTTGAGGGCGGCGGCCGAAGGCACGGCCAGGGAAGCGGGAGTGGCGCTCATATGTCGCTCGCCTTGATGCGCGGGTCGATGACGGCATAGAGCACGTCGACCACGAAGTTGACGATGACGACCATGGCTGCGAGCAGCATGACGCAGTTGCGCACGACGATGAGGTCGCGGTTGCTGATGGCCTGGAAGATCAGGCGGCCCAGGCCCGGGAGGTAGAACACGTTCTCCACCACGATGGTGCCGGCCAGCAGCTCGGAGAACTGCATGCCCATGACGGTGATGACGGGGATCAGGGCGTTGCGCAGGACGTGGGTCCAGAGCACGGCGCGCTGGGTCACGCCCTTGGCGCGCGCGGTGCGCACGAAGTCCTCGCGCATGACCTCCAGCACGGCCGAGCGGGTGATGCGCGCGAGGATGGCCGCCTGCACGACGGCCAGGGACAGGGCGGGCAGCAGGAGGGACTTGAGGCCGGCGAAGACACCCTCGCCCCAGCCGTCGAAGCCGCCGGCGGAGAACCACTGCAGCTGCACGGAGAAGACGAGGATCAGCAGGATGGCGAACCAGAAGTTGGGGATGGCGATGCCGACCTGGGTGAGGCCCATCAGGCCGACGTCGCCGAGCTTGTTGTGGCGCGCGGCGGCGGTGACGCCCACGAGCAGGGCGAGCACGGTGGTGAAGGCCATGGCCAGCAGGGCCAGGGGGACGGTGAGTGCGAGACGCTCGAGGATGAGGTCGAGCACGGGGGAGCTGTAGGCGTAGGAGTCGCCGAGGTCGCCGGTGAGGAGACCCGCGATCCAGTGCCAGTAGCGGGTCCAGGCGGGTTGGTCGAGGCCGAGCTTGGTGGCCAGGGCGGCGACGGCTTCGGGTGCGGCGTCCGGGCCCATGAGCATCTGCGCGGCGTTGCCGGGCAGGATCTCCAGGACCAGGAAGACGATGATGGAGGCGCCGATCAGCGTGCCGATCAGCGTGGCAAGGCGCTTGATTAAGAAGAGGCTCATGGGGCGGGGCGCAGCATAACCCGACAACTGCAACAAGCATGCCGTAGCACCGGATCCCCGAAGGGATCGCTCTCCCACGTTGCCGCCGGGGACTCCGCCGCCTGGGATAATCGCGGCATGGCCCTCATGATCACCGACGAATGCATCAACTGCGATGTCTGCGAGCCGGAGTGCCCGAACGATGCGATCTACATGGGCGAGGCGATCTACGAGATCGATCCGCACAAATGCACCGAATGCGTGGGCCACTTCGATGAGCCGCAGTGCGTGCAGATCTGCCCCGTGGCCTGCATCCCGATCCATCCGGACCACGTGGAAAGCCGCGAGACGCTGATGCAGAAGTACCAGCGTCTCACGGCAACGAAGGCCGCGTTGCCGCAGCCGCCGTCCCCACCCTCAACCGGCGTCTGAGGCCGCGGGCTTGCGGCGCTTCTTCTTCGCGCCGCCTTCCTCCCCGGGCTTCGATCCCGGTCTCTCCCCGTAGCTGGCCGTGGCCTTGCGCGGCTCGGCCGCGAGCTTCGTGGCCCTGGCCTTCTCCAGGCGCTCCTGGGCTTCGAGCCTGCGTTGCGCGAGTGCCGCGCGCTGGGCGTCCTGCGCGGCACGCTGGTCGCGCTGATGCGCCTGCTTCTCCTCGGACAGCCGCGTGCGTTCGAGCCGGTCGGCCAGCTTCGCGTTGCGCCGCGTGGCCTCGTCGGCGGCCTGGCGGTCGTCGTCGCTGCGCGCGTCGTCCACCTTCACCGTCGTTCCGCCTGCGCAGGGGCGGTCGCTGTAGCTGTTGCCGCAGCGCCAGGTCGACGTGCCTGGCTGCTGCGCGAATGCGCTCGTCACTGCACAGACGCCGATGGCCATCGCTCTGGCGACGATGGATCGGTGCAGGCGGTGCGTTCTTCTCGTTCTCTCCCTCGTTGTCGACATCGTTCTTCTCTCCCTCTTGCTTCGCGCTCTGTCGGCGCTTCCCGCGATGAACGCTGGCTAGGGTGCGGCGGGCGCGCTGCCGTCGCCAGGCTCGCGCCGCGGCGGTTTGGGCCGGGGCGGTTTGCTCGTGTGGATGGTGGCCGTGGCCTTTTCCATTTCGCCCGCGAGCAGCGCGGGCAGGGCATGCAGGCTGCGCACGATCGCATCGTCGATCGCGTCGCGTTGTTCCTTCAGCGGCTTCTTGAGCACCCAGTTGATCACCTCCGACTTCACGCCGGGATGACCGATGCCCAGGCGCAGCCGCCAGTAGTCGCCGGTGCCGAGCTGCGCATGGATGTCGCGCAAGCCGTTGTGGCCCGCATGGCTGCCGCCGAACTTGAGCTTGGCCTGGCCGGGCACCACGTCGAGCTCGTCGTGGGCCACGAGGATTTCTTCGGGCGCGATCTTGAAGAAGCGCGCGAGCGCGGCGACCGACTTGCCCGAGAGGTTCATGAAGGTCTGCGGCTCGAGCAGCCAGATGCTCTGGCCGCCGATGTTCGCGCGCGCCGCGAGGCCGTGGTAGCTGCGCTCGGGCACGAGGTTGAGCTTCCAGTCGCGCGCGAGGGCGTCGATCCACCAGAAGCCGGCGTTGTGCCGCGTGGCTTCGTATTCAGGCCCGGGGTTACCTAGGCCGACGAACAGTTTGATCATGGGGCGAATTATCGAGGGCCGGCATCGGGCGTCCGGATGTTGCTTCGAAGAGTCAGATGCTGTCTCTTGGTGATTATTTTGTAACTTCAAGAATCCTCTCTCACTACGATGGCAACTCCATTCAACAAAAAGAGGAGAAGTCTTGAGTTATTCATTCATAGAAAGCCTGCGCCGTGTCTCGCATGTGGTGTGCGTGGCGGCCGCGGTCGTCCTGACCGGTTGCGCGTCGCACTATGTCGATGGCGCGACCAAGGAAATCAACGCGAGCGAGTACCGCAAGCCCGCTACGCCGAAGCCCGTGCAGGTGGCGTTCGAGTTCCAGACCAAGGGCGTTGCGAATGCCCAGGCAACGAAGGTGCTGCAGCCGAAGGTCATCGAGAAGGTCAAGGCCAGTGGCCTGTTCTCCTCCGTCGAGGAAAAGCCCGTTCAGGGTGGTGCGCTGCTGAGCGTCAAGCTCAACAACGTTCCGCTGACCGACGACGTTTTTCAGAAGGGTTTCGTGACGGGACTGACCTTCGGCCTCGCTGGCTCGCAGGCCTCCGACGGCTATATCTGCACCGTGAGCTATATGGGCGAGGGGCAATCCAGTCCCATCGTGAAGACGGCCCGGCATGCGATTCACACGACGGTGGGCGCCACCGCGGAACCGGGCAACGCCAAGAAGGCCGCATCGATCGAAGAGGCCGTGTTCTCGATGATCAGTCAGATCATGAGCAATGCGCTGAACGATCTCTCGAAGGATCCAGCCTTCGCCGCCAACAACAACTGATTCGAGGGAGAAGGACATCATGAACAAGTTCGCCATTTCATTCCGTCGCATCGCCGCGGTACTCTTCTGCACTGCGGCCATGGGTCTGGTCGGCTGCGCGCAGGTCAAGCTCGCCGAGCCGGTGGCCAGCGCCGACAACATCCAGAAGGCCAAGGCCGGCGGCATCGGTCCGGTGTCCGTCGGCGAGTTCAAGCTCGCGGAGGGCAAGGACCGTTCGCTCGATCTGAAGGTCAGCATTCGCAGCAACACCTTCTTCTCGCCTTACGACAGTTCGCTCTCGAAGTACTTGGCCGAATCGCTGAAGGCCGACCTGAACGCCGCGGGCGTGCTCGAGCCGGGAGCGTCGCGCTCCATTCGCGGTGAACTCACGCAGAGCACGGTCGAGGCGCCGATGGGACGCGGCACCGCATCCCTGGCTGCGCGATTCATCGTGGAGGATCAGGGGCGCAAGACCTACGACAAGGAACTCAGCACCAAGGCGGATTGGGAGTCTTCGTTCGTGGGCGCGATCGCCATTCCCGATGCGATCAACCAGTACGTCGCGCTGTACAAGAAGCTCGTGGGCGAACTGCTGGACGATCCGAACTTCCGCAAGGCGGTTGCACGCTGAGCCATGAAAAAAGCCCACCGATCGGTGGGCTTTCTTCTTGAAGAGGGCGGGAATTACTTCTTGCCGGTCTTCTTGGCGGGAGCCGCTGCGGGTGCAGCTTCGGCAGCGCCTTCGGCAGCGGGTGCCGGCTCTTCGGCGACCAGCGGCGGCACGGCCGAGACCACGACCGGGTTGGTCTTGCCGTGGCTCACGAACTTCACGCCCTTGGGCAGCTTGATGTCGTTGACGTGCAGCGTGGCGTTCTTCTTCAGCGTCGAGAGGTCGACTTCGATGAACTCGGGCAGGTCGCTGGGCAGGCAGCTCACTTCGAGTTCGGTCAGCACGTGGTTCACGAGGTTGTGGTCGAGCTTGACGGCATCGGACTCTTCCTCGCCCTTGAAGTGCAGCGGCACCTTCATGTGCAGGCGGGTCTTGGCATCGACGCGTTGGAAGTCGATGTGCTGGACCAGCTGGCGGAACGGGTGGTACTGCACGTCGCGCAGCAGCACCTTGCTCACGCTGCCGCCGAGTTCCATCTCGAGGACGGAGGCGTGGAAGGCTTCCTTCTTGAGGGCGTGCCACAGTGCGTTGTGATCGAGCTCGATCAGTTGCGGCTGGCCTTCGCCACCGTAGACGATGCCGGGCGTCTTGCCCGAGATGCGGAGACGGCGGCTCGCACCCGTGCCCTGCTTGGCGCGCTCGAAAGCGACGAATTTCATAGTTAACTCCTTGGAGCGAAGGCACGACGGCCATTTCGCTTCTTGAGCGCCGACCGCGACCAGTGCGGCGCCGGTTTCAAAATGACTTCCCGATCAGGGAAGCCGGCTTTTTGCCCGAACGGCAGGAGCGCAATCTCAGAAGAGATTGTCCTGGTCCGAGAACAAACTCATCACCGACTCGCCCTTGGCAATGCGCTGGATCGTCTCGGCGATCAGCGGTGCCACGGAGAGCTGGCGGATCTTTCCGCAGCCGTTGGCGCTGTCGGAAAGGGGAATGGTGTTGGTCACGACCACTTCGTCGAGGGCCGTGCCCTTGCTGAGGCGCTCGATCGCGGGGCCCGAGAAGATCGGGTGCGTGCAGTAGGCGTAGACGCTCTTGGCGCCGCGTTCCTTCAGCACTTCGGCCGCTTTGACCAGCGTACCCGCGGTGTCGATCATGTCGTCCATGATCACGCAGTTGCGGCCGTCGATCTCGCCGATCACGTTCATGACTTCGCTGACGTTGGCCTTGGGGCGGCGCTTGTCGATGATGGCGAGGTCGCAGTTCAGTTGCTTGGCCAGCGCGCGGGCACGGACCACGCCGCCGACGTCGGGCGAGACCACGATCAGGTCTTCGTAGTTCTTGGCGCGCAGGTCGCCCAGCAGCACCGGCGAGGCGTAGATGTTGTCGACCGGGATGTCGAAGAAGCCCTGGATCTGGTCGGCGTGCAGGTCCATCGTGAGCACGCGCTCGACGCCCACGGTTTCCAGCAGGTTGGCCACGACCTTGGCCGAGATCGGCACGCGGCTCGAGCGCGGGCGGCGGTCCTGGCGGGCATAGCCGAAATAGGGAATCACGGCGCTGATGCGTTCGGCCGAGGCGCGCTTGAGCGCGTCGACCATGATCAGCAGTTCCATCAGGTTCTCGTTGGTCGGGGCGCAGGTGGACTGCACCACGAACACATCGCGTGCCCGCACGTTCTGGTTGATCTCGACGGTGACTTCACCGTCGGAGAAGCGACCGACGCGGGCGGCACCGAGGGTGGTGCCCAGGTTGCTCGCGATTTCTGCAGCAAGGCCCGGATTGGCATTGCCGGTGAAAACCATGAAATCAGGATGGTGAGCCTGCATGAGCGCGTCCCGGCTGAGCGATTTGGCTTGGGAAAGCCGCCAAAGAGTTACGAGTCTTGGCGACCCTGGGGCCGCCGATTATTGCAGCGGGTCGGCCGCAAACGAAGTGCCGGGTCCAGGGACCGCGGCTTCAAAAAGAAACTACGGCCCGCGGGCCGTAGTGTCTGAAAGGTTTGGCAGGGGAGAAAGGATTCGAACCTTTGCATGCTGGAATCAAAATCCAGTGCCTTAACCAGCTTGGCGACTCCCCTACACAGGTCGACGGTTTGCACCGCCTACCGATATATGTCGCATCGAAACGCCTGGGCGCTCCGATCAGTTTTTCAGGCTGCCCAACCTCGAAGTGGATGAGCGGCCAGATTGTCGCATTGGCGAACCTGCCAGCCCGTGGGGCCCGAAAGCAGTTCCGCGTTCTGCGGTTCCTGCTGCATTCTGGCGAACACCGAACTTCCAGAGCCGGTCATCCTGGCATCGAATCCCTGGGCGCCGAGCCAATCGATGGCGTCGGTGATCGCGGGACAGAGCCGTTGGGCAACCGGCTGCAGGTCGTTGTGGCCGAAATCGAAAACTTCCTCGCCGAGGCTTAAGAGGTTTTGATCTGCGTGCTGTTCGCGTACTGCAGCAAAGCCCGTGATTATAGCAACAGGACTTGCCCGTTGCAGATCATCCGCAGAAAAAATTAAACGGGTATCGAGTCCCTCGGGTGGTTTGACCACAACGAAGCGTGCCGACGGCAGTTCGATCGGGCGGATTTTCTCGCCGATGCCTTCGACCCAGGCGTTGCGGCCCGAGAGGAAGAACGGCACGTCGGCGCCCAGCGACAGGCCGATGCGCGAGAGCTCCGCGAGCGGCAGCCGCAGATTCCAGAGCCGGTTGAGCGCCAGCAGGCAGGTCGCGGCATCGGAAGAGCCGCCACCCATGCCGGCCTGCGAGGGCACGTGTTTCGCGACGCCGATGTGCGCACCCTGGCCCGGCGCCGCATGGGCCTGCAGCGCGCGCGCGGCGCGCAGCACGAGGTCGTCGGCCGGCAGCGGCACGGTCAGGTCCTCGCGGCTCAGCTGGCCGTCGCCGCGCAGTTCGACGTGGAGCGTGTCGCACCAGTCGATCAGCATGAAGACCGACTGCAGCAGGTGGTAGCCGTCGTCGCGCCGGCCGGTGACGTGGAGGAAGAGGTTGAGCTTGGCCGGCGCGGGAAGGTCGTAGATCGCCTTCATGACGCCGGCATGCGCTCGAACACGATGCGCAGGTCGGCCCGCGGTGCCGGTGTCTCGCGCAGCGCCTGCAGCCGGCCGCTCGCGAGCTGGCCGAGGTCGGCTCGCCAGCCGGGCACGGGGTCATTGCGGCCCTCGAGCCAGCCGAACAGCGCGGCGACCGGGATCGCGGCGCCGGTGGCGGCCTCGATCAGCGCGTCGAGCGAGGCGTAGCGCCGCGTGTCGCTGCCGTTCTTCAGCAGGGCTTCGCCGGGCGACCAGTGCAACTGGGCCAGCGTGCTGCCGATCGGCGTGGTGAGCGAGAGCTCGCCGGTCTCGGGCGAGCCGCGCAGCTCGAACAGCGCCGAGAAGGTCTGCACCGGTTCGCTGTCCACGCGCAGCGACATGCGGCCGCTCCAGGCATTCGTCGCGCGCGGCACGGAGGCCTTCGAGCCGCCCGTGAGCTGCGCGCATCCCGCTATGGAAAAAGTAGCGATTGCCGTCAGCAGCAGACGCCGGCCGCCATCGGGCCGCGCGCCGCCGGAAGCCACGAGCGCCGCCATCTCAGGGCTTGACCCGCAGGCGCTTGAGCGTTTCCTGCAGGGTTTCGTTGTCGGCGTCGCTCAGCAGCGCTTCCTTCCAGATCGTGACCGCGCGGTCCTTCTGGCCGATGGACCACAGCACTTCGCCGAAGTGGGCGCCGATCTCCGGATCGGGGCGCGTCTTGTAGGCGGCCTCGAGGATGCGGATGGCCTCGGCCGTGTTGCCGAGTCTGAACTCGACCCAGCCCAGGCTGTCGGCGATGAACGGGTCTTCCGGCGCGAGCTGCACGGCCTTCTGGATCAGCGTGCGGGCTTCCTCGAGCCGGATCTTGCGATCGGCGAACGAGTAGCCGAGGGCGTTGTAGGCGTTCTGGTTCTCGGGCTTGAGCTGCATCAGCCGGCGCAGCAGCCGCTCCATCTCGTCGAGGCGGTCGAGCTTCTCGGCCATCATGGCCTGGTCGTAGACGAGGTCGGTGTCGTCGGGCGCGGCGGCCGAGGCCTGGGCCAGCATGTCGTAGGCGGCCTGGAACTGCTTGGCGTCGCGCAGCAGTTGCACCTCGGCCAGGAACTTCTGCTTCTTGTCCTCGGGCGTGCGCTCGGGCAGGCCGCGCACGAGCTCGCGTGCCTGCGGCAGCTTGCCCTGGCGCGCCAGCAGGCCGGCACGGCGCGTCTGCGCGATCACCAGATCGTCGGTGTTGTCGATGCGCGCGAGCCAGCGCTCGGCGCCGGTGAAGTCCTTGCGCCGCTCGGCCAGTTGCGACAGCAGCAGGTAGGCCTGCGTCACGCCGCGGTTGCGGTCGCCGGCCTCGGCCTGCGCGGCGGCGGCCGGCTGGCTGCTGGCCAGCTCGAGGTAGCGCTTGAGCGAGGTTTCGGCCGCGGCGTCCTGGCGTGCCTGGGCCTGCAGGCTGCCGAGCAGCAGCCAGGGTTCGGCGAGTTCGGGGCGCGCGACGGTCAGCGATTGCAGCTGGCTCGAGGCTTCGGCGTAGCGGCGGTTCTCGACCAGCACGCGCGAATAGGCCACGCGCAGCTCGGGCGAAGCCTTCGGATTGCCGGCCAGGTAGCGCGTGACGATCGGTTCGGCCAGTGGCTGGCCCGGATCGATGAGTTCGAGTGCGAGCGCCGGGGGCGCATCGGAGGCCGGGTCGGCCTGCTGGCCCTTGCGCGCGGCCTCGAGCGCACCCGAGTTGTCGCCGGCATTGAGGCGCAGCCGGCCCACCGTGGCCCAGGCCATGCCCGCCGTCGCGGGATTCTTGAATTCGTCGACCAGCGCCTGCTCGACCACCGAGGCGGCGAGCTTCTTGTCGGTGGCGCGCGAGTAGTTGCGCGCGATCACGGCCATCAGCAGCGGTCGTTCGACCTGCGGGCTGGCCGCGATCTCGGCGCGCAGCAGTTCGGTCGTGTCGCCGATGCGGTTGAGCAGGATCAGGATCTGCAGCTCGAAACGGCGCGCGTCGCGCGAGTTGGGCACCGTGTCCTGCCAGGCGCGTGCCGCGGCGAGGGCGGCGTCGCCCGAGCGCGACTGCAGCGCGATCTCGATCGCGCGCTGGAACAGCTTGCCGTCGCGCAGCCTGCGCGCTGCATCGAGCACGTACTGGTAGCCCGAACCGGGATCGCCCGAGCGCGCGCTGAGCTCGCCCATGAGGATCTCGTAGAACATGTCGGCGCTCAGGGCCGAAGGCTGCGGCGCGGGATCGGCCGCGGCGGCCGCTGCAGCGGGCTTTGCGGGCGCCGTGCGCGCGGGCGGCTTGGCGGGCTGCGGGCTCGCGGGCGTCGCCGGCTTGGGCGGCGCGCTGCGTTCGATGATGGGAGCCGGGCTGTCCGGCGCGGCGGGGTCGGAGGACTGCGCGTGGACGTGGGCGGCGCAGGCCAGGAGCACGAGTGACGCGGCCGCCGCAAGGCGGTGTCGGCGGGGCGATGGAATCATCGAACCATAATAATCCATGCATTTGAACGAGCACCGCGTGGGGCTTCGTGTCCTGCAGTTGTTGGAGCCCCATGCCTGAGCTACCCGAAGTCGAAGTCACGCGGCGCGGAATCGCGGACCGCATCGCCGGCGCGCGCATCGATGCGGTGCGCATCGGCAAGCCGCTGCGCTGGGCGCTGATGGTGGCGCCCGAGCTGCTGGTGGGTCGCCGCGTGCGCGAGGTGCGCCGGCGCGGCAAATACCTCCTGATCGATCTCGACGTGGGCCTGCTGCTGCTGCACCTGGGCATGTCGGGCAGCCTGCGCTTCGATGCCGCCTTGCCCGAGCCCGGCGTGCACGATCACTTCGACCTGGTCACCGACCGCGGCACGCTGCGGCTCAACGATCCGCGCCGCTTCGGCGCCGTGGTCTACGTCGACGACGAGGCCGCGCCCTGGGCGATCAAGCTGCTCGGCGGGCTCGGCATGGAGCCGCTGGGCGAGGCCTTCGACCTCGATGCCTTCCATGCCGGCCTGCGCAAGCGCCGCACCGCGATCAAGCAGGTGCTGCTCGCGGGCGACGTGGTGGTGGGCGTGGGCAACATCTATGCTTCGGAAGCGCTGTTCCAGGCCGGCATCCGTCCCACGTTGTCGGCCGCGCGCATCAGCCGGCCGCGCGCCGCGCGGCTGCATGCCGCGGTCAAGGAGATCCTGGCGCGGGCGGTCGAGAAGGGCGGCAGCACCCTGCGCGACTTTTCCATCGACGGCCAGAACGGCTACTTCCAGCTCGAGGCCACGGTCTATGGCCGTGCCGGCGAACCGTGCAGGGTCTGCGGCACGCCGATCCGGCTGTTGCGCCAGGGGCAGCGCTCGACCTATTTCTGTCCGGTGTGCCAGAAGTAGTCCGATGAACGGTCGCAGTGCCGCAGTCCGGCCGGAGGTCAATGCGTACCGGTCACCCGGTTTTCAGATTGCGATGTTATATTTGTAAGAAAGTTTTTACATTTCCACCTTGAGCCGCTCCTTCAACCAACAACTCGACCAGCACGGTGCGTGGCGGAGCAATTTCGCCCACCGCTTGCAGTGGCTGTCCCGCTGGCTGACCGAGAACGAGCTGCTCGACCAGGCGGTGGCCGAGCGGCTGCGCGGGCTCGAATCGCAGATCCGCACCAGCAAGGTCATGGTGGCCTTCGTCGCCGAGTTCTCGCGCGGCAAGTCGGAGCTGATCAACGCGATCTTCTTCGCCGGCTACGGGCGGCGCATCATGCCGGCGAGCGCGGGCCGCACCACCATGTGCCCGACCGAGCTCGGCTACGACGCCATGCTGGCGCCCAAGCTGCGCCTGCTGCCGATCGAGACCCGCCTGGAGCCGCATTCGCTCGCCTACTGGCGCGACCAGCCCGCGCGCTGGACCGAGATCGCGATCGACGTCGGCGATGCCGAACGGCTGGCCCAGGCCATGGCCAAGGTGGCCGAGGTGCGCTGGGTCTCGCAGGACGAGGCGCGCGCGCTGGGCTTCTGGAACGAGGAAACGCCCGACGACAACCCGGTGCAGGACGCCGAGGGCCGGGTCGAGATCCCGCGCTGGCGCCATGCCGTGCTGAACATGCCGCATCCGCTGCTCGAGCAGGGGCTGGTGATCCTCGACACCCCGGGCCTCAACGCGATCGGCGCCGAACCCGAACTGACGGTGAGCCTGATCCCGCAGGCGCACGCGGTGGTCTTCATCCTCGGCGCCGAAACCGGCGTCACCCGCTCCGACCTGTCGATCTGGCGCGAGCACCTGGTGACCGAGAACGAGGGCAGCGACACGCGCTTCGTGGTGCTCAACAAGATCGACACCCTGTGGGACACGCTGAGCACCCACGCGCAGATCGAGCAGCAGATCGAGCAGCAGCGCCAGGTCGCCGCCAAGCACCTCGACGTGCCGCTCGCGCAGGTGCTGCCGGTGTCGGCGCAGAAGGGCCTGCAGGCCAAGGTGCACCGCGATGCGCGGCTGCTCGAGGCCAGCCGCCTGCCCGCGCTCGAGGCCCTGCTGGGCCAGGGCGTGCTCGGCAAGCGCGAGACCATGCTGCGGCTGGCCGTCGATGCCGGCATGGCCGCGCTGCGGACCGAGGCCGAGCGCATCCTCAAGGTGCGCCAGCGCGACCTGGCCGAGCAGGCGCTCGAGCTGCAGGGGCTGCGCGGCAAGAACGTGTCGGTGATCCGGCACATGCGCGCGCGCATCGACCAGGAACAGAACGAGTTCGAGGGCAGCAACGCGCGCATCCTGGCGCTGCGCTCGGTGCAGGGCAAGCTGCTGCGCGAGGTCTACGCGGTGCTGGGCCGCACGGCGCTCAAGGCCGACATGGTGCGGCTGTCGGCCGCGCTCAAGCGCCCCGGCGTCAAGTTCAACGTGCGCAAGGTGTACGGCGAGACTTTCGACTCGCTGCGCAACAACCTGCGCGAGGTGCAGGCGACCACGGCCGAGATCCAGTCGATGCTGCATGCCACCTTCCGCCAGCTCAATGCCGAGCAGGGCTTCACCCTGCAGGCGCCGGCCGAGCCCGACCTCAGCGGCTTCGAGCAGGAGCTCAGCCAGATCGAGCGCAGCCACATCCACTACCTGGGCGTGGGCAACATGCTCAAGCTCGCGCAGGCCGACTTCTGCGACAAGCTGGTGCGCGCGCTCGCGAGCCGGCTGCGGCTGGTGAACGAGGCCGCCATGACCGAGGTCGAGCGCTGGAGCAAGGGCGCCAGCGCGCAGATCGATGCGCAGCTCAAGGAGCGCCGCCGCAACTTCAGCAAGCGCATCGAGGCGATCGAGCGCATCCAGAACGCGGCCGGCAGCCTCGACGAGCGGCTGCTCGAACTGGCGGCGCAGGAGAGCGCGCTGGCCGGGCTGCAGCAGCGCCTGAGCGAATTCACCGCGCTGATCGCGCAGCATGGCAAGCCGTCCGCCACGGCGGCCGCGGCCGGCGAGCTGCGTGCCGCGGCCTGAGCACGGCGTGCCGGCGTCCGCTGCCGCGCGCACGCGCAAGCGCAGCCCCGAGGCTGCCGCGTCCGCAACCTTGAAAATTCCCGCGGGCTTCGCCGAGCGCGTGGTCGCGTGGCAGCGCAGCCATGGCCGCAGCGAGCTGCCGTGGCAGAACACGCGCGATCCCTACCGCGTGTGGCTGTCCGAGGTGATGCTGCAGCAGACGCAGGTCACGACCGTGCTCGGCTACTTCGCGCGCTTCCTCGAGCGCTTTCCCGACGTGCGGGCGCTGGCCGAAGGCACCGAGGACGAGGTCTTCGGGCTCTGGAGTGGCCTCGGCTACTACAGCCGCGCCCGCAACATGCACCGCTGCGCGCAGGAGGTGATGGCGCGCTTCGGCGGCAGCTTCCCGCAGACGGCCGCCGAACTGGCGACCTTGCCGGGCATCGGCCGTTCCACCGCCGCGGCCGTCGCGGCCTTCTGCTTCGGTGAGCGCGTCGCCATCCTCGACGGCAACGTGAAGCGCGTGCTGACGCGCGTGCTGGGCTTCGGCGAGGACCTGTCCTCCTCGGCCAGCGAGCGCCTGCTCTGGGAGCATGCGACGCGGCTGCTGCCGCCGGCCGACGACCGCGAGGCGATCGCGAGCTACACGCAGGGCCAGATGGACCTCGGCGCCACCGTCTGCCTGCCGCGCAAGCCGAGCTGCATGCTGTGCCCGGTCAACGACAGCTGCGTGGCGCGGCGCGAAGGTTCGCCCGAGCGCTATCCGGTCAAGACGCGCAAGCTGCGGCGCACGGCGCAGTCGCTGTGGGTGCTGCTGGCGCGCGATGCGAGCGGGCGCGTATGGCTCGAGAAGCGGCCCGCCAAGGGCATCTGGGCCGGCCTGCACTGCCTGCCGGTGTTCGATTCGCGCGACGAACTGCTGGCCGCGCTGCCCGCGGCCGAGCGCGATCGCTGCGAGGACCTCGCGCCCTTCGTGCACGTGCTGACCCACAAGGACCTGCACCTGCATCCGGTGCGCATCGATGGCGGAACGCCGCAGGGCGATGCGGCGCGCTGGGTCGAGGCCTCGGAATGGCTGGGCCTGGGACTGCCCGCGCCGGTGCGCAAGCTGCTCGAGAACACCGGGGGCTGAGGCTCTCGGCCCCTCGTCCTTTTTTTCTTCAGCTCGCGTCGAGTTCGCGGTGCCGCTTGAGCGCGCCCCAGCGCGCGCCGAAGCTGCGCGCCAGCTGTTCGACCAGGAACACCGAGCGGTGCTGGCCGCCGGTGCAGCCGATCGCCACCGTCACGTAGCTGCGGTGGTCTCGTGCGAGCGCATCGAGCCAGCGCGTGAGGAACTGCTCGATGTCCTCGTACATGCGCGCCACGTCGTCGTGCTCGCGCAGCCAGTCGGCCACCGGCGCGTCGCGGCCGGTCAGCGGCCGCAGCGTGGGCACGTAGTGCGGGTTGGGCAGCATGCGCACGTCGAACACGAAATCGGCATCGAGCGGCACGCCGCGCTTGAATGCGAAGGACTCGAAGACCAGCGTCAGGCGGCTCTGCGGCGCCGAGATCAGCGACTTGACGTAGCTCTGCAGCTGCGCCGGCCGGATCAGGCTGGTGTCGATCACGTCGGCGCCTTCGCGCAGGTCGGCCAGCAGTTCGCGCTCGAGCTCGATGGCCTGCACCAGCACGCGCTGCTGGTCGGGCACGTCGGTGCGGCCTTCCTGGCTCGATAGCGGATGGCGGCGCCGGGTTTCCGAATAGCGGCGCAGCAGCGCGTCGGTGGTCGCGTCGAGGAACAGCGAGCGCAGCGACACGCCGTCGTTGCGCAGCGCCTCGAGCTGCTGCGGAACGATCGGCAGCGAGACGCCGCTGCGCACGTCCATCGCGATCGCCACGCGCTGCGCGTTCTGCGCGTGCTGCAGCGCGATGAAGGGCGTGAGCAGCTCGGGCGGCAGGTTGTCGACGCAGTAGTAGCCCGCATCCTCGAGCGCATGCAGCGCGACCGACTTGCCGGAGCCCGACATGCCGGTGATGAGCACCAGGTCGAGGCTCATCGCGCAGCCCCGTGGTCGTGGCGCACCGCCTTCATGAGGTGGCCGCCGGCGTCTTGTGGCCCAGCATCTCGCGCGCGTGGGCGAGCGAGGTCTGCGAGACCTTCTCGCCGCCCAGCATGCGGGCGATCTCGTTCGCGCGGCTGTCGTCGTCGAGCAGCGACACGCCGCTCTCGGTGCGCGGACCGTCCTTGCCGGTGGTTCCCGCGGTCTGCCGCTTAGCGACCACGAGGTGGTGGTCGGCGCAGGCCGCCACCTGGGGCAGGTGGGTGACCGCGAGCACCTGACGGTCGCGGCCCAGCTGCTTCATGAGCCGGCCCACGGTCTCGGCGACCGCGCCGCCGACGCCCGAATCGACCTCGTCGAAGATCAGCGTCTGGGCGGCGCCGAGCTGGCTGGTGGTGACCGCGATCGCGAGCGCGATGCGCGAGAGCTCGCCGCCCGAGGCCACCTTGCCGATCGGCCGCGGCGTGCTGCCGGTGTGGCCGGCGACCAGGAAGGCGATCTCCTCGAGACCGGCCTTGCCCGGCTGGGCCAGCAGCTGCAGATCGACCTCGAAGCGGCCGCCCTGCATGCCCAGGCCCTGCATCGCCTGCGTGACCGCCTGGGCCAGCTTGGGCGCGGCCTGCTTGCGCAGCTTGCCGAGCGCGCGGGCCTCCTTCAGGTAGGCCTGCTGCGCCGTCTGCTCGGCGCGTTCCAGGCCTTCGAGGTCGCTCTGCGCGTCGAGGGCCTGCAGCTCGGCCTGCCAGCCGGCCAGCAGCGCCGGCAGTTCGGCCGGCGGGCGCTTGTAGCGGCGCGCCAGCGACATCCACAGGCTCATGCGTTCGTCGAGTTCGGCCAGCCGCTGGGGGTCGGTGTCGGCGTCGCGCAGGTAGCCGTGCAGCGAGTGCGCGGCATCGGCGGCCTGCGCGATGCTGGAGGACAGCACCTCGCCGAGCGCGCGGAACTCGGGCTCGATGTGTTCGCAGTTCTGCAGCAGCGTGACCGCGCGCGAGAGCGCGGCCAGCGCGCCGTTGTCCTCGTCCTCGAGCGCGTGGCTGGCGCCCTGGGCGGCGTCGATCAGCGCCTGCGCGTTCGAGATGCGCGTGTGGCTCCCCGACAGTTCTTCCCATTCGTCGGCGCCCGGCGCGAGCTTCGCGACCTCCGAGATCTGCCACTGCAGCCGTTCGCGTTCGCGCTGCAGCGAATCCTGCGTGCCGCGCGCACGCTCGAGCGCGGACAGCGCCTGGCGCCAGCCCTGCCAGGCGGCGTCGAGCGCATCGGTGCGCACGCCGGCGTAGGCATCGAGCAGGCCGCGCACCGCGTCGGGCCGCGTGAGGCTCTGCCAGGCGTGCTGGCCATGGATGTCGAGCAGCCGGTCGCCGATGTCGCGCAGCTGCGTCGCGGTGGCGGGGCTGCCGTTGATCCAGCCGCGGCTGCGGCCCTGCAGGTCGACGGTGCGGCGCAGCAGCAGGGCATCGCCCGCCTCGAAGCCGCCTTCGTCGAGCCAGGCCACGAAGGCCGGGTCGTGGTCGAACTCCGCGCTCACGTCGAGCCGCTCGGCGCCTTCGCGCACCGCGCCCGCATCGGCGCGGTTGCCGAGCGCGAGCTGCAGCGCGTCGATCAGGATGGATTTGCCCGCGCCGGTTTCGCCGGTCAGCACCGTGAAGCCGTCGGACAGGTCGATCTCCAGGGATCGCACGATCACGAAATCGCGCAGTGCGATGCGTCTGAGCGCCATCTCAGGAACCTCCTTCGTTCCAATGCAGTTTCTTGCGCAGGGTGTCGAAATAGCTCCAGCCGCGCGGATGCAGGAAGCGCACCCGGAAATCGGAGCGGCGCACCACCACGCGGTCGCCGATCGCGAGCGAGGCCAGCGATTGCATGTCGAAATTCGCGCTGGCATCGCGCCCGCCCACGAGCTCGATCACGATCTCGTCGGCATCGGGCAGCAGCACCGGGCGGTTCGACAGCGTGTGCGGCGCGATCGGCACCAGCACCCAGCCCGGCACCGCCGGATGCAGCAGCGGCCCGCCGGCCGACAGCGCATAGGCCGTCGAACCCGTGGGCGACGCGATGATCAGGCCGTCGGCGCGCTGGTTGGCCACGAAATGCTTGCCCACCGAGACCCGCAGCTCGACCATGCCCGAGGTCGCGCCGCGGTTGACCACCACGTCGTTCATCGCGAGCGCATCGAACACCACGGCGCCGTCGCGCATCACCTGCGCGTGCATCAGGCTGCGGTGGTCTTCCTCGTATTCGCCGGCCAGCATCGGGATCAGCGTGGCCTGGAAGTTGTCGAGCGGGATGTCGGTGATGAAGCCGAGCCGGCCCCGGTTGATGCCGATCAGCGGGATGCCGAAGGCCGCGAGTTGCCGGCCGATGCCGAGCATGGTGCCGTCGCCGCCGACCACCAGGCCGAGGTCGCACTGCTGGCCGATCTGCTCGACCGTGAGGGCCTCGTAGCGGTCGCCGGTGGGCAGGGCCTGGGCCGGTTCGTCGTCGCCGCGCGGCTGTTCGACGTAGACCTTGCAGCCCTGGGATTCGAGAAAACTCGCGATGCCTTCCATCACGCTGTCGCGCTCGCCGCACCGGGCTCCGGAAGCCTGGTATTTGCCGATCAGCGCGACGTGACGAAAGGGAGAGGTCATGGCTACAAATTACAACACTAAAATCTTGCAATGCTGGACGACCGCGCCAAGTTGCTGCTCAAGACGCTCGTCGAGCGCTACATCGCCGAAGGCCAGCCTGTCGGCTCGCGAACGCTCTCGCGTTCCTCGGGCCTGGACCTCTCGCCCGCGACCATCCGCAACGTGATGTCGGACCTCGAGTCGCTCGGGCTGATCGCCAGTCCGCACACCTCGGCCGGCCGCGTGCCCACGGCGCGCGGCTACAGGCTTTTCGTCGACACCATGCTCACCGCGCAGCGCGAGCACCTGGCCGCGCCGAGCCTCGCGCCCGACCAGCCGCAACGCGTGATCGCCAACGCGGCGCACCTGCTGTCGAACCTCTCGCAGTTCGTCGGCGTGGTGATGGCGCCACGGCGTTCGTCGGTGTTCAAGCAGATCGAGTTCCTGCGCCTGTCGGACCGCCGGCTGCTGGTGATCATCGTCTCGCCCGAAGGCGACGTGCAGAACCGCGTGATCTTTCCCGAGGCCGACTACTCGCAGTCGCAGCTGGTCGAGGCCGCGAACTACATCAACGCCCACTACGCGGGCCTGACGATCGAGCAGGTGCGCGACCGGCTGCAGTCCGAGGTCGACACGCTGCGCGGCGAGATCGCGGCGCTGATGCAGGCGGCCGTGAAGGTCAGCTCGGACGTGTTGAGCGAATCGCAGGAGGACGACGTCGTGATCTCGGGCGAGCGCAACCTGCTCGCGGTCAGCGACTTCTCGAGCGACATGGGGCAGTTGCGCCGCGCCTTCGAGCTCTTCGAGCAGAAGGCGCAGCTGATGCGGCTGCTCGACGTGTCGAGCAAGGCCGAGGGCGTGCGCATCTTCATCGGCGGCGAGAGCCAGGTGGTGCCGGTCGAGGAACTGTCCATCGTCAGCGCCAACTACGAGGTCGACGGCCAGGTCGTGGGCACGCTCGGCGTGATCGGCCCGACGCGCATGCCCTACGAGCGCATGATCCAGATCGTCGACATCACTTCCAAGCTGGTCAGCAACGCGCTGAGCCACCGCAAGTAGCAAGGCGCCTTTTCGGCGCGAATAGAATCGAGCCCACGTGGGCCGTTAGCTCAGTTGGTTAGAGCAGCGGACTCATAATCCGTTGGTCGATGGTTCAAGCCCATCACGGCCTACCACCCGTATTTTTGAGATTTGTTTCGACGGATCGAAAAGGCCTCAAAAAATACATGCTATGATAGCAAGCTGTGCGGCTGTAGCTCAGTTGGATAGAGTACTTGGCTACGAACCAAGGGGTCGTGGGTTCAATTCCTGCCAGCCGCACCACTCTTCAAGGGTCAACTCGGAAACGAGTTGACCCTTTTCTTTTTGGTACGAGGCTCGTCCGCGCAGGGCGGACGCCACGCTTCTCTTCGATCTCCGGAGGCGTCGCTTGAACAAGGCATTCACCAAGGAAACCGATTCCGACGCGGACGACGATGGCGCCGACGGCGCCATGCCGCCACTGCCCGCGGGCGGCAAGAACTACATCACCCCCGCCGGCTACGCGCGTCTGCGCACCGAGCTGCTGCAGCTGATGGACGAGGAGCGGCCCAAGGTGGTCGAGGCCGTGCACTGGGCCGCCAAGAACGGCGATCGCTCGGAGAACGGCGACTACCTCTACGGCAAGAAGCGGCTGCGCGAGATCGACCGCCGCATCCGCTTCCTCACCAAGCGCCTCGAGATCGCCGAGGTGACCGATCCCTCGGTGCACCACGGCAGCGACCAGGTCTTCTTCGGCGCCACGGTGCGCTATGCGGACGAGAGCGGCGACGAGCGCAGCGTGACGATCCTCGGCATCGACGAGGCCGACAGCGCGCAATCGCAGGTCAGCTGGATCTCGCCGATCGCGCGGGCGTTGCTGAAGGCGCGGGAGGGCGATGTGGTCAAGCTCGTCACGCCGGGCGGCACGCACGAGGTCGAGCTGCTGTCGGTCGTCTATCCGGCGCCGGCGCCGGGCGCCGCATAGAGGCTGCGCCGCAGGCGCGACGCGGACTCAGGACGCGGGAACGGTGCGCGCCGCGGACAGCACCGAGGTGGTCCGGCGCACCGAGCGCAGCACCGCGTCCAGATGCGAGCGGTCGCGCACCGCGATCACGAAGCGCAGATCGGTCGAATCCTGCGGCGTCTCGTCGGCCATCTCGACGTGGGTGATGTCGGCTTCGGCATCGGCCAGCGTCGCGGCCACGCGCGCCAGCACGCCCTTGTCGTTGCGCACGGTGATGATCACGCCGGTTTCGAAGGCGCGCGTCGGTTCGTCGGCCCACTCGACCGCGAAGAAGCGTTCGCTGTCCTTGTGACGCAGGCGCTGGCCCACGCCGCAGGCCTCGGTGTGCACCACCAGGCCTTCGCCGTGGCCGAGGTAGCCCACGATCGGGTCGCCCGGGATCGGGCGGCAGCACAGCGCGAAGCGCACCGAGGAGTTCTCGCTGCCGTCGAGCGTGACGGCGCCCTGAGAGATGGTTTCGTGCGAGATGAAGCGCTCGCGGCTCAGCAGCAGAGCGTCGGGGCGTTCGCCGAGCTCGGCCATGAGCGCCATCAGCCGCTTGGCCACGATGCTCGCGATGCGCTTGCCCAGGCCGATGTCAGTCAGCAGCTCGGCGCGCGTGCGGTTGCCGGTGAAGCGCAGCAGCTTTTCCCACAGCGGCTGGTGCTCCGTATCGTCCTCGGGCAGCTTGCTCAGGCCTTCGGCGCGCAGGGCCTGCGCCAGCAGCTTCTCGCCCAGGCCTTCGGATTCGGCATGGGCCAGGGTCTTGAGGTAGTGGCGGATCTTCGAGCGCGCACGGCCGGTCCGCACGAAGCCGAGCCAGGCCGGGTTGGGCGTGGACACCGGCGCGGTGATCACCTCGACCACGTCGCCGTTCTTGAGCTCGGTGCGCAGCGGCACCTGGTCGCCGTTGATGCGCGCGGCCGAGGTGTGGTCGCCGATGTTGCTGTGGATCGCGTAGGCGAAGTCGACCACGGTCGCGCCGCGCGGCAGCGCCATGATCTGGCTCTTGGGCGTGAAGACGTAGACCGCGTCGGGGAACAGGTCGACCTTGACGTGGTCCCAGAACTCCGCGGCGTCACGCGTCTCGTCCTGGATGTCGAGCAGCGACTGCAGCCACTTGGTGCCCAGGCGGTCGTTGCTGGCCGTGCTCGGGTCCGCGGCCTTGTAGAGCCAGTGCGCCGCCACGCCCGATTCGGCCACCACGTGCATGGCGTCGGTGCGCAGCTGGAATTCGACGCTGACGCCCGCCGGGCCCACCAGCGTGGTGTGCAGCGACTGGTAGCCGTTGAGCTTGGCGATCGCGATGTGGTCCTTGAACTTGCCCGGCAGCGGCTTGTACATCTGGTGCAGGATGCCCAGGCCGGTGTAGCAGGCGATCACGTTCGGCACGATCAGCCGGAAGCCGTAGATGTCGGTCACCTGGGCGAAGCTCAGGTGCTTTTCCTCCATCTTGCGGTAGATCGAATAGAGCGTCTTCTCGCGCCCCGCGATCCGCAGCGTCATGTGGGCGGCGGCGAAGGCGGTCTCGACCTCGCGCTGCACCTTCTGGATCAGGTCGCGCCGACGGCCGCGCGCCTTGGCCACGGCCTTGGCCAGCGTGGCGTAGCGCCACGGTTTGAGGTGCCGGAACGACAGTTCCTGTAACTCGCGGTATGTCTGGTTGAGGCCGAGCCGGTGCGCGATGGGCGCGTAGATGTCGAGCGTTTCGCGCGAGATCCGGGCCCATTTCTCGCGCGGCGCGTCGGCCAGCGTGCGCATGTTGTGCGTGCGGTCGGCCAGCTTGACCAGGATGACGCGCACGTCGCGCGCCATCGCCAGCAGCATCTTGCGGAAGGACTCGGCCTGGTTCTCTTCGCGCGTGTTGAACTGCAGCTTGTCGAGCTTGGTGAGGCCGTCCACCAGTTCGGCCACCGGCGCGCCGAAGCGCTCGATCAACTCGGGCTTGGTGACGCCGCAGTCCTCGATGGCGTCGTGCAACAGGGCGGCCATCAGGGCCTGCGCGTCGAGCTTCCATTCGGCGCATTGCGCCGCCACGGCGATCGGGTGGGTGATGTAGGGCTCGCCGCTGTTGCGCAGCTGGCCCAGGTGGGCCTCGTCGGCGAAACGGTAAGCGCGGCGGACCAGTTCGGTGTCTTCGGGGCTCAGGTAGTCGAGCCGCGCCGTCAGGGCCGCGAAGCTGGCGGCGGCCGCATTCAGCGCCGCCGGGCTCGGCTTCGGCGTGCCCGCAGGGGCATGGGACTGAGATTTTGCGACCGCGCTCATGGCTATCACTTTAGCGTGACCGCTGTGTGGACGTGATCAGGCGTAAAAAAAGCACCGCGTCGCGGTGCTTTTCCGTTGCAAGCCTGCGTCAGCGATCAGCCGGGAACCTTCTTGAGCATTTCCAGGCCGATCTTGCCTTCGGCGATCTCGCGCAGCGCGGTCACGGCCGGCTTGTTCTTGCTTTCGATCTTCGGGGCATGGCCCTGGCTCAGCATGCGCGCGCGGTAGGTCGCGGCGAGCACGAGCTGGAAGCGGTTGGGGATCTGCTGCAGGCAGTCTTCGACGGTGATGCGGGCCATGATGGAATCTTTCGGTCGGTGAGCGTGGAATCAGGGGATGTTCAAGGCGGCGAAAGTGTCGGCACGCGCGCGTCGCTGCGCGGAATACCGGAGCCGCTGAGCGTGGACGATCGCCTTGAGATCGAACAGTGCGCGCTCAAATAACTCGTTGATTATAACGAAATCGAATTTCCCGGCCTGAGCCATCTCTTCGGCGGCGTTCTGCAGCCGCAGTTCGATGACCGCGGCGCTGTCCTCGCCCCGGCGTTCCAGCCGCGAGCGCAGCTCTTCCCAGCTCGGCGGCAGGATGAAGATCATCACCGCGTTCGCGAAGGCCTTGCGGATCTGCAGGGCACCCTGGAAGTCGATCTCGAGGATCACGTCGGCGCCCTGGGCGATGCGTTCCTCGATCGCCTTCTTGGAGGTGCCGTAGCGCTGCCCGTGCACGTGGGCCCATTCGACGAAGGCGTCCGAAGCCACCATGGCGTCGAATTCCGAGGTCGAGGCGAAGAAGTATTCGCGGCCGTGCTTTTCCTGCCCGCGCGGCGAGCGCGTCGTGTGCGACACGGAGGGCTGCACCGCCGAGTCGAGCTCCATCAGGGCCTTCACGAGGCTCGACTTGCCGGCCCCGCTCGGTGCCGCAACCACGAAGATGTTGCCGGGATAGTCCATGCTTTCCTTCACTCGCTCGCTCACTCGATGTTCTGGACCTGCTCGCGCATCTGCTCGATCAGCACCTTCATGTCCACGCCGATGCGCGTGAGTTCCAGCGCCGCCGACTTGGAGCCCAGCGTGTTGGCCTCGCGGTGCAGCTCCTGGATCAGGAAGTCGAGCCGCTTGCCGATCTCGCCGCCCTTCTTGAGCAGCCGCTCGATCTCGTCGAGGTGCGAGTTCAGCCGCGTCAGCTCCTCGGCCACGTCGATGCGGATCGCGAACGCGGTCGCCTCGGTCAGCGCGCGGTCCTGCGCCGCTTCGGGCAGCGTGCCGCCACCGTTGGCGCCCAGGCCCATGGCCTCCTGCCAGCGCTCGAGAAAACGGGTGCGCTGCTGTTCGACCAGTTGCGGCACCAGCGGGCCGGCCTGCGCGACCAGTTCGCGCAGCTGTCCCAGGTGCGCCTCGAGCATCTTGGCCAGCCGCGCGCCTTCGCGCTGGCGGGCCGACACCAGCGCCTCGAGCGCCTTCGCGCCCACCTCGAGCAGGTCGGCGCCCCAGTCGCCGCGCGGCGTACTGTCGCTGCCGGCCAGCCGCAGCACGTCGGCCACGCTGAGTTCGCGCGCGCCGGGCAGCCAGGCCTTGATGCCGTCCTGCACGCCGTTGAGCCGTTGCAGCAGCTTGACGGAAGGCTCCGCCACGCCGCCCTGGGCATTGGTTTCGATGGCCGCGCGCAGTTCGACCTTGCCGCGCTTGAGGCGGCCGGTCAGCAGTTCGCGCAGGGCGGTCTCGTGCTGGCGCAGCTCTTCGGGGAGCTTGAAGGTGAGGTCGAGAAAGCGGCTGTTGACCGAGCGGATTTCGACCCCGAGCCGGCCCGCGGCCAAGGGCCGCGCGTCGGTTTCGGCGTGGCTGCCCGAGGGGCCGTTCTGGCCGCTGGCATAGCCGGTCATGCTGTAAACTGGCATTGCGCCTCTCTGTGGTTCTGCTTGCATTCACCGAGGCACCGGCACGGCGTTCGCTTGCCGCACCATCGCCTTCGGGCGAAACTCCCGGATTATGTCAAAGGTCAAGCCGTCACCTCTGCTGCCCGATACGATCATCGGTGGCTACCGCATCGTTCGCAGGTTGTCGGCGGGCGGTTTCGGGGTGGTGTACCTGGCCATCGACCCCAGCGGCCAGCAGGTCGCGGTCAAGGAGTATCTCCCTTCTTCGCTCGCCACCCGCGGCCCCGGCGAACTCGCCCCGCAGGTGCCGGCCGAGAAGCTCTCGCTGTACCGCCTGGGCCTCAAGAGCTTCTTCGAGGAAGGCCGCTCGCTCGCGCAGATCTCGCATGCCTCGGTGGTCAGCGTGCTCAACTTCTTCCGCGAGAACGAGACCGTCTACATGGTCATGAACTACCTGGAGGGCGCGACCCTGCAGGACTTCGTGGTCACCGCGCGCGACCTCAAGCGGCAGAAGGTGTTCCGCGAATCGACCATCCGTTCGCTGTTCGACGAGATCCTGCGCGGCCTGCGCATCGTGCACCAGTACAAGATGCTGCACCTCGACATCAAGCCCGCCAACATCTTCGTCACCGACGACGACCGGGCCGTGCTGATCGACTTCGGCGCCGCGCGCGAAGTGCTCAGCAAGGAAGGCATCTTCATCCGCCCGATGTACACGCCCGGCTTCGCCGCGCCCGAGATGTACCGCCGCGATTCCTCGATGGGCCCCTGGACCGACATCTACGCGATCGGCGCCTGCATCTACGCCTGCATGCAGGGCTACCCGCCCAACGACGCGCCGCGCCGCATCGAGAAGGACCGCCTGAGCCTCTCGCTGTCGCGCCTGCGCGGCGTCTATTCCGACAACCTCATCGAGGTGGTCGAGTGGTGCATGTCGCTCGATCCGCTCTCGCGCCCGCAGTCCGTGTTCGCGCTGCAGAAGGAACTCAGCCGCGAGGGCGAGCGCCGCTACACCAAGCTCACGGTGAGCGAGAAGGTGCGCCTCTCCATCGACAACATCCGCTCCTTCGACAAGAAGAGCGCGCCCCGCGCGGCGGCACCGACGACCCGTCCGGCATGACGACGCAGCGCATCGCCTCCTCGATCCTTGCCCGCCTGGAGGCGCGGCCATGAAGTTCTCCGTCTTCCAGGTCAGCCGCAAGGGCGGCCGTCTCAAGAACGAAGACCGCATGGGCTACTGCTACACGCGCGAATCGGGCCTGTTCGTGCTGGCCGACGGCATGGGCGGCCATCCCGAGGGCGAGGTGGCCGCGCAGATCGCGCTGCAGACCGTGGCCGCGCTCTACCAGCGCGAGGCGCGCCCGATGGTGAAGGACCCCAAGGCCTTCCTCGCTGAATCGGCGATGGCCGCGCACCAGCAGATCATGCGCTACGCCAGCAGCAAGGCGATGCTCGACACGCCGCGCACCACCGTCGTTGCGGCCGTGCTGCAGGCCGGCATGGCCACCTGGATGCATTGCGGCGATTCGCGCCTGTACGTCGTGCGCGACGGCCGCCTGCTGGTGCGCACGCTCGACCATTCGCATGCCGAGCGCCCGCGCCACCGCGGCGTGTCCGAGTCCTCGCCCGCCAACCGCAACCTGCTGCTCACCTGTCTCGGCTCGCCCACCACGCCGCTGTTCGACGTGTCGGCCCCGCTCGCGCTGCAGCGCGGCGACCGCATCATGCTGTGCTCCGACGGCGTCTGGGGCGTGCTCGACGATGCGCTCATCGTGCACACCCTGTCGTCCGGCAAGCCGGTGTCCGATGCCGCGCCCGACCTCGCCGAGATGGCGCTGCGCAAGGGCGGCTCGCACAGCGACAACGTGACGCTGATCGCGCTCGAGTGGGAAATGCCCGACGCGCCCGGCGAGGAGCCCGGCATCTCCACCGACAGCATCAGCGACGGCGTGTTCGCCTCGACCATCCAGGCCGGCATGCTCGCCGACGACGAGATCGAGGACCTCGACGAGGACGCCATCGAGCGTTCCATCGCCGAGATCAACGAAGCCATCCGGCGTTCGGCGGCCCGCAAGACCTGAATCGTTCCGCGCCTTCCCGTTCGAGGGCGCGCCCGTGTTTTCCCTTCCTTTTTTCTTCATCAGACCATGACAGCTTTCACCCGTAGCGGCGGCCGCGCCGCCGACCAGTTGCGCCCCGTGCGCATCACGCGCGGCTTCACCATCCACGCCGAGGGCTCGGTGCTGATCGAGTTCGGCCAGACCCGCGTGCTGTGCACCGCCTCGGTCGAGGAGAAGGTGCCGCCGCACAAGAAGGGCAGCGGCGAAGGCTGGGTCACGGCCGAATACGGCATGCTGCCGCGCGCCACCCACACCCGCAGCAGCCGCGAGGCCGCCAAGGGCAAGCAGACCGGCCGCACGCAGGAAATCCAGCGCCTCATCGGCCGCTCGATGCGCGCCGTGTTCGACCTCGCCGCGCTCGGCGAACGCACCATCCACCTCGACTGCGACGTGCTGCAGGCCGACGGTGGCACTCGCACCGCCGCCATCACCGGCGCCTTCGTCGCCGCGCAGGATGCCGTCAGCAAGCTGATCGCCGCCGGCACGCTGGCCGCTTCGCCGATCAAGGGCCATGTCGCCGCCATCTCGGTGGGCATCGTCGGCGGCACGCCGCTGCTCGACCTCGAGTACACCGAGGACTCCGCCTGCGACACCGACATGAACGTCGTCATGACTGGCGCCGGCCACTTCGTCGAAGTGCAGGGCACCGCCGAGGGCGTGGCCTTCACGCGCGAGGAGATGAACCTGCTGCTGGGCCTGGCCGAAAAGGGCATCGGCGAACTCGTCGTCCTGCAGCAGCAGGCCCTGCAGTCGAAGTAGCAGCCATGAACCGCGGCCCGCAGAAGGCCGCCGCAGTTATTCCTTTCCACGTATGAAACTCGTCCTGGCTTCCAACAACGCCGGCAAACTGGCCGAACTGCAGCAGCTCTTCGCCGAACTCGACGTCACGCTCGTGCGGCAGTCGGAGCTCGGCGTGGGCGAGGCCGAGGAGCCGTTCCGCACCTTCGTCGAGAACGCGCTGACCAAGGCACGCCACGCCAGCGCCGCCACCGGCCTGCCCGCCATCGCCGACGACGCCGGCCTGTGCGTCGATGCCTTCGGCGGCCTGCCGGGCGTCGACACCGCCTACTACGCCACCCAGTTCGGCTACTCCAAGGGCGATGCCAACAACGTGAAAGCCCTGCTCGAGCAACTGGCCGGACAGGCCAACCGCCGCGCCGCGCTCGTCAGCACTCTGGTCGCGCTGCGCAGGCACGACGACCCCGAGCCGCTGATCGCGGTGGGC
Organism: Variovorax sp. GW821-FHT10D07; assembly: GCF_059415325.1. Classification (NCBI taxonomy): domain Bacteria; kingdom Pseudomonadati; phylum Pseudomonadota; class Betaproteobacteria; order Burkholderiales; family Comamonadaceae; genus Variovorax; species Variovorax sp. GW821-FHT10D07. Next base: position 55,790 of record NZ_JBWKMZ010000015.1, on the reverse strand, counting down.
CGCGTCGCCGGCGAGATCGCACCGGCGCCGGTCGGCGACAACGGCTTCGGCTTCGACCCCGTGATGTACCTGCCCGCCTTCGGCAAGACCTTCGCCCAGCTCACGCCCGAGGTGAAGAACGCCCACAGCCACCGCGGTCAGGCCGCGCGCGCCATGCTGGCGCTGATGCGCGAGCGATGGCTGTGAGCGGTCCCTCGTCCGTGGTTCCCATCCAGCCCGCGGCGCCGGTCGGCGCGCCGCATGCCAACGACGTGCTGCACTGGATGCGCCCCGGCCCGCTGCAGCTGACGGCGCTGCCGCCGCTCACGTTGTACATCCACCTGCCGTGGTGCCTGCGCAAGTGCCCGTACTGCGACTTCAATTCCCACGAGTGGCGCGCCACGAGCCCCGCCGAGGCCGACGGCATGCCCGAGTCCGCGTACATCGACGCGCTCATTGCCGACCTCGATGCCGCGCTGCCGCTGATCTGGGGCCGCGGCGTGCACGCCATCTTCATCGGCGGCGGCACCCCGAGCCTGTTCTCGCCCCAGGCCATCGACCGCCTGCTGGGCGACGTGCGCGCGCGCTTGAAGCTCACGCCCGACTGCGAGATCACGCTCGAGGCCAACCCCGGCACCTTCGAGCGCGACCGCTTCCGCGCCTACCGCGCGGCCGGCGTCACCCGGCTGTCGCTGGGCGTGCAGAGCTTCAACGACGAACACCTGAAGGCGCTGGGCCGCGTGCACGACCGCGCCCAGGCGATCGCCGCCGCCGAGGAGGCCGCGGCCTCGTTCGACACCTTCAACCTCGACCTCATGTACGCGCTGCCGGGCCAGTCGCTCGAGCAGCTCGACGCCGACCTCACGCAGGCGCTCGCGCTCGCGCCGCCGCACCTGTCGGTCTACCACCTCACCATCGAGCCGAACACCTGGTTCGCCAAGTTCCCGCCGCAGCTGCCCGAGGACGACATCGCCTACGCCATGCTCGACCGCATCACCGAACGCACCGGCGCCATCGGCATGTCGCGCTACGAGGTCTCGGCCTATGCGCGGCCCGGCCATACCTGCGCGCACAACCTCAACTACTGGCAGTTCGGCGACTATCTCGGCATCGGCGCCGGTGCCCACAGCAAGCTCAGCTTCGCCCACCGCATCGTGCGCCAGGTGCGCTTTCGCGAGCCGCGCCTGTACATGGACAACGCCCGTGCCGGCACCGCCGTCGCGCAGAGCGACGAGGTCGCGCTGGCCGACCTGCCGTTCGAATTCATGCTGAACGCCATGCGCCTGAAGGCCGGCTTCACGCTGATGCAGTTCGGCGAGCGCACCGGCCTTGCCTTCACCGCGATCCAGCGCGGTCTGGAGGAGGCCGAGCGCAAGGGCCTCGTCGAACGCGACCTGAGCCGCGTGTGGCCCACCGAGCGCGGGCTCGATTTCCTCAGCGACCTGCAGACCCTGTTCCTGCCCGAGGACTGAGCACGGGCCGAGGTCGGCATAGAATCGCCGGCTCCGGAGAGTTGGGTGAGTGGTTTAAACCAGCAGTCTTGAAAACTGCCGACGGGCGACCGTCCGTGAGTTCGAATCTCACACTCTCCGCCAGCCATCGATGTCTCTCATCGGTGCTCGACCAATGGAAGCCTAACTTTGGCTCATGAGTTGGTTGATCACTTGCCCAGAAGCTAAGACCCGAGTGGAATCGGTTGTATGACACCTGCTACTGTGCTTCGTGCCAGGGTTCAGGGGCGACGAAGCTTTCTCAGCCATGAGTCCCACGATTCGAGCTTGATCGACGGGGTGAAGGAGCGTTCGTATTCGTTTCGCATGCGACTTTCGACGGCATCGTCCCGAGTCCGGCCACCAATGACGATATAGCGCACGTTCACGTCCTTGTTCGGATCGACCTCCAGCGGAGTGCGAGGCCCGAGTAGGGCGTTGTGGATTGACGTGCCTGCCTCTGCTTTCTTGCGGATAGCGTGGACGTGCTGCCTAAAGGGCTCGTAGTTTCGGACAAACGCGCCGAGCCGGGTTCGGATCTGGTAAGCGCCCTCTTCGATCTTGCTGGCGAACTTTCCATACGAGCCGCCGTTCGCGAGGTGAAAGTCAGCGCCCTTGATCTCTACAAATATCACGTCCATTCGAGAGCGGCCTGTAAAGATGGCGAAATCTACGAAGCCGTCTTCCAGCGGAAACTCGGAGAATGCAATGTATTCCTCATCAGGAGCATAGATCTCGCCAAAGATCGATAGATCGGTCTTCAAAAGCCGCTGCAACTCGCGTTCGCCAGCACCCGCCTCGACGATGGACGCCAAACCGGCCTTCGAGATTTTTCGCTCATCGATGTTCAGCCTCTTAAGCGTAACGGATCGAGGCTCGGAAATTGGGGAGTCGATGAATGGATCGATTTGATTACGGATGCGCTCGATCAAAGTCATGAGGCGCGAATTGTTTCGAGTTTCGGAATTGAGTTCATCCGCTGAGCAGCCCAGCATCGATATTGCTTGACCGATGGGGACCGTTGCCCAAGACGGAGAGCCGTTCGCCGAAAAGGTGACGACGTCGAGACTCGGCCCCGAGCTGTGCTCATAGTGTTCGATCACCGAGGCATTGGCGTCAACCAAACCTACTTCGACCGCAGTTCGATGGATCATTTCGATCGCGTTGGTTACGGACTTACCGGTGTTGAGATCTCCCAGATCCGTCAATAGCAAAGCGATACCGCTTGTTGGAGCGAACACCCGTACGCGGCAAATTCCGTCGCGACGTGATGCTTGGCCTATGGGGAATCTAAGAATTGTGTCAACGATTTTCATGAATTGGCGGTAATCGCAATATCGAGAAAATCTTTATTTTGCCAGCTGTCGCAAAAATCTTAGGGATGAGGCTCGGCTATCGACATCTGTGAAACGCGATCTGAGGGGCAACGACTGCAGCCACAGCCAGCACGTCAGCGGGATCATTAAGGGCTAGCCGGCTTCGCCCCACGGCTATGTGAGGAGTCATATCTCAGTTTTCCGGCCCAACTAAGGCTGGAACTTGGCCCTGCTTGGCCTCTGCGCCGGCTCGATGTCTAAGAGGTGGTTGATATCCATCTTGCTGCTCATCCGCCGGGTGCAAGCTGCCTATGCAGTAAGCGAAGTTGCGCAGCAGGCCGGTGCAGCAGTCTTCACTCACGATGGACAAGTCCGAACGCAGACCCTACCGCCCCGCCCCATACCCCCGAACCATCACCCGCGTCCCGCTCCCCGCCTCGAACTGCTGCCAGGCCAGCACCGCATTCCCCAGCTCGTTCATCCCCAGATCCGGCGCAGCCGCCGCCTCATCCGTGCTCTCCTGCAGCGCAGGCGCTCCCCAGCCCCCACCCAGGGCATGTCGTGCCGCGTAGAGGTCCGCCGTCCCCAGGTCATTCGCCTGCGCCCACGCTGCGAACGCATTGCTCGCATCGTCGATCCCCAACGCAGGCAGGCTGCTCAAAGCCCGTGAGGCCGCCGCCCGCACCACGCTCCCCGCACCGAACGCAGCACCCTGCGCAGCCGCCGAAGCCATGAGCGCATTGTCGAGCCGCCCCCAGCTCAGCACCGCCGCACCGGCCGCGTTCATGCGCAGCACGGGCGTGCTGAGAAAGGCCTGCGTCGACGTGAACGGCGCACCCACGCGCGCGGTGCCGCTTTGCCAGGCGCCCGCCGAGAAGCGCTTGAACCACACCGCGCTCTCCCATTGATTGCTGCCGCCGGGCAGGTCGGCCTGGCCCCAGGCCAGCAGCGCGTTGCCGCCTGCGTCGATCGTGAGGTCATGCGCACCGATCGACTGCGCGGTGCCCGCATCCGGCACGAGCTCGGCCGCCGTGCCCCAGGTCCCGCTCGCGTTGGCGCGGTTGGTCCATAGCGAGGCGCTGCTGCCGGTGGAGCGCTTCCAGACGGCCAGCGATTCGCCCGAGCCCGCCACCACCACCGCGGGATCGCCGTTCACGACACCCACGGTCTCGTCGGTCTCGATCAGCGCAGCCGTGCCCCAGCCACCGGCCTGCGTGAAGCGGTTGGCGTAGATGCTGAAGCGCGTGGCCGGGCCGATCTGCGACCAGACCGCCACGGCGTTGCCATGGGCGTCGACGCCGACGCTCGCGTTGCCGACGGTGCCGCTGCCGGTCTCCAGCAGCGCGGGGCTGCCCCAGCCGGCGGCGAGATCGACCGGCAGCGCCCACAGGTCGTGGCCGGTCGCAGAGCTCAGTTGGGTCCACAGCACGACGGCGCGGCCGCTGGGCTTGTCGATGGTGACGCGGATGTCGCGCACCGATCCCGCGTTGGCCTCCAGGCGCTGCGGCGCGGTCCAGCCGCTGCCGGGCAGGTAGCGGCTGCCCCAGAGGCGGTCCGCCTGCGGGTTGCCCTCGATCTGGCGCCACACGACCAGCGCGCGGCCCTGCGCATCGATCGCGACCTTGGGCAGGCTGGCGCCGGCGGCCGAGAGCGCGATCGCATCGCTCCAGCCCGCGGTGGGCGGCGCGGCGACGAAGGCGGCGCTGACGCTGCGTGCGGCGTCCATGCGCACGCGGCAGGTGCTGGCATTGCCGCTGCAGGCGCCGCTCCAGCCGCCGAGGACCTGGCCCGCGGCCGGGGAAGCGCTGAGGAGCACCTCGGTGCCGGTATCGAACTCGGCTGCGCAGCGGTCGGTGCAGTCGATGCCCGCGGGTTGCGATGCGACACGGCCCCCGCCGGTGATGCCGACCTCGAGGGTGTGGCGCACGACGATCGGCGCGGGTGGGGGCGGCACGATGCCGAGAGGCGGCAACGCGCCGCCGCCCGAGCCTCCGCCTCCGCAGGCCGCCAGCAGGGCCAGGGCCCCCGCGCACACGATCCATCGTCCATAGCCGCTCGTCTTCGTCATCTCGCAGTCCTCGCTCGTAAAGAGGGGCGGATCGTAGGGACGGGACCGGCCCTCGCCCATAGCACCTTCGGGCACCTGCCCGAAGGTGCTGTTGGCCCGTGCGCCGCGCGCCTGTAGGCTGCCGGCATGGACAATGCGGCCCACGAGGAGAGGGCGCGGGCGGATCCCGCCCCGAGGATCACGGCACCATGAAACTCCTGCTCGTCGACGATCACCCGCTCTTCGGCATCGGCTTTGCGCATGCGCTGACGCACGCCCGTCCCGACTTCGAGGTGCAGACGGCGCTGTCGCTGGCGCAGGGCGTGGAATGCGCCGCCCAATGCGCGCCCGACATCGTGCTGATCGACTACCGCCTGGGCGGCGAGGACGGACTCGAAGGCCTGCGCCTGTTCGGCGCCCGGCATCCGCTGGTGTCGCGCCTGATGATCTCGGGCGACGAGGAACCGGTGCTCGCGGCGCGCGCACGCGCGGCGGGCGCGGCCGGCTTCATCGGCAAGTCGCAACCGGTGGCGCGCATCGCGCGCGCGCTCGACGAGGTGGCCGCGGGCGGCGAGTCCTTCGACCTGCTGCAGGCGCAGGCGGGCCTGCCGGCCGCGAGCCTGACACCGCGCCAGCTCGAGGTGCTGCTGCTGGTGGCGCAAGGGCGGCAGAACAAGCAGATCGCGGCCGAGCTCGAGATCGCGGAGCGCACGGTCAAGCTGCACATCACGGCGCTGCTCGACACCATGGATGCGCGCAACCGCACGCACCTGCTGGTGCAGGCGCGCCGCGCCGGCCTGCTGCTGGAGCAGCGGTGAAGCCCGCGCTCGGCGCACGCCTGGCCTTCTCGGACCTCCAGCTGCAGCAGCTGGAGCAGATGATCCGCTCCACGGTCTGGTCGTGGCTGCTGGCGGCGGTGGGCGGGCTGCTGTGCTACCTCGAGTACGCGGCGGGGCTCGACGGCGCGCGCGTGCAGGCCTGGTTCGTCGTCTACTGCGGCATCGTCGCGGTGCGGCTGGGCCTCTGGGTCGCCTGGGCGCTGCGGCCCGGCATGCGCGCGAACCCGCAGGCCATGGTGCTGCCGATCATGGCCAGCAACCAGGTGCTGGCGCTGTCCTGGGGCGTGCTCAGCGTGCTGCTGCGCCACGAGGGGCCGGCGCAGGCCGAGGCCATCCTTCACATCGCGATGGTCACGGTGGCGCTGGGCGGCGCAATCCGGCTCTCGACGATGGGGCGCGCGGCCATCGCCTACGTGGTGCTGATCCTCGGGCCGCTGGTGCTGCGCGACATCTGGTTCGGCGGCAGCTACCACCTGGCGATGGCGCTGATCGTGACGCTGATCGGGGTCTACACGCTGCTGAGTTCCAGGGAGCTGTCGTCCGCGCTGCACGAGATCCAGGCGCAGCGCCGGCGCAATGCGGAGCTGGTGATCGCGCTGCGCGCCGAGAACGAGCGCAGCAGCGCGGCGCGGCGCACGGCCGAGGAAGCGGTCGCCGCGCGCATGCGCTTCTTCGCCTCGGCCAACCACGACCTGCGCCAGCCGCTCAATGCGATGGCGCTGCTCGCGCAGACGGTGCACACGGTGAGCACCGAGCGCGCGGTCAAGGAGATGTCGGAGCAACTGGTGGCTTGCGCCGATGGCATGACCGATGTGGTGGACGACCTGCTCGACATCACGCGCGCCGATGCCGGCTCGGCCAGCCCGCAATGGGCGCCGCTGGCCATCGACGAACTGGTGCGCGAATGCTGCCGCCCGCACCAGGCGATGGCCGCGGCCAAGGGCCTGCGTTTCGAGACGGCGATCGAGCCCTGCATGGTGCACAGCGACCGTGCCCTGCTTGCGCGCGTACTCACCAACCTGCTGGCGAATGCCATCCGCTACACGCACGCGGGCCAGGTGCGCGTCGACGGCCGCATCGACGACGGCCGGCTGCGGCTGCGCATCGAGGACACGGGCATCGGCATCGCCGCCGAGCACCTGCCGCAGATCTTCGACGAGTTCTACCAGGCTGGAAATCCCGCGCGCGACCGGCGGCTGGGCTATGGCCTGGGCCTGGCCACGGTGAAGCGATTGAGCGACCTGCTCGATCTTCGCGTGGCCGTTCGTTCCTCGGCCGGGCAGGGCAGCGTGTTCGAACTGCATCTGCCGCTGGTCGATGCCGGAGCGAGCGACGGCACGGGTGACGCAGGGCGGCCCCTGCCAGCGTCGCCGACCGCCTTGGCGGCTCGCGTGCTCGTGGTCGACGACGATCGCGATTCGCTGCAGGCCCTGCGCGGGCTGCTCGTGTCGTGGGGCATGGACGTGCGCTCCGCGAGCGGCATCGCGGACGCGCAGGAGGTGCTGCAGGCGGGCTTCCGCCCGAACGCGCTGGTGGTGGACCTGCGCCTGGGCTCGCAGGCCGGCGGCATCCAGGCCATCGAGGCATTGCGTTCGTCGCTGAACGATGCGGCACTGCCCGCGCTGATCGTCACCGGCGACGTGGGCGGCGACTACCTGAGCGCGGCGCAGGCGGCGGGCCTGCCGGTCATCGTCAAGCCGGTGCGACCCTCGCAGCTTCGCGCCTTCCTCGGCCATGCGCAGGCCGTGCGCGATCCGGTGTAGGGCGCCCGGCGTACTCGCGCCGACGCTGTAAGGCCGCCTTCTTACACGCGCACCATCGCGCGGCCGCAAAGCGGCGCAAGCTCGTTGGATCAGGCAAGAAAACGCGTGAAACGCGCCATCGATCCCACGGGCCGTTCCCAAGAATGGTGCTTCGCCTCACCGGCGTCCTCGCGCGACGAGCCCCCCACGGGACCCAACAACATCCCTTCTCCTACTGCGAACCCCGGTGGCTCGCGCTATCAGAGTGTTCCCACGCGCACCCGACCCTCGAACAACAGGAGTCCCCCCATGGAAAGCCCCACGACATCGCCTACGACGTCAATCACCCGGCGCGACGCGCTCATCGCGACCGCCGCCACCGCCGCCGCGGTCTCGTCTCATTTGCCCGCCGCGGCCGCGCCGGCCGCGGCATCACCACCGCCCACGAACATGCCTCCCACCAGACTCTCGCTGCAGGTCAACGGCCAATCGCATGCGCTCGAGCTCGACACGCGCACGACCCTGCTCGACGCACTGCGCGAACACCTGCACCTGACCGGCACCAAGAAGGGCTGCGACCATGGCCAGTGCGGCGCCTGCACCGTGCTGCTCGACGGGCGCCGCATCAATTCCTGCCTCACGCTCGCGGTCATGCACGAGGGCGCCCAGGTCACGACCATCGAAGGACTGGGCACGCCGCAGGCCATGCATCCGCTGCAGGCGGCCTTCGTCAAGCACGACGGCTACCAGTGCGGCTACTGCACGCCGGGCCAGATCTGTTCGGCGGTCGGCGCTATCGACGAGGTGCGCCGCGGCGTGCCCAGCCACGTGAGCGCCGATCTCACGGCGCGGCCGCTGCTGTCGGCCGACGAACTGCGCGAGCGCATGAGCGGCAACATCTGTCGATGCGGCGCCTACTCGAACATCGTCGATGCCATCACCGAGGTGGCCGGGAGCCGCGCATGAAGCCCTTCACCTATGAACGCGCGCAGACGCCCGCGCAGGCCGCGGCGGCCGTGGCCGGCCATCCCGGCGCCAAGTTCATCGCGGGCGGCACCAACCTGCTCGACCTGATGAAGCTGCAGATCGAGGCGCCGGTGCACCTGGTCGACGTGAACCCGCTGAAGCTCGACCGCATCGAGGCGACCACCGACGGCGGCCTGCGCATCGGCGCGCTGGTGCGCAACACCGACCTGGCCGCCGACGAGCGCGTGCGCCGCGATTACGGCGTGCTGTCGCGCGCGCTGCTGGCCGGCGCCTCGGGCCAGTTGCGCAACAAGGCGACCACGGCCGGCAACCTGCTGCAGCGCACGCGCTGTCCCTACTTCTACGACACCGACCAGCCCTGCAACAAGCGCCGCCCCGGCAGCGGCTGCAGCGCGATCGGCGGCGTGACGCGGCAACTCGCGGTGATCGGCGCCAGCCAGGCCTGCATCGCGACCCATCCGAGCGACATGGCGGTGGCGATGCGCGTGCTCGACGTGGCCGTCGAGACCGTAAAGCCCGACGGGCGCATGCGCGTGATTCCGATCGCCGACTTCCACCGGCTGCCCGGCGACACGCCGCACATCGAGACCGCGCTCGAGCGCGACGAGCTGATCACCGGCGTGACCTTGCCGCGGCCCGTGGGCGGCACGCAGGTCTACCGCAAGGTGCGCGACCGCGCCTCCTACGCCTTCGCGCTGGTGTCGGTGGCGGCCATCGTGCAGCGCGATGGCACCGGGCGCGTGGCGCTCGGCGGCGTGGCGCACAAGCCGTGGCGCATCGAGGCTGCCGAGGCCGCGATGCCGCAGGGCGCGCGCGCGGTGAGCGCACGGCTGCTGGCCGATGCGCAGCCGACCCACGAGAACGCATTCAAGTTGCCATTGGCCGAACGCGCGCTCGCGGCGGCCCTGGTGCAGGCGAGGAGCTGAACATCATGAAATTCGACACCCCCGCGACCACCAACGCGATCGACCAGCTCAAGGTCATCGGCCGCCCGACCGACCGCATCGACGGCCCGGTCAAGACCACCGGCAGCGCGCGCTATGCCTACGAACGCCATGCCGAAGTGCCGGGCGCGGCCTACGGCTACGTGATCGGCGCCGGCATCGCCAAGGGCCGCATCGCCTCGATGGACCTGCGCGCGGCGCAGGCCGCGCCGGGCGTGCTGGCGATCGTCACCGCGCGCAATGCCGGCAAGCTGGGCAAGGGCGACTTCAACACCGCCAAGCTGCTGGCCGGGCCCGAAATCGACCACTACCACCAGGCGGTGGCCGTGGTGGTGGCCCAGAGCTTCGAGCAGGCGCGCGCCGCGGCGCAACTGGTGCGCATCGAGTACACGCGCGCGGCCGGCCGCTTCGACCTCGCGGCCGAGATGGCGTCGGCCAAGCCGCCGAAGGCCAGCCCCATGTCGGGCGAGCCGGAGACGAGGGTCGGCGATTTCGCGGGCGCCTTCGCCGCGGCGCCGGTGCAGCTCGACGCGACCTACAGCACGCCCGACGAGTCGCACGCGATGATGGAGCCGCATGCCTCCATCGCGCAGTGGCAGGGCGACCGGCTCACGATCTGGACCGCCAACCAGATGATCGCCTGGGGCGTCGGCGACGTTGCCAAGACGCTGGGCATCCCGAAGGAGAACGTGCGCCTGGTCTCGCCCTTCATCGGCGGCGGCTTCGGCGGCAAGCTGTTCGTGCGCGCCGATGCGCTGCTCGCCGCGCTGGGCGCACGTGCCGCGCGCCGGCCCGTGAAGGTGGCGCTGACGCGGCCGCTGATGATCAACAACACCACGCACCGGCCCGCGACCGTGCAGCGCATCCGCATCGGCGCCGCGCGCGACGGCCGCATCACGGCCATCGCGCACGAAGGGTGGTCGGGCGACCTCGAGGGCGGCCAGCCCGAGACGGCGGTCAACCAGACCCGGCTGCTGTATGCCGGCGCGAACCGGTTCACGGCCACGCGGCTCGCGGTGCTCGACCTGCCCGAGGGCAACGCGATGCGCGCGCCCGGCGAGGCGCCGGGCCTGATGGCGCTAGAGGTCGCGATGGACGAGATGGCCGAGAAGCTGGCGCTCGATCCGATCGCGTTCCGCGTGCTCAACGACACCCAGGTCGATCCCGAGAAGCCCGAGCGCCCGTACTCGCAGCGCAGCCTCATCGAATGCCTGCGCACCGGCGCCGAGCGCTTCGGCTGGAACCGGCGCAACGCGTCGCCGGGCCAACAGCGCGACGGCCGCTGGCTCGTGGGCATGGGCGTGGCCGCGGCCTTCCGCAACAACCTGCTCACGAAGTCGGCCGCGCGCGTGCGGCTCGACAACCGCGGCGTTGTCACGGTGGAGACCGACATGACCGACATCGGCACCGGCTCGTACACCATCATTGCGCAGACCGCCGCCGAGACCATGGGGCTGCCGCTCGACAAGGTGCAGGTGCGGCTCGGCGATTCGGCCTACCCGGCCTCGGCCGGCTCGGGCGGGCAGTGGGGCGCGAACAACTCGACCTCTGGCGTGTTCGCGGCCTGCATGAAGCTGCGCGAGGCGGTGGCGGGCAAGCTGGGCTTCGCGGTCGCCGATGCGAGCTTTGCCGACGGCATGGTGCGCGCCGGCGAACGCACGGTGCCGCTGGCCGAGGCCGCGGGCGCCGAGGGCCTGTCGGCCGAGGACGGCATCGAGTACGGCGACCTCGACAAGAAGTACCAGCAGTCGACCTTCGGCGCGCACTTCGTCGAGGTCGGCGTCGATGCCGTCACCGGCGAGATCCGCGTGCGGCGCATGCTCGCGGTCTGCGCCGCGGGCCGCATCCTCAACCCCAAGGCCGCGCGCAGCCAGGTGATCGGCGCCATGACCATGGGTGTGGGCGGCGCGCTGATGGAGGAGCTGGCGGTCGACAAGCGGCATGGCTTCTTCGTCAACCACGACCTTGCGGGCTACGAGGTGCCGGTGCATGCCGACATCCCGCACCAGGACGTGGTGTTTCTCGACGAGACCGATCCGATCTCCTCGCCGATGAAGGCCAAGGGCGTGGGCGAGCTCGGCATGTGCGGCGTCGCGGCCGCGGTCGCCAACGCGGTCTACAACGCGACCGGCGTCCGCGTGCGCAGCTATCCGATCACGCTCGACAAGCTGCTCGACCGGTTGCCGCCGGTGGCTTGAGGAACTTCAACGCGGCTGCTGCTGCGTGGTGCAGTGGATGCCGCCGCCGCCCGCGGCGATCGCATCGATGTCGAGCTGCACCACCTCGCGCTTCGGGAACAGCTCGCGCAGCAATGCGCGGGCGTTGCCGTCGGCGCGCGCATCGCCGAACTGCGGCGCGATGACGGCGCCGTTGCAGACGTAGAAGTTGATGTAGCCGGCCGCGAACTCCTCGCCGTCGTAGGCGTCGCGCACCGAGTCCGGCCCCGCGAGCACTTCCACGCGCAGGCGCTGGCCGCGCGCGTCGGTGGCCTGCCGCAGGATCTCGAGGTGGCGCCGGGTCACGGCGTGGTCGTAGGCATCGGGATCGTTCTCCAGGCCCGCCACCACGATGCCCGGCGCCGCGAAGCGCGCATAGAAGTCGGTGTGGCCGTCGGTGATGTCGCGGCCCGCGATGCCGGGCAGCCAGATGATCTTGCGCAGGCCCAGCAGGCGCCGCAGTTCGGCCTCGCAGTCCTCCTTGCGCCAGCCGGGATTGCGGTTGGCGTTGAGCACGCAGCTCTCGGTGATCAGCGCCGTGCCCGCGCCGTCGACCTCGATGCCGCCGCCCTCGAGCACCAGCTCCGTCGCCAGCGGCCGTGCCTTGGCGGCACCGCTCACATAGCCGGCCACCTCGGCATCGTCGGCATGGGCCTGCTTGCCGCCCCAGCCGTTGAAGTTGAAATCGACGCCGCCCCATTCGCCCGCCGCATTGCGCACGAACACCGGCCCGGTGTCGCGCATCCAGAGATCGTCCACCGGCTGCACCTCGAGCTGCACGCGGTTGCCGCACAGGCGCGCAGCCAGGTCGTGTTCGCGTTCGCGCACCAGCAGGTGCACGGGTTCGAACTCGGCGATGGTGCGCGCGATGCGGGCCAGGTGCTGGCGCACCGGCGTCAGCAGGCGCCGGCCCCAGATCGCCTCGCTCGGGCCGAAGGACATCCAGGTGGCGCGGTGCGGCGCGGCTTCGTCGGGCATCAGCCAGCTGTCGGGCGTGGCGGCGGGCGAGGCGGCGATGCAGCCCAGCGGCGCGAGGCCGAGAGCGCTGGTCAAGCGGCGGCGGGTCATCGAGAAATGCATGTCGGTCTCCTGGCGAAAGCGTTCGGGATCACGCCGGCTCCTGCTGCGTGGTGCAGTGGATGCCGCCGCCGCCCGCGGCGATGGCATCGATATCGAGCTGCACGATCTGGTGGCTCGGCAGTTCCGCGGACAGCGCCGCGCGGGCCGCCCCATCGGCCGCCGCATCGCCGAACTCGGGCAGGAACAGGGCCTTGTCGGTCAGCAGGAAATTCACGTAGCCGGCCGCGAACTCCTTGCGTGCGTAGGTGGGGCGCACCCGGCCCGGCGTGGCCAGCGTGACGATGCGCAGGGCGCGTCCGCGCGCATCGGTCGCCGTGCGCAGCAGGTCGAGGTGGCGCCGGGTCACGGCATGGTCGAAGGACTCGGGGTCGTTGTCCAGTGCCGCCACCACCACGCCCGGCTTGAGGAAGCGTGCATAGAAGTCGGTATGGCCATCGGTGATGTCGCGGTTGGCGATGCCGGGCAGCCAGATGATCTTGGTGAGTCCCAGCAGGCGCCGGAGCTCTTCCTCGGCCGCGGCCTTGGAGACACCCGGGTTGCGGTTCTCGTTGAGCACGCAGCTCTCGGTGACGATGGCCGTGCCTTCGCCGTCGACCTCGATGCCGCCGCCTTCGAGCACCAGGCGGCTGCGCAGCACCGGCACGCCCGCGAGCTCGGCCATGCGCGCCGCCACCGTGGCGTCGCGTGCATGCGGCTGCTTGCGGCCCCAGCCGTTGAAGTTGAAGTTCACGGCGGCCCGCTCGCCGCGGTCGTTGCGCACGAACACGCAACCGGTGTCGCGCGCCCAGAGGTCATCGATCGGGTGTTCGATCAGCTGCACGTTGGAGCCGCAGAGCTGGCGCGCCGTGGCGGCATCCTCGGCGTTCACGAGCATCTTCACCGGCTCGTAGACGCTGATCGCATTGGCGATGCGCGCCAGCGCGCGCTGCACCGGCTCGCGCAGCTCGGCGCTCCAGATCGATTCGCGCGCGGCGAAAGCCATCCAGACGGCGCGATGGGCACCGCCCTCGTCGGGCATGCGCCAGGTGCTGGCGGGCGCGGGGGAAGGCGCGGGCGCGGGAGCGGGCGCCGGCGGCGGAAAGGGGAGCGCGGGGCCGCCGGCATTGCCGCCGCCACCGCCGCAGGCGCTCAGCAGTCCATGGAAGAGGCCCAGGCCACCGAGGCCCAGGAGCGTTCGTCGAGTCGTCATAAGAATCAGGGTTTCTACGGAGTCCCGGATTCTGTAGACGCTCATTCATCCGCACAATTGATCTTTTCTGGCCATATCAATCGATCTGGCTCATGAAATGGCCGTCCTCGCGTGCAAACGCCCGCAGGCTGTCGAACACTTCGCGCACCAGCGGCAGCCGCGACGGGCCCTGGGTGCGAGAGATCCAGAGGCTGCCGAGCGGCAGGCTTGGGTACGTCGCGAGGTGGCGCAAGCGGCCGCTGCGCAGCGCATCGTCTGCCGAGAGCCGCGACACCAGCGCGAGGCCGCGGCCGCGCAGCGCGGCGTCGAGCAGCAGGCGCGGGTCGTCGTAGATCGCGGCCTTGCGCAGTTGGCCGAAGTGCTCGCGGATGAAGGGGCCGATGCGGTCGCTCGTGAGGTCGGCCTCGAGGCACAGCAGGCCGGTCGCGGCATCCGAGTCCTGGCCAGGCAGGCCGACCGCCACCAGTTCGTCGCTCAGCAGCGGCACCTCGAACACGTCCGGCTGCTGCAGCGGCTCGCGCGTGATCGCGATGTCCACGTCGAGCTCGTCGATGAAGCGGGCGCTCTCGTCGACCGAGACGATCGGGCACAGGTCGGGATGCGCCTGCAGCAGCCGGTCGATGCGTGGCTGCAGCCATCCGTGCGCGACGGGCGCGGGGCAGACCAGCGTGACGAGGCGGTCGTCCATGTAGGTTTCGATGCGATGCAGGCCGTGGCGGATCTGCTCGAGCGACTTGCCCACGCTGTCGAGCAGCAGGCCGCCGGCCACGGTCAGCTCCACGCCGCGCCCCTTGCGCCGGAACAGCGGCTGGCCGACTTGCTGCTCGAGCTGCGCGATCTGGTGGCTGATGGCCGATTGCGAGACGTGAAGCTCCTCGGCCGCGCGCGAGTAGTTGCCCAGGCGCGCGGCCGCTTCGAAGCCGATCAGGAATTTGAAGGAAGGCAGTCTGGCGTTGGACATGGGAACCCGGTCGATGGATCGGCGCACAAGATAGCGCCTTTCATCGATGGGTTCAGTGCGCGGCGTCGGCGTCCTTTTCGTCACCACCGCCATACAGCTGCGCCAGCACCTCCACCGGATGGCGCAGGCGCCGCGCCTGCAGCCGCTCGACCTGGCTGCGGCACGAATAACCGGTGGCGAGAAATTCCGCCGGCCCGGGCTCGGCCGCCAGCAGCGGCGCCCACGACTGCGAGAAGATCCGCTGCGAGGTCTGCAGGTTACGCTGCTCGTGGCCGTAGGTGCCCGACATGCCGCAGCAGCCGCTGGCCTGCGCCTCGAGCCGCAGGCCGGCGCGCGCGAACACCCGGGGCCACAGCGCGGCGGCCGCGGGTGCGTTGGTCTTCTCGGTGCAATGCGCGAGCAGGCGGAAGTCGCTCGGTGCGGCGCGCGGCGGCGCTTCGGCGGGCAGCGCATCGAGCAGCCATTCCTGCGGCAGCAGCACCGAAGGCAGGCGCGCCATCCGCGGCAGCTTGGCGTACTCCTGGCGGTAGACCAGCGTCATCGCGGGATCGAGGCCGACCAGCGGCACGCCGCATTGCGCCAGCGCATCGAGCATGTCGGCGTTGCGGCGCGCCGCGCGGTCGAAGGCGCGCAGAAAGCCCTGCACCTGCAGCGGCTTGCCGTTGGGCCGGAAGGGCGCGAGCCACACGGTGCAGCCCAGCCGCGCGGCCAGCGCGATGAAGGCCGCGAGCACGGGCGTCTCGAAGTAGCGCGTGAAGGCGTCCTGCACCAGCACCACCGAACGCGCGCGCTCGTCGGCGCTCAGCCGCGCCAGCGTCGAGGGCGTGGCATGGCGCACGTTCCAGCGCCGCCGGGTGGCGCCGAAATCGAAGCGGCTCAGCAGTGGCGCGTCGACCATGCCGGCATGCCGCGCGAGCAGGCCGCGCACCGCGGGCAGGGCCATCAGGCCGTTGTAGAGCGCCGGCATGCGCGCGAGGCCGGGCATGCTGTATTCGAGCGAGCCGATGAAGTAGTCCTTGAGCGGGCGCAGGTAGCGCGCGTGGTAGAGCTCGAGAAAGCGCGCGCGGAACTCCGGCACGTTGACCTTCACCGGGCATTGCCCCGCGCAGGACTTGCAGGCCAGGCAGCCGGCCATCGCCTCGTAGACCTCGTGCGAGAAGTCGTCTGCGTTCGAACGCCGCCGGCCGTTGCGCCAGCGCGCGGGCAGCCCGGCCAGGAACGAGGGTTGCCGCGCCGCGGCCTGCAGCACGTCGACGCCGGCCTCGCCCTGCAGCCGCAGCCATTCGCGCAGCAGCGAAGCGCGCCCCTTGGGCGAATGGCGGCGCTCGCGCGTGGCCTTCCACGAGGGGCACATGGCCTCGTCGGGGTCGAAGTCGTAGCAGGCGCCGTTGCCGTTGCAATGCATGCCGCTGGCGTAGCTTTGCCACACGCGCTCGTCGATGCGGCGGTCGGCGTCGGCGCGCATCGGCACCTCGTCGATGCGCAGCAGCGCCGCATCGATGCCCGCGGGCGTCGCGATCTTGCCGGGGTTGAGCTGGTTGTGCGGATCGAAGGCGGCCTTGAGTTCCTGCAGCGACGCATAGAGCGGGCCGAAGAAGGCCGGCGCGTATTCGGAACGCACGCCCTTGCCATGCTCGCCCCAGAGCAGGCCGCCGTACTTCTGCGTGAGCCGTGCCACCGCGTCGGAGAGCGGGCGGATCAGCGCGGCCTGGGCCGGGTCCTTGAGGTCCAGCGCGGGCCGCACGTGCAGCACGCCGGCGTCCACGTGGCCGAACATGCCGTACGAGAGGCCATGGCCGTCGAGCAGCGCGCGGAACTCGGCGATGTAGTCGGCGAGCCGCTCGGGTGGCACGGCGGTGTCTTCCACGAAGGGCTGCGGCCGCGCCTCGCCCTGCACATTGCCCAGCAGGCCCACCGCGCGCTTGCGCATCGCATAGACCCGGGTCACGGCGGCATGGCCGGCCGCGATGGTGTGGCCCAGGCGCGCCGCGCCGGCATCGCGCGCGAGGTGCGCGACGAAGGCCGCGACCCGGGTCTCGAGTGCCTCCAGCGAATCGCCGCTGAACTCGACCATGTTGATGCCGCGCGTGGGCGCGCTGTCTTCGCTCGAGGGGAAGTATTCGGCCACGCCCTGCCACACGATGTCCTCCATCGCGAGCATCAACACGCGCGAGTCCACGGTCTCGATCGACAGCGGCGCATGCGCCATCAGCGCCTGGGCATCGCGCAGCGCATCCATGAAGCTCGCATAGCGCACGTTGACCAGCACCGTGTGGCGCGGAATCGGCAGCAGCTTGAGCTCGGCCTCGACGATGAAGCCCAGCGAGCCTTCGGCGCCGCAGAGCACGCTGTTGAGGTTGAAGCGCCCGTCGCGCTCGCGCAGGTGCGCGAGGTCGTAGCCGGTGAGGCAGCGGTTGAGCCTGGGAAAGCGTTGCTCGATCAGCGCGGCATCGCGCTCGGCGATCCGGTGCGCGCAGCGCCAGGCATCGCCCACGCGGCCGGGTCGTGCCAGCTGGGCCTGGAGTTCGTCGGGTCCGGCAGGGCGGCTCGTGAAGCGTTCGCCGCCCGGCAGCACGACCTCGAGCGCGAGCACGTGGTCGCGCGTCTTGCCGTAGGCGCAGCTACCCTGGCCGCTCGCGTCGGTGCTGACCATGCCGCCGATGGTGGCGCGGTTCGAGGTCGACAGCTCGGGCGCGAAGAACAGGCCATGCGGCGCGAGCGCCGCGTTGAGCTGGTCCTTGACCACGCCGGCCTGCACGCGCGCCACGCGCCGTACTGGATCGATCCAGACGATGCCGTTCAGGTGCCGCGACAGGTCGACCGCGATGCCGTCGGTCAGCGACTGCCCATTGGTGCCGGTGCCGCCGCCGCGCGGCGCGAGCACCACGCGCCGGTGTTCGTCGCGGTCCATCAGCCTCGCGAGCCGCACCACGTCGTCGGCATGCTTCGGGAACACCACGGCCTGCGGCAGCCGCTGGTAGATCGAGTTGTCGGTCGCGAGCACCGTGCGGTCGGCATGGCGCTGGCTGATCTCGCCCTCGAAGCCTGCGGCGGCCAGCGCCGCGAGAAACTGCCGGTAGTGCTGCGCCAGCGTGACCGGGGGTGGAACGTGGGCGATCATGGCCGGCCGTGCAGCGCCGCTCAGTCCGCCTTGAGGCGGCCTTGCTTGACCAGCCGCATCGCCAGCACCGCGTCTTCCTGCACCAGCCGCTGCAGGTAGGCCGCGCTCTCGGCGAGGGGCTCGCTGCCCAGTTCGCGGATCGGCTTCGAGAACTCGGGCTCGGCCACCGACTTCGAGATCCAGCCCTGCAGGCTCGCGACGGTCTGCGGCGCGATGCCCCTGGGCGCGAACACGCCGACGAAGGTGGTGGCGTCGAAACTCGGAATGCCCTGCTGCGCCAGGTTCGGCACGCCGGCCAGCATGCCGCCGACCTGCGGGCCGAGCACCAGCAGCGCGCGCAGGCCGCCGCTCTTGAGGTGCGGCGCCGAGCTCGTGACCTGGTCGATCACGGCGTCGATCTGGCCGCCGAGCAGGTCGACCACGGCCGGGCCCGAACCCTTGTAGGGCACGGCATTGACGCGTGCCTTCGCGGCGTCCTCGAGCTGCAGCAGCGCCAGGTGATTCGGCGAGCCCGGGCCCGCATGGCCGATGGTCACGTTCTCGCTCTTGGCCTGGATCGCCTGCAGGAAGTCGCCGGCGGTCTTGAAGCGCGCATCGTTGGCGCGCACCACCACCACCACGGGCGTGCGGCTCAGCACGGCCACGGGCACGAAGTTGTCGGCGCGGTAGGGCACCTTGATCATCTCGGGCAGGGTGCCGAGCTGGCCCGGCGTGGCCACCAGCAGCGAATGGCCGTCGTTCTCGGCGCGCGAGGCCCAGCCCGTGCCCACGGCACCGCCGCCGCCGGCGCGGTTGTCGACGATCACCGACTGCCCCGCATGGCGCGTCAGCGGCACGCCCAGGGTGCGGGCGGTGATGTCCACGTTGCCGCCCGGCGCGAAGGGCACGATCAGCGTGATGGGCTTGGTCGGAAAGGCGCGGCCCTGCGCCATGCCGGGCCATGCCGCCGCCGCTGCGGCGAGCGCGACGCCGCCCTGGATGAAGGCCCTGCGGTTGAAGTTGTTGTCGGTCATTCGAACGTCTCCCTGTGATGAATCAATGGTTCCAGTAAAGCTGCGTGGGGTTGCGCACCAGCACCTGTCGAAGGTCGCCGTCGGGCAACCAGGCGCGCAGCGCCCCGGCCAGTTCGCTGCCGGCGGTGGCGCGCGCGTCGATGCCGGGATGCGGCCAGTCCGATCCCCAGAGGATGCGTTCGGGGTTGGCGCGCGCCAGCGCATGGGCCAGCGGGATCACGGCGGGGTCGGTGGCGCAGGCCGATGCGCTGAGCCGGTAGGCGCCCGAGAACTTGACCCAGGCGCGCCCTTCCGCGAGCAGCGCGCGCAGGTTCGCGAGCCCGGGGCCCTGCGGTGTCGCGCCGGGCGCCGGATGGCCGAAGTGGTCGACCACCACCTGCAACCCAGTGGCGGTTACGCGCGGCACCAGATCGGGATCGTGCTCGACGTCGACCAGCAGCTGCAGGTGCCAGCCGAAGGCCGCGATGCGGTCGGCGATGGCGCGCAGGCTGGCGGCCGACACGCCGCCCGAGAACAGCGCGTTGCAGCGCGCGCCGCGCACGCCTAGCGCGTGCAGTTCCTCGATCTCGCGCTCGCTCGTGTCCTCGAAGATCACGGCCACGCCGCGCATGCTGCCGGGCGCCGCCTCGCGCAGCATGCGCTTGAGCAGCGAATGGTCGCGGCCGTAGACGCTGGGCTGCACCAGCACGCAGCGCTCGACGCCCACCGGGCCGAAGGCGGCCCAGTAGTCGGCCATGGAGGCCGGGGCCGGTGTGTACGAGCGCTCGTCGATCAGCGGGAATTCGCGCGCGTCGCCGAAGACGTGGAAGTGGGTGTCGCAAGAACCTTCGGGGAATATCCGGGCGCTGTCGGGAATGGCGGAGGTCGGGGGAAGCCGGTCGTGCATGGAAAGCGATGCCATGGAGAAGAAGATCGATGCCATGGAGAGGGGGCTGGGGATGCGGGCTATTGTTCTGAGAGCCCCCCGCGTGAGGCAAGATCATCTTTGTCATCTTCATCGTGAACCGGATTCATCCCATGAACGCCGCCGGCGGCCCGCCCCTGAACCTGCGCAGCATCGACCTCAACCTGCTGGTCATCTTCGAAGCCCTGTTCGAGGAGCGCAGCGTGGTCAAGGCCGCCACCCGGCTGGGCCTGACCGCCTCGGCCGTGAGCCATGCGCTGCGCCGCCTGCGCACGCAGTTCAAGGACCCGCTCCTGACGCGCACGCCGCAGGGCATGGCGCCCACGCCCGAGGCCGTGCGGCTGGCCACGAGCTTTCGCAAGGCCTTCAGCGAGATCGAGAGCGCGATCGAGGTGCGCGGCGGCTTCGATCCCGCGACCGCGCGCCGCACCTTCCACCTGCGGCTGTCCGACTACGTCGGCGTGCTGCTGCTGCCGCGGCTGTGCATCCACCTGAGCTCGGTGGCGCCCGGCGTCAGCCTGTCGGTGCAGTCCTTCGACATGTACCAGCCCTCGGACCGCGTGGAGTACGAGGGCGTGGAGATCCGGCTCTCGGTGTCGCGCGGCCGCTCGGTGCTGTCGGCCTCGCGGCGCATCCTCGACGACCAGTGGATGGTGCTGATGCGCAAGGGCCATCCCGCGGCCTCGGAGCCGATGACGCTCGACAGGTACCTGTCGCTGGGCCATCTCAAGGTCTCGGGCGTGGGCAGCAGCATCCTCGACGAGATCCTGGCCGAGCGCGGGCTCGCGCGCCGCGTGATGATCCAGGTGCCGACCTGGCTCGGCATGGTGCCCGTGATCGAATCCACCGACCTGATCGCGGCCATGCCCGCGCACTGGATGGACAGCGTGCTCTCGGGCTCGGACTGCGTGGCGATGCCGATGCCGCTGCCCGAGCTGGGCCTGTCGATCGACGCGGTCTGGCATCCGCGCAACGAGCACGACGCGGGCCACCGCTGGTTCCGCGAACTGATCCACCAGATCTTCGAGGAGGCCTACGACAAGTCGCGCGTGCTGCGCTGAACGCCGCCGCGGCCATCGATGACGAAAGCTCACGAGAGGCCCAGGACTCATCGCTTGTGCCCCCGCGTGCCGCGCCGGAAACTGAAAGCCATTCATCCAGTTCACCCGGCCCACCCACGGAGCACGCAAGCAATGCAGCAGTACAGACTCTTCATCGGCAACGAATGGCAGGCGAGCGCATCGGCGCAGTGGTTCGATTCGCTCGACCCGTTCACGGGCGAGCCCTGGGCCCGCATTCCCCAGGGCAATGCCGAGGACGTCGACCGCGCGGTGAAGGCGGCCGAGGCCGCGATGCAGGGCCCCTGGGGCCAGATGTCGGCCACGCAGCGCGGCATGCTGCTGCATCGCCTGGGCGCGCTGATCGAGGCCAACCTCGACACCCTCACCGAGGCCGAGGCGCGCGACAACGGCAAGCTGCGCAGCGAGGTGCGCGGCCAGGTGTCGTACATGGCGAAGTACTTCTATTACTACGGCGGCCTGGCCGACAAGATCCAGGGCGCGGTGATCCCGATCGACAAGCCCAAGGTCTTCAACTACACGCGCCTCGAGCCGATCGGCGTGGTCGGCACCATCACGCCGTGGAACTCCTCGCTGCTGCTGACGGCCTGGAAGGTGGCGCCGGCGCTCGCGGCCGGCAACGCCATCGTCGCCAAGCCCTCGGAGCACACCTCGGTGTCGCTGCTCGAGCTTGCACGACTGTTCGCCGAAGCAGGCTTTCCGCCCGGCGTGTTCAACGTGGTCACGGGCTTCGGCAAGGAAGTGGGCGAGCCGCTGGTCGAGCATCCGGGCGTGGCCTGCATCGCCTTCACCGGCGGCGACGAGGGCGGGCGCCGCGTGAGCGTGGCGGCGGCGAAGCACTTCAAGCGCGTGACGCTCGAGCTCGGCGGCAAGTCGCCCAATATCGTGTTCGACGACGCCGACCTCGCGCGCGCCGCCAACGGCGTGATCACCGGCATCTTCTCGGCCGGCGGCCAGACCTGCATGGCGGGCTCGCGGCTGCTGCTGCAGGAGAGCATCCACGACGAGTTCGTCGAGCGGCTGGTCGCGATCGCCTCCAAGGCCAAGCTCGGCGACCCTTCGCTGCCCGACGTGCAGGTGGGCCCGGTGGCCACGCGGCCGCAGTTCGACAAGGTGGTGAGCTACATCGACATCGCCAAGGCCGAGGGCGCGCACTGCGCCTTCGGCGGCAAGGTGCGCAGCGGCCCGGGCTACGGCGCGGGCCAGTTCGTCGAGCCGACCATCTTCACGGGCGTGGACAACGGCATGCGCATCGCGCAGGAGGAAGTGTTCGGGCCGGTGCTGTCGGTGCTCAAGTTCAAGGACGAGGCCGACGCGGTGCGCATCGGCAACGACATCCGCTTCGGCCTCGCGGCTGGCGTGTGGACGCGCAGCCTGCACCGCGCGATGCACATGTCGGAGCGGCTCAAGGCCGGCACGGTGTGGATCAACAACTACCGCTCGACCAGCTTCACCACGCCCTTCGGCGGCTTCAAGGACAGCGGCCAGGGCCGCGAGGGCGGCGTGGAGGCGGTGAAGGAATTCCTCGAGACCAAGAGCGTGTGGATCTCGACCGAGCTCGACATGCCGGACCCGTTCATCCGCAAGTACTGAGCGGGTTCGCTCCAGGCATGCCGGCGCAAGAAGAAGGAAAGTAGAGACATGAACGAAGCATCCCTGCCCATCGACCGCTGCGACGTGCTCGTCGTCGGCTGCGGCATCTCAGGCCTGAGCGCGGCGGTGGCCGCGGCCGCCGCGGGCGCGACCGTGACGGTGCTGGAACGCGCCACGCCCGAGGAGTTCGGCGGCAACACGCGCTGGACCGAGTCCTACTTCCGCATGAAGAGCGAGACCGAGGTCAGCGACGATTTCGAGGAACTGCTGGTGGCCAATGCCGGCCACCACATCGACCCCGAGATCGTGCAGCATGCGGCCGCGCCCTACGAGGACTGGCCGCCGCACGTCAAGGCGCACGGCATGCCCGACCCCGAGCTGGTCGCCACGCTGGCCGGCGAGGCCGGCGCCACGGTGCGGTGGCTCCAGGGCTTCGGCGTGCGCTTCGCGGCGCTGCCGACCTACTTCGTGACCGCGGCCGCGCCGCGGCTGATGCCGGTGGGCGGCGGCCTCGCGCTGATCGAGGCGCTGCGCGAGGAAGCGCTGCGCCTGGGCGTGTCGATCCGCTACCGCAGCACCGCGCAGCAACTGCGGCGCGCCGATGCGCGCGGCGAGCTGGCGGTCGACACCGTCGGGCCCGACGGCAGCGTGCGGCGCATCGTGGCGCGCGGCGTGGTGCTGGGCACGGGCGGCTTCGAGGGCAACCCCGAGATGCTCACGCGCTACATCGGCCCGCAGGCGCGCTACCTGCGGCCGGTGGCGCGCGGCGGCTACTACAACCGCGGCGAGGGCATTCGCATGGCGCTCGACGCCGGCGGCGCGCCGGCCGGCGACTTCGGCTCCTACCATGCCGAGCCGATGGACCCGCGCTCGGCCCAGGTCGAGCCGCTGGTGATGAGCTTCTCGTACGGCCTGCTGGTCAACAAGGAGGGCCGGCGCTTCGTCGACGAGGCGCCGGGGCCGGTCGACGTGCACTACGACCCGATCGCGCGCGCCATCAAGGACCAGCCCGACGGCATCGCCTTCATGGTCTACGACCAGCGCATCCACGAGGTACCGAACTGGAAGAAGGGCATCCGCACCGACCAGCCGCCGCTCGAGGCCGAGTCGCTGGAGGCGCTCGCGCGCGCCTGCGGCATCGACCCGGCCGGCCTGCTGGCCACGGTGGCGGCCTTCAACGCGGCCTGCGCGGGCGATGCCGACGCGCGCTTCTCGCCGCTCGCGGTGGACGGCGTGGCCACCGCGGGCCTCGCGCCGCCCAAGTCGAACTGGGCGCTGCCGCTGGCGCGCGGTCCCTTCTGCGCCTACCCGGTGATGTCGGGCATCTGCTTCACCTTCGGCGGCGTGAAGACCAACCGCGATGCGCAGGTGGTCGACAACGACGGCCGCACCATCCCCGGCCTCTATGCGGCCGGCGAGGCCGCTGGCCTCTACCACCAGGTCTACACGGGCGCGACCTCGGTGCTGCGCGGCGCCGTGTTCGGGCGCATCGCGGGCGCGCATGCCGCGCGCCAGGCGGCGCCGCGCTAGCGCGCCCCCCGCTTTTTTCCCGGCTGCTTCGCCATCGCCGCACGCGCGGTGCGGCGCGGCACGTCCACACACACCACCAAGGAGACAGACATGCCCTTCATCACGACGCGCCGCCTCGCGGCCCTGGCCATCGCCTGCGCGGCCCTCGGCGGCTTCGCGGCCCGCGCCGACTGGGCACCGCCCGGGCCGATACGCCTGGTCGTGCCCTATGCGCCCGGCGGCGGCACCGACGTGCTCGCGCGGCTGGTCGCCACGCAGATCGGCAGCACGCTGGGCCAGCCGCTGATCGTCGAGAACCGGCCCGGGGTCAACGGCATCCTCGGCGCCAACTACGTCTATGCCGCGCCGGCCAACGGCACCACGCTGCTGTTCGCGGCGGCCGACTTCATCTCGGTCTCGCCGCACATCTACAAGAAGGCCGTGCGCTACGACCCCGACGGCTTCCAGCCCGTGGCACTGGTCGCGAAGATGGGCTTCGTGATGGCCGCGCGGCCGGCGAGCGAGACCAAGGACGTGGCCGACTTCGTGGCCCGCGCGCGTGCCAAGGAAGTGACCTATGCGCATTGGGGCCCGGGCAGCATGGCGCAGATGGGCATGGAGCTGCTGCGCTCGCGCGCCGAGGGCACGAAGGCGCTGCCCGTGCCCTATGCGGGCGCCGCGCCCGTGATGTCGGCCGTGATGGCCGGCGACGTCGAGTACGGCTTCGTGCCCACGCCGCTGGCGGTGGCGAGCCGCAGCAAGCTCAAGCTGTTCGCGCTCGGCTCGCCCGAGCGCTTCGCGGGCCTGCCCGACGTGCCGACGCTCAAGGAGCTCGGCTACGCGGTCGATGCCGACACCTGGTTCGGCATCCTCGCGCCACCCGGCACGCCCGCCGCCGTGGTCGAGGCGCTGCAGGCGCAGGTCGAGAAGGTGGTGCGCGATCCGGCGGCGCGCGCGCGAATGACCGACATCGGCTACACGCCCTCGAACATCGCGCCGCGCGACTTCGGTGCCTTCGTGAAGAGCGAGAACGCGCGCTGGGGCGCGGTGGTGCGTGCGGCGCGCATCCAGGTGGAGGAATAGGTGCCGCCGCGGCTGGTCCTGGTCAAGAATGGGGCCTCGATCCAAGGGCCGCGATCCGTCATGAAGCGAAAAATCCCCAGCACCGTCGCCTTGTCGCTGTTCGAGTCGGCCGCGCGCCACGAGAGCTTCGCGCGCGCCGCGGCCGAGATGTACCTGACCGAGAGCGCGGTGAGCCGGCAGATCGCCGTGCTCGAGGGCTTCCTCGGCGTGAAGCTGTTCAGCCGCGGCAAGAAGCAGGTGGTGCTGACCGACGCGGGCCGGCTCTATGCGCGCAACATCCGCGGCAACCTCGACGAGATCGAGCTGCACACCAAGTCGCTGATGCAGCACAAGGGCGCGGGCGGCGTGCTCGAGCTCGCCGTGATCCCGACTTTCGCGAGCCGCTGGCTGCTGCCGCGGCTGCACGACTTCCTGCGCAAGAACCCGGGCATCACCGTCAACCTGTCGGAGCGCGCCGAGCCCTTCGCGTTCCGCGGCACCAACCTCGATGCCGCGCTGCACTTCGACGACCCGGTGTGGGATGCGGTCGAGAAGGTGCATCTGTTCGAGGAGGAGGTGGTGCCGGTGCTGAGCCCGGCCCACTTCGACCTCTCGAAGCTGAAGAAGCCTGCCGGCCTGATCGCGCTGCCGCTGCTGCACAAGCGCGTGCGGCCCGAGGCCTGGCAGCGCTGGTTCGAGGCCGCGGGCGTGGCGCAGCCGGTGCCGCCGCCGGCGATGCGCTTCGAGCTCTATGCGATGGTGATCGATGCCGCGCGCGCGGGCCTGGGCGTGGGGCTGGTGCCGCGCTTCTACGTGCAGGAGGACGTGGCGCGCGGCACGCTGGCCGTGCCCTTCGACATCAGCCTCAAGCACGAGAAGCGCTATTGCCTCGTCTACCCCGAGCACAAGCGCGATTCGCAGGCGGTGCAGCTGTTCAGCGAATGGGTGGTGGAGGCGGCGGCCGAATTCAGCACGGGTGCGCAAGCGGTGCGGCGGCCTAAGAAGCGCGCCTGATCGCGGCGCGCCAAAAGAAAACGGCCCCGCGGGGCCGTCTTCATCGCGTGCATGCGGCCTGCGAGAGGCCGCGGTGCATCACTTCTTCTTCGCGGCCACGGCCTTCTTGGCGGGAGCGGCAGCAGCCTTCTTCGCGACCGGCTTGGCAGCGGGCTTCGCAGCCGACTTGGCGGCGGGCTTGGCATCGGCCTTGCGCTTGGCGGCCTTCGGGTCCACGGCGGCCTTGAAGGCGGCGCCCGGCACGAACTTCGGCACCTTCTGGGCGGCGATCTTGATCTTGGTGCCGACGCTCGGGTTGAAACCGGTGCGGGCTGCGCGAGCAACTTGCTTGAAGGTGCCGAAGCCGACGATCTGGACGGGGTCGCCCTTCTTCACTGCGGCGACGATGGAGCTGGTGACCGTTTCCACGATGCGCGCGGCTTCTGCCTTGCTGACGTTGTGGGTGGTGGCGATTTTCTCAACGAGTTCGATGCGGTTCAACTGAGTTCCTGATAGGTTTGATTCGTCATGTTGCCTATGACGGCGCAGCCTCGGATGCAGGCTGCAAGCGGCGTGGAGTGTATTCGAACGCGAGAGAGGGCCCGCGGTGCGAAGGGAGAGTGGGGCTTTCTCATGCACGCGAGACGCTGCGCAGCCGCAGTGCGATCGCGAGGCCGGCGAGCGCCGCGCCCGCGCCGATGAGGAACACGCCGCCATAGCCCGCGCGGTCCGCGAGCAGCCCGGCCACGGGGCCGGTGAGCCCGTAGGCCAGGTCCTGGAAGGCCGAGAAGCCGCCGAGCGCGGTGCCGCGCAGTTGCGGTGCCACCAGCCGCACGACCTCGCGGCCCATGGCCGGAAAGATCATCGAACAGCCGAGGCCGGTGAGGAAGGCACCCGCAAGCGCGGCGACGGGGCTCGGCGCCTGCCAGATCAGTGCCTGGCCGAAGGCCTCGACCGCCAGCGACACGATCGCCACCGGCAGCCCGCCGATGCGGTCGGGCAGGTGGCCGAACAAGATGCGCACCAGCACGAAGCCGCTGCCGAAGGCCGTGAGCCCGAGGCCCGCATGCGACCAGTGCTGGCCGCGGAAGTGCAGCACGAAGAAGGCGCCGATGGCCGCGAAGCCGATGCCCTGCAGGCACACGATCAGCCCATGCGGCCAGATGATGCCGAGCACGCTGCGCAGCGAGGGCCGGCTCGCGCCCGGCTGCACCGCCACGCCCTCGAGCCGCCACACCGCCAGCAGCCCGATGCAGGGCAGCAGCGCGCTCGTGGCCATCGCACCGGCGAAGCCGAAGCGTTCGAGCAGCGCGAGGCCGACCGGACCGCCGACCGCGAGCGCGCCGTAGATGGCGGCACCGACCAGCGCGAGCACCTGGCCCGAGCGCGCGGGACCGACGAGGCCGATGCCCCAGCCGATCACGCCGACGGCCACCAGGCTCTCGCCCAGGCCCAGCAGCAGGCGGCCCGCGACCAGCAGGCCGAAGCCGATCCACGGCGAGGGAATCCAGAGGCCCGCGAGCCACGCGACCAGCGCGCCCGCGACATAGAAGGCCAGTCCGCGCACCACGGCGCGCTTGGGACCCTGGCGGTCCGACAGGCTGCCCGCGGGGGCGCGCGTGAGCACGGTGGCGAGGAAGGCGATGCCGACCGCGAGGCCGGCCCAGAAGTTGCCGAGGCCCAGCCGCGTCGTCACGTGGACCGGCACCACGGGCAGCGAGAGGCCGACGCAGAGGTAGGAGATGAAGAGCACCGCGGCGAGCAGCAGCAGGCGGCTTTGCGCGGAGCGGGACGGCGCGGGAATTGCCGGGGCGGAAGTGGAGGTCATGGGGAGGTCCAGGTTGTTCCTCGGACGGCCGGTGCGAAAAGGAAAACGCACCCCGGCCGCGAGGATCGCGGGGGTGCGTTGCTTGACGTCAGACGCTTACGGCCAGCGGGACTGGCGGGAAAAAAAGAAAGGCTCAGCCGAGCCGCATCGAGAGCTCGACGTCGGACGCGAAGGGCACCGACAGATAGCCGGTCGCGCTCGAGCGCACGCGTGCGAGGTACTCGGGGCTGTGGTCGGCGTTGTCGGCGATCACGAGCGCGCCGGGACGCAGGCGCGCCTCGACCAGGGCCAGCACCTCGGGATAGAGCGCCTTGGCGCCGTCGAGCAGCAGCAGGTCGATGCGGTCGGGCAGGTCGCTGGCCAGCGTGCGCAGCGCATCGCCTTCGCGGACCTCGACCAGGTCGGCGAGGCCGCCGGCCGCGAGGTTCTCGCGGGCGCGCGCCACCTTCGAGGCTTCGAACTCGGTGCTCAGCAGCCGGCCGCCGCCGTTGTCGCGCAGGGCCGCGGCCAGGTGCAGGGTGGAGATGCCGAACGAGGTGCCGAACTCGACGATGCTGCGCGCGCCGTTGCCGCGCGCGAGCATGTAGAGCAGCGTGCCGGTCTCGCGCGAGACAGCGAGCGGGAAGTCCTTCAGGCGTGCGTAGAAATCGAGGTACTCGGTGCGGCTTTGCATCAGGCGCGCGAGCTCGTCGCTCGACAGGCCGGCAACGGCGGCGCTGGTGCGCGGCGAGGAGGCATCGGCCTCGGCGAACAGGCGCTCCAGCAGGGGCGCGAGCGGTGCGGTGGTCAGTGTGTTCATGGTGTTCTTCAAGAGTCGGACGGTGTGCGTCGATAATATGAAGGAAGCTTCAGATTTTCCATTCGCGTTCCGAAAGCCACGCCATGCCCACCCGCCGCAGCGCCCCGCTCTCCTCGAGAAGACAGCCCCAGCAGGCCCGTTCGAGCGACCTCGTCGCGGCGATCCTCGAAGCCGCCCTTCAGGTTCTGGCCAAGGAGGGCGTGCACCGCTTCACCACCACGCGCGTGGCCGAGCGCGCGGGCGTGAGCGTGGGCTCGGTCTACCAGTACTTTCCGAACAAGGCCTCGATCCTGTTCCGGCTGCAGAGCGACGAATGGCGCCAGACCACCGAACTGCTGTGCGGCATCCTCGAGGACGTGGCGACGCCGCCGCTCGATCGCCTGCGCCGTCTGGTCCATGCCTTCGTGCGCTCGGAGTGCGAGGAGGCCGGCATGCGCACCGCCTTGCACGACGCGGCGCCGTTCTACCGCGACGCGCCCGAGGCGCAGACCGCGCGCGCCGCGGGCGAGCGCGCGATGCAGGCTTTCCTGCGCGAGGCGCTGCCCGGCTTGTCGAAGGCGCGGCGCGCGCTGGCCGGCGACCTGGTCGCCACCACCTTCGGCGCGGTCGGCAAGCAGTTCTCGGAAACGCCGCGCACCGAGGCGCAGATCAAGGCCTACTCCGAGGCGCTGGCCGACATGCTGTGCGCCTACCTGCGCAGCCTCGGCGCGGAGTAGTCGGGCCTCAAAAAAAAAGAGTCCCGACGCGGACCCCGCGGCGGGACTCTTCTTCATGCGCGAGCGCCTTACTTGTCGTGATGCAGGTAGGTGGCCTGGCGCGGCAGCAGCAGGCTGACCAGGAAGGCCACGCCCATCATCGCCGTCACGTACCAGTAGAAGTAGGACTCGTGGCCGATCGACTTCAGGCCCAGCGCCACGTACTCGGCGCTGCCGCCGAAGATGGCGTTGCCCACCGCGTACGACAGGCCCACGCCGAGCGCGCGCACCTCGGGCGGGAACATCTCGGCCTTCACGATGCCGCTGATCGAGGTGTAGAAGCTCACCACCGCCAATGCGACGGTGATCAGCACGCCGGCCATCAGCGGGCTCGCGACGTTCTGCAGGCTGCTGAGCACCGGCACCGTCATCAGCATGCCGAGCGCGCCGAACAGCAGCATGTTGCTGCGCCGGCCGATGCGGTCCGACAGCGCGCCGAACAGCGGCTGCATGCACATGTAGATGAACAGGCAGGCGGTCATCACGTTGCTGGCGGTCTTGATCGACATGCCGGCCGAGTTCACCAGGTACTTCTGCATGTAGGTGGTGAAGGTGTAGAAGATCAGCGAGCCGCCGGCCGTGTAGCCCAGCACCACGAAGAAGGCGCGCTTGTGGTGGCGGAACAGCTCGCCCATGGTGCCGGCGCCCTTGGCGGCGCGGGTCTTGGTGCTGGCGGTCTCGGTCAGCGTGCGGCGCAGCAGCAGCGCCACGATGGCCGCCACCGCACCCAGCACGAAGGGAATGCGCCAGCCCCAGGCCTTGAGCTCGGCCTCGTCGAGCACCTGCTGCAGCACCACCACGACCACCACCGCGAGCAGCTGGCCGCCGATCAGCGTGACGTACTGGAACGAGGAGAAGAAGCCGCGCTGGCCGCGCATCGCCACTTCGCTCATGTAGGTGGCGGTGGTGCCGTACTCGCCGCCCACCGACAGGCCCTGCAGCAGCCGCGCGAGCAGCAGCAGCGCGGGCGCGGCGGCACCGATCTGCGCATAGGTCGGCAGGCAGGCGATCACCAGCGAGCCCACGCACATCATCACGACCGAGGTCACCATCGAGGTCTTGCGGCCCTTGCGGTCGGCGATGCGGCCGAACAGCCAGCCGCCGATCGGGCGCATCAGGAAGCCGGCCGCGAACACGCCGGCGGTGTTGAGCAGCTGCACCGTGGGGTCGGACTTGGGGAAGAAGGCCGGCGCGAAGTAGATCGCGCAGAAGGCGTAGACGTAGAAGTCGAACCACTCCACCAGGTTGCCCGAGGAGGCGGCGAAGATGGCGAAGATGCGCTTGCGCTTCTCCTCGAAGGTGTAGGGCGTGGTGTCGGCCGGCGAGGCGCCGGCGGGGGCGCCGCCGGTGCGGGCGAGGGTGTTCATGGCGTGTCCTTGTCTCGGGTCGCGGCCGCTGGAGGCGGCCTGAATCGGTGCCCGGGAAGTCTGTCGCGGCACGCGCGCGCCGTCGTCCGTAGCCCACCGCCGCGCGGCTACGTAGCGGTACGCAAGGGTTAACCCTAGGTCGACGTTTCCGGGCTGGCGCGGCCCCGGCTACAGCCCGTGCTCGCGCAGGAAGCGGTCGAGCTGGTGGCTGTTCGCGAGGCCCAGCTTGGCGAACGCGTGGGCGCGATGGGTCTCCACCGTGCGCTGCTCGAGCGGCGCGAGCTCGAGCGCGATCTGCTTGTTCGGCTTGCCCTCGGCCACCAGCCGCGCCACCTGCATCTCACGCGGCGTGAGCTTGTCCCACAGCGCCTGCGCGGCCTGCCGCGCCTGGCGCTTCGCGGCGATCTCACCGGCGCGCTGCAGGGCGCGCGCGATGCTGTCGAGCAGCTGCTCGTCGTTGCAGGGCTTCTCGAGCCAGCCGAAGGCGCCGTTCTGCACCGCCTCCACCGCCATCGGGATGTCGCCATGGCCCGAGAGGAACAGCACCACCAGCGGGCTGTCCTGCGCGCGCAGCGCGTCGAACACCTGCAGCCCGCTCATGCCGTCCATGCGCAGGTCGAGGATGGCGCAGCCCGCGCGCTGCAGGTCGGCGCCGGCCAGGAAGTCCTCGCCCGAGGCGAAGGTCTGCACCGCGTAGCCGCGCGAGAGCAGCAGCAGGCCGAGCGAGCGGCGCACGGCCTCGTCGTCGTCGACCACGCAGAGGTTGTTGGCGGATGCGTTCATGGGGAGGGGATCTCCAGCACGAGGGTGAATACCGTGCCACCGCCCGGACGGTGGTCGAACACCAGCCGGCCGCGGTGTGCCTCGACGATGGTGCGGCAGATGTTGAGGCCGAGCCCGAGGCCGCCGGGCTTGGTGGTGAAGAAGGGCGCGAACACCTGCTCGGCGAGCGCGTCGTCGATGCCCGTGCCGCGGTCGAGCACGCGGATCTCCATGCGGCCCTCGACCACCTCGGCCTCGAGCTCGACCACGCGCCGTTCGACCGGCGTGGCCTGCATCGCCTGCAGGCTGTTGGACAGCAGATTGAGCAGCACCTGCTCGAGCAGCACGCGGTCGCCGCGCACCGGCGGCAGCGTGGCCGGGATGCGCACCTCGGCGCGCGACTGGCGCTGGCGCATCTCGCCCTGCAGCAGCGCCAGCGCATTGGCGGCCAGCGCGGCCACCGCGCAGTCTTCCGTGCCCGCGGTGCGCTGGCGCACGAAGCCGCGGATGCGCCGCACGATCTCGGCGCTGCGCCGCGCCTGCGCCATGGTCTCGTCGAGGCTGCTGGCCAGCAACGCCTGGTTGCCCTGTTCGGCGAAGGCCTTGGCCGCGCCCGCGAAGCTGCTCAGCGCCATCAGCGGCTGGTTGAGCTCGTGCGCCAGCGTGGAGGCCATCTCGCCCAGGCTCGCGAGCCGCTGCGCATGCTGCAGCTGCTCGTCGTTCTGGCGCTGGCGCAGCTCGGCGCGCTTCTGCTCGGTGATGTCGACCACCGAGCTCATCCAGCCCGCATGGCCGCCGTCGGCGTCGATCAGCGGCGCGGTGTAGACCATGGTGATGACCTCGTGGCCGTCGCGATGGCGCAGCCGCGACTCGAAGCCCGACAGCGCGGGCTGGCCGCTCATCATGGCGTCGTAGTGGTGCCAGTGGCGCGGCACCTCGTCGGGATGCCAGTAGGGGTAGGGCGGCAGCTTGCCGAGCAGCTCGTCGGCGCCGTAGCCGGTCATCTCGCAGAAGGCCGGGTTGACGTAGGTGATGCGTCCCTCGAGGTCGCGCGCGCGCATGCCGACCAGCAGCGAATCCTCCATCGCCTTGCGGAAGGCATGGGCCTCGTCGAGCTCGTGGGTGCGCTCGCGCACGCGCAGCTCGAGCTCGCGCCGCGCATCGCGCTGCTCGGCGAAGCGGCGCTCGCGCAGCCGCCAGTAGAGGCCGCCGAGCAGCAGCACGCCGGCACCCAGCAGGCCCAGCATCCAGGTGCGCTCGCGCGCGCGCGTGACCTCGGCATGGTCGACCATCACCGTGAGGGTCCAGCCCAGGTCGGGCAGCGGCTCGTCGATCGCGAGGAAGCTGCGCGGCTTGCCGCCGAGCGCGGTGCGCACCAGGTAGCCGGGCTCGCCGTCGCCGCGCTGCGTCTTCCAGGGCAGCGCGGGGAAGCTGGCGCGCGCGCCGTACTGCTGGTCGCGTCGCAGCCGCTCGAGCTGCACCGCGTCGAGCGGGCGCGTGGCCTGGTACATCCACGCGGGCACCGAGCTCAGGAACACGATGCCGCGCGCGTCGGTCAGCAGGATCGGGTCGCGCACGAAGGTCCAGGCCTCCTGCAGCGCGCGCAGGCTGACCTTGACCGTCACCACGCCGATCACCGCGCCCGCGTCCGAGCGCACCGGCGCCGAGATGAACAGGCCCGGTTCGCCGGTGGTCTGGCCCACGCCGTAGAACAGGCCGCTGCGGCCCGCGCGCGCATCGATGAAGTAGGGCCGGTTGGCATAGGACTCGCCGACGAAGCTCTGCGGCGTGGCCCAGTTGCTGGCCGCGAGCGTGAGGCCCTGCGGGTCGATCAGGTAGAGCGCATCGGAACCGGCCTGCCGGTTCACCTCCTCGATGTAGAGGTTGGCGCGCTGCTTCACGGCCGCGTCGCCGGGGTGCGCGAGCGCGGCCAGCACCTCGGGATGCAGCGCCGCGGTGAATGGCAGGTAGCTGTATTTGCCGGCCGAGTCGCGCAGGCCCAGCACATGCACTTCCATCGCGCGGCGGATCGAGTCGGCCTGGAAGCTGGCCTCGCGCGCGGCCGCCCATTGGCCGGCGGCGCCGATCAGCAGCGCCGCGAGCGCGAGCAGGCCGGCGCCCAGGAGCAGCGCGCGCCGGCGGCGGCGCGCGCGGGGATCGTGGGAAGAAGGCGAGGAAGGCGGCATGGACAGGCGGGCCGACCGGCGCGGCGCAGGGGATTCTGCCCTGATCGCCGTCGCGGCCCGCGCGCATGTGCCGCGCAGTGGCCGCTACTGCAGCTTGTAGTCGAGGGTCTTCACGAGCCGGCCGTAGGCGGCGCGCCCGCTCTCCACGCGCTGTGCGAGCGCCTCGGGCGTGCTGGTGGCCGCGGTCACGCCGAGGCTGGCGATCCTCTGCGCGAAGGCTGGCGCATTCACCACCTTGGCGATGGCCGCGTTGTACTGGCGCACCAGCGCGGCGGGCGTGCCGGCCGGTGCGAACACGGCCGTGAACATCATCTCATCGAGGCCCGCGATGCCGGCCTCGGCATAGGTCGGCACCTCGGGCAGCCGCGCGATCCGCTCGGGCCCGTTGACCGCGAGCAGGCGCAGCATGCCGCTCTCGACGTAGGGCAGGATCGCGCCCACGCCGCCGATGCCCGCGGGCACCTGGCCGGCCACGAGGTCCTGCACCAGCGGTCCGTCGCCGCGGTAGGGCACGGCCGTCATCGGCGTCGAGAGCGCGCGCCCCAGCACGCCGACCGCGAACTCGGGCCCGCTGCCGGGCGCGGGCACGCCCACGCTGTTCTGGCCGGCATGGGCTTGCGCCCAGGCCGCGAAGCCGCGGATGTCGGTCACGCCCGTGCCGACCACGGCGGGATTGACCGCGAACACGTCGGGGTTCGAAGTCACGAGGCCGACCGGCGCGAAGTCCTTCGCGACATCGAAGCCCGGATTCGCCATCGTCACCGGTACGATGGACACCGTGTGCCCGTTCGAGAGGAACAGCGTGTGGCCGTCGGGCCGCGCGGCCTTGAGCGCCTGCGCCGCGATCTGGCCGCCCGCGCCCGCGCGGTTCTCGACCACCACCGGCCGCGCCAGCTCGGTCTGCAGCCCGGCCGCGAGCTGGCGCGCGATCAGGTCGGTGGAGCCGCCGGCCGGGAAGCCGACCAGGATGCGCAGTGGCGTGGTGTCGGCGAGCGCGAGCGTGCAGCTCGCCATGACCGACGCGGCGACGAGGAGGCGCGCGGCGAGGGCGCGAAGGGAGGCGGGCTTCATGGCGTGCGGGGCGAAGGGGCCGAGTGGAGGGTGGCCGGATTGTTCGGCGCACGCCGCGCGGGCTCAACCGCAAGGACGCCGGATTTGGGCACCGATCGTTCGGCGCCCCGTGCCGCTCAACGCGGGCGCGCCGCGCCCTTCGCCGCCCACTGCGCGAGCATCGCCTCGACCAGCTGCGACACCATCGCGCGCGTGTCCGACCAGGCCATGGTGCGCGTCATGCACGGAAAGGCGATGGTGCCGAACACCGAGGCCAGCAGCGTGTCGGCCGCGAGCCGCGAGGACAGCGGCGGGCGCGGCAGCGTGGCGAAGAAGGCATCGACCGTGTCGTAGTAGAGCTGCAGGCTGTCGACCACCGCGCGCGAGCGGCCGAAGGGCCGGCCCTCGCTGTCGAGCGGCGGCGGCTCGCGCAGGCTGGGCGCGGGGAAGATCTCGAGGAACTCCTCCATGTGCGCGAGCCAGTGGTCGGCGGTGGCCATGAACAGCTTGTGCACGCGCCGCGCGGGATCGCGCGTGCGCGCGATGGCCTGGCGCAGGTGCTCGGTGGCGCTGTCCATGTCGCGGCCGCGGATGTGGAAGAACAGGTCCTGCTGGTCGTGGAAGTACTGGTAGATGCTGCCCGGCGCATAGCCGGCCTCGGCCGCCACGCGCCGCAGCGACACGCCGGCCGCGCCCTCGGCCGCGAGCAGACGCCGGCCCGCGGCGATGAAGTCCTCGCGCACCAGCGCCTTGTCTTCCTGGCTGCGCGCGCGGCGGCGCAGGTCGTGCTTCGGGTCGCGCAAGGGCATGGAGCGTGGGGCCGGCGAGGGGAGTGGGGGTCGATGGGACGGCCGAAGTATAGGTGGCGCTGCGGGAAAACCCGGGCTATAAATGAACGCGTTCAAATAAGAATGCGCCCATGTCCTTCCTCTCCACCTTCGCCGATGCCGCGCCCGCGTCCTGCTGCTGCGGCGGTGCCGCTGCCGCCGCGCCGGCTCCGATGCCCGCGCCGATCGATGGCGCCTTCTCGCTGGTCGACCACTTCGGCACGCCGGTCGACCAGCGCAGCTATGGCGATCGCCACCTGCTGGTGTTCTTCGGCTTCTCGCATTGCGCGGTGGTCTGCCCGCGTGAACTCGCCAAGCTCGGCGCGGCGCTGCGGGCGCTGGGCCCGCTGGCTACGCGCGTGCAGCCGCTCTACGTGAGCGTCGATCCCGCGCGCGACACGCCCGCGGTGCTGCGCGCCTGCGTGGCGCGCCATCCGGGCGGCTTCGTCGGACTCACGGGCAGCGAGGCGCAGGTCGAGGCCGCGAAGAAGAGCTTTCGCGTGTTCGCGCGCCGCGTGCCCGACGCGGCGGCGCCCGGCGGCTACGTGGTGCCGCACACCGCGCTGGCCTATTTCATGGCGCCGGGCGGCCGCTACCTCGCGCACTTCGCCGAATCGCTCGATGCGCCCGCGGTGGCGGCGCGCATGACCGACCTGATGCAGGGAGACACGCCATGAACAGCCCCGAAGCCTCGACGCCGCTGAGCGACCGGCAGGCCGGCCACCTGCGCCACTTCGCCAACCTCTCGCGCCAGCCGGTCAACGACTGGTCGGGCATGCAGGGCCGCGGCACCGGCCAGGACGACTTCGGCGGCTACCGCTTCCAGCTCGCCTACATGGCCTATGCGATCGCGCTCGCGCACCGCCACCGGCTGCCGGCGGCGCCCGGC
This sequence comes from Variovorax sp. GW821-FHT10D07, assembly GCF_059415325.1. NCBI lineage: Bacteria > Pseudomonadati > Pseudomonadota > Betaproteobacteria > Burkholderiales > Comamonadaceae > Variovorax > Variovorax sp. GW821-FHT10D07. The sequence continues at coordinate 19,263 of NZ_JBWKMZ010000015.1, read as the reverse complement.
GCCTTCCGGCCGGTGTTCGAGCGGCTGATCGCCAAGATGCTGCTGCCCGAGGTCTGGATGTACTGGGCGCGCGTGAGCCGCGGCGGCAGCGTGTTCAACATGCACCGCTCGCACGACTACGAGGAGGACTGGAACCCGGTCGGGCGCGACAACATCATGTACAGCGCCTACGTGCAGTCGATGGCGCTGCTGCACCACTACCTGTTCGACGACGACCGCTATGCGCAGCCCGGCGCGCTGACTTTCAGCTACTGGTCCTTCTTCTGGGGCGGCAAGGAGCGCCGCTTCGAATACGACCAGCGCAGCCTCAACCAGCACGTCTACTGGCAGATGGTCGAGAGCGGCTACCTCGGCGTGGCCTGCGAGCCCAACTGCGTGTTCCAGATCTGCAACCAGCCCGCGATCCTGGGCTTTCGCCTGCACGACCTGGTGCATGGCGGCGCGATGGCGGTCGAGGTCACGACGGCCTACCAGCAGGCCTGGGAGCGCTTCGGCCGGCTCGGCGCCAACGGCCACTACCTCACGATGATGGCGCAGGACACGCAGGCGCTGCGCGACAACGCCGGCCCCTCGCCCTGGGTCGATGCCTGGTGCGGCATGCTGATGAACATGTGGAACCGCGACTTCGTGCATGCGCACTATCCGGCGCAGCTCGCGGGCTGGCTGCTGCGCGGCGAGGACGGCGCCTGCTCGGTGCGCTCGGCCGAACGGCCGCCGGTGATGGGCCAGCAGGTGGTCAACGACGATTCCGATTTCGGCTGGGCCGCGGCCTGGGCCTCGGAGATGGGCGACGCGGCCACGCTCGAGGGCTTCATGCGCCATGCCGATCGCCACATGGCGCCGAGCTGGCGCGAGGGCGGCTTCCACTTCCCGCGCAACGACCAGCTCGAGGACGCGCAGGGCCATCGCACGCTGGTCGAGCCGATGACCGGCAACGTGCTGCTGGGCTATGCGAGCCTCAACGTGCCCGACGGGCTCTGGCGCCTCTACAACCAGCCCTGGCCCGAGGACCACCATCGCCAGCCCGCGCTGGTGCGCGTGGACGACGCGGTCGATGTGCTGCAGGCGGTGTTCGACACCGAGGCGCGCGTGCTGCGCTTCGCGCTGCGCCGCTGCGAGGGCGCGCGCGGCGGCGTCGAGGTCGAGATCGGGCGGCTGGCATCGCGCGGTGCCTGGACCCTGTGGTGCGATGGTGCCGAGGTCGCGCGCGGCGAGGCGGACCGCATCGAAGGCGGCGCGGCCCTGGCGTTGCGCGCGACGCCAGCAGGCTTCGCGCTGCGCTGCCCCGAGGGTGCGACCGCGGCCTTCGTGCTGGCGTTCGGCGCCGACTGACTCAGCCGCGCGTGGGCAGCCGCGACTTGCCGTAGCCGCGGTAGCGCTGGCGCACCGTCTCCATCTCCTGCGCGTCGAGGATCACGGGCGCGCCGAGCTGCGCGCTCATCCAGTACTGGCGCGCCAGGGTCTCGAGCTTGGCGGCGTTCGCCACCGCCTTCTCGACCGTGGCCGCGTAACAGATCATCCCGTGGTTCGCGAGCAGGCAGGCGCTGCGGTTCTCGAGCGCGTCGACCGCCGATTGCGCGAGCGCATCGGTGCCGAAGGTGGCGTACTGCGCGCAGGGAACGTCGTCGCCGCCGAAGCCCGCGAGCATGTAGTGGAAGGCCGGGATCGGCCGGCGCTGCGCCGACAGCGCCACGCAGGCATCCGAATGCGTGTGGACCACGGCCTCGGCCTGCGGGTAGCGGCGGTAGATCGCGGTGTGCATCGCCCATTCGCTCGAGGGGATGCCCGCGCCGCGGGTCTCGCCGTCGAGCGTGATCGACACCAGCGCCTGCGGGTCGATGGTGTCGGCGTCGGCACCCGTGGGGCTGATCAGCGCGCCGCCGTCGAAGCGGCAGCTGATGTTGCCCGCGCTGCCGTTGTTGAGGCCGAGCTGCGCGAGCCGGCGATAGCCCGCGGCCAGGGCCTGGCGCAAGGCGTCTTCGGACAGGGGGAGGGGAGACGGGGACGTGGTCATGGGCGGTTCCTTGCGCGCGTCGGCGCGGTGAAGCGAAGGTGGGACGTTCGGTTCTTCAGCGGGCCGCGTCGCGCATGCTCTGCAGCATGGGCAGCAGCATGTCGACCGGCCCCAGCTTGCCCGACTTGAGGCACAGCGCGAGCGGCGCGGCGCCGAGGGTCACCGCGCGCGCGATGCCGGGGCCGGCATAGGGGCCGACCTGCAGCCGGTCGATGGCGAGGTGCTCGAGCACCGAGCCCGAGGTCTCGCCGCCCGAGATCACGAAGCGCTTCACGCCCGCGTCGCGCAGCCGCACCGCGAGCCGGCCGAGGATGTCCTCGGCCAGCGCCGCCGCCTCGTGCCGGCCGATGCGCGCCTGCACGCGCTCGATCACCGGCGCATGCGCCGAGGTCGCGATCGCGACCGGGCCTTGCGGCAGCGCCGCGAGCGCCCAGTCCAGCGCTTCGCCGATCACGTCGGCGCCGTCGATCGCGCGTTCGACGTCGATCCAGTGCACCGGCCGTTCGCGCTCGAAGGCGCGCAGCTGTTCGATCGAGCGGTCGGCGCAGCTGCCGGCCAGCACCACGCCCGGGCCCTCGACCGCCGGCAGGCGCGGCGCGCGGTCGCCCGCTGCCAGCCAGCCATGCTCGCGCCACAGCGCGGGGTAGTAGGCACCGATCGAGGAGTTGCCGGTCATCAGCGGCCAGTCCCAGGTCAGGCCGGCGAGGGCGCGCAGGTCGTCGGGCTCGGCCGCGTCGGCGATCGCGAAGCCGGTGCCTTCGGCCTCGAGCGCGGCCACGTGCGCGCGCATCGCCTCGAGGCCCGCATGCACCACCTGCTGCGGGATCAGGCCGACCTTGGTCGCGGTCTGCCGCTGCAGCGTGCGCACGAGGTTGGGATCGAGCATAGGCGTCAGCGGGTCGAAGCGCTTGGGCGACTCCGAGATCAGCATCTGGTCGGCGAACAGATGGCCCTGGAACACGCGGCGGCCGGCCTCGGGGAACGAGGGGCAGAAGGCGGTGAGCTTCGCGCCCGTGAGCTCGCGCAGCAGGTCGGCGCAGGGGCCGATGTTACCGTCGTCGGTGGAGTCGAAGGTGGCGCAGTACTTGAAGAAGAGCTGGCGCGCGCCGCGCTCCAGCAGCGCGCGCGCGCCGGCCTCGAAGGCCGCGACCGCGTCGGCCGCCGGCACCACGCGCGTCTTGCGCGCGATCACCACCGCGTCGAGTTCGTCGCCGAGTTCGGCCAGGGCTTCGGGCCGCGTCACGAAGCCGCAGCGCACGCCGTGCGCCACCAGCATCGCGGCCAGTTCCATGCCGCCGGTCAGGTCATCGGCGAGGGCGCCGAACAGTAATGCCATGGGTGTCTCCGATCGTTCTCGTGCGAGGGCGGATGCCGGGTTTGTGAGCTATTGCGCTACAGTAAATATGATATATCATGCCTCAAAACTAACGCAACGAAGGGTTCCCGAATGTCGTCCGCCGCCTCGCAGAACAGGCCGAACCAGCACGATCTCCAGCTTCGGCAACGCGCCGCCAAGGTCGTGCCCGGCGGCATGACGGGGCACCTGAATGCGGCCTCGCTGCCCGCGGGCTATCCGCAGTTCTTCGAGCGCGGCCAGGGCTGCCGCGTCTGGGACGTCGACGGCAACGAATACATCGACTTCATGTGCAGCTGGGGCCCGAACCTGCTGGGCCACCACCATCCGGTGGTCGATGAGGCGGCCCGCAGGCAGCAGGCCCTGGGCGACTGCCTCGACGGCCCCACGGCGCGCTTCGTCGAACTGGCCGAGCGCTTCGTCGCGCGCAGCGCCCATGCCGACTGGGTGCTGTTCCAGAAGAACGGCACCGATGCCACCACCGTCTGCCTGATGGTGGCGCGCGCGGCCACCGGCAAGCGCAAGGTGCTGGTCGCGACCAAGGCCTACCACGGCGCCGATCCCTGGTGCACGCCGATCCCGCAGGGCATCACGCCCGAGGACCGCGCGCACCTGATCCACTACACCTACAACGACATCGCGAGCCTCGAGGCTGCCGTTGCTCAGGCAGGCACGGACCTCGCGGCCATCGTCTGCGCGGCCTTCAAGCACGACCTGGGCATCGACCAGGAGCTGCCCACGCCCGCGTTCGCGCGCCGTGCCCGCGAACTCTGCGACCAGGCCGGTGCCGCGCTGATCCTCGACGAGGTGCGCGCGGGCTTCCGAGTGCATGCGGGTGGCAGCTGGGAGACCGTGGGCGTGCGGCCCGACCTCAGCGCCTGGAGCAAGTCGATCGCCAATGGCTACGCACTCGCGGCCGTGACCGGCGTCGATGCGCTGCGCGAAGCGGCCACGCGCATCTACACCACGGGCTCGTTCTGGTCGGGCGGCGTGGCGATGGCCGCGGGCCTCGCGACGATCGAAGTGGCCGATGCGCAGGACGTGGTGGGCCATGTGCAGGCCATGGGCCAGCGTTTCCGTGACGGCATCGCCGCGCAGTCCGCGAGCCATGGCGTGCCGGTGCGCCAGACGGGTCCGGCCGCGTTGCCGCTGATCCTGTTCGACGAAGACCCGGGCTTCGACAAGGGGGCCGTGTTCACGGTCGAGGCGCTGCGCCGCGGCGTCTACCTGCACCCGAAGCACAACATGTTCCTGTCGCTGGCACACACCGTGCAAGACATCGACCTGGCCCTGCAGGCCACCGACGCGGCCTTCGCCGCCGTCGCAGCGCGCTTCGGCCGGCGCTGACGTCCCTATCTCCCGCACGCACCAAGAGGAATCCGCAGCATGGCATCCACGGCAACCCAACCGCCCGTTGCGGGCTCCGAACGCGTCGGCGGTGCCGGCATCGAGATCCGCGGCCTCGCCAAGCGCTTCGGCGCGGTGCGCGCGGTCGACGATGTGTCGCTGAGCGTGCAGCCCGGCGAATTCCTCGCGCTGCTCGGACCCAGCGGCTCGGGCAAGACCTCGATCCTCATGAGCATCGCGGGCTTCGAGCTGCCCGATGCCGGCAGCATCGCCATCGACGGCCGCGACGTCACCTACCTGCCCGCGAGCCAGCGCAACCTCGGCATGGTGTTCCAGAAGTACACGCTGTTCCCGCACCTCTCGGTGCTCGACAACGTGGCCTTCGGCCTCAAGATGCGCGGCGTGGCGCGCGCCGAGCGCCATCGCCTGGCCGAGCAGGCGCTGGCCACGGTGCGGCTCGAGGGCTACGGCAAGCGCATGCCGGCGCAGCTCTCGGGCGGCCAGCAGCAGCGCGTGGCGCTGGCGCGCGCCATCGTCTACAAGCCGAAGGTGCTGCTGATGGACGAGCCGCTGAGCGCGCTCGACAAGAACCTGCGCGAGGAGATGCAGCTCGAGATCAAGCGGCTGCAGTCGCAGCTCGGCATCACGGTGGTCTTCGTCACGCACGACCAGGGCGAGGCGCTGACCATGGCCGACCGCGTGGCGATCCTCAACCAGGGCCGCATCCAGCAGCTCGACGCGCCCAAGGCGCTGTACGAGCGGCCGCGCACGCGCTTCGTCGCGGGCTTCATCGGCGAGACCAACTTCATGCCGGCCGAGATCGGCCCGCTGCGCACCCAGGGCGCGCTGGTGCAGCTGCCCGGCGGCGCGAGCCCGCGCGAGGTGCGCACCGATGCGCTGGTGGGGCGCGTCGCTGCCGGCGGCCGCGCGGTGGCCGCGCTGCGCCCCGAGCAGATCGTGATCGGCAGCCCCGAGGACCCGGCCGCGCTGCGCGCCACCGTGAGCGGCGTGATCTACAGCGGCTCCACCGTGCTGTGCATCGCGCAGCTGTCCGACGGCACCGAGCTGCGCGCGCGGCTGCCCGACCCGAGCCGCGTCGCGCTCGCGGCCGGCGACCGCGTCGGCCTGCTGTGGCCCGCCGATGCGCTGCGCATCTATGGCGAAGAGGTGGCCGCGGCATGAGCACGGCGACCGCGCCCGCCATCGCGGCCTCGCCCTCGGCGTTCTCGCGCCTGTGGCTCGGCGGCCGGCAGCTCAGCGTGGCGGCCTCGGCCGTGCTGCTCGCGCCCTTCTTCGCGCTGCTGCTGCTGGTGTTCGTCTACCCGCTGCTGAGCCTGCTGTCGCTCAGCGTGCTCGAGCCGCATCCCACGCTCGCGAACTACGCGCGCGTGTTCGACAACCCGGTCTACGTGCGCGTGATGCTGCGCACCGGCTGGATCAGCCTGCTGACGACCGTGCTGGCGCTGGTGCTGGGCTTTCCCATCGCCTACATGATGACGCGCGTGAAGGGCGCCGTGGCCGCGCTGCTCACGGCCTGCGTGCTGCTGCCGCTGTGGTCCAGCGTGCTGGTGCGCACGGCGGCCTGGATCGTGCTGCTGCGCCGCGACGGCATCGTCAACAACGCGCTGCAGTGGCTGGGCCTCACGGGCGAGCCCGTGAAGCTGCTCTACACCGAGGGCGCGGTGGTGCTCGCGATGGCGCACGTGCTGCTGCCCTTTTTGATCCTGCCGATCTACTCGGCGCTCAAGAACATTCCCGACGACTACATGCGCGCGGCCGCCATGCTCGGCGCCAACCGCCGGCGCGCCTTCTTCGAGGTGCTGCTGCCGATGAGCCGCGCGGGCGTGTGGAGCGGCTGCCTGATGGTGTTCCTCTCGGCGCTGGGCTTCTTCGTCACGCCGGCGCTGGTCGGCAGCCCGCAGGAGCTGATGATCGCCACGCTGGTCTCGCAGCAGGTGCGCGAGATGCTCGACTGGCCCTTCGCGGCCGCGCTGATCGGCGTGCTGATGGTGGTGGTGGCCACGCTGACCATGGTCTTCAACAAGGCCGTGAGCTTCAACCGGCTGATCGGAGGCGGCGCATGAGCAAGAACGAGAGCACCGTGCGCCACCGGGCGCCCTTCGACTTCGGCGCCTTCTCGCTGCGCGCCTACGTCTGGCTGGTGGTGCTGTTCATCATGGTGCCCACGCTGATCATCGTGCCGATGTCGTTCAGCCCGGCCGACTTCCTCGAGTTCCCGCCCAGCGGCTTCACCCTGCACTGGTACCAGGAGTTCTTCGGCGATCCTCAGTGGCAGAAGGCGGCGCTGCTGAGCCTGCAGGTGGCGGCGCTGACCATGGTCTGCTCGGTGGTCATCGGCACCATGGTGTCGTATGCCATCGTGCGCGGCACCGAGCGCTTCCGCTCGGCCACGCAGCTGATGGTGATCGGCCCGGTGATTGCGCCGCACATCGCGGTGGCGGTGGCCTGCTACCTGTTTTACCAGCGCCTGGGCGTGGTCGGTTCGCTGGCCGGCTTCGTGGCGGCGCACACGGTGCTGGCGTTGCCCTTCGTGGTGTTCACGGTCTCGGCCGCGCTGTCGCGCGTCGACCCCGACCTCGAGTCGGCCGCCATGAGCTGCGGCGCGAGCCGCGCGCGCGCCTTCTTCCACGTGACCCTGCCGCTGATCGTGCCGGGCCTGCTGAGCGGCGCGCTGTTCGCCTTCATCATTTCCTTCGACGAGCCCGTGGTCTCGTTCTTCGTCTCGAGCGTGCGCCAGCGCACCTTGCCGCGGCGCATGTTCGAGGACATCGAGCAGAACCTCACGCCCGTGATCCCGGCCATCGCCACCCTGCTCACGCTGCTGTCGATCGCGGTGCTGATCGCCGTGGCGCTGCTGCGCGTGCTCGAGCGCCGGCGCCGCGCCGAATGAGCGCACCCCCCGTTTTTTCCTGGTCCTCACTCACAAGGAGTTCGCGATGATGAAATGTCTGGCTCGAAGCAAGGGTGCCGCCCTCGCGCTGCTCGCCTGCGCGGCGTTCACCGGCGCCTCGGCGCAGGGGCTCGAGAAGGAACTGGTGATCGCCACCACCGGCGGCCTGATGGAGAAGACGCTGGTGCAGTACTTCTACACCCCGTTCTCCAAGGCCAAGGGCGTGGAGGTGGTGCCCGCCGCCATCGAGGTGCCCGACCAGTGGGCCAAGGTGCAGGCCATGTCGCGCAGCGGCGGCATGGAGTTCGACATCGTGACCGCCACCCCGCCCGACCTGGTGCAGAAGAAGGAGCTGCTGCAGGCCATCGATTGCAGCAAGCTGCCCAACGTCACCGCCAACGGCGTGAAGGGCGCCTGCACCACCTACGGCGTGATGCGCACCGTGGGCGGCATGCAGATCGGCTACAGCACCGAGGCCTTCAAGGGCGCCAACGTGCCCAAGACCTGGGCCGACTTCTGGGACACGGCCAAGTTCCCCGGCCCGCGCGGCCTGCCCGACACCGGCGACCGCGAATGGTGGGTGCCGGTGGCGGCGCTGCTGGCCGACGGCGTCGCGCCCGACAAGCTGTTCCCGCTCGACCTCGACCGCGCCTACAAGAAGCTCGACAAGCTGCGTCCCAACGTCGCCGTCTGGTGGAAGAGCGGCGACCAGCTGCAGCAGATCATGCGCAACAAGGAAGTGGTCATGAGCATGGGCTACTCGGGCCGCCTGATCTCGCTGATGAACGCCAAGGTGCCGATCGCCGTGTCGTGGGACGGCGCCGTGCGCGACGTCGGCTACATGTCGATTCCCAAGGGCGCGCCGCATCCGAAGGCGGCCATGGCCTATCTGGACTTCTTCTATGCCTCGGCGCCCGAGCAGCACGTGAACTTCGTCAATGCCGTGAACTACGACACCGGCAACGGCAAGACCGCGAGCCTGTTCCCGCCCGAGCGCCGCGCCATGCTCGCCACCTCGGCCGAGAACTTCGACAAGCTGATCGTGGCCGACTACGAGTGGATCGGCAACAACCGCCAGATGCTGCGCGACCGCTGGATCGCCTGGCTGGGACGCTGATCCCGGTCGCGTGAGTGCCGCTCGCGGGGCCACGGCAGGGCCACAATACGCCGCCGCGCGAATCCCGGCACACACGCAATCAAGGAGAGAGAAGCCCATGGCAACCCCGGTCATCAACGTGGTCGAACGCACCAATCTGGCGAGCCAGATCTACGAGCACCTGCGCGAGCAGCTGATGTCGGCCACCTTCCAGCCGGGCCAGCGCCTGAAGATCCGCGAGCTGGCCAAGACCATGGGCACCAGCGAGACGCCGGTGCGCGAAGCCCTGATCCAGCTCGTGCGCGACCGCGCGCTCGAGATGAAGGAGGGCTACTTCATCCGCGTGCGCCAGCTCTCGCTGGCCGAGTACCTCGAGCTGCGCGACATCCGCCTCGCGCTCGAGCCGCTGGCGGCCGAGCGCGCGGTACCGCTGCTCGACAACGCCACCATCAAGCAGCTCACCGAGAGCCACCGGCTGCTGGTGCGCGCGGAGAAGACCAAGGACTACCGCGCCGCGCTGCAGCACAACTTCGACTTCCACTTCGGCATCTACCGCCACTCGGGCATGCCGCAGCTCACCGAGCTGCTGGACCGCATCTGGGTGCAGGTGGGGCCGATGATGAACTTCCTCTATCCCCACGGCCACCCGACCTACGACGCCGAGCACCAGCACGTGAACGTGCTGCGCGGGCTGCAGCAGCGCGACACCGCGCTGGTGCGCCACGCCATCGAGCAGGACCTGATCGAGGGCGGACGCGACTTCGTGCGCGTGCTCGGGGAGATCGATGCCAATCCCGCGCGCGCCGAAGAACTGCTCGCGCTGCGCAACCAGCCGCCACCGACCGGCAGAAAGCCTCCCACCCCATGATGGACCACACCAGCGACCCGAACGCGGCGCGCTACGTACTCGACCCCAAGCGCACCGACCTCGCGCGCGAATTCCGTGGCTGCATCCGCGGCCCCCACAGCGAGGAACTGAAGAAGCTCCTGCATCGCATGCGCTGGGGCGCCTTCCCCGGCCGCTATCTGCTGGTGATGGTCGAGCCGGGCCGCCGCTGGGCGCTGGCGCAGATGCCCGACGAGCGCGGCCAGAAGGTCAAGGTGTTCCACGACGTGGTGTTCGAGTCGCTCGACGACGCCGAGTGGCATGTGTTCGGCCTGCGCTGGAAGGCGCTGACCGGCACCGAGCTGAAGCTGGATTGAAGAAGAACACCGCGAGACGACCATGAGCGCCCCCATCGACACCAATGCCTTCGTCGGCTACCCCGACACCCTCAGCGTGCGCGCCGGCGAACGCATCCGATTCCATCTCAGCAGCGAAGCGAAGCAGCAGGCCGACGTGAAGTTCGTGCGCGTGCGCTGCGCCGACGCCGACGCCACCGGCCCCGGCATCAAGTACCGCGAGCTCGCATCGCCGATCGACGGTGTGCATGCGGTCGCGTTCCACGAGGCGCCCTGCGGCTCCTTCATGTCGGTGCCCGCCGATGCGCGCTTCGCGCCCGAGGGCGCGTTCTCGTTCGGCTGCTACGTCTGGCCGACGCGGCTGCTGGCCACGCCGCAGACCGTGCTCGCGCGCTGGTGCGAGGACAGCGGCCGCGGCTGGGCGCTGCAGGTGTCGCGCGAGGGCCTGCGCCTGCGCGTGGGCGGTGCCGATGGCGCGATCGAACTGAAGACCGATGCGCCGCTCGAGCAGCGCCGCTGGTACTGGGTGCAGGGCGCGCTCGATGCGACGACCGGCGAGATGGTGCTGTCGCAATGCCGGCTCGCCGACGGCGCGCTGCCCGAGCAGCGCCGCGAGGCGCGCGCGACGAAGGCGGGCGGCTGGCACCTCGACTCGCAAGGCCCGCTGACCGTGGCCGCGCATGCGCTGTCGGCCACCGGCAACCGCTGCGGCGCGCACTACGACGGCAAGATCGAGGCACCGCGCATCGCCGAGGGCCTCTTGGGCGTGGACGCGCTGCGCCGCTGCGACGACCTCGCGCGCCCGGGCCTGGCCGATGCCGCACTGATCGCGGGCTGGGACTTCTCGCACGGCATCGACACGCTCGAGGTGCTCGACCGCTCGCCCAACCGCCTCGACGGCCGGCTGCACCAGCTGCCCTGCCGCGGCATGACCGGCGTGCACTGGACCGGCGACGTGCACGACTGGCGGCTGGCGCCGCGCGAGTACGGCGCCATCCATTTCCACAGCGACGACATCTACGACTGCGGCTGGCCCGCGACGCTCGAGCTCGACGTGCCGGCCCACTGGAAGTCGGGCTTCCACGCGCTGCGCCTGCGGCCCGTGGACGGCAGCGCGGCCGAGACCTTCATCACCTTCTTCGTGACGCCCGCGGCCGATGCCAAGCGCGCACCGCTCGCGGTGCTGGCCGCGAGCATGACCTACATGGCCTACGCCAACAGCGCGTTGCGGCTGCACGCGGTGCACTTCGAGGTGCTGACCGAGCGCCTGCTGATGCTGACCGGCGACGACATCTACCTGCAGGAACATCCCGAGGTCGGCCAGTCGACCTACGACCACCACATCGACGGCAGCGGCCGCGCCTACAGCTCGTGGCTGCGCCCGGTGCTCAACATGCGGCCGCGCTCGCAGCCCGGCAACCTCGCGATCGACAGCCACTTCCTCGACTGGCTCGAGGAGAAGGGCATCGACTACGACGTGGTGACCGACGTCGAGCTCGACCGCCAGGGCGCGGGCGCGCTCGCGGGCTACCGCGTGCTGGCGACGCTGTCGCATCCCGAGTACTACAGCGAGGCGATGATGAACGGCATCATGGCCTTCCAGAACGCGGGCGGACGCCACCTCGCGCTCGGCGCCAACGGCTTCTACTGGCGCTGCGCCTTCCATCCGAAGGCACCGGCCGCGGTCGAGGTGCGGCGCGGCATGGCCGGCACGCGGACCTGGGAATCGCAGCCCGGCGAGGTGCACCTGGCCGGTACCGGCGAGCCCGGCGCGCTGTGGCGCCACAGCGGCTTCGCGCCGCAGAAGCTGATCGGCGTGGGCTTCTCGGCCATGGTCTACGACCACGCCGGCTACTACCTGCTGACGCCCGATGCGGCCGACGCGCGCGTGGCCTTCGCGGTCGAGGGCATCGCGCAGGGCGAGCGCATCGGCGACTACGGCGTGCGCATCGGCGGCGCGGTCGGCATCGAGATCGACCGCTTCGACGTCGGCCTCGGTTCGCCGCCGCATGCGGTGATGCTCGCGACCTCGCACGGCCTGGGCCCGGGCGCGCTGCCCACGCCCGAGGAGTACCGCACCACGGTGCACGGCCTCGACGGCGAGCAGAACGCGCTGGTGCGCGCCGACATGGTGTTCTTCGAGACCGCCAGGGGCGGCGCGGTGTTCTCCACCGGCTCGATCTCCTACGTACTCTCGCTGAGCCACAACGACTACGACAACAACGTGAGCCGCATCACCGGCAACGTGCTGCGGCGCTTCCTCGACTCGGCCCCGTTCGAGCTGCCTGCCTGAGCGTCGCCATGACCGAGATGCGCATCACCGGCCGCACCGGCATCATGCTGATGCTGGCCGATCCCGTGGCCCACGTGGTGGGCTCGCTGCGGCTCAACGACCGCTTCGCGGCCGAGGGCCTCGACATCGCGGTGTCGCCGCTGCACGTGGCGCCCGCCGACCTCGCGACCGTGATCGACGCACTGCGCCGCATGCGCAACGTGCTCGGCTTCGGCGTGACCATCCCGCACAAGATCGCGGTGCTGCCGCTGCTCGACGCGACCACGCCGCGCGCGGCGCGCATCGGCGCGGTCAACTTCGTGCGGCGCGATGCCGAGGGCCGGCTCACGGGCGACAACCTCGACGGCCGCGGCTTCGTCGACGGGCTCGCGGGGCAGGGGATCACGCTACAGGAGCGCCGCGTGCTGCAGCTCGGCGCGGGCGGCGCGGGGCGCGCGGTGGCCTTCGGCATCGCCGAGGCGGGCGCGCGCGAACTGGTGATCCACAACCGCACGAACGAGCGGGCCGAGGCGCTGGCGGCCGACGTGGCCACCGCGTACCCGGACTGCATCGCGCGCGCGGGCACGAACGATCCGCGCGGCTTCGACCTCGTGGTCAACACCACCTCGATGGGCATGCACGAGGGCGATGCGTTGCCGCTCGACGTGGCGCACCTGGCGGCAGGCACCGACGTGGCCGAGATCATCATGACGCCCGCGATCACGCCGCTCTTGGCCGCGGCGCAGGCGCGCGGCTGCCGCATCTCGCTGGGCACCTCGATGCTCGATGCGCAGTACGTGCTGGTGAAGGAATTGCTCGCGATCGGTGCGCCGGCGGCCTGAAAGAGGCTTCCGCAGCGGGCGCGGGCCTTGCAAGGGACCCGGGAAAACGAGCAGCGATCGATGGCCAGTCGTCAGGATGGCTGAACGATCGTATGTTATTTTTCCCTTCGTCCTGTCCACCGGAATCCCGCGCCGAGGAACCGCCATGCGCTACGCCCCCAACCACAAGGAAGAGACCCGCGAGAAGCTGCTCGAGAGCAGCCGAGCGATCGCCAAGAAGGGGGGCTTCAGCAGCACCGGCGTCGATGCGCTGATGTCGGCCATCGGCCTCACGGGCGGCGCCTTCTACAGCCACTTCGGCTCCAAGGGCGAACTGTTCGCGGCGCTGATCGAGCGCGAGATGGAGAACAGCGCCGAGATGCTCGCGGGCACGCCCGACTCGCCGCCCGACCATGTGGCGCGCTGCCTCAAGAGCTACCTCAGCAGCGCCCATGCCCTGCACCCCGAGACCGGCTGCGCGCTGCCCGCGCTGGGCGCCGAGATCGCGCGCTCCGACCCGGCCGTGCGCGCGGCGGTCGAGCGCGGCCTGAAGAAACTGCACAAGGCCTGGAGCCAGCGCCTGGCGGGCGACGACGACGCGGCCTGGGCCGTGATGGCGCAGTGCGTGGGCGCGCTGCTGATGGCGCGCGTGGTCGAGAACGACCGCACGCGCCAGGACATCCTGAACTCGACCCGCCGCGACATCGAGCGCAACCACCTGGACTGAACCGCGCCGCGCGCATGCGCCGCATGCACCGCCGGAATGCTGTCGCGCGCTCGATTGACAGCCCGATGCCTCTCCTTTACCGTGCTTTGGTCCACGAGCGTTCAATCAAGGAGACGACATGAGCCAGGGCAATGCGGGCGCCGGTGTGGCGCTGATCATCGGCGCCGGCGATTCCACCGGCGGGGCGATCGCGAGGCGCTTCGCGGCCGGCGGCTACACCGCCTGCGTGACGCGGCGCGACGCGCAGAAGCTGCAGCCGCTGGTCGAGAGCATCGAGGCATCCGGCGGCAAGGCCGTCGCCTTCGGCTCCGACGCGCGCAAGGAGGAAGAGGTGATCGCGCTGTTCGAGCAGGTCGAGCGCGAGGTCGGGCCGGTCGAGGTGCTGGTGTTCAACATCGGCGCCAACGTGCCCTCGAGCATCCTCGAGGAGACCGCGCGCAAGTACTTCAAGATCTGGGAGATGGCCTGCTTCGGCGGCTTCCTCAACGGCCGTGAAGCGGCCAAACGCATGGTCGAGCGCGGCCGCGGCACGATCATCTTCACGGGCGCCACCGCGGCCCTGCGCGGCGCCGCCAACTTCGCGGCCTTCGCGGGTGCCAAGCATGCGCTGCGCGCGCTGGCCCAGAGCATGGCGCGCGAGCTGGGGCCGCGCAACATCCACGTGGCGCACGTGGTGGTCGACGGCGCGATCGACACCGAGTTCATCCGCACCAGCTTCCCCGAGCGCTACGCGCTGAAGTCGGAGGACGGCATCCTGAACCCCGAGCACATCGCCGAGAACTACTGGCACCTGCACACGCAGCCGCGCGATGCGTGGACCTTCGAGCTCGACCTGCGTCCGTACATGGAACGCTGGTGAGCGGCAGCGCCGCGTTTCCCGTCCTCTTCCTCCACCCTCATCGACCATGAAAACTCGCATCACCGAACTCTTCGGCATCCGCCATCCGATCATCCAGGGCGGCATGCACTACGTGGGCTTCGCGGAACTCGCGGCCGCGGTGTCGAATGCCGGCGGCCTCGGCATCATCACCGGGCTCACGCAGAAGACGCCCGAGCTGCTCGCGCGCGAGATCGCGCGCTGCCGCGAGATGACCGACCAGCCGATCGGCGTGAACCTGACCTTCCTGCCGACCTTCTCCAAGCCGCCCTATCCCGAGTACATCGCCGCGCTCATCGAGGGCGGCGTGCGCATCGTCGAGACCGCGGGCCGCAGCCCCGAGGAGCACATGCCGGCGCTCAAGGCGGCCGGCGTGAAGGTGATCCACAAGTGCACCTCGGTGCGCCATGCACTGAAGGCCGAGCGCATCGGCTGCGACGCGGTCAGCGTCGACGGCTTCGAGTGCGGCGGCCATCCGGGCGAGGACGACGTGCCCAACATGATCCTGCTGCCGCGCGCGGCCGACGAGCTGCGCATTCCCTTCGTCGCCTCGGGCGGCATGGCCGACGGCCGCAGCCTCGTGGCCGCGCTGGCGCTCGGTGCCGAGGGCATGAACATGGGCACGCGCTTCATCGCCACGCAGGAGGCGCCGGTGCACGAGAACGTGAAGCGCGCGATCGTCGCGGCCAGCGAGCTCGACACGCGGCTGGTGATGCGCGGCCTGCGCAACACCGAGCGCGTGCTCAACAACAAGGGCGTGGAGGAACTGCTGGCGATCGAGCGCGCGAAGGGCGCGGACCTTCAGATCTCGGACATCCACGACCAGGTGGCGGGCATCTATCCGCGCGTGATGATCGAGGGCGACGTGGACGCGGGCGCCTTCAGCTGCGGCATGGTGGCGGGCCTGATCCACGACGTGCCGACCGTGCAGGAACTGGTCGACCGCATCATGGCCGAGGCCCATGGGCTGATCGCGGCGCGGCTCGCGGGCATGCTCGAGACCGCCTGAGACCACACCGGCGGCACCGGATGTCCGGAACCGGCCGGACCCAGTGCGCCGGCTTGCGGTATTTTCGAGGGCCGCATCCGCCATGACCCTCGAGCTCTTCCCCGCCACCGACGAACCGTTTCGCGCACCCGAGCCGCTGGGCCCGGGCGCCTGCGTGCTGCGTGGCTTCGCGCTGCCGTTCGCGAGCGAGCTGCTGGCCGCGCTGCCGCGCATCGAGGGCGTGTCGCCGTTCCGGCACCTGGTCACGCCCGGCGGCTACACCATGTCGGTGGCGATGACGAACTGCGGGCCGCTGGGCTGGGTCAGCGATCGCAGCGGCTACCGCTACGACGCGATCGATCCGTTGTCGCAGAAGCCCTGGCCCACCATGCCCGCCGCGTTCGCGCGGCTCGCGCGCGAGGCGGCCGAGACGGCGGGCTTCCCCGGCTTCGCGCCCGATGCCTGCCTGGTCAATCGCTACGAGCCCGGCACCCGGCTCTCGCTGCACCAGGACCGCGACGAACGCGACCATGGCGCGCCGATCGTCTCGGTGTCGCTGGGCATGCCGGCGGTGTTCCAGTTCGGCGGGCTCGCGCGCGGCGACGCGGTCGAGCGCGTGCCGCTCGCGCATGGCGACGTGGTGGTGTGGGGCGGTCCCGACAGGCTGCGCTTCCATGGCGTGCTGCCGCTCAAGGACAAGCCGCATCCGCTGCTGGGCAGCGTGCGCATCAACCTGACCTTTCGCAAGGCCGGCTGAGCCGCGCGCTCAGCGCAGCGTGACTTCGAGGCCGTCGAAGGGCGCGTCGAACTCGCTGCGCCAGACCTGGCCGGGCGCGATCGGCCAGGCGTCGGTCCAGGTGCCGGTGGTGACCACCTCGCCCGGTTGCAGCGCGGGTGCGCCGGGGCAGGCCTGCAGTTCATGCAGGAAGTGCAGCAGCGCATGCAGCGGGCCGTCGAGCACGTTGGCGCCCGTGCCTTCCTCGACCTGCGTGCCGTCGCGCGACAGCCGCAGGCGCGTGCGCGCGAGCAGCGCATCGAGCGCCACGCCGTCGCTCGCGAAGTCGCGCAGCGGCCGCTGCCGTCCGACCAGCAGGCGTGCATGCAACCCGCCGTCGGCCACGGTGTCGGCGGCGCCGAACTTCCAGCCTTCGCAGTGCGACTGCACGATCTCGAAGCCCGGCGCGATCCACTCGACGCAGGCGAACAATTGCTCGAGCGTGGCGCCCTGGGGCGGCGTGGCGGCGATGCCGAACACGACCTCGGGCTCGATGCGCGGCTGCACCGTGCCCGCGAGGTCGACGCTGCCCCGGCCGTCGCACAGCGTCAGCGTGGTGTTCCACACCGGGCCCCAGATCGGCGCGAAAACGCCATAGCGTTGCCAGATGGTGCGGTTGGTGAAGCCGACCTTGTAGCCCACGGGCCGTTCGCCGCGCGCGAGCCGCAGGGCGCGCAGCGCGAGCGCATCGGCATAGGCGGCGGGCAGGCCGGCGGCAGTGCGGTCGGGGCGATCGGCGGGCCACAGCGCGGCCCGGTCGTAGTGGTCGAGCACGTCCTGGGGTGTCATCGGGCCAGTCTACAAAGGGCCGACGGGTCGTGTATCGGCAGTTACACGGTGCCGTCGCGAACTCGGGGCGATACTGCGGGTCACAGGCCGCTGTCGCCCGTTTCGCCGTTGCCCGATGTCCATTCCCTCATTCTTTTCATCCGTAGCGCGCCTGTTCGGCGCCGGTGCCCTCTGTCTCGCAAGCCTCGCCGCGCAGGCGCAAGCGCTGCCGCCCGGCGTGCGGCTCGGCATGTCGGCCGACGAGCTGCGTGCCGCGCTGCCCTCGGCCGAGCGCGTGGCGCGGCCGCAGCGGCTCGCGGGCGGCCTGCTGGGCAGCTGGCATGGCGCGCCCCAGGCGCTGGCGGGGCTGGTGTTCGAGCCGACCTTCTTCTTCGCCGATGCGCAGCTGCGGCGCGTGGAGTACGCGGCCTCGGCGCAAGGCCTGCCCGATGGCGGCGGCGCGGCGTTTGCCGAACTGCTGCAGTGGGGCCGCGGCGCCTTCGGTGCCGAGCTCGCGGCCAACGACCCGGGCAGCGCCTATGCGGCCTGGAGCAGCGGAGAGATGGACGTCTACGTGCAGCGCGTCGGCGATCCGCGCCGCGCCAGCGTGCGGCTGGTCTACAAGCAGCGCCAGCTGCGCGACGGCAGCGAGCTGTGAGGCGACGGCCTCAGGCCGTCTTGAGCATCCCGCGCTCCTCGATGAAGCGCACGACCTCGGCCACGCCGGTCAGGGTCTTGAGGTTGGTCATCACGTAGGGCTTCTGGCGGCGCATGCGCTGCGTGTCCTGCTCCATCACGTCGAGGTTGGCGCCCACGTAGGGCGCGAGGTCGGTCTTGTTGATGACGAACAGGTCGCTCTTGGTGATGCCGGGGCCGCCCTTGCGCGGGATCTTCTCGCCCGCGGCCACGTCGATGACGTAGATCGTGAGGTCCGAGAGCTCGGGGCTGAAGGTGGCCGCGAGGTTGTCGCCGCCCGATTCGACGAACACCACGTCGGCATCGGGAAAGTCCTCGAGCATGCGGTCGATGGCCTCGAGGTTGATCGAGGCATCCTCGCGGATCGCGGTGTGTGGGCAGCCGCCGGTCTCCACGCCCATGATGCGTTCGGCCGGCAGCGCGCCGGCCACGGTCAGCAGGCGCTGGTCTTCCTTGGTGTAGATGTCGTTGGTGATCGCGACCAGGTCGTAGCTGTCGCGCATCGACTTGCAGAGCATCTCCAGCAGCGTGGTCTTGCCCGAGCCGACGGGGCCGCCGATGCCCACGCGCAGCGGCGGCAGCTTCTTGGTGCGGTTGGGGATGTGGTGCAGGGCGGAGGTCATGGTGGGTGCGTGAAGGAAAAAATCTAGCTGCGGAAGAGCCGCGAATACTGGGTTTCGTGCCGCGCCGACAGCACGGCCAAGAGCGGCGCGAAAGCCTGCCGATCGTCGTCGGACAGCTGCATCGCATGGTTCACGGCCGCTGGAATCTCCTGCGCGAGCCGCCCGAGGATGCGCTGTCCCGCGCTCTGTCCGAGCGGCACGGCCTTGACCGCGGCCGCGACCATGTTCTCGGCCCAGCCGAAGGCAAAGGCCAGGCAGCCGTCGTGCACCGAAGCACCCGAGCGGTGGGCCGCGAACGCGAAGGCCACGGGATAGCTCGCGGGCAGGCCGGCGAAGACCTCGGCCGTGTCGGCATGGTGCAGCTTGAGCCATTCGACGAAGGAGCGGCCCATCTGTTCGGTCTGCAGGAAGAACTCGGCCGATTCGCGGGTCTGCAGTACCCAGTCGTTGAGCGTGCGGATGCGCTGCGCATCATCGGCGCGCCAAGCCGCGATGGCCTGCGCGACCAGCGCGAGGTCGCCGCGCGCGAAGCTCAGGTGCAACTGGTCGGACAGCCATTCGGCGGCACTGGCCTCGGCGTCGACGCCGGCCCATTCGACCGCGGCCTCGACACCTTCGGAGTACGAGAAGCCGCCGACCGGGAGGGCGGGGGAGGCGAGCCAGATGAGCTGGAGGAGGCTTTGGGGGGCTGGCATGTCAGTGCGGCGTCGACTTGCCTTCCGGGACGCGTGTGTTCGGGGCGCGTGCACAGGACAGCGGGTACTTCCCTCCGCGAATGTCCCCCGGCCTTCGGCCTCCTCCTTTATTTCGCT
>NZ_JBWKMZ010000014.1:0-288564 GCF_059415325.1 Variovorax sp. GW821-FHT10D07 | reverse complement strand
TTTTCTTTGCCTACTTTCTTTTGGCGAAGCAAAAGAAAGTAGGTCCGCCGCCGGGCGGAATTCCCGGCTCCTGCCTCTGCAAGAACAAGACCTTCGAAAAGGACCGTCAAGCCCCCAACCAATGCACGCTAAACAACCTCTCCGAATCCACCCAAACCGCCCCCGGCCGAAACCCCGCCTTCACAGCCAAAGCACGAAACCCATCCACAGTGAACTTGTGCGAGTACTCCGTATGAATGGTCTCCCCTTCCTCGAACCCAAACGACTCGCCATTCAATGAAACGCTCTGAGCCCGCCGACTCACCAGATGCATCTCGATCCGCCGCAAAGGCGCATTGAAGAAAGCCGCATGCGTGAACCCATCGAGATCGAAGTCCGCATCCAGCTCCGAATTGGCACGCCGCAACAGATTGAGATTGAACGCCGCCGTCACCCCTTGCGCATCGTTGTAGGCCGCATGCAGCCGCGCCGGATCCTTCACCAGATCCACCCCGATCAGCATCCCCCCACCACGCAACATCCGAGCCGCCAACTGCAAGAAGGCCAGCGCCTCGTCAGGCTCGAAGTTCCCCAGCGTAGACCCCGGAAAGAACCCCACCCGCCGCCCGGCCCCAGGCATGGGCGCGGGCAACACCAGCGGCATCGTGTAGTCAGCGGCAATCGGCTGCACGGCCAACTCCGGATAGTCCGCACGCAAGCGCGCAGCAGCCCCTTCGAGATACTCGCCCGAGATATCGATCGGCAGATAACGCTTCGGCGACTCGAGCGCATCGAGCAGCAAGCGGATCTTGGTCAACGACCCCGCTCCGAACTCCACGATCTCCGCATTCGGCCCGATCTGCTTCGCGATCTCTCCCGCGCACTCGCCGAGGATGCGCAACTCGGTGCGCGTCGGGTAGTACTCGGGCAGATCGCAGATCTGATCGAACAGCTGCGAGCCCACGACGTCATAGAAGAATTTCGGCGAGATGCTGCGCGGCGTGCGCGCCAGCCCCGCCTGCATCTCGCGCGCGAACTCGGACAGCGGCGCGGTCGTGGCGGGCGCAACGACGGCGGGACGCTTCTTCGCCGAGAACGGCAACGAAGAAGACGAGGAAGAAGCGGAAGCAGTCGAAGCTGCCGCGGGAATGGGAGCGAATGGGCGCATGGTCAGAGATCCTTCGCGAGCCGCAGGCCGGTGAATTGCCAGCGCGCGGCCGGCGGGAAGAAGTTGCGATAACTGGGGCGCGCATGGCCCTCGGGCGTGGCCACGCTGCCGCCGCGCAGCACGAGCTGGCCCACCATGAACTTGCCGTTGTATTCGGCCGCGACGCCAGGCAGAGGCTTGAAGCCCGGATACGGGTCGTACGAGGAACGCGTCCATTGCCACACGTGGCCGGTCATCTGCGAGATGCCCGGGTTGCCGAACGCGGCCTCCCACTCGAACTCGGTCGGTAGCCGCGCGCCGGCCCACTCGGCATACGCGGCGGCCTCGTAGAAACTCAGTTGCGATACCGGCGCCTCGGGCTCGATCGGCCGCACGCCGTGCAGGCCGAACACATGCCAGCCGCCGGCATTGGCCGACGAGGCACCCAGGCGCGGATCGTCGGGCGCGAGCCAGTAGGCCGGATGGCGCCAGCCCTGCGACTGCACCGCGGCCCAGCCGTCGGACAACCACAGCTCGGGCCGCTGGTAGCCGCCATCGGCGATGAACTGCGCATAGTCGCCACAGCTCACGAGCCGGTCGGCGATCGCATGCGGCTGCAGCAGCGCGCGATGGCGCGGGGTCTCGTTGTCGAACGAGAAGCCCGCGCCGTCATGGCCGATCTCGACCAGGCCGCCCTCGTGCGGCAGCCAGCGCATGGCGGGCGGCACCGCGGCCAGCCGCAGCGCGGGGCCGCCGGCGGGCTTGTAGGCGGGCAGCAGCGGGTTGCACGACAGCGCATGAAGGATGTCGGTGAGCAACAGCTCCTGGTGCTGCTGCTCGTGGTTCAGGCCCAGCGTGACGATGGGCTCGAGCGTGGCCCAGGCGGCCTCGGCCTCGTCGCTGTCGAGGAAGGCCAGCACGGCCGCATCGACATGGCGACGGTAAGCCTGCACCTCGTCGAGCGAGGGCCGCGTGAGCAGGCCGCGCTGCGGCCGCGGATGGCGCGGGCCCAGGGCCTCGTAGTAGGAATTGAAGAGGTAATGGAAACGCGTGTCGAAGGGCTGGTAGCCACTCGCATGCGGCTGCAGCAACACGGTCTCGAAGAACCAGGTGGTGTGCGCGAGATGCCATTTGGTCGGGCTCGCGTCGGGCATCGACTGGATGCACTGGTCTTCGGCGGAAAGCGGTGCGGCAAGCGCGAGGCTGGCGGCGCGCACGGAGCGGAACTGCTCTCGCACGGTGCCGGCTGCCGGCGTGATCGGCCGGGAAAGCGTCATGGGTTCTCCAGTCGCGGGTCAACGAAGTTTGTAGCCGATGCTTCCGACGGCGGCGCGTAGGACAAGGACCCGCCCCCTGGCGCAGGCTGTCCCTCCTCGCGCCATCCGACGGCGGGTCGGCCACTTTGGCACAAGATGGCTTCGCGTGCAGGGCGCTGCGTATCATCCGTTCGATGCAAACGACCAACTCCCCAGGCCGCCCCCGCGTCGTCATCGTCGGCTGCGGTTTCGGCGGGCTCGAAGCGGCTCGCAAGCTGCAAGGCGCCGACGTCGACGTGACGGTGATCGACCGCACCAACCACCACCTGTTCCAGCCGCTGCTCTACCAGGTGGCGACCGCCGGGCTGGCGGCGCCGTCGATCGCGGCACCGGTGCGCGGGCTGTTCCGCGGCCAGGCCAACATCACGACCCTGCTCGGCGAGGTCTCGGCCATCGATCCGGCCGCGCGCACGGTGCGCATGGCCGACGGCAACCCGGTGCCCTACGACCACCTGATCGTCGCGGCCGGCGCCACCCACAGCTATTTCGGGCGCGACGAATGGTCGGCCAATGCGCCGGGCCTCAAGACCCTGGCCGATGCCTTCGAGATCCGCCGCCGCGTGCTGCTGTCCTTCGAGACCGCCGAGCTCACGACCGACGCGCAGCGCCGCCGCGCGCTGCTGACCTTCGTGGTGATCGGCGCCGGCCCCACGGGTGTGGAGATGGCGGGCACGCTGGCCGAGATCGCCAAGCACACGCTCGCGGGCGAGTTCCGCCACATCGACCCGGCGAGCGCGCAGGTGCTGCTGGTCGAGGGCGGGCCGCGCGTGCTGCAGGCGATGCCCGAGGGCCTGAGCCAGAAGGCGCTCGAGCAACTCGAGAAGCTCGGCGTCGAGGTGCGGCTCAATGCGCGCGTGACCGCGATCGACGCCACCGGCCTCGAGGTGCAGACCGGCGGCGGCGCCGACGGCGCGCCCGCGCAGAGCTACCGCATCGACAGCAGCTGCGTGGTGTGGGCCGCGGGCGTGGCGGCCTCGCCGCTCGGGCGCATGCTCGGCAGCGCCACCGGCGTCGAATGCGACCGCGCGGGCCGCATCAAGGTCGAGCCCGACCTGAGCCTCGCGGGCCATCCCGAGATCAGCGTGGTCGGCGACCTCGCGGCCGCCATGAGCCATGCGCCCGGCAAGGAGCCGCGGCCGGTGCCCGGCGTGTCGCCCGGCGCCAAGCAGGCCGGGCGCGCCGCGGCCGCCAACATCCTGCGCCGCATCGCGGGCCAGCCCACGCAGCCCTTCCGCTACCGCGACTACGGCAACCTCGCGACCATCGGCCGCAATTCCGCCGTGGTCGACCTCGGCACGCCCTTCGGCCCGCTGCGCTTCAGCGGCCGGCTCGCGTGGCTGTTCTGGCTGTTCGCGCACGCGTACTTCCTGATCGGCTTCCGCAACCGCATCGTGGTGATGATGGACTGGGCCGGCGCCTACTGGAGCTTCCAGCGCAATGCGCGCGTGGTGGCCGACGTGAACGGCCGCAGCGAGTCCTGAGCCGCGCCGCCGCAGGAGGTCCGCCATGTCGCTGCTGCCCTGGATCGCGCTGCACGCCCTCACCGCGCTGTTCTGGCTCTGGATCCTGCGCTGGGGCGGCGCGCACTGGCTCGAAGGCACCTTCGCCTCGGGCTTCCTCGTGAGCATCTTCGCGCCGCGCTGGAGCGAGGAAGGCCTGCGCATGTGTGCGCTGCTGATGCTGATCGTCTGCGGCATCAGCTTCGTGCTCGGGCTGGTCATGCCCGAACTGCGCTGCTGGTACGGCGGCGCCTGCTGAGCGCCGCCGCTCGCTCCCGGGGACCAGCGCTCAGGTCCCGACCACGCCGCCGTCGTTCTTCGTGATCGCCACCGTCGCCGAACGCGGGCGGCCCGCGCCGTCGGGCCATTTCGACACCGCGAGCGGACGATCGGGATCGCTGCGCTCGTTGGCCGGCTCGCCCGGGTGCTGGATGTTGATGAACAGCGTGCGCAGGTCCGGCGTGGCCGTGAGGCCGGTGATCTCGCAGCCGGCCGGGCCGAGCAGGAAGCGGCGGATCTCGCCTTGCGTCGGATCGCAGGCCAGCATCTGGTTGTTCGGCAGGTTGGTGTAGTCGCCCTTGCCGAGCGTGGAGGTCGAGACGTCGGTCTGGATCCACAGCACGCCGCGCGCATCGACCATCAGGCCGTCGGGGCTGCCGAAGGCGTCGCCCTTGACGTTGCCCTGCGCTTCCCAGCGCGACTGCTTCGGGTCGCCCGCGAGCACCAGGTGGTTCCACGCGAACTTGGTGCCGTCGAGGTCGCCCTGCTCCTTCCAGCGGATGATCTGGCCCATGGTGTTGTTGGAGCGCGGATTGGCCGCGTCCATGAACGGCTGGCCGGCACCGCCGCGGTTGCTGTTGTTGGTCAGCGTGCAGTAGACCTCCTTGGTCAGCGGATCGACGGTGGTCCACTCCGGGCGGTCCATCTTGGTCGCGCCCAGCAGGTCGCTGGCCTGGCGCGACTTGATCAGCACGTCGCCCTGGCTCGCGAAGCCCTTGTCGGCCACGAGTCCGTTCTGGCCCTGCACGAGCGGCAGCCATTCGCCGCTGCCGTCGACGTCGAAGCGCGCCACGTAGAGCGTGCCGTGGTCGAGCAGCTCGCGGTTGGCGGCCGCGCCGCCGGGCTTCACCGCGTCGCGGCTCACGAACTTGTAGATGTACTCGAAGCGCGAGTCCTCGCCCATGTAGACCACGGCCCGGCCGTCGGCGGTCAGCGCGGTGGCCGCGCCCTCGTGCGCGGCGCGGCCCATCGCGGTGCGCTTGCGCGGCGTGGAGGCCGGGTCCTGCGGATCGATCTCCACCACCCAGCCGTAGCGGTTGGGTTCGTTCGGGTTCTTCGTCACGTCGAAGCGCGGCTCGTGCTCGTGCCAGCGGTACTTGGCGCCGTTGCCCTTGCGGATGCCCCAGCGCTTCTGGTGCGCGTCGGGCGACTCGGGGCCCTCGAAGTAGTCGGCGAAGTTCTCCTCGCAGGTCAGGTAGGTGCCCCAGGGCGTCTGGCCGTTCGAGCAGTTGTTGTAGGTGCCCAGCACCTGCGTGCCGCTCGGATCGGCGGCCGTGCGCAGCATCGGATGGCCGGCGGCCGGGCCGCTCAGTGTCATCGGCGTGAGCGCGGTGACGCGGCGCGCGAAGCGCGAGGGCAGCACCTGCGACCACTTGGCGCCGTCGCGCTGCAGCTCGATCACCGACACGCCGTGCGCGTTCATCGACTTGCGCACCTTCTCGGGCGTCCAGGTTTTCATGCCGTCGACGTGCAGCAGGCCGTCGTCGACGTACTCGTGGTTCAGCACCAGCAGGCCGCGGTTCGAGCCCTCGATCGGGAAGAAGGCCATGCCGTCGTGGTGCATGCCGGCCTGCAGCGCCTGGTCGTCGGCCGAGTTGGAGCCGTCGGTCCTGAAGGCGGGCATGCTGCCGGCCACGCCGGTCGGATCGCCCCAGCGGTAGAGCACCTGCGCGCTGTAGCCCTCGGGCACCACCACCTGGTCGACCGCGGCCATCGCGATGCCCTTGAAGCCGATCGCGCGGCCCAGGCCGGCGACCGCGCCACCGCCGCTGCCGGCGGTCGATGCGCAACCCGCGAGCGAGCCGGCCGCGAGCGGGCCGAACAGCCCCGCCACCGCGGCGGCGAGGCCGCCACGCACGAGCACGCGCCGCGCCGGATCGGACACCTCGTGGATCGTGGGGTTGGCGGAAAGGTTGGAGTCCTCCATCCGGTCGAAATTCTTGGCCATGTCGTTGTTCTCTTCGGTGCGTGGGTTGCAAGAACCCCGAATGCTCTTCGCGCCGCATGAATCTCGCGTGACATGGGCCGTGCCCGGCCTCAAGGCACTCAGAAGGACGAGAAGAAGTTGTCACTCCAGTGAGATTCGCGTCGCTGCCGGCGCCATTCCCAAGGGGGCGTGGGCTTGGTATCCGCCCACAGCCCGGCGCGCTGGGCGCGGGCGCCGTCCTGCAGCCGGAACAGGTCGCCGCCGCGCTTGCTCGCGATGCCGTGGTAGTCGTAGACCCAGGCCCAGCCCTCCGACACCATGCGCCGGCCCGCGTCCTCGCCGTTGCACGACACGTCGGCCACGGTGCGGCCGTAGCGGTCGGTGTCGCGCGCGGTGATCAGCGCCTTCTCGGCATAGCAGAGCCGGCTCAGCGCCTGGCGGCTGCGCTGGCCATAGGGCTGCGCCTTCTCGGGCGCGTCGATGGCGGCGATGCGCACCTTGACCTGTTCGTAGGCACCGCTGCGGCCGCAGCGCGCGGTCAGCGTGTCGCCGTCGCTGACGCCGACGACGAGACAGCTGCGGGAAGCGGCCGCATGGGCCAGCAGGGGGAAGGCAAGAAGGATGGGAAGGAACGCGCGCAGGTGCATGAAGAAGACGGACGGATCGACAACGGACGAGGACGCATCGAGGCTAAGGGATTCGCGCGTCGGGCGCGGTGGGGACACACATTTTTTCCAGCGGCGCGCGGCACCGTGCCGCGCGCTTGACAGGGCGGCGCGGCCTTCTATGATCGAGTTCAATTATTTTGATTTGAGTTCCGAAATATGGAACTCGTTAAAAATCCAATCATGAGCAACACCTTCTCCCAGCAACGCGTCGCCATCGTCGGCGGCACCTCCGGCATCGGTCTCGCGGTGGCGCAGCGCGTCGTCCAGCAGGGCGGCCAGGTCCATGTGGGCGGTCGCTCGCCGCAGCGGCTGGCGGCCGCGCTCGAGCAGCTCGGTCCCGCGGTCACCGGCGCCACGGTCGATTCGTCCGACGCCGATTCGCTCGCGCGCTTCTTCGCGCCGCTGCCCACCATCGACCACCTGTTCACGCCCGGCGCGAGCTACAGCGTCGCGCCCTTCGGCAGCGAGGACGTGGCCCAGGTCGAGAGCCCGTTCCGCCAGAAGTTCTGGCCCCAGTACTGGGCCGTGCACCATGCGCTCGCCAAGCTGTCGCCCAGCGCTTCGGTGGTGCTGATGTCGGGCGGCGCGGGCGCGCGGCCGCTGCCGGGCGTCGCCAGCTACGCGGCCTGCAACAGCGCGATCGAGGGCCTGGGGCGCGCGCTCGCGATCGACCTGGCGCCGCGGCGCGTCAACACCGTGTCGCCCGGCACCATCGACAGCCCGCTGTGGCGCGGGCGCCCGGCCGCCGCGCGCGAGGCCGCCTATGCGGGCTTCGCCGCGATCA
Organism: Variovorax sp. GW821-FHT10D07; assembly: GCF_059415325.1. Taxonomy (NCBI): domain Bacteria; kingdom Pseudomonadati; phylum Pseudomonadota; class Betaproteobacteria; order Burkholderiales; family Comamonadaceae; genus Variovorax; species Variovorax sp. GW821-FHT10D07. The sequence continues at coordinate 280,965 of NZ_JBWKMZ010000014.1, read as the reverse complement.
GCACGCTGGGCCGGGTCGGCACCGTCGAGGAAGTGGCCGACGCGGTGGTGTTCCTCATGGGCAACGGCTTCATGAGCGGCACCACGCTGTTCGCCGACGGCGGCTACACGCTGCGCTGAGGAGCCGCGCCATGCCGATCCGCATCCGCGTCGTCACGCCCCATGTCGCCCCGGTGCCCGCGAAGCTGCGCGAGATCGAGGATCTCGCCGAGGGCGGCGCGCTGCAGCTGTCGCAGGTCAACATCGCCGACGGCCCGCGCGCGATCGAGAGCCCGGCCGACGAGCACCGCTGCCTGCCCGGCGTGCTCGCGCGCATCGAGGAGGCCGAGGCGCAGGGCCTCGATGCGGTGGTGGTCGACTGTTTCGCCGATCCCGGCGTGGCGGCCGCGCGCGAGCGCGTGGCGATCCCCGTCATCGGCCCGGGCGAGGCCAGCCTGCACTTGGCGGCGACACTCGGCCGGCGGCTCGCGATCGTCACGGTGCTCGAGAGCGTGCGCCCGATGATCGATGCGCTCGCCGAGCGCACCGCGCTGGGCCCGCGGCTGGCGCCGCTGCGCGTGGTCGACACCGCGGTGCGCGAGCTCGACGCCGATCCCGAACGGCTGCTCGCGCGCCTGACCGAGGCGGCGGCGCGGGCCGTGCGCGACGACGGCGCCGACGCGATCGTGCTGGGCTGCACCGGCTTCCTGGGCGTGAGCGATGCGCTCGCGCGGACCCTGGCCGCCCAGGGCCTTGTCGTGCCCGTGGTGCATCCGCTGCGCAGCGCGGTGCTGCTGGCCGCGGCGCAGGTCCGGCTGGGGTTGCGGCACCGGGCGGCGCGCCCAGCGCGCTGACTCGGCGGATCAGGCGTTCTCGGCTTCCTGCAACAGGCGCCACATGACCTTGCCGCTGCCGCTCTTGGGCAGCGCGTCGACGAACTGCACCTGGCGCGGGATCTTGTAGACCGCCATGTTCTCGCGGCACCAGTCGATGATCTGCTGCGCGGTCGTGTCCTTGTGGGTGGCGCGCAGCACCACCACGGCCTTGACCGATTCGCCGCGGTAGGCGTCCTTGGTCGAGATCACGCAGGCTTCCTGGATCGCCGGGTGGCGGAACATCAGCAGCTCGACCTCGGCCGGCCAGACCTTGAAGCCGCTGGCGTTGATCATGCGCTTCAAGCGGTCGGTGATGAAGAAGTAGCCCTCCTCGTCCATGCGGCCCATGTCGCCCGAGCGGAAGAAGCGCTTGCCCTCGAACTCGACGAAGGCCGCGGCCGTGGCCTCGGGCCGCTTCCAGTAGCCCTGGAACACCTCGGGGCCATGGATGATGATTTCGCCCGATTCGCCCGGCGGCAGTTCCTTCAGCGTGTCGGGGTCGACCACGCGCGCGTCGGTGCTCATGAACGGGATGCCCAGGCACTGCTGCTTGGGATGCTCGGCCGGGTTCGAGTGCGAGGGCGCGGCCGTCTCGGTGAGGCCGTAGCCTTCCTGGTACTTGAGGCCGAACTGGTCCTGCAGCCGCTGCGCCACCGCCTGCGGCATGGCCGCGCCGCCGCCGCCGATGTAGCTGAGGCTCGAGAGGTCGTAGCTCGCGAAGTGCGGGCTCGCCATCAGGTCGATCACCATGGTCGGGATGTTGGTCCAGCTCGAGACCTTCCAGCGCGAGATCAGGCGCCCGGCCACGTCGCGGTCCCAGCGCGGCATGATGACCAGCGTGGCGGCCGCGAGGATCGCGGTGTGCATCATGCTGACCACGCCGGTGATGTGGAACATCGGCACCACGGCCAGCACCACCACCTCGGAATGGGCGCAGCCCCACAGGACGCCCGACAGGGCGTTGTGCATCAGGCTCGAATGGTGGTGGATGCAGCCCTTGGGCAGGCCGGTGGTGCCGCTGGTGTAGGGCAGCAGCGCCATGTCGTTGGCGCCCACCACGTGCTCGGGCACCGGGTGGCTGGTCTCGAGCGCCTCGGTCCAGGCCATGACCTCACCGCCGGCCAGCGCGGGCAGCGGATGGCGGGTGCCGAGCCAGTCGACCCAGGCGGGCGCGGGCGCGTCGTCGCCGGTCACGCCGGGATCGAAGGCGTCGGTGAACTGGGTCACGATCATCCTCGACAGGCGTTCGCCCTCGGGCAGCGCGTCGCTGGCCTTGGCCAGTTCGCCGGCCAGGTCGCCGGTGGTGATCGCCACCTTGGCATCGGCGTCGGTGATGTAGTGCTTGAGCTCCTCGGCCCGGTTCATCGGGTTGACCGGCACCACCACGGCATTGGCGCGCAGGATCGCGAAATGCGCGATCACCAGCTGCGGGCAGTTCTGCATGTCGAGCAGCACGCGGTCGCCGCGCTTCACGCCCAGCGCATGCAAGGTGCCGGCCAGGCGCTCGACCTGGCTCGCCAGCTCGCGGTAGCTGGTGACGCGGCCGAAGAACACCAGGGCGTTGTTGTCGGGGTAGCGCTCGGCGGCGGTCTTGAGGTTGTGCCAGAGCGACACCGCGGGCACGGTGATCGAATGCGGCAGGCGTTTGGGCCAGAACTTGTAATGCGGGCGTTGTTCCAGGGTCATGGCAGGCGGGCGGAAGGGGGAATTGGGGAATCCGGGCGGGGCGCGTCCGGCCGGAATGCCGGGCGCGCGAACCGCACGCCAGCCTAAGCCGAGCGCGGCGCGGCTCCCATCGGGGAAGCCCCCGGAGCGTCACCTTGGCGACGCCCTTTTTTCTACGTCGTCCGATCGCGGCCCACCGAAAAGGCCGGGGCGACAGCGCCGGCGACTACAGACGCGGCGCCCCGTTTCGGCGATACCCGGGGCTCCGCATCCCGTTCACCCATCCACCGACCACCGAAGGAGCATCTCCATGGCAGCAGAAAAGCACGCGAGCGTTCACTGGGAAGGCGCCGGCAAGACCGGCAAGGGCCAGGTCAGCACCGAGACCGGCGCGCTCAAGGACTACCCCTATGGCTTCGCCAGCCGTTTCGAGGACGACCGGCGCGGCACCAACCCCGAGGAGATCGTCGGCGCCGCGCACGCGGCCTGCTTCACGATGGCCTTCGCTTTCGCGCTCGAGAAGGAAGGCCTGGCCGCCACGAAGATCGACACCCGCGCGGCCGTGCGCCTGGCCAAGGACGGCGAGGGCTTCAAGATCGACCGCATCGCGCTCGAGCTCGACGCCGCCGTACCCAACCTCGACGAGGCGAAGTTCCAGCAGATCGCCGCGGCCGCCAAGGCCGGCTGCCCGCTGTCGAAGGCGCTCGCGAGCGTGCCCGAGATCACGCTGAAGGCGACGCTGGCCGGCTGAGGGCCTTGCCTATGATCGTCTCCTCACCAAGAACGAGGAGACGGATCATGAGCAACAACACCCTGCGGACCGCGCTCGCGGTCCTATCGCTGGCCGTGGGCACGGCCGCCACGGCCGCCTTTCCCGACAAGCCGATCAAGGTCGTGATCGGCTTCCCGGCCGGCGGCCCGCTCGACCAGCATGCGCGCCTGCTGACCGACAAGCTGCAGGCGGCGCTGGGCCAGCCGCTGATCGTGGACTACAAGCCCGGCGCGGGCGGCTCGGTAGGCGCCGACGCGGTCGCCAAGAGCCCGGCCGACGGCTACACGCTGATGCTCGCGAACACCGGCGTGGCCGTGATCAACGGTGCGCTCTACAGCAAGCTGCCCTACGACACGCAGCGCGACTTCGTGCCGATCGCGCGCACCGCGATGCAGCCGCTGGCGCTGCTGGTCACGCCCAAGCTGCCGGTGCAGAACCTCAGGCAGTTCATCGACTACGCGAAGGCGCGGCCGGGCCAGGTCAACTACGGCTCGGCCGGCAACGGCGGCATCAGCCACCTGGTGCCCGAGATGTTCAAGACCGCGACCGGCATCTTCATGGTCCACATCCCCTACCGCGGCAGCGCGCCGGCCTTCACCGACCTGATGGGCGGGCAGGTGCAGTTCATGGCCGAATCGATCCCGCAGGCCGCCAACTACCACAAGCAGGGCAAGGTGCGCGCGCTGGCCGTGACCAGCCGCGAGCGCAATCCCGCGCTGCCCGACATCCCGACCGTGGCCGAATCGGGCGTGAAGGGTTTCGAGGTGGTGGGCTTCTACGGCTTCTTCGCGCCCAAGGACACACCCAAGGAGGTGGTGGCCAAGCTCAGCGAGGCCTTCAAGCAGGTGCTGACCAGCGCCGAGGTGCGCGAGCGCATGGTGAGCCAGGGTGCCGACCCGGCCTTCCTGGGCAGCGAGGAGTTCGCGCGCTTCCTGGCGACCGAGACGCCGCGCTGGCGCGAGGCGGTGAAGGCTTCGGGCGCGCGGATGGATTGAGCCGGGAGGCCTGAGATACGCCGGGGGCGCGTGCACAGGACAGCGGGTACTTCCCTCCGCGAATGTCCCCCGGCCTTCGGCCTCCTCCTTGATTTCGCTGCGGGAAGCACCCGCTGCCCTGTGCACGTGGGCGCAGCGGTGGTGCGGGCGGCTCAACAACGATTGCGTCCAGGCTCACGCTGATGGGGTACTCCCCGCAGCGAAATAAAGGAGGAGCCGAAGGCGGGGGACATTCGCGGAGGGGAGTACCCCATCGGCGTGAGCCCGTCCCCCCTGTAAACGAAGCCAGCTCCGACACACCCGTGCGAGCCCGAGGCACCCGCACCACCGGCGCACTCCGCCCGGCCCATTTCGGTGCACACATCTTGCATACCAGTTGGCACGGAAGCTGCTGGTATGCAGGCGAATGTCTACCTCCGCTTCCGAAATCAGTGCGCGCATCGTCGAGGCGGTGATGGCGCAGAAGCTCGCGCCGGGTTCGCGCCTGGGCGAGCAGCAGCTCGCGATGCTGTTCGATTGCAGCCGCACCATCGTGCGCGAGGCGCTCACGCGGCTGGCGGCGCGCGGCATTGTCACCGTGAGCGCGCGGCGCGGCTGGTTCGTGATCGAGCCCTCGCAGGACGAGGCGCGCGAGGCCTTCGAGGCGCGGCGCGTGATCGAGCTCGGCCTGATCCGAAGCGCGGGCAGCGCCGGCAAGCTCCAGAAGAGCGCGCTGCGCCAACTGAAGACGCACCTCCAGCGCGAGAAGGCCGCGCTCAAGGAAAGCGACGTCGGCAACCGCAGCTTCCTGCTCGGCGACTTCCACGTCTGCCTGGCCGAATGCCTGGGCAACACGCTGCTGGCCGACACCCTGCGCGACTACACGGCGCGCACCACGCTGATCGCCATGCTCTACCAATCCACGCACGACGCGGTGCAGTCCTGCGAGGACCACGTGCAGATCGTCGCGGCGCTCGAGCGCGGCGACCATGCCGCCGCCGAGGCCCTGATGGCCGAGCACATCGGCACGGTGCAGTCGGCCCTGCGCGTGCAGGCGCCCGCCGATCCGCTGGCCCAGCTGCGCGATGCGCTGGCGCCGCTCCAGAACACGGCCACCACGCCTTCCCCCCGGAGCAAGCGCCGCAAGCCCGGCGCGGCCCCCGATCCCGACTCTTCGACTTACCTAGGAGCCCTGCTATGACCTTCCTCGCATCCAAACGCCGCGTCGCTCTCGCGCTCGCCTCCATCGCCCTGCTGGCCTCGGCCGGCGGTGCCTACGCCCAGAACGCGCTCGACAACGTGCTCAAGGCGAAGACCATCAAGATCGCCGTGCCCACCGACTATCCGCCCTACGGCTCGGTCGACAAGAACATGAAGCCGCAGGGCCTCGACGTGGAGATGGCCGAGCTCATCGCCGCCAAGCTCGGCGTGAAGGTCGAGCTGGTGCCCGTGACCAGCGCCAACCGCATCCCCTACCTGCAGACCAGGAAGGCCGACCTCGTGATCTCCACGCTCGGCAAGAACGCGGAGCGCGAGAAGGTGATCGACTTCTCGTCGGCCTATGCGCCCTTCTTCCAGGCCGTGTACGCCGCCAAGAGCATGAAGCTCGCCAGCTTCGCCGACATGGCCGGCAAGACCGTGGCCGTGACGCGCGGCGCGATGGAGGACCAGGAGCTCAACAAGGTGGCGCCGCCGAACGTCGACTACCGCCGCTTCGAGGACAACAACGCGACCATCGCGGCCTTCGTCGCGGGCCAGACCCAGACCCTCGCGACCAGCGCGGCCGTCGCCGGCGACATGCTCGCCAAGAACCCGAAGGTCAGCGCCGAGTTCAAGCTGCTGCTGAAAGACAGCCCCTGCTTCGTCGGCATCGCCAAGGGCGAGACCGCGCTCAAGACCAGGGTCAACGAGATCATCGCGACGGCCAAGAAGGACGGCACGCTCGACGCCCTGTCGAAGAAGTGGCTCGGCAAGGCCGCCGGCGACCTGCCGGTCTGATCGAACCACGCGGCCATGAACATCGAGTTTGACTTTGGCGCCGTGCTCGCCGAGTGGCCGCTGCTGCTGCGCGGCATCGCGTGGACCATCGGCCTCACGGCCGTGGGCACCGTGCTGGGCATGGGCGTCGGCACCTTCTGCGCCTGGGCGCGCGCCGACGGCCCGCGCTGGCTGCGCGCCATCGTGGGCACCTACGTGGAGCTGATCCGCAACACGCCCTTCATCGTGCAGCTGTTCTTCATCTTCTTCGGGCTGCCGGCCGCGGGCGTCAAGCTCACGCCCGAGGTGGCTTCGGTGATCGCGATGGTGCTGAACCTCGGGGCCTATTCCACCGAGATCATCCGCGCCGGCATCGAGGCCACGCCCAAGGGCCAGATCGAGGCCGCCGTGAGCCTGGCGCTGAGCCGCTCGCAGGTGTTCCTGCGCGTGGTGCTGCCGCCGGCGCTCAAGAAGGTGTGGCCCGCGATGGTGAGCCAGATCGTCATCGTGATGCTGGGCTCGGCCGTGTGCGGGCAGATCTCGACCGAGGAGCTGAGCTACGCGGCCAACCTGATCCAGAGCCGCAACTTCCGCGCCTTCGAGGCCTTCATCGTCGCCACGCTGATCTACCTCGCGCTCTCGGTGGCGCTGCGGCGGCTGCTCGACTGGGCCGGTCCCCGCTTCTTCTTCGGCCGCTGAATCCGCCATGACCGATTTCTCCCTCTGGGACATCCTGCGCAACCTGCTGCTGGCGCTGCGCTGGACCGTCGTGCTCTCGCTCATCGCCTTCGTCGGCGGCGGCATCGTGGGCGCGCTGCTGCTGTTCCTGCGCCTGCGCGGCGGCCGGGCCGTCGGCAAGGCCGTGGGCCTCTACGTGCAACTGTTCCAGGGCACGCCGCTGCTGATGCAGCTGTTCCTGGCCTACTTCGGCATCGCGCTGTTCGGCATCGACGTGTCGGCATGGACCGCGGCCAGCGTGGCGCTCACGCTCTACACCAGCGCCTTCCTCACCGAGATCTGGCGCGGCTGCGTGGCCTCGATCCCGAAGGGGCAGTGGGAAGCCTCGGGCAGCCTCGCCCTGAGCTTCGGCGAGCAACTGCGCCACGTGATCCTGCCGCAGGCCGTGAGGATCGCGATCGCGCCCACCGTGGGCTTCCTGGTGCAGGTCATCAAGGGCACGGCGCTGGCGTCGGTCATCGGCTTCGTCGAACTCACCAAGGCCGGCAGCATGATCTCCAACGCCACCTTCCAGCCCTTCGTGGTGTTCAGCTGCGTGGCCCTGCTCTATTTCGTGCTGTGCTTTCCCGTGAGCCTGTACGCCAAGACCCTCGAGAGGAAAACCCATGGCCGCCGTGCTTGAACCGCAACAACAACCCGCCGTCGCGGTCGGCTCGCCGATCGTGCGCATCACCGCGCTGCGCAAGTCCTACGGCAGCAACGAGGTGCTCAAGGGCATCGACCTCGACGTCAAGCGCGGCGAGGTGATCGCCATCATCGGCAAGAGCGGCTCGGGCAAGAGCACGCTGCTGCGCTGCATCAACGGCCTCGAGGCGTTCCAGGAGGGCTCGCTCACCGTCGACGGCAAGCCGCTGCTGCACGAGAGCGCAATGGCGATGCGCGAGCTGCGCCAGCGCGTGGGCATGATCTTCCAGGGCTTCAACCTGTTCCCGCACCTCACGGTCGGCAAGAACGTGATGCTCGCGCCCACGCTGGTGAAGAAGCGCTCGTCGCTCGAGGCCGCCTCGCAGGCGCGCAAGCTGCTCACGCGCGTGGGCCTGGCCGAGAAGTTCGACGCCATGCCCGACCAGCTCTCGGGCGGCCAGCAGCAGCGCGTGGCGATCGCGCGCGCGCTGGCCATGGAACCGGGCGTGCTGCTGTGCGACGAGATCACCTCGGCGCTCGACCCCGAGCTGGTGGGCGAGGTGCTGCGCGTGGTCGAGTCGCTGGCCGACGAGGGCATGACCCTGCTGATGGTCACGCACGAGATGAACTTCGCGCGCAAGGTGGCCGACCGCGTGATCTTCATGCACCAGGGCCGCGTGCACGAGATGGGAGCGCCCGCCGAGCTGTTCGCGAACCCGCGCACGCCCGAGCTGCGCCAGTTCCTGTCGTCGCTGCACGACTGAAGCGCGCGGCCGTGGGCTATGCTCGGCCCATGGCCTGCCCGCGCATCATCGCGTCGATCATTCGCACCATTTTGAAGATGGTGGGTTGACGCACGGTTCCTCGAGTTCATGCCATGCAACCCGCCCCAGAAGGCGGGTTTTTCGTTTTCCGGGGCGCTTCTTCCAAGCCCACCACCCTCCGGAGAAAACGAAATGACAGCGACCCCCTCCACCCCCGTGCTGCACATGGTCTGCGGCAAGATCGGCGCCGGCAAGTCCACGCTCGCGCGCCGGCTCGCCGCGGCACCCGCCACCGTGCTCGTGAGCGAGGACGCCTGGCTCGCGGCGCTCTACCCGGGCGAGATCCGCGAACTGCCCGACTACGTGCGCTGCGCGGGCCGCCTGAAGCAGGCCATCGAGGGCCACCTGGCGGCGCTGCTCGCGGCCGGCGTGTCGGTGGTGCTCGACTTCCCGGCCAACACGGTCGCGAACCGGCACTGGATGCGCGGCATCTTCGAAGCGGCCGGCGCGGCGCACATGCTGCACCTGCTCGAGCTGCCCGACGCGGTCTGCAAGCAGCGCCTGCGAGAGCGCAACGCGAGCGGCACGCATCCCTTCGAGACCAGCGAGGCGCAGTTCGACCTGATCAGCAGCCACTTCGCCGCGCCTTCCGCGGCCGAAGGCTTCACGGTGCGGCGGCACGGCTGAAAACCCATGGCCCGGGCGAGCGCTTCATCTAGAATTAATGAGAAACGTTCTCATTAATCTCGACCCATGCCAGGCCGCTGGCGAAGAGGGAATGCCGCCATGCCTGCCGCCGAATCCGCCATGCACGAGGAAGTGCGGTCGCTCTATGGCGAGCACCATGGGTGGCTGCAGGGCTGGCTGCGGCGCAAGCTCGGCGATTCCTTCGCCGCGGCCGACCTGGCACAGGACACCTTCGTCAGCGTCATCACGACCGGCACCGCGGCCGGCATCCGCGAGCCGCGCCCCTTCCTCGCCACCATCGCGCGGCGGCTGATCGCGCACCGGCATCGCCGGCAGGTGCTCGAACAGAGCTACCTCGAGGCGCTGGCCGCGCTGCCGCAGGAGATGGCGCCCTCGCCCGAGGTGCAGCTGCTGGCGATCGAGGCGCTGCACCAGGTCGATCGCGTGCTCGACAGCCTGCCGCCGGCCGCGAAGGAAGCCTTCCTGCTGGCCCATCTCGAAGGCCTGAGCTACGCGCAGATCGCCGAGCGGCTCGGCGTGTCGGCCAGCTCGGTCAAGCAGTACCTGTCGCGCGCCAACCGCCAGTGCTTCTTCGGCCTGGCCGACTGAGATGCGCAGCGCCCCCCTCGACACCGCCACCGCCCTGCCCTTCGGCGAACGCGCGGCCGACGAGGCCGCCGAGTGGCTCACGCTGTTGATGTCGGGCGAAGCCACGGAAGACGACCGCCGGCGCTGGCAGCAATGGCGCCGCGGCCATCCGGACCACGAGCGCGCGTGGCAGCACATCGAGAGCTTCAGCGCGCGCCTCAAGGGCCTGCATCCGGCAGCCGCCCATGCCGCGCTCGCCTCCGGCCGCACGCCCGCGCCGCGGCGCAAGGCGCTGCGCGCGCTGCTGTGGCTCGGCGCGGCCGGCGCCACGGGCGTGCTCGCCTCGCGCACGCAGACCTGGCAGCAGACGGTGGCCGATTTCCGCACCGGCACCGGCGAGCAGCGCGACCTGTCGCTGCCCGACGGCACGCGCCTCACGCTCGGCACGGCCAGTGCCATCGACGTGCGCTTCGACGACCGGCAGCGGCTGGTGCGGCTGGTGGCGGGCGAAGTGCTGATCGTCACCGGCCACGACCGCCCCGACAGCCCGCCCTTCGTGGTCGACACCGCCCAGGGACGGATCCGCGCGCTCGGCACGCGCTTCAGCGTGCGCCAGGACGAGGGCCGCAGCCGTGTCGCCGTGCTCGAGAGCGCGGTCGAGATCGCGCCCGCGGAGGCCACGGCCGTGCCGGTGCGGCTGCGCGCCGGCGAGCGCGCGAGCTTCGGCCGCGGCGAGGTCGGCCCGATCGCCGCGGTGGATGCGCAGACCACGGCCTGGACGCTCGGGCAGCTCATCGCCGACGACATGCGCCTGGACGACTTCCTGGCCGAACTCGGCCGCTACCGGCCCGGCATCGTGCGCTGCGATCCGGCCGTGGCCGGGCTGCGCTTGTCGGGCGTGTTCCCGCTGGCCGACACCGAGCGCATCCTCGCGATGCTGCCGAGCGTGCTGCCGGTGCAGGTGCGGCTGCGCACCCGGTTCTGGGCGACGGTGGAGGGCGTCCAGTAAGCACCGGCCTCCAAAAAAATTTCGTCGTCGCCTGCCCGATTTGCTTTCTCGCGGCACCTGTCAAGTGAGGGCTTCTTTTTCAGCAATCACTTCGAGAGACCACCATGCCGACCAACGGGCGCCAGCCGCGACACCAGAAGAACAAGCATCCAGCTCAGGGAATTTCAGCCACGGCGCTGTGCGGCCTCGCGCTGCTGGGCGCGCAGATGGGCCTGCCGGGCACTTCCCGCGCCCAGGCACCGCAGGCGCAGGCCGCGCGCCAGACCTACGACGTTCCGGCCGGCCCGCTCGCGCCGGCGCTGCGCAGCTTCGCGAGCGCGGCCAACCTGCCGCTGAGCTTCGTCGCGGAGCAGACCGACGGCAAGCGCACGGCCGGCCTGCGCGGCCCCTTCACGCCGCAGGAGGCGCTGGCCGCGCTGCTGGCCGGCACCGGCTTGCAGGCGCTGCGGCTGGACAACGGTGGCTACGTGCTGCGCAGCCAGCCCGCGCCCACAGAATCCGCGCCCACCGCGCCCGTCACGGGCAGCGGCAGCCTTCCCGCCGTGCAGGTGAACGCAAGCACCGAGCGCGAAAGCGGCAACGGCCCCGTGCCCGGCTATGCCGCGCGCATCAGCGGCACGGCCACCAAGACCGACACGCCGCTGATCGAGGTGCCGCAATCGGTGTCGGTGATCGGCCGCGAGGAAATGGAGGCGCGCGGCGCGCAGGACGTGATGGAGGCGCTGCGCTACACGCCCGGCGTGACCACCAGCACCTACGGTCCCGACAACCGCGGCTGGGAGTACGTGCTGCTGCGCGGCTTCAACTCGTCGACCACCGGCGTCTACCGCGACGGGCTGGCCCAGGCCTCCTTCGTTCCCACCTACTACCTGACCGAGCCCTATGCGCTGGAACGCGTGGAGGTGCTGCGCGGCCCGGCGTCGATGGTGTTCGGCCAGGCCGACGCGGGCGGCATCGTCAACCGCGTGAGCAAGCAGCCCACGGGCGAGCGGATCCGCGAGATCGAGCTGCAGTACGGCAGCTACCAGCGCCAGCAGCTGGCCTTCGACCTCGGCGACCGGAGCGGCAGCGACGCTGTGCTGAGCTACCGGCTGGTCGGCCTGAGCCTCGACAGCAACGACCAGGACCGCTACCCCGACGGCCGCAAGCTCAACCACACGCGCACCTACATCGCGCCCTCGCTGCGCTGGCAGCCGAACGCGGGCACCTCGCTGACCGTGCTGGCCGAGTTCCTGCGCAACAACACGGCCGAGGATCCCTACTACCTGACGCAGAACTACGCCCTCTCGTCGATCAAGGTGGGCGACCACAGCTTCGGCCAGCTCAAGCAGACGCAAGGCGCCATCGGCTACCGCTTCGAGACCGCCCTGGGCGACCAGTGGACCCTGCGCCAGAACTTCCGCTACAGCCGCGTCGACCCGAGCCGGCGCGTGGTCTGGGCCGATGCGCTGGGCGAGGACCAGCACACGCTGTCGCGCATCGCCAGGACCTGGCGCGACCCCGTGAACCTCGCGACGCTCGACACCAGCGTGCAGGGCAGGCTGCAGCATGGCGATGTGCAGCACACGCTGCTGCTGGGCGTCGACTACAGCGACCAGAAGGGCCGGCAGCGGCGCTTCATCGGCCCGGCGCCCAGCCTCGACCTGCTCGCGCCCGTCTATGGCCAGCCGGTGGAACTGCCCACCGAGCCGCTCGCCAACCTCGACCAGTCGACGCGCCAGCTCGGCTTCTATGCGCAGGACCAGCTCAAGTTCGGCGAGCGCTGGGTGCTCACGCTCGGCGGCCGCCAGGACCGCGTGCGCCAGGTCACCGACGACCATCTCGACAGCAGCCGCTCCCGCAAATCCGACAGCGCCTTCAGCGGCCGGGCCGGCCTCAGCTACCTGCTGGGCAACGGCTGGGCGCCCTACCTGAGCTACGTCACCTCCTTCCTGCCCAACAGCGGCACCGATGCGAACAACGAGGCCTTCCGGCCCAGCCGCGGCAAGCAGGTCGAGCTCGGCCTCAAGTTCCAGCCCGCGGGTTCGCGCAGCCTGTTCACCGCGGCCGCCTTCGACCTGCGCAAGACCAACGTGGTCACCTACGACCCCGCGACCTTCGAGGGGCGCCAGATCGGCAGGCAGCGCTCGCGCGGCATCGAGCTCGAAGCCAAGGGCGAACTCGCGCCGGGCCTGAACATCGCGGCGGCCTACACCTGGCTCGACATGAAGGTGCTCGCCAGTGCCGACCCCGACGAGATCGGCAAGATCCCGCCGCTGGTGCCCAAGCAGTCGGCCTCGGTCTGGCTCGACTACACGCTGGGCAACGGGCTGGGTTTCGGCGGCGGCGTGCGCTACGTCGGCAAGCGCCAGAACGACGAGCACAACACCAGCGCCGAACGCGGCGTGACGCTGCTCGACGCGGCCCTGCACTACGAGCGCGGCCCGTGGCGCGTGGCGCTCAACGTCTCCAACCTGGCGGACAAGAAGTACAACTCGATCTGCTACCACGGCGAGTGCTACCAGGGCACGCGCCGCACGGCGACGCTCACGGCACGCTATCGCTGGCAGTGAGGACCGCGGCGGCGGGCCGCTATGCTTCGCACCCCATGCAGATCGAACCCGCCCGCCCCGAGGAAGCCCCCACCGTCGTCGCCGTGCTGCACGAGGCCGCGCAATGGCTGGTCGACGAAGGCCGCACCCTGTGGTCGGGGCCGGAGATCGCGCCCGCGCGCATCGAGCGCGACTGCGCAGCCGGCGGCTACTTCATCGCGCGCATCGATGGCCAGGTGGCCGGCGTGGTCCGGCTCGACCTCGAGGACCCGTATTTCTGGCCCGAGATCGAGGCCGGCAGCTCGCTCTACGTGCACAAGCTCGCGGTGCGCCGCGGCTTCGCCGGGCAAGGCGTGTCGAACGCCTTGCTGGTGTTCGCGCGCGAACGGGCGACGGCGCTCGGCAAGCGCCACCTGCGGCTCGACTGCGTGGCCGACCGCGCGCCGCTGCGCCGCCTCTACGAGCGCTTCGGCTTCGCGCTGCACAGCGAGATCCGCAAGGACTTCGGCCTCTTCGCGCGCTACGAGTTGCCGCTGGGCTGATCCTCAGGCCGCGGCGTGCTGCGCGATGACCTGCGCGCGCTGCAGCCGTTCGATCTCCTCATCGCCGAAATCGAACTCACGCAGCACCTCGTGGGTCTGCTCGCCCACGCGCGGCGCGGCCGAGCGCGCATGCGGCGACACGCCGTCGAAGTGCAGCGGCAGCCCGAGCGAGCGCGTGGTGCCGCCCTCGGCATGGTCGACCTCCACCACCATCGACACCGCGCTCGATTGCGGATGCTCGAGCGCCTGCTTCACGTCGTGCACCGGTCCCACCGGCACGCCGGCGCGGTCGAGGCGCTCGATCCAGTGGTCCGCGCCGTGCGGCGCCAGCGCCTGCGTGATCAGCGCCTCGAGCGCGGCCTGGTGCGCGAGCCGGTCGCGGCCCGTGCGAAAGCGCGGGTCGTCCACCCACTCGGGATGGCCCAGCACCTCGGCGATGCGCTGCCAGTTGGCCTGGTTGCCGCCGCCGATCGCGATCGCGCCCTCGGCGCAGCGGAAGGTCTGGTAGGGCGCGATCAGCGGATGGGCGGTGCCCATCGGCCGCGCGATGGCGCCGCTCGAGAAGTAGGCCGCAGCGAACCAGTACATCTGCTGCAGCGAGGCCTGCAGCAGCGAGGTCTCGACCTTGCTGCCGATGCCGGTGCGCAGCCGCCGCACATAGGCCGAGAGGCTGCCGAGCGCGGCCAGGATGCCGGCATTGATGTCGGCGACCGAGTTGCCGGGCTTGGCCTGCTCGCCGCCGAGGCTGCCGGTGACGCTGATCAGGCCCGAGAAGGCCTGCAGCACCAGGTCGAAGCCGCCCTTGTCGCTCAGCGGGCCGTTGGGGCCGTAGCCGCTGATCGAGCAGTAGACAAGGCCGGGGTTCGCGGCGCGCAGCTGCTCGTAGCCGAGGCCGAGCGCATCGAGCTTTCCGCGCCGGAAGTTCTCGGTGACGATGTCGCAGCGCGCCGCGAGCCGGCGGATCACGTCCTGCCCGGCCGGCTGGCGGATGTCGACCGCCACCGAGCGCTTGCCGCGGTTGAGCATCACGAACGATGGCGCGAGCCCCGGGTCGTTGGGCCGTGCATAGCCGCGCGCATCGTCGCCGGCCGGAAACTTCTCGATCTTGATGACCTCGGCGCCCATGTCGGCCAGCATCAGGCCGCAGATCGGGCCGGCCATGATCTGCGACAGCTCGAGCACGCGCACGCCGGCCAGCGGCAGCGCGGCGGGGTCCGGTGGCGGCATTCCGTGCGCCACGCTCAATGGCCCTCGAAGCGCGGCGCGCGGTTCTCGGCGAAGGCCGCCAGGGCCTCGTGCAGGTCGCGCGTGCGCAGGCTGGCGACATGCGCCTGCTGCGCGGCCGCCTCGTCGTACTGCTGGCGCGCGGTCTCGTTGAGCGTGCGCTTCATCGTGACCAGCGGGATCGGCGCCACCGCGAGCAGCTCGTCGAGCCAGGTGCGCAGCTCGGCATCGAGCGCCTCGGGCGCGACCAGCGCATCGAGATAGCCCACGCGCAGCATCTCCTCGGCCTGGATCGCGCGCGAGGTCAGGAACAGCTTCTTGGCCGCGCCGAGTCCCAGCCGCGAGACCCAGCGGCGGATGCCGTGGCCGTAGTAGTGCAGGCCCAGGCGCGAGGCCGGCATGAACATGCGCATGCCCTGCACGCCGAGGCGGAAGTCGCAGGCCAGCGCGAGGTCGGTGGCGCCGCCGTAGACCGGCCCGTGCAGCCGCGCGATGGTGACCGCGCGCGCGTTCTCGATCTCGTCGGTGAACTGCTCGAACAGGTTCTCGCCGGTGGCCGCGGCCTTGCCCAGGCGCGAGAGGTCGAAGCCCGAGCTGAAGCTCTTGCCCGTGCTCGCGAACACGATCACGCGCACCGCGGGATCGGCGTCGAGCTGGCGCAGGTAGCCGCGCAGCACCGGCAGGTCGTCGGGCTCGATGCGGTTGTGGCTGCCGGGCCGGCGCAGCGTGATGGTGGCGACGGCGCCGTCGATGGCGAGCAGCGGCGGCGCGGCGGTGTCGGCCGCGGGGTCCTGGAGGGTCGTGGTCATGCGTGAAGGTCCTTGGAGAGGAAAAGAAAAAAGGAAAAGGGGCGGGTCAATCGAAACGGAGTTGCTGCTCGCGGATCACCTGGCCCCACTTGCGGAAGTCGGTCGCGACCAGCTCGGCGGCCGCCTCGGGCGGGCCGGCCTCGATGTCGCTGCCCGTGGCCAGGAGGCGCTCGCGCACCGCGGGCGTCTGCAGGGCGGCGTTGAGCGCCGCGTTGAGCCGTCGCACCACGGGCGCCGGCAGGCCCTTGGGCGCGGCCAGCACGAACCAGCCCTGCGCGTCGTAGCCGGGCAGGCCCTGCGCGGCCACGGTCTTCACGCCCGGCAGCGCCGGCACCTCGCGCGCCGAGGTCACGGCGATGGCGCGCGCCCGGCCGCCCTGCACCACCGGCACGGCGGGCGCGATGGTGGCGAACGAGACCGCGACCGCGCCACCCATCAGGTCGTTCATGGCCGGCGCCGCGCCCTTGTAGGGCACGTGCATCAGGTCGCTGTGGCTCGCGGCCTTGAGCAGCTCGCCCGCCAGGTGGTGGATGGTGCCGTTGCCCGAGCTGGAATAGGCCAGCTGCCCCGGCTGCGCGCGCGCCAGCGCCAGCAGTTCGGGCAGGGTGCGCGCGGGCACCGAGGGATTCACCAGCACCACCAGCGGCGACTTCGAGACCACGCCCAGGTAGCTGAAGTCGCTGCGCGGGTCGTAGGGCACCTTGCGCGCGTTCGGGATGATGGTCAGCGGCGCGCCGTCGATCAGGCCCAGGGTGTAGCCGTCGGGCGCGGCGGTCTTGACGGCCTCGGCGCCGATCGCGCCGCCGGCGCCGGGCCTGTAGTCCACCACCACAGGCTGGCCCAGCGCCTTCTCCATCACCGGCGCGAGGTCGCGCGCCACCGCGTCGGCCGCGCCGCCGGGCGTGTAGCCGAGCACCAGCCGCAGCGGGCGGGTCGGCGACCAGCTTTCCTGCGCATGCAAAAATCCGGGCGCACCCAGCAGAAATGCAGAACCGGCCACCACGACCTTCCAAAGCAGTCTTGAAAACACCACGCGTCTCCGTTTAAATATTTATAAACGAGTTCAGTATATTTTCAGATCACATCCGTATGCAACCCGGTAGAAGCCCCGTTGCCAGCCCGACGCTGGCCGAATCGATCCGCCTGTCGATCATCGAAAGCCTGGCCAGCGGCCTGCTGCAGCCCGGCCAGCCCATCGACGAGCGCGGACTCAGCGAGCGTTTCGAGGTCTCGCGCACCCCGATCCGCGAGGCCATCCTCCAGCTGGCGGCCCAGGGTTTCGTGGTGATGGAACCGCGCAGCGGCGCCTCGGTGCCGCGGCTGTCGATCCAGCTGCTGCGCGAGCTGCTGGAACTGCTCGGCGAGCTGGAAGGCGCGGCCGCCAAGTTCGCCGCCAAGCGCATGCGCCCGGCCGAGAAGAAGGCGCTGGAAGAGGCGCTGGCCGCCTGCGCCGAGGCCTCGGCGCGCGACGACGCGCTGGCCTACCGCGATGCCAACGACCATTTCCACGACCTGATCTACGCGGCCTGCCGCAACGAGACGCTGGTGGACCAGATCCGTGCGCTGCGCACCCGTTGCGCCGCCTACACCGCCAACCGCTTCGATTCGCCGGGCCGCATGCAGCGCTCGGCGCGCGAGCACGCGGCCATCACCGAGGCGCTGCTGCGCAGCGATCCGGCCGAGGCGCAGGCGGCGATGCTGGTCCACATCTCGATCGGCGGCAGCGATTTCGCGGAGTTCGTGAGCGGGTTGCCGCAAGACCTGTTGCATGCTTGAACGGGCCCTGTCCGGCCAGCGGTGCCGGTGACGTCCTGCAACCAATCGGGCGCGAACTCGCGCGCCTGTGGCAAGCTCCCACCGCCATGCAAAGCCGCCGCTCCATGCCCTCCTCCCCGATCCGCCCGACCCGTCTGACCCGCCGCCGCGCGCTGGGCGCCCTGCTCGGCGCCTGCGCGCTCCAGGCGCCGTTCGCCGCCTTCGCGGGCTTCAACTTCTTCACCAGCGAATACACCGCGAGCCGCGACGAGCTGCAGGCGCAGATCGCGCGCCGCTTCCCGGTGGCCGAGCGCTATGCCGAGCTGTTCACGGTCGGGCTGCGCGATCCGCAGCTGGGCCTGGACGCGGGCACCAACCGCGCCGCGATCACCGCCACGCTGACCATCGCGAGCCCGCTGCTCGGCAGCGCGCCGGTGCAGGGCACGGTGGCGGTCAGCAGCGCGCTCAAGTACGACGCCGCCACGCGCGCGCTGCGGCTCGACCAGCCCAAGGCCGAGCGCATCGAGCTGCAGGGCCTGGGCGGGCGCGATGGCGAGCGGCTGCAGCGCGTGGGCGCGCTGGTGGCGCAGGAACTGCTGCAGGGGCAGCCGCTGCGCACCTTCAAGCCCGAGGAACTCACCGTCGGGCGCAAGACCTACGAGATCGGCGACATCACGGTGCTCGCCGACGGCATCAAGGTGCAACTCAAATGACACATCGCAGACGCACGCTCCTGCTCGCCCTGGGCGCCACCGCCGCGCTCGCCGCGGGCTGCACAGGCTTCGCGCCCACGCCGCGCACGCGCTTCGACCTCGAGGCCCACCGCGGCGGCCGCGGCCTCGCGCCCGAGAACACGCTGGCGGCCTTCTCCAACGCCATCGACCTCGGCGTGACCACGCTCGAGCTCGACATCGGCCTGAGCGCTGACGGCGTGGTGGTGGTGTCGCACGACACGGCCCTCAACCCCGACCACACGCGCGATGCCGCCGGCCAGTGGCTCGCGCCCGCGAACGGCCGCAGCGGACCCACGATCCGCTCGCTCACGCTGGCGCAGCTGCAGGGCTACGACGTGGGCCGGCTCAATCCCTCGAGCAGCTATGGCCGCCAGTTCGCGCTGCAGCTGCCGCGCGACGGCGAACGCATCCCGACGCTCGAGGCGGTGTTCGACCTGGTGCGCGCGCGCGGCCCGGCCGCGGCCACCGTGCGCTTCAACATCGAGACCAAGATCGATCCGACCAAGCCCGACGAGACCGCCGCGCCCGAACCCATGGTGCGCGCGCTGCTGGCGGTCATCGACAAGGCACAGATGGCCGAGCGCGTGACCCTGCAGAGCTTCGACTGGCGTACGCTGGCGCTGGTGGGCCAATGGGCGCCCGCGATGTCGCGCGCCTACCTGAGCACGCCGCGCACGCTGAAGGACAAGCGCTGGACCGCCGGGCTCGATGCCGCGGGCTTCGGCTCCACGCCGCAGCTCGTGAAGGCCGCGGCCGGCACCAGTGGCGGTCCGCTCGTCTGGTCGCCGGCCTTCGCCGACCTCGACGCGGCGCAGGTGAAGGAGGCACAGGGCCTGGGCATGAAGGTGCTGCCCTGGACCGTGAACCAGCGCGCCGACATGATCCGGCTGATGGACCTGGGCGTGGACGGCATCATCACCGACTACCCCGACGTGCTGCGCGACCTGGTGCGCGAACGCGGGCTGCCGCTGCCGCCCTCGGGAAGGAGCGCCTCGTGAGCGCCGCGCTGCAACAGCTCGACACCATCGCCGGGCACATCGACGCGCTGCGCCGCCAGGGCGGCGGCCCCGCCGGCCTGCTGTCGGACCAGGCACGCGGCAGCGCCGCGCTGCTGGCGGCCCTGCCGCCGCGCTATGGCGAGGTGCTGCTGAACCTGCTCGACCGGCTCGAATCGAGCGCGCTGTTCAGTGAGGAAAGCTGCTCGTTCAGCCAGAAAGATCTGCTCGACAACCTGTCGTTGTGGGTGGACAAGGCCCGCGCACAGCTCGGCGGCTGAGGCACGCGGTTTATCATCGGCCCTCCATGCGCACCCTGTTCCTCGCCCTCATGATCGCCCTGCTGCCGGTTCGCGGCTGGCTCGGCGACGCGATGGCGATCGAGATGGTGCGGCATTCGATGCCCGCGGCCGAGGCCGTCGCCGGCGTGGCACAGGCGGCCACCGAGGCCCACTGCCACGAGGCCGGCGACATGGCCATGACGGCCATGGACAACGCCTCGCACGCCGACCACGCGATGGCCGACACCCACGGCGACGGCAGCGACAGCGACCACGCCAGCCACCAGGGCTGCGGCACCTGCACCGCCTGCCAGGTCTGCCACTCGGTGGCACTCGGCGGCACCGAACTCAGGGGCATCGCGCACGATGCCCCCCAGGCCGCCCCCGCGGCCCCGGCGGCTCGCTTCGCGAGCACCGAGCCCTTCCTGGGCTTGAAGCCGCCCATTTCCTGATCTCCCTGCCCGTAGTCCGTCCGCGGTGAGCCCTTGCCGGCTCGCGGCGTCGATCGTATTGCTCATGGAGATCGAGCGTGAACCCTATCGTTCGCCGGCACCTGGCCGGCCCCTTTCCCTTTCGCTGTCGAACAACTGACGCGCTGCCCCGGCGCGCCCTCGCATTCGCCAGTGCCCTGTTCCTGGCCGGCTGCGCCAGCCTCTCGCCCGACGGCGGCACGGCCGACGTGCAGGCCCTGGTCGCGGGCAATCCCCTGATGGCGGGCCAGCCGGCCCAGCGCATGCCCGACGAGGCCTCGCAGAAAAGCGTCGACGCGCTGCTCGCCAGGCCGCTCGACGCCGAGGCCGCCGTGCGCATCGCGCTCGTCAACGGCCCGCGCGTGCAGAACGCCTTCGCCACCCTGCAGCTGAGCGACGCCGACCGCGTGCAGGCCGCGAGCCTGCCGAACCCGGTGCTCTCGTTCAGCCGGCTGGCGCAGGGCCGCGAACGCGAGCTCGAACGCATGCTGAGCTTCAACGTGATCGGCCTGGTCACGCTGCCGTGGCAGGCGCGCTGGGCCGGCCAGCGCCACGAGGCCGCCAAGCTGCAGGCCGCGCAGAGCGTGCTGCTGCTGGCCGCCGACACGCGTCGCGCCTGGGTGCGCGCGGTGGCGGCGCAGCAGAGCGTGGTCTACCTGCGCGATGCCAGGGAGGCGGCCGAGGCCGGCGCCGAGCTCGCGCACCGCATGGCCCAGGTCGGCAACTGGAGCGCGCTGCAGCGCACGCGCGAACAGCTGCTGCTGGCCGATGCCGCGGCGCAGCTCGCGCGCGCCGAACAGGCCGCCGTGGCCTCGCGCGAGCAGCTCACGCGCCTGCTGGGCCTCGCCGGGGAGCGCACTGCCTACACCCTGCCCGACCGCCTGCCGCCGCTGCCCCAGGCCGCGCCCGAGCTCGGCGACGTGCAGGCGCGCGCGCTGCGCGACCGGCTCGACGTGCGCTCGGCGCAGGCGCAGAACACGGCCGTGGCCGATTCGCTGGGCCTGGTGCATGCCACGCGCGTCATCAACGCGATGGAGCTCGGCGTGGTGCGCAACACCACCTTCGAGAACGACGCCGACCGTTCGCGCGCCACGCAGCGCGGCTTCGAGCTCGACCTGCCGCTGCCGCTGTTCGACTGGGGCCAGGCACGCACCGGCCGCGCCGAGGCGCAATACATGCAGTCGGCCGCGCGCGTGCGCGACGTGGGCGTGCTGGCCGCGAGCGAGGCGCGCGAGGCCTGGCGCGGCTGGAACACGGCCTATGGCCTGGCGCGGCGCTACCGCGACGAGGTGCTGCCGCTGCGCAGGAAGGTCAACGAGGAGATGGTGCTGCGCTACAACGGCATGCTCGCGAGCGTGTGGGAACTGCTCGCCGAGACGCGCGCGAGCATGCTCGCGGTGAACGCCGGCATCGAGGCGCAGCGCGACTTCTGGCTGGCCGACACCGACCTGCAACTGGTGCTCACGGGCAGTTCGCCCGGCGGCATGACGGCGCTGCAGACCGCGGCCGCCAGCGACGCCCCCGCGGCGGGAGGACATTGAGATGAACCGCCGCAATTTCTTCGCGGGCGCCGCCACGGCCGTGGCCGCCACCACCGTCAGCCGCGTCTCGATGGCCGCGCTGCCCGAGCCCGTCTCGCAAAGCTCCACCGCCACGGCCGCACCGCTGGTGCCGCCCAACGGCCGGCTCTACAACCCCGTCGTCACGCTCAACGGCTGGACCCTGCCCTGGCGCATGAACGCCGGCGTCAAGGAATTCCACCTGGTCGCCGAGCCCGTGGTGCGCGAGATGGCGCCGGGCTTCAAGGTCAACATGTGGGGCTACAACGGCCAGTCGCCGGGACCGACCATCGAGGTGGTCGAGGGCGACCGGCTGCGCATCTACGTGACCAACCGGCTGCCCGAGCACACCACCGTGCACTGGCACGGCCAGCGCCTGCCCAACGGCATGGACGGCGTGGGCGGCATCACGCAGCCGCAGATCCCGCCGGGCAAGACCTTCGTCTACGAGTTCACCGCGCGCCGCCCCGGCACCTTCATGTACCACCCGCATGCCGACGAGATGGTGCAGATGGCGATGGGGATGATGGGCTTCTGGGTCACGCACCCGAAGGCCGATCACCCGCTGATCGAGAAGGTCGATCGCGACTTCTGCTTCCTGCTCGGCAGCTTCGACGTGGAGCCCGGCAGCGCCACGCCCAAGGTCAGCACCATGACCGACTTCAACCTCTGGAGCTTCAACAGCCGCGTGTTCCCGGCCATCGACACGCTCAACGTGCGCCGCGGCGACCGCGTGCGCATCCGAGTGGGCAACCTCACGATGACCAACCACCCGGTCCACATCCACGGCCACGAGTTCGAGGTGACCGGCACCGACGGCGGCCCCGTGCCGCGCACCGCGCGCTGGCCCGAGGTGTCGGTCGACGTGGCGGTGGGCCAGATGCGGCAGATGGAGTTCATCGCCGACGAGGAAGGCGACTGGGCGCTGCACTGCCACAAGGCGCACCACACCATGGGGCCGATGGGCCACGAGGTGCCGACCATGATCGGCGTGGACCACAAGGGCGTGGCCGAGAAGATCCGCAAGCTGGTGCCCGACTACATGGTGATGGGCGACAAGGGCATGGCCGACATGGGCGAGATGGAGATGCCCATTCCCGACAACACGGTGCCGATGATGACCGGCACCGGCCCCTTCGGCTCGGCCGAGATGGGCGGCATGTTCACGCTGCTCAAGGTGCGGCGCGACCAGAAGCCCGGCGACTACCGCGACCCGGGCTGGTTCAAGCATCCGCCGGGCACGGTCGCGCACGAAGTACCGAACGCCAACGTACCGCCGGCCCCGCGCGCGAAGGCACCGGCCCCGTCGGCCGCCGAGCCCGATGCCAGCGTGCGCAAGCCTTCAGGCCATGGCGCGCACCAGCACTGAACCCGCTTCATTCCTTTTCATTTTTTTGGAGTTCCATCCATGAACAAGACACTCAAGCTCGCCGCCGTCGGCCTCGTGCTCGCGGCCTTCGCCACCGCCTCGCTGGCGCACGAGAACCACGTCGCCAGGCCCAAGGGCGCGGCCGAACTCGCGCCCGAGCAGAAGCCCTGGGGCATCGTCGGCAAGCCCGGTGCCGTGAAGCGCACCATCGACATCGCGATGGCCGACGACATGACGTTCACGCCCTCGGTGATCGAGGTGCGCGAAGGCGACACGCTGCGCCTGCGCTTGAAGAACAAGGGCCGTGACCTGCACGAACTCGTGCTCGGCACCACGGCCGAGATCGAGGCCCACGCGGCCATGATGAAGAAATTCCCCGGCATGGAGCACGACGAGCCCTGGATGGCGCACGTGCTGCCGGGCCAGACCGGCGAGCTGGTCTGGACCTTCAACCGCGCCGGCGACTTCGACTTCGCCTGCCTGGTGAAGGACCACTACGAACTCGGCATGGCCGGCCGCGTCCGCGTGCTGCCCGCCGCCGGCAAATCCTGAAATCCCGAAAGGAACTCCCATGCAAAGAAGACGACTGATGCTGGCCCTGGCCTCCACCGCCGCCCTGCCTTTCGCCGCGCGCGCCGCGGCGCCGATGGTCGAGATCTGGAAGGACCCGAACTGCGGCTGCTGCCAGGACTGGGTCAAGCACCTGAACAGGAACGGCTTCGCCACGCGCGTGCACGACGAAGGCAACGCGGCCGCGCGCAAGCGCCTGGGCCTGCCCGAGAAGCTGGGCTCGTGCCACACGGGCCAAGTCGGCGGCTACGCCATCGAGGGCCACGTGCCCGCGCGCGAGATCCAGCGCCTGCTCAAGGAGAAACCCAAGGCCGTGGGCCTCGCCGTGCCCGGCATGCCGGTCGGCTCGCCGGGCATGGACGGTCCGGCCTATGGCGACCAGCGCGATCCCTACGACGTGCTGCTGGTGCTGGCCGATGGCGGCACGCGCGTGTTCCAGAGCTACCGATGAATCCTTCGATCACCCTGCAAGAAAGACCGATCACCATGAAGAAATCGCTCGCCGCCCTCGGCGCCCTCCTGTTCGCCGCCGTCGCCTTCGCACAGACGGCCCTGCCGCCCGTCGAGGGCGAGGTCCGCAAGATCGACACCGAGGCGAACAAGATCACCTTGCGCCACGGCGACATCCCCAACCTCGAGATGACCGGCATGACCATGGTCTTCCGCGTGAAGGACCCGGCGCTGCTCACGCAGGTCAAGCCTGGCGACAAGGTGCAGTTCACGGCCGACAAGGTCGATGGGGCGCTCACGGTGTTGTCGATCGCACCTGCGAACTGAGGGCCTTAGGGCTTTGGGCACGCCTGCCTAGAATGATGCGTTGATCCACTTTCGGGAGATCGAATTGGGAAGCTCCGATCTGCAGCAGGCTCTTTCTTCGCTGAGCATGGCGGAACGCATCGAGCTGGCCGAAGAACTGTGGGACAGCGTGGCGCGCGATGCCGAATCGCAAAGGCTGAGCGCGCACGAACAGGAAGAGGTCGCACGCCGCCGCGCCGAGCATCGTGCCGACCCGCAGGCGGTCGTGCCCTGGGACCAGGTCAAGGCATCGCTGAAGCTCTGACCTTGCTGAGCGTCTTCTTTCGGGAAAGCGCGCTGCGCCAGTTGCAGGACGCGCAGGGCTGGTACGACATGCAGCGCGCCGGCCTGGGCGCGGAGTTCGCGCGCAGCGTCGAGGCCGTGGTGCACCGGATCGCACGACAGCCCGAAGGCGCGCCGCTGGTCTGGGAAGACGTTCGCAGGGCCCACCTACGGCGCTTCCCCTATTCCGTCTTCTATCTCGTCGAATTCGATCGCGTGGTGGTGCTGAGCTGCATGCATCAGCGCCGCGACCCTGCGGGCTGGCCCTCTTCGTCCGCCTGACGGCGAGCAGCGCTACGCCCCGAAGCGCCTCGGATCGAACGGCGCCAGCGCGATCTCCGGCGCCAGCCCCGCCATGACCTGTGCCGCCAGCCGCCCGGTGCGCGCCGAGCCGCACAGCCCCACATGCCCATGGCCGAAGGCCAGCACCACGTCGGCGCTGCCGGCGGCGGGGCCGATGCAGGGCAGGCCGTCGGGCAGGCTCGGGCGATGGCCGAGCCAGCGCTGCACCTCGGCCCCTTCGGGCGGCGCGTCGGCGAGCGCGGGAAACATCGAGCGCAGGTGCTGGTGCAGGATCTCGGCGCGGCGCCAGTCGGGCGCGGCCTCGAGCCCCGCGATCTCGACCTGACCGGCGGCGCGCAGGCCGCCGTTCATCCAGTGCGCGATGAGCTTGCCGTCGGCCACCATCACCGGCGTGCGCGGGCCCACCGCGGCCTTCGGCAGCACGACGTGATAGCCGCGCTCCGATTCCAGCGGCACCGGCGAGCCGGCCGCGGCGGCCAGGGCGCCCGAGCGCGCGCCGGCGCAGACCGCGGCGGTGTCGCAGGCGATCTCGCCGGCTTCCGTGCGCACGGCGCGCAATCGCCCGCCCTCGATGCGGAAACCGGTGGCGCGCGCGGCCACGCGGTCGGCGCCGAGCGCACGCGCATGCGCGGCCAGCGCCGCCACGTAGGCGCCCGGGTCGCGACAGTGGCCGGCCTCGCCGACGTGGATGCCGAGCGTGTAGCGCGCATCGAGGTCGGGCTCCTGCCGGCGCAGTTCGTCGGCATCCCACTCGCTCCATCGCACGCCGGTGCGCGCGCGCACGCGCCAGGCCAGCGCATCGCCCTCGAACTCGGCGCGCGAGCGGTAGGCATGCAGCAGGCCGCGCTGCTCGATCAGTTGCGGCACGCCGGCCTCGGCCGCCAGCCGCGCATGCAGCGCCGGTGCATCCACCAGCAAGGTGCGCAGCGCGTCGGCGATGCGCTGCACGCGCGCCTCGGTGGCGCCCGAGGCCAGGTAGCGCAGCAGCCAGGGCAGCGCGCGCGGCAGGTAGGGCCAGCGCACCGCCAGCGGGCCCAGCGGATCGGCCAGCCAGCCCGGCACCTTGCGCCAGGCGCCCGGCAGCGCGGGCGGCACCACCGAATGCGAGGAGAGCCAGCCCGCGTTACCGTAGCTGGTGGCCTGCGGCGCGCCGGGCTCGTCCGGCTCGACCACGGTGACGCGCAGGCCCGCGCGCAAGGCCTCGATGGCGGTGGCGCTGCCCACGGCGCCCGCGCCGATCACCACCGCATGACGCCGCGCGCCGGACTGGAAACCACTTCTTTCAACTGTCATGGCGCCCATCGTAGGGGCCACGCGGCATGGTTCCATAATCGGCCGCCATGTCCGCCACGCCTTCCCACGCTTCCCCCTCCTCTTCCGACGGTGCCATCACCGACGTCGCCGGCATCGAGGTCGGCCACTTCTCCGACACCCGCCGGCCCACCGGCTGCACCGTGATCATCACGCGCGAAGGCGCGGTGGCCGGCGTCGACGTGCGCGGCGCCGCGCCCGGCACGCGCGAGACCGACCTGCTCGCGCCCGGCAACCTGGTGCAGCAGGTGCACGCGGTGATGCTCGCGGGCGGCAGCGCCTGGGGCCTGGCCGCGGCCGAGGGCGCGATGCGCTGGCTCGAGGAGCGCGGCGTGGGCATGGACGTGCGCTTCGGCACCTTGCCGATCGTGCCCGCCGCCGTGCTGTTCGACCTGCCGATGGGCGATGCCCGCATCCGGCCCGATGCCGCGGCCGGCTATGCCGCCTGCGAGGCCGCGGGCCGCGACGCGCCGGCCGAGGGCAACGTGGGCGCCGGCACCGGCGCGCTGGTGGGCAAGCTGTTCGGCGTGCAACGCGCGATGAAGGGCGGCATCGGCACCGCCTCGGTCACGGTCGGCGGCGTCACGGTCGGCGCGCTGATCGCGGTCAATTCGCTCGGCGACGTGATCGATCCCGACACCGCGCTGCCCGTGGCCGGCGCGCGCACCGAGGACGGCCGCGCGCTGCTCGACACGCGCCGCGCCCTGCTGCGCGGCGAGCTGCCCAAGCCGCTGCTGGCCGGCACCAACACCACCATCGGCGTGATCGCCACCGACGCGGTGCTGACCAAGGTGCAGGCCAACCGGCTCGCGACCGTGGCGCACGACGGCCTGGCGCGCGCCATCAATCCCGTGCACACCATGAGCGACGGCGACACCCTGTTCGCGCTCGCCACCGGCCGCGTGCCGCTGGCGGCCGACGGCCCGGGCATGACGGTGCTCAGCGCCATGGCGGCCGAGGTCGCCGCGCGCGCCACCCTGCGCGCGGTGCTGGCGGCGCGCTCGGTGACGGTCGGCGAGCTGCACATCCCCTCGGCCGCCGAGCTCGGCACCGCGCCGCGCTGACCCCACGAACGAGACACCATGGCCTTCCCGAGAACCCTCAAGCTGATCCTGCTGTCGATCCGCGACCTGATCGCCTCCGCCGGCCCGATCCTGTTCCTCGTGATCGGCCTGTTGATCGCCGCCTACTGGTGGCTGCAGCCGCAGCCGCCCAAGCAGGTCACGCTGGCCACCGGTCCCACGGGCAGCGCCTACGCGCAGTTCGGCAAGCGCTATGCCGAGTCGCTGAAGCTCAGCGGCATCGAGGTCACGCTCAAGCCGACCTCGGGCTCGTCGGAGAACCTCGAGCTGCTGCGCGAGGGCGAGGCCGACGTGGGCTTCGTACGCGGTGGCAGCGCCGACCCGGTGGCCGACGAGGAGGCCGGGCTCAGTTCGCTCGGCAGTCTGTTCTTCGAGCCGATCTGGCTGTTCTACCGGCCCGACGCGATCACGCGCGCGCCCGACAGCGTGATCGCGCAGCAGGCGGCGGAGGCCGAGAAGGCGAAGAAGGCGGCCAAGGCAGCCGCGAAGGGTCGCCGCAGTGCCGAGCGCAAGAAGACAGCGGCACCGCAACCCGCCGTGCCCCCCGCACCGATCCCGCTCACCTCGCTGACGCAGCTGCGCGGCCTGCGCGTCAACGTCGACATGCCCGGCAGCGGCCTGCCCGAACTCATGGGCCGGCTGCTCGATGCCAACCGGCTCGCGCCCGATGCGCTGCTGCTGTCGAACCTAGAGCAGTCTGCGGCCGCCGAAGCGCTGCAGGCCGGGCTGCTCGATGCGATCGTGCTGTCGTCGGCGCCGCAGTCGCCGCAGGTGCAGCGGTTGCTGCGCGCGAACGACATCCGGCTCATGGACTTCGTGCAGGCCGACGCGTACACGCGGCGCTTCCCCTTCCTCTCGGCCGTGACCCTGCCGCGCGGCGTGGTCGACCTCTCGAAGGACCTGCCGGCCGGCGACGTGTCGCTGCTCGCGGCCACCACCTCGCTGCTGTCGCGCGAGGACACCCATCCCGCGCTGCGCCAGCTGTTCGCGCAGGCCGCGCAGCACCTGCATGGCGGTGCCGGCTGGTTCAACCGGCCGCGCGACTTCCCGAACACGCGCACCAGCGAACTGCCAGTGAGCCCCGAGGGCGACCGCGCCATCAACGGCACGCCGCCGTTCTGGCAGCGTTACCTGCCGTTCTGGGCCAGCAACCTGATCGAGCGCATGTGGCTGGTGCTCGGCGGCCTGCTGGTGCTGATGCTGCCGCTGAGCCGCGTGGTGCCGCCGCTCTACCAGTTCCGCGTGCGCCGCCGCGTGTTCCGCTGGTATGCGCGGCTGCGCGACATCGAGGGCAAGGTCGACGGCCAGCGCGGCGATCCGGCCGAGCTCACGAAGGAGCTCGACGAGCTCGACCGCGTGGTGAACCGCGTGGCGGTGCCGCTGTCGTATGCCGACGAGCTCTATGCGCTGCGCAACAACATCTATGCGGTGCGCAAGCGGGCGCTGGCGCGCGGCGCCGGTGCGCCGGCCGGCCCCGCGATGCCACCGTCGCCACCGCTCTCGCCTTCGCCCTCCGCACCGCGCTGACCGGTACGCGGCGTCGGCGGGCGCCGTTGCCTTTTCCCAAGACCCATCGTGTCCACCCTGATCGACTTCGCCGACCCGCGCACCGATGGCGCGCAACGGCTGCGCCTGGCGTTCGGCGCCCCTTCCCGCACGCTCGTGGCGCGCAGCCTGGCCGAAGTGCGGCCCGTGCTCGCGCAGGCCGAGGCGCTGGCGCGCGCGGGCCACTGGTGCGTGGGCTACCTGCGCTACGAGGCGGCCGCGGCCTTCGATGCCGCGTTCGAGACGCATGCGGGCGATGGCAGTGCGCTAGCGTGGTTCGGCGTGCACGACCAGACCCAGCCCTGGCCCGAGGAAGCCCCGCCCTCTCCCTCCAGCCCGCCGATCGCCTGGCGCGACAGCCTCTCGCGCATCGACTTCGATCGGCAGATGCAAGTCATCCACGCGGCGATCGCCGCCGGCGGCCTCTACCAGATCAACCACACGGCACCGCTGCTCGGCGAATACGCCGGCGACCCGCTGGCCCTGTTCGCCGCGCTGCGACTCAACCAGCCCGCGGGCTACGCGGCCTTCATCGACAGCGGCGAGGAACAGGTGCTGTCGCTGTCGCCCGAGCTGTTCTTCGACTGGCACGGCGAGCGCATCCTCGCGCGCCCGATGAAGGGCACCGCGCCGCGCGGCGCGACGCCGGCCGAGGACGAGGCCCAGGCGCAACGGCTGCGCAGCGTGCCGAAGGAACGGGCCGAGAACGTGATGATCGTGGACCTGCTGCGCAACGACCTGTCGCGCATCGCGCAGCCCTTCTCGGTGCGCGTGCCGCGGCTGTTCCACACCGAGGCGCTGCCCACCGTGTGGCAGATGACCTCGGACGTGGAAGCAGCGGTTCGGCCCGGCACCTCGCTGGTCGACGTGTTCCACGCGCTGTTCCCCTGCGGCTCGGTCACGGGCGCGCCCAAGGTGGCGGCGATGCGGCTGATCCGTGAGCTCGAGCAGGCGCCACGCGGCGTGTACTGCGGCGCGGTCGGCGTGCTGCGGCCCGGTGGGCATGCGACCTTCAACGTGCCGATCCGCACCGTGACGCTGCGCGGCGGCCAGGCACGCTGCGGCATCGGCAGCGGCATCACGGCCGATGCCACGGCCGACGCCGAATGGGCCGAGTGGGGCCACAAGCGGGCCTTCCTGGGCGCGGCCGCAGTCGCCGAGGCGCCCGGCTTCGAACTGCTCGAAACGCTGGCGCTGGTCGACGGCACGCTGCGCGATGCGCCGCTGCACATCGAACGCATGGCCGGCGCGGCCGCCCACTTCGGCTTCGCCTGGGATGCCGCACGCGTCGAGGCAGCGCTGCAATCGCTGCGCGATGCGCATGCCGAAGGCACCTGGCGCGTGCGTCTGCTGCTCGATGCGCGGGGCCTGCCACGCGCCGAAGCGCATGAAATGGGCGCTGCGTCCCACCGCGTGAAGCTGCAGCTGGCCGACCGCCCCTTCGACGAGGCGCACAGCGAGTTCACGCGCTTCAAGACCACGCGCCGCGCGCACTACGAGGCCTTCGCGCCGACCCTGCCCGAGGCCTTCGACACGCTGCTGTGGAACCGCGAAGGCGAACTCACCGAATGCACGCGCGGCAACATCGCGCTGCGCCTGGACGACGGCCGCTGGGTCACGCCGCCGCTGCGCTGCGGCCTGCTGCCCGGCATCGGGCGCGCGCAGCGGCTGGCCGAGGGCTCGCTGGTCGAGCAGACGGTGCGGCGCGAGCAGCTCTCGCGCGTGACCGCGCTGGCCTTCGTCAACAGCCTGCGCGGCTGGATCGAGGCCGAACTCGTCCCCTGAATCGCCGCATCGGAGGAAGATGCGAAAAGCGCTTGACTTAGAGCGCGCTCCAACTTCGAGAATTCCCCCATGGAAAGCAACCTGAGCATCGCGGAAGTGGCACGACGCACCGGCCTCACGGCCCACACGCTGCGCTATTACGAACGCATAGGCCTGATAGCAGCCGTGTCGCGCGCACCCGGCGGCCAGCGCCGCTATGCCGCCGCCGACATGGAATGGCTCGCTTTCCTGTTGCGCCTGCGCGAGACCGGCATGCCCATCCAGGGCATGCAGGCCTTCGCCGGGCTTCGCAGTCAGGGGGACGCGAGCATCGGCGAACGCCGCGCGATGCTCGAATCGCATCTCGCCGAGGTTCGCTCGAAGGTGGAGGCGCTGCAGCAATCGATGCAGGCGCTGGCGCACAAGATCGAGCACTACCGCGGGATCGAGGCCCGGCGTCCCTCTTCATCGGGCATCGCCCCGGCTTCAACGAAGAGGAAGAAACATGCAGCACCCAATCCATCCGACGACGACCAACCAGCCGACCGGCGAGCGCTACGCGCGCGGTCTCGCGAAACTGCAGCAGATCGACGGTGAAGGCGGCATCAAGGTCGTCGAAGGCTTGGCCGACATCGCACCCGATTTCGCGCGCCTGCTGATCGAGTTCCCGTTCGGCGACGTTTATTCGCGCCCCGGCCTGGACCTGCGCTCGCGCGAGATCGCGGTGGTGGCCGCGCTCACCGCCATGGGCAATGCGGCGCCGCAGCTCAAGGTGCACATCCAGGGCGCGCTCAACGTCGGCGTGACGCGCGAGGAAGTGATCGAGGTGATCATGCAGATGGCCGTGTACGCGGGCTTCCCCGCCGCGCTCAACGGCCTGAGCGCCGCCCGCGAGGTGTTCGCGGCCGACGATGAAAAAAACGCGCGGCCCCTTGCGGAACCGCGCGCCCTGGTCAAGCCAGCCTGACGAAGGCCGCAGCAGGCCTTACTTGAGGGCCTTGAAGCGCACGCGCTTGGGCTTGGCGCCCTCTTCGCCCAGGCGCTTCTTCTTGTCGGCTTCGTACTCCTGGTAGTTGCCGTCGAAGAACACCCACTGCGAGTCGCCTTCGGCGGCCAGGATGTGGGTGGCGATGCGGTCGAGGAACCAGCGGTCATGGCTGATCACCAGCACGGTGCCCGCGTACTCGAGCAGCGCGTCTTCGAGCGCGCGCAGCGTTTCCACGTCCAGGTCGTTCGAGGGTTCGTCCAGCAGCAGCACGTTGCCGCCCTGGATCAGCGTCTTGGCCAGGTGCAGCCGGCCGCGTTCGCCGCCCGACAGGTTGCCGACCTTCTTCTGCTGGTCCTGGCCGTTGAAGTTGAAGCGGCCCGCGTAGGCGCGGCTGGCCATCTGGAACTTGCCGACGTTGATGATGTCCAGGCCGTTCGAGATGTCTTCCCACACGGTCTTGTTGTTGGCCAGTTCGTCGCGGTGCTGGTCGACGAAGGCCATCTTCACGGTCTGGCCCACCACCACCTCGCCGCTGTCGGGCTGTTCCTTGCCGGCGATCAGCTTGAACAGCGTGGACTTGCCGGCGCCGTTCGGGCCGATGATGCCGACGATGGCACCCGCGGGAATGTTGAAGTTCAGCTTGTCGATCAGCAGGCGGTCGCCGAAGCTCTTGCTCACGTCCTTGAACTCGATCACCTGGCTGCCCAGGCGCTCGGCCACCGGAATGAAGATTTCCTGCGTTTCGTTGCGCTTCTGGTATTCGACGTCGCTCAGCTCCTCGAAGCGGGCCAGGCGCGACTTGCTCTTGGCCTGGCGGGCCTTCGGGTTCTGGCGCGACCACTCCAGTTCCTTCTTCAGGGCCTTGGCGTGGGCTTCCTCGCTCTTCTGCTCCTGCGCCAGGCGTTCGCCCTTCTGCTCGAGCCAGGTGCTGTAGTTGCCCTTCCATGGAATGCCGCGGCCGCGGTCCAGTTCGAGGATCCACTCGGCGGCGTTGTCGAGGAAGTAGCGGTCATGGGTGATGGCCACCACGGTGCCCGTGAAGCGCTGCAGGAACACTTCGAGCCACTCGACCGATTCGGCGTCCAGGTGGTTGGTGGGTTCGTCGAGCAGCAGCATGTCGGGCTTGGACAAGAGCAGCTTGCACAGCGCCACGCGGCGCTTCTCGCCACCCGACAGCAGGCCGATCTTCGCGTCCCACGGCGGCAGGCGCAGCGCGTCGGCCGCGATCTCGATCTGGTGCTCGGAATCGGTGCCGGCGGCGGAAATCACCGCCTCGAGCTCGCCCTGCTCGGCCGCCAGCGCGTCGAAGTCGGCGCCTTCCTCGGCGTAGGCGGCATAGATCTCCTCGAGACGCGCCTTGGCGGCGTTGACCTCGCCCATGGCCTCGTCGATCGCGTTGCGCACCGTGTGCTCGGGATTGAGCTTGGGCTCCTGCTCGAGGTAGCCGATCGACAGGCCGGCCATCGGAATGGCTTCGCCCTCGATCTCCTTGTCGACGCCGGCCATGATCTTGAGCAGCGAGGACTTGCCCGAGCCGTTCAGGCCGAGCACGCCGATCTTGGCGCCGGGAAAGAAGGACAACGAGATGTCTTTCAAGATCTGCCGCTTGGGCGGCACGGTCTTGGAGACTCTGTTCATGGTGTAGACGTACTGGGCCATCTTCTGTGTAGGACTGCTGATTGCTGAGGTGGCGAAAGCCGGAAAAAGCCGAAATCCCCTGGAGGAAGCCCCTGGAAGACGGCGGCAGGCCCGGCGCGCGGAATCGCGGAAACGGAGCGCGAAAAGCAGTGATTATCGACTCATGCGACAATCGCCACCGTGCCGGGTCCAGTTGCCCGCACACCGGCTCTCTGCCGGGGACGAAGAAAACCCTTCCGCAAGTCGGTTTTTCGGGCTCCCACTCCTGACCTTCATCAGCCTTGACTGGCTCGCGTCACAAGAACGAAAGACGCCGAGCGGGCCGATGTCACCGCGCCGTGTATGGCGCTTGTTGTTTCACACAATGACTTTTGATGAACTGAAGTTGGCTCCGGCCATCTTGAAGGCCGTGCACGAGCAAGGCTACGAGACCCCCACCCCGATCCAGGCCCAGGCCATTCCGGCCGTCCTCGAGGGCCACGACCTTCTCGGCGGCGCCCAGACCGGCACCGGCAAGACCGCCGCCTTCACGCTGCCGATGCTGCACAAGCTCACCATGAGCCGCAGCGCCACCAACAAGTTCGGCGGCATCGGCATCCGCGCCCTGGTGCTCACGCCCACCCGCGAACTCGCGGCGCAGGTCGAGGAATCGGTGCGCGACTACGGCAAGTACCTGCAGCTCGGCTCGACCGTGATCTTCGGCGGCGTGGGCATGAACCCGCAGATCGACCGCCTCAAGCGCGGCGTCGACATCCTGGTGGCCACTCCCGGCCGCCTGCTCGACCTGCAGCAGCAGGGCATGCTCGACCTGTCGACCGTGCAGATCCTGGTGCTCGACGAAGCCGACCGCATGCTCGACATGGGCTTCATCCACGACGTGAAGAAGGTGCTGGCGCTGATGCCGGCCCAGAAGCAGAGCCTGCTGTTCTCGGCCACCTTCAGCGACGAGATCCGCGAACTGGCCAACGGCCTGCTGCGCAACCCGCAGAGCATCCAGGTCACGCCGCGCAACACCACGGTGCAGCGCATCACGCAGGTGGTCCACCCCGTGGGCCGCGGCAAGAAGAAGGCGCTGCTCGCGCACATCATCAACGAGCACCAGTGGAGCCAGGTGCTGGTGTTCACCCGCACCAAGTTCGGCGCCAACAGCGTGGCCGAATTCCTCACCAAGAACGGCATCGAGGCGATGGCGCTGCACGGCAACAAGAGCCAGAGCGCGCGCACCCAGGCGCTGGCCGGCTTCAAGAGCGGCGACATCCGCGCGCTGGTGGCCACCGACATCGCGGCCCGCGGCATCGATATCGACGAGCTGCCGCACGTCGTGAACTACGAGATCCCGAACGTCAGCGAAGACTACGTGCACCGCATCGGCCGCACCGGCCGCGCGGGTTCGAGCGGCGAGGCCGTGAGCTTCGTCTGCCTCGACGAGGAAGGCTTCA
Source organism: Variovorax sp. GW821-FHT10D07 (assembly GCF_059415325.1). Taxonomy (NCBI): domain Bacteria; kingdom Pseudomonadati; phylum Pseudomonadota; class Betaproteobacteria; order Burkholderiales; family Comamonadaceae; genus Variovorax; species Variovorax sp. GW821-FHT10D07. The sequence goes on along the minus strand of NZ_JBWKMZ010000014.1, from coordinate 246,328 downwards.
TGCAGGAGATCGAGCGCTTCACCAAGCAGACGATCCCCGTGCAGGTCATCGAGGGCTTCGGTCCCGAGGAAGGCGAGCGCGCCGAGCCGATCGCCATGGGCCGCCAGACCATCTGGGGCGGCGCCGGCCGTCCGCCGAGCCGCGAAGTCATGCAGGCGGCCGCCAAGGCGGCGCGCGGCGAGATGATGCAGCGCATCCGCGACAACAAGGCCAGCCAGGGCGGCGGCGGCGGTGGTGGCAATGGCCAGCGCCGCGGCGGTGGCGGCAACGGTGCCGGCCAGGGCCGCAGCGCCAATGGCGGCGGTGGCCAGCAGGCCCCGCGCGGCCAGGGCCAGGGACCGGGCAATCGCGCGCCGCAAGGCCGCGCACCGCAGGGCCAGCCGCGTCCGCATCACCATGCGGCGGCGCACCCGCAGCAGAACCATCAGCCGCACGACGAGCGCCAGCCGCGCCATCACGGCAACAGCCACAGCCCGACCCAGGCCAACCAGGTCGCGCACCTGCGCGCCGAGGCGATCACCGGCGCGGCCGGCCAGCCCGATCCGTTGCGCACCAGCGTCGACCACATGGGTGGCGGCCGCGGACGCGGCGGCCGCTCGGGTGGCGGTGGCTACGGCGGCGGCAACCGTTCGGGCGGCGGTGGCCGTTCGGGTGGCGGCGGCTACGGCGGCGGCGGTGGCCGCTCGGGCGGCGGCGGTGGCCGTTCGTTCGGCCGCTGAGGCACGACGCACGCAGAACAGAGGGCGCTTCGGCGCCCTTTTTCATGGCCGTTCGGGGGCTGAAACACCTTCCGGACACAATCGTCGCCATGCAGTACATCCCGCCGAACTTCGCCACCCTCTTCGTGGCCACCTGCAATCTGCTCAATCTCGCGAACCCGCACCGCGTGTACTACGAGAACCAGGACGCCTACAACGAGCGCGAGTACGAACGCAAGATCGACTGGCTCGGCGAGCGCTTCCATGCGCTCAATGCCGACGTGCTCGCGGTGCAGGAGGTCTGGGACGAGGCGGCGCTGAAGGCCGCCCTCCACCGCAGCGGCCTGCGCTACGACTTCGTGGCCGTGCCCGGTGCCGAGAACACGCCCGCCCAGCCCGGCCTGCCGCCGCGCCCCGGCGCGCAGGGCACGCCGCGCGTGGGCATCGCCACGCGGCTCAAGGTCGACCGCATCCAGTCCTTCGTCGACTTCCCGCCGGGCTTCGGCGTCGAGGTGCCGGGCCTCGGGCCGCACACCCGCTTCGAACGCCCGCCGCTGCTGGCCACGCTGCGCATGAAGCACGGCCAGGCCGTGCACGTGCTGACGGTGCACCTGAAGTCGAAGCGGCCCAAGTTCCTGCAGGACGCGCAGGGCAACCACCTCGAGGACCGCGACGACCGCAAGGTGGGCGCGATGGCCTCGCTGCGCTCGCTGCTGATGCGCGGCGCCGAGGCCGCGGCCCTGCGCTGCATCGTGATCGACCTGCTGCAGGGCACCAACGTGCCGCTGGTGGTGATGGGCGACTTCAACGACAACCCGCACAGCGTGACCACGCAGCTCGTGGCGGCCACCTCCGAGGTGGCCTACGACAAGGCGGCGCGCGACGTGGCGCTGTTCAATGCCTACGAGATGCAGGGCGAGGCCGCGCTCAAGAAGGACGTGGCCTATTCGCACGTGCACCAGGGCTACCCGGAGGTGCTCGACCAGATCCTGGTGAGCGAGGAGTTCATCGCGGGCAGCCGCCACAGCCTGGGCGACGTGCGGCGCGTGGACTACTTCAACGACCACCTGCACGAGGGGCGCGACCGCTCGCGCTCGGACCACGGCTTCGTGCGCGCGCTGCTGCGGCTGCGCACCGACTGACGACGCGCCCGCTCAGGCCTTCGAGATCCGCACCATCGCATCGGCGCGCTTGTGCAGGTCGGGCAGCAGCTCGAGCCCCAGCCCCGGCTTGTCGTTGAGGCTGATCATGCCGTTCTCGACCTTCGGCAGCTCGGTCACCAGGCCCTGGTACCAGCCCGTGAAGAAGGCGCGCACGCTCTCCTGGATCAACGCGTTGGGCGCATGCAGGCTCAGGTGCGTCGATGCGGACCAGACCACCGGGCCGGTGCAGTCGTGCGGCGCCACCGGCAGCTGCCAGGCATCGGCCATGGCCGCGATCTTGCGCGCCTCGGTGAGGCCGCCGCACCAGCTCAGGTCGAGCATCGCGACGCCGGCCACGCCGGTCTGCAGGTAGTCCTTGAAGCCCCACTTGTAGCTCAGCGTCTCGCTGGCGCAGACCAGCGCCTTGCAGTCGACGGCGTACTGCTTCAACAGGTCGAGGCTGTCCATGCGGATCGCGTCCTCGTGCCAGAAGGTGTCGAACTCCTGCAGCGCGCGCGCGATCTTCTGCGCCATCGGCAGCCGCCAGAGGCTGTGGAACTCGACCATGATGTCCATGCGCTTGCCGACCGCGCCGCGGATCTTGCGGAACGGCTCGAGCGCCGCGTCGAGGTCGGCGTTGCTGATGTACTGGCCGTGGCTGCGCTCGGCCGCCGGATCGAAGGGCCAGATCTTCATCGCCGTGATGCCCTCCGACAGCAGCGACTCGGCCAGCTCGTCGGCATGGTGCAGGAAGCCCTGCAGGTCCTCGTAGGGGCCGGCCGCGTTGCCGATGCCCCAGTTGGAACTGGTCTGGTTCGCGGCGCTGCGGATGTACTGGTAGCCCGCGCAGGTGTTGTAGATGCGGATCGCGTCGCGGCTCTTGCCGCCGAGCGCGGTGTGCACCGGCATGTTCGCGGCCTTGCCGAACAGGTCCCACAGCGCGATGTCCACGGCCGAGTTGCCGCGCGTCTCCACGCCCGACCCGCGCCAGCCCAGGTAGCCCGTGAGGTCGCGGTTGCGCGCCTCGATCGCCAGCGGGTCGGTGCCCAGCAGCTTGTGGGCGCCCCACTCGTGCAGATAGGCCTCGACCGCCTCGGCGCCCATGAAGGTCTCGCCGAGGCCGACCAGGCCTTCGTCGGTGTGCAGGCGCACCCAGAGGATGTTGGGGAATTCGCCGAGGCGGATGGTTTCGAGCTGCGTGATCTTCATGGCGGTTCGGGATGCGGTGACTGAACGGCCGGCGCGCTCTCGAGCGCCGCCGGCCCGCGAAAGACTCAGCCGCCGCGCGCCTTCTTCAGCGCGTCCATCACCACGTTCACGGCCTCGGGGCCGATCGCCGGCACGTTCTTGTCGTACACCGGCTTCACCTTGTCGAGCATGCGCTTCTGCTCGGCCGGCGAGACCTCGTTGACCGTCATCGTCTTCTTGAGGCTCGCGAGCGACTTCTCGTTGAGCGCGCGGTTGGCGGCGCGCTCCACCTTCTGGCCCTCGACCGCGGCCTCGCGCAGCACCGCCTGTTCCTCGGGCTTGAGCTGGTCCCAGAGCTTCTTGCTGTAGAGCACCAGGAACGGCGTGTAGGCATGGCGCGTCACGCTCAGGTACTTCTGCACCTCGCTGAACTTCGAGGTCTCGATGGTCACGAAGGGGTTCTCCTGGCCGTCGATGGTGCGCGTCTCGAGCGCGGTGAAGATCTCGCCGAAGGCCATCGGCACGGCGTTGGTGCCCAGCGTCTTGAACGAGTCGAGGAAGATGTTGTTCTGCATCACGCGCACCTTGATGCCCTCGAGGTCCTCGACCTTGGCCACCGGCCGCTTGCTGTTGGTGAGGTTGCGGAAGCCGTTCTCCCAGTAGGCCAGGTTCACCAGCCCCGCGGCCTCGAGCTTCTTGTTGAAGTACTCGCCGGCCGGGCCGTCGAGCACCGCGTCGGCCTCCTTCTCGTTGTTGAACAGGAACGGCAGGTCGAACACGCCGAGTTCCTTCACGATGCCCACCAGCGGCGAGGACGAGGTGCACACCATCTCCTGCGTGCCCGCGCGCAGCGCCTGCGTGGCCGGCAGGTCGCCGCCGGCCGCGCCGCCCCAGAAGGCGACGATCTTCATCTTGCCGCCGGTCTTGGCGGCCAGCACCTCCTGCATCTTCTTCACGCCCAGGCCCACCGGGTGGTCCTCGTTCACGCCGTTGGTGAACTTGATGGTGCGTTCGGCGAACTGGGCGAAGGCCGGCGTGGCCGCCATCAGGGCCGCGGCGGTCGCTGCCGCCATGAGGGTTCTGCGCTGGATCATGGTCTGTGTCTCCTACTTCTTGGGTGATGAACGAACGGACGGGAAACTCTGCAAAACGCCCTCAGCGCGCCAGCCACCACGACAGCGGCACGGTGACGATCTGCGGGAAGAACACCAGCGCGAACAGCACGATGAGCTGCGCGATCAGGAAGGGCATCACGCCCTTGAAGGCATCGTCCATGGTGATGCGCGCCACGCCGCACACCACGTTGAGCACGGTGCCCACCGGGGGCGTGATCAGGCCGATGGCGTTGTTCATGATGAACAGCACGCCGAAGTACACCGGGTCGATGCCGGCCTTGAGCACCACCGGCATCAGCACCGGCGTGAGGATCAGCACGGTGGGCGTGAAGTCGAGCGCGGTGCCCACGATCACGATGAGCACCATCATCATCAGCATCAGCAGCGTCTTGTTGCCCATGAAGGGCTCGAGCATCCGCGTGACCTCGCCCGGGATGTCGGCCACCGTGATGAGCCAGGCGCTGACCATGGCCGCGGCCACCAGGAACATCACGACCGCGGTGGTCTTGCCGGCCGCCAGCGTGAGGCGGTAGAGCATCGAAACCTTGAGCTCGCCGTAGACGAACATGCCGACCACGAACGAGTACACCGCCGCCACCACGGCCGCCTCGGTCGGCGTGAAGATGCCGAACTTCATGCCGCCGATGATCACCACCGGCAGCGCGAGCGCGAGGCTGCCGCGCGCGGTGATCGCCAGCCGCTCGCCGAAGGGCACGCGCGGCGCGGCCTGCACCTTGTCGCGGCGCGCCACGATCCACCAGGCGATGCCGATCGCCACGCCCATCAGGATGCCCGGCACGATGCCGGCGAGAAAGAGCTTGGTGATCGAGACGTTGCCCGCCACGCCGAACACGATGAAGCCGATCGACGGCGGGATCACCGGCGCGATGATGCCGCCCGCGGCGATCAGGCCGGCCGAGCGGTTGGTGTCGTAGCCCGCGCGGTTCATCATCGGGATCAGCAGCGCCGCGAGCGCCGCCGTGTCGGCCACCGCCGAGCCCGAGATCGAGGCCATGATGATCGCGGCCACCACCGCCACGTAGCCCAGGCCGCCGCGGAAATGGCCGACCCAGGCCATCGCCATGTCGACGATGCGCCGGCTCAGCCCGCCCGCCGTCATGAATTCGCCGGCCAGCAGGAAGAAGGGCACGGCCAGCAGCGGGAAGTTGTCGGCGCCGTCGACGAAGCGCTGCGCGATGATCTGGCTGTCGAAGGCCGGCAGGCCGCCGGTGTAGGCCAGCCAGCCCATGAGCGAGACGCCGCACACCAGCAGCGCATAGGCGATCGGCATGCCGATCGCCATGGCGGCGAGCAGCGAGACGATGAAGACCGTGACCGTCATCGCGCACCTCCCGCGGTGCCCGAAGCGGGAGCGGTGGCGGCGGCGGGCTCGTGCGCCACGTCCTCCGACTCCATCACCTGCACCAGCTCCTCGTCGGAGACGCGGCCGGTGGCCAGGCGCCACAGCTTGTTGAGGTTGATGATGCCCATCACCACCGACACCACGTAGCCGATGCCGTAGACCCAGATCATCGAGATGCCGACCACCGGCGAGACATTGGTGCGCTGCAGCTCGTGCATCTCGAAGGTGCCCATGAAGAACAGCACGTTGCAGAACAGCATGAGCAGCTGGTTGAGCACGAAGCAGATGGTCTTGCCCAGCCGCGGCAGGCGGCGGATCAGCGTGTCGACGCCGAGGTGCGCGCCGTCGCGCATCGCGACCATGGCGCCGATGTAGGTGAGCCAGATGAAGCAGTAGCGCGACATCTCGTCGGACACCGTGATGCCCGAGTTGAAGCCGTAGCGCAGCACCACGTTGCCGAACACCATGACGACCATCGCCACCATGCATGCGACCACGAGGAATTCCAGCACCCGGAAGAATCCGTCGATCAACCTCTTCATTCGATGTCTCCTGTTGCCCTTGTGTTGTTGTTCGCTTGTTCCGTCGTTGCGCGGCCGCGCGCGCGGCCTCCTGCCGCCTCGTCGCCTTCGCCTGCTAGAGCGCGAAGGCCTTGAGCTGGGTCGCGGGTCGGCTGATGCGCGGGATCTTGCGGCGCGAGGCCAGCACGGTCTCGATGTCCTGGCGCGCGCCGTCGATCAGCACCAGCACCGCCTTCTCGGCGCGTGCCGGGTTGCGCGCGATCACCGCGTCGAGCACCGCGCGGTGCAGCGGCAGCGAGCTCGCGGGACCGTTCTTGCGCGTGGTCGAGATCTCGAAGCTGGTGCGCAGCAGCGCGCCGAGCGCGCGGCTCATCTGCACCAGCATGCGGTTGTGGCTGGAGCGGATCAGCCCCTGGTGGAAGCGCAGGTCGGGCGTGATGTAGTCGCCGCCGAACTCGATGGCCTGCTTCATGCCGGCATAGGCCTCCTCCATGTCGGCGATGTCCTCGGGCGTGGCGCGCGAGGCGGCCAGCGCCACCGCGGCCGGCTCGACCACGCGGCGCAGGTCCTGCAGGTCGCGCAGGAACTCGATCGACAGGCCGGCCTGCGTCTGCCACACGATGACGTCGGCATCGAACCAGTTCCACTGGTCGGGCGGCTGCACGCGCGTGCCGACCTTGGGGCCGGTGGTGACCAGGCCCTTGGCGATCAGCGACTTGATGGATTCGCGCACCACGGTGCGGCTCACGCCGAGCTCCTCGCACAGGATCGGCTCGGGCGGGATCGCGGCGCCGGGCGCGTAGCGGCCCGCGACGATGTCGCTGCCGAGCCGATCGACCGTGTTGCCGTGGACGTTCTTGATCATGCGAAGCCGTTGGTTGTGCGACGCGGCCAAGGCCGCCCGGCGCGCCCCGCTCGCTCGGAAACCCTGAGCGCCCCGCCAGGACAGCGCGCTTATCATATGATGATTGAAAATGCGGTTCGGCAGGACAAACCCTGACCCCGCGGCGCCTTCCCGCAACCGGAGACACCCTCGATGAGCACCCCTCCCAAGAAGAAGAATCCCGAAGAGCTGCGCAGCCAGCAGTGGTTCGGACGACACGACCGCGACGGCTTCATCTACCGAAGCTGGATGAAGGGCAAGGGCGTGCCGCACGACCAGTTCGACGGCCGCCCGGTCATCGGCATCTGCAACACCTTCAGCGAACTCACGCCCTGCAACTCGCACTTCCGCACGCTCGCGGAGCAGGTGAAGATCGGCGTCTACGAAGCCGGCGGCTTCCCGCTCGAGTTCCCCGTGATGTCGCTCGGCGAGACCTTGTTGCGCCCCACCGCCATGCTCTATCGCAACCTCGCGAGCATGGACGTGGAGGAAAGCATCCGCGGCAATCCGCTCGACGGCGTGGTGCTGCTCATGGGCTGCGACAAGACCACGCCCGCGCTGATGATGGGCGCGGCCAGCGTCGACCTGCCGACCATCGGCGTGTCGGGCGGCCCGATGCTGTCGGGCAAGTGGCGCGGCCAGGAGCTGGGCTCGGGCACCGGCGTGTGGCAGATGAGCGAGCAGGTGCGCGCCGGCACGCTCAAGCTGCAGGACTTCTTCGAGGCCGAGAGCTGCATGCACCGCAGCCACGGCCACTGCATGACGATGGGCACCGCGAGCACCATGGCCAGCATGGTCGAGTCGCTGGGCATTGGCCTGCCGGGCAACGCGGCCTTCCCGGCCGTCGACGGCCGCCGCAACGTGCTCGCGCGCGAGGCGGGCCGGCGCATCGTCGGCATGGTCCATGAGGACCTGAACATGTCGAAGATCCTCACGCGCCAGGCGATCGAGAACGCGATCAAGGTCAACGCCGCGATCGGCGGCTCGACCAACTTCGTGATCCACCTGCTGGCGATCGCCGGGCGCATCGGCGTCGAGCTCACGCTCGACGACTTCGACCGCCTGGCCTCCGAGCTGCCCTGCATCCTGAACCTGCAGCCCTCGGGCCAGTTCCTGATGGAGGACTTCTGCTATGCCGGCGGCCTGCCGGTGGTGATCAAGGAGATCGCCGACCACCTGCACAAGGACATCCTCACCGTCACTGGCCGCAGCGTGTGGGAGAACGTGAAGGACGCCGAAAACTACAACCCGCAGGTGATCCGCACCCAGGCCGAGCCCTTCAAGGACAAGGCCGGCATCTGCGTGCTGCGCGGCAACCTCGCGCCCAACGGCGCGATCATCAAGCCCAGCGCGGCCACGCCCGAGCTGCTGGTGCACAAGGGCCGCGCGGTGGTGTTCGAGAGCGCCGACGATCTGCACCGCCGCATCGACGACGAGAACCTCGACATCGACGAGCACTGCGTGATGGTGCTCAAGAACTGCGGCCCCAAGGGCTACCCCGGCATGGCCGAGGCCGGCAACATGCCGCTGCCGCCCAAGGTGCTGCGCAAGGGCATTACCGACATGGTCCGCATCAGCGACGCGCGCATGAGCGGCACCGCCTACGGCACCGTGGTGCTGCACACCGCGCCCGAGGCCGCGGCCGGCGGCCCGCTGGCGCTGGTGCAGGACGGCGACATCGTCGAGCTCGACGTGCCGAACCGCAAGCTGCACCTGCACGTGAGCGACGAGGAACTGGCGCGCCGGCGCGCCGCCTGGGTCGCGCCGAAGGCACCGCTCGATTCGGGCTACTGGAAGCTCTACGTCGACACCGTGCTGCAGGCCGACGAAGGCGCCGACCTCGCGTTCCTGCGCGGCCGTCGCGGCGCCTTCGTGCCGCGCGACAACCACTGATGGCGGCGATGACGGGTCCCTTGGTCGCGGTCGACTGGGGCACGACCTCGCTGCGCGGCGCGCTGATCGCGGCCGACGGCACGGTGCGCGAGGAACGCAGCGACGCGCGCGGCATCCTCGCGGTGCCCGCGGGCGGCTTCCCCGCGGTGTTCGAGCAGCTGTTCGGCGACTGGATGCGCGAGAGCGGCGCGCGCTGCCTGATCTCGGGCATGGCCGGCAGCAAGCAGGGCTGGGTCGAGGCACCCTACTGCGCCTGCCCCGCGGGCCGCGTCGAAGTCGGCCGCAGCATCATCGCCATCGACGCCATTCCCGGCCAGCGCATCGCGATGGTGCCGGGCCTGCGCGACGAGCACGACGGCGTGCCCGACGTGATGCGCGGCGAGGAGGTGCAGATCTTCGGCGCGCTGTCGCTGCTGGGCCGCGACGAGGGCCTGTTCGTGCTGCCGGGCACGCACAACAAGTGGGCCATGGTGAAGAAGGGCCGCGTGACCGGTTTCCGCACCTTCATGACCGGCGAGTTCTATGCGTTGCTGAGCCAGCACTCGATCCTTTCGCGCACGCTCGATGCGTCGGCGCCGCTCGACGAGGCCGCCTTCGTCGAGGGCGTGACCCGCGCCGACAACGGCCAGGGCCTGCTGCACAACGCCTTCGGCGCGCGCACGCTGGCGCTGTTCGATCGCATGCCGCGCGCCGAGCTCGCGAGCTATCTCTCGGGCCTGCTGATCGGCGAGGAGCTGCGCACCCAGTCGCTGCAGGCCGCGGGCGAGGTGGTGCTGATCGGCTCGCCCGCACTCACCCAGCGCTATGCGCTCGCGCTGCGCGCCAGCGGCACGGCCACGCGCTCGCTGGGCGCCGAAGCCACCTGGGCCGGGCTGCATGCGCTGTCCGGCTTCCTCGATTCCTCCGCCACCCCATCATGACCACGCCCTTCGACAAATTCGACGCCGCCCTGCGCACCTTGCCGCTGGTGGCCATCCTGCGCGGGCTCGAGCCGCATGAAGCCGATGCCGTCGGCGACGCCATCGTCGAGCCCGGCTTCCAGCTGCTCGAGGTGCCGCTCAATTCGCCGCAGCCGCTCGACAGCATCGCGCGGCTGCGCGCGCGCTTCCCGCAGGCGCTGGTCGGTGCCGGCACGGTGCTCGATGCGCAACAGGTGCGCGAGGTGCAGGCCGCCGGCGGCGAGCTGATCGTGTCGCCGAACTTCGATGCCGCCGTGGTGCGCGAGGCCGCGCGCCTGGGCCTGGTGTGCCTGCCCGGCGTGATGACCCCGACCGAGGCCTTCGGCGCGCTCGCCGCGGGCGCCACCGGGCTCAAGCTGTTCCCAGCCGAGCTGGCCTCGCCAGCGGTGGTGAAGGCGCTGCTGGCCGTGCTGCCGCGCGGCACGCCGCTGATGCCCGTGGGCGGCATCACGCCCTCGAACATGACCGAGTGGCGCGAGGCCGGTGCGGCCGGCTTCGGCATCGGCTCGGCGCTGTTCAAGCCCGGCAAGAGCGCGCAGGCCGTGCGCGACGATGCGCAGCGCTTCGTCGCTGCCTACACGGGCACGACGCGCGCCTGATTCGATTTCCCCACGCAGAACACCAGAGGATCACGATGTCCGCCGATGCCGACTACGCCAGCCCCGAAGTGCGCCAACTGCGCGAAGACCTCGCGCTCGCGCTGCGCGCCGCCGCCCACCACGGGCTGTCGGAAGGCGTGTGCAACCACTTCAGCGTGATGCTGCCGGGCCGGCAGGACCGCTACCTGATCAACCCGCGCGGCCTGCACTGGAGCGAGATCGGCGCCGACGACATCGTGCTGATCGACGTGCACGGCGAGGTGCTCGCGGGCCGCCATCGCGTGGAGCCCACCGCGCTCTTCATCCACGGCGCGGTGCACCGCATCGCGGGCCATGCGGTGGTGCTGCACTGCCACATGCCCTATGCCACCGCGCTCACCATCACGGTCGACCGAGCGCTCGATCCGACCGCGAGCCAGAACGCGATGCGCTACATCGACCGCATCGCCGTCGACCGCGAGTACAACGGCCTGGCGCTCGACGACGCCGAGGGCGAGCGCATCGCGCGCGCGATGGCGGGCAAGGACGTGGCCTTCCTCGCGAACCACGGCGTGATCGTGGCGGGCGCCACCATCGCCCATGCCTACGACGATCTCTACTACCTCGAGCGCGCCTGCCTGCACCAGGTGATCGCGCAGTCGACGGGCCGCCCGCTGGCACCCGTGAACCGCGAACTGGCCGCGCGCGTGGCGGCGCAGATCCAGGGCGAGCGCGAGCAGTCCGACCTGTTCTTCGAAGCGCTGCGGCGCATGCTGCCCGCACCGCGCGGCTGAGCCGTTCCGCACCCGCGTTGCTGTCGCCGTGCGGCGACAGCGGCGGCCTCTTTGTGTCGAGGCGTTTCCCGTGCTTTCAATTGCCTTGCGGCGCTGGCCGCGGCGCGTTACGTCTTGCGCCGGACGCGGCATTCGCGCGGGCAGAATCCGCCCGGTCGCCGTGAGCGAAGTCCTACGCCCCGGCGTTACAGCGCTTCATCGGATTTCGCCCGCGCCTTACACAGCGTTGACATGAACGCGGGAGGATGACACCCATCAACAACCACTCCCCTGGAGTTGCCATGAAAAAGCTCACCTACGCATTCGGCGCCGCGGCCCTTCTCTCGCTGGCGGCGATCAGCGCTCCGGCCCAGGCGCAGAGCGGCCCCTTCATCCAGGCCCAGGTCTACGTGACCCCGGCACCGCCGCATCGCCATTACGACCGCCGCTACTACGCGCCCCCGCCGCCGCCCCACTACCACCCGGGCTATCACCGCGGCGACCGCTACTACCGCCATGACCGCTACGAAGGCCGCCGCTACGGGCGCCACGACAACGACCGCGACGGCGTGCCGAACCGCTACGACCGCCGGCCCAACAATCCGTACCGCTACTGACGCGGTCGTCTCCAGCAACGAAAAAGCCGGGCCTCGCGCCCGGCTTTTTCATGGCCGCCGCGTTCAGGCCGCGGGCACCTGCGCGTAGGGCGGCGTGTCGCTGGCGAAGCCCTGCTTGAGCCCGCGCGAGATCGCATCGGCCAGCACCTCGGGCAGGCCCTGCTCCACGCCCTCGTAGGCCAGCCGCGCCACCTCGTCGGGCGAGGTCTTCGGCGCATCGACGTGCGCCGCCATGTCGGTGTCCATGTAGCCCACGTGCACGCTGACCACCTGCGTGCCCTGGCCCGCGAGTTCGTTGCGCAGACCGTTGCTCAGCGACCAGGCGGCCGACTTGGTCGCGCTGTAGGTCGCCACGCTCGGGAAAGTGGTCCAGGCCAGCGCCGACAGCACGTTGACGATGGCACCGCCGCCATTGGCCGCCAGCACCGGCGCGAAGGCGCGCGACAGCGCCCAGGGGCCGAAGAAGTTGGTCTCGAGCTCGGCGCGCGCGGCCGCCACCGAGTCGGGCCCGAGCAGGTTCGAGCCGCGCGAGATGCCGGCGTTGTTGACCAGCACCGACACGTCGCCGCAGGCGCGCACCGCGGCCTCGATCTGCGCCGGCTGGGTCACGTCGAGCGCCACCGGCACCACGCCGGCCAGGGTGATGGTCTGGGGGTCGCGCGCGGCGCCGTAGACCTTGCGCGCGCCGGCCGCGAGCGCGGCCTTGGCGAAGGCGAGCCCCAGGCCGCGGTTGGCGCCGGTGATGAAGACGACCGAATCCTTGATGTTCATGGGAGCCCTTTCGAAGTTGGACGAGAAAAACGCTTCAGGCCTGCGCCATGCGCCGCAGCAGCCCGCTGGTGGTGCGCGGCCAGCCGACGCGGCCGAACCAGGCGCCACCCGCGATCGCCGAGCCGATGACCAGGCCGTAGACCACGAGGGCGATGCCCTGGGCCGCGAACACGCCCGTGAGCCCCGCGCCCCAGCGCAGCGCCAGCCAGCCGCCGATGCCCGCCACGGCCAGCCGCGCGAGGTTGCCGATCACCGGCCACAGCAGCCGGCCCGCGCCCTGCGAGGCGAAGTACAGCACCAATCCGACGCCGAAGAAACCATAGAGCGGGCCCACCACGCGCAGGTAGTGGATGCCGGTGTCGAGCATCGCGGTGTCGTGGCCGAACAGCATCAGCCACGGCCGCGGGAAGAACGCCGCCAGCAGGCCGATGGTCTCGGCCAGCGTGAAGGCCAGCGCGGCGCCGATCCAGGTGGCGCGCAGCGCGCGCTCGCGCTGGCCCGCGCCCATGCAGGTGCCGACCATCGCGACCAGCGGCGCGCCCAGGCCGAACACCAGCGGCACCAGCAGGTACTCGAGCCGCGAGGCCGTGCCGTAGCCGGCCAGGGCCTCGGGACCGAAGTGGCCGGTGAGCGCGGTGGCGATGCCGATCGACAGGTTGGTGGCCACGGTCGACACGGTGCCCACGAGGCCCACGCGCAGGATGTCGCGGAAGAAGGGCCAGCGCAGCTTGAGCGCCGCCAGCGCGGGCTTGAGCAGGCTGCGCGGCGAGCGCAGGTAGACGATCAGCGCGATCGAGCCCAGCAGGTAATAGAGCAGCAGCGCCATCGCGCCGCCCGCGATGCCCATGCCCGGCAGCGGGCCCCAGCCGAAGATCAGCAGCGGCGAGGCGGGGATCAGGAACACCACGCCCACCACCGTGACGTTGGCCGGCACCGCCATGTTGCCGGTGCCGCGCAGGATGGCCGACAGCGAATTGAACAGCCACACCAGCACCGCGCCCGAGAACACCCAGTTGGAATAGGTCAGGGCCGCCTCGAGCGCCGGGCCGCTGCCGCCCATGATCCCGTAGAGCCAGCGGCCGCCGAACAGCAGCGCGAGCGAGAACAGCACGCCGAAGCCCAGCGCGATGACGATCGCATGCCACACCAGCGAGTCGGCATCGGCGCGGCGGCGCGCGCCGAGCGCGCGCGCGATGGCCGAGGAGATGCCGCCGCCCATGGCGCCGCTCGAGGTCATCTGCATCAGCATCACGATCGGGAACACCAGCGCCATGCCGGCCAGCGCGTCGGTACCGAGCTTGCCGACGAAGTAGGTCTCGATCAGGCCGACCGAGGCCTGCGCCACCATCACGAGGACGTTGGGCGCGGCCAGCTTCAGCAGCGTGGGAACGATGGGCGCCTCGAGCAGGCGGCGGGTGCGCGGATCGAGATCGGCGGCGGAAGCGGTCATGGCCTGGGGCTCCGTGGCGTGGGGACGATCAGGCGCGGGCCGTGGCGGGCTGGCCCGCGGCGGAAGGCGTCGCGGGTGCGCCGCCGGCCTTGGGCGCCGCCGGACGGCGGATCGCCATCACCATCAGCGCCGCCAGCAGGCAGGCCGCGCCGGCGACGTAGAGCGCCGGGGTGTAGGTCAGCAGCAGCGTGCGCGCGAAGCCCGCGCCATAGGCCGCGGTGGCGGCGCCGAGCTGGTGCGCGGCGAACACCCAGCCGAACACCATGCCGACCTTGGCCGGGCCGAAGGTGGAGCCCGCGAGCTTGACCGTGGGCGGCACGGTCGCGATCCAGTCGAGGCCGTAGAACATCGCGAACAGGCCCAGGCCGTAGATGGTGAATTCGGAATGCGGCAGCCAGAACAGCGAGAGGCCGCGCAGGCCGTAGTACCAGAACAGCAGCTTGCGGTTGTCGTAGCGGTCGGACAGCCAGCCCGAGAGGATGGTGCCCACGAAGTCGAAGGCGCCCATCATCGCGAGCACCGAGGCCGCGGGCACCGCGCCCATGCCGTTGTCGCCGCACAGCGAGATGAAGTGGGTCTGCACCAGGCCGTTGGTGCTCAGGCCGCAGATGAAGAAGGTGGCGGCGAGGATCAGGAAGGTGCGGTTGGTCGCGACCTCCTTGAGCACGCGGAACGGCGTGGCGAAGGTGATCGCCGCGGCGGGCGCGGCCGGTGCCTGCGGCGCATCGGGGGCTTCACCGAAGGGGCGCAGGCCGACGTCGGATGGCCGGTTGCGCATCAGGCACAGCGCCAGCACGCCGATCAGCAGGCTGCCGACCACGATCGGCACGATGGCCGAGCGCCAGCCCCAGTGCTCGATCATCCAGGCCGCGACCGGCAGGAACGCGAGCTGGCCGGTGGCCGAGCTCGCGGTGAGCATGCCCACCACCAGCCCGCGGCGCGCCACGAACCAGCGGTTGGCCACCACCGCGCCGAGCACCAGCGCCGTCATGCCGGTGCCCAGGCCCAGCATCAGGCTCCACAGCACGAACAGCTGCCACAGCTGCGAGGCCATCGTCACCAGCGCCATGCCCAGGCCGACCAGCGCGAGGCCGGTGCAGATCACCGCGCGCAGGCCCCAGCGCTCCATCAGCACCGCGGCGAACGGACCCATCAGGCCGAACAGCGCGAAGCGCAGCGCGAGCGAGGACGAGATCTGCTCGGTGCTCCAGCCGAACTCCTTGCCGAGCGGCTGCAGCATCGCGCCGGGCAGGCCCAGCGCGGCCGACATCGTCAGCATGGTCAGGAAGGTGATGGCGGCGACGATCCATCCGTAGTGGATGCCGCGGCGCTGCAGCCATGCGGAGACTTGGGTGGCGAACATGGGACCTCTGGAGGAATGGGAATGGAGGAACGGGAGAAAAGAGGGGCCTGGACCGCGGGGCCTGCGGGCGAATGGGGAGTGCGAAGAATGGGAAGCGGGTGCGGCTGCGCGTCAGTCCAGCTCGCAGGCCGGGTCGTCCGCGCCGAGCAGCTCGAGCGATTCGTCGATCAGCAGGTGCAGCGCGAGCACGCGCTCCACGCCCAGCAGCGCATTGAGCTTCTGCTGCGCCGTCTTCCAGTGGGCCAGCGCCTCGCGGCGCTTGGCTTCGCCGCTGTCGGTGAGCTGCACCAGGCGGCTGCGCGCATCGGCGCCCGCGCCCTGCGCGATCCAGCCCGCGGCGATCAGCGGCTGCAGGTTACGGCTCAGGGTCGAGGGCGTCATCTTGAGTTCGCCCGCCAGGTCGACCGGGCGCGAGGGACCGAGCCGCGCCAGATGCGACAGCAGCGAGTACTGCGTGGTCTTGAGTCCGCTGCGCGACACCTCCGCGTCATAGTGCTGCGAGAGGCGGCGCGAGAGCTGGCGCACCTTGAAGCTGGTGCAGCCGCGTGGCTTGGTGGGGGCGTCCATGGGCTATTATTGTAGCTGCAACTATTGCATATGCAACCAATTGGAGGAATGACCGCATGACCGAACCCCAGAACCTGCTCGAGACCTGGCTTGCCGAGGAGCGGGACATCATCGCGAAGCTCGAAGCCGGCCCGGGCCCCGGCGTGGCGCGCCCCGAGCAGGTGAGCGGCAAGACCGGCCTCGAGATCATGCAGGCCATGCTGCGCGGCGACATCCCCTATGCCGCCATCGCCAAGACGCTGGACTTCACCGTCATCTCGGTCAGCCCCGGCGTCGCGATCTTCCAGGGCACCCCGCTGCCGCAACACCTGAACCCGCTGGGCACCATCCACGGCGGCTGGGTCGCCACCCTGCTCGACTCCGCGCTGGGCTGCTCGGTCCACACCATGATGCCGCCCGGCCGCAGCTACACCACGGCCGAGCTCGGCGTGAACTACGTGAAGGGCCTCACGCCCAAGGTGCAGCGCGTGCGCGCCGAGGGCAAGGTGATCCACTGCGGGCGGCAGCTCGCGACGGCGGAAGCGCGGCTGGTGGGCGCGGATGGCACGCTGTATGCGCATGCCACGACGACCTGCTTCGTGTTCGAGATTCCGGCGGGGCGCTGAGCTTCGGGGTCCGGGTGGTCACCGGCGCTACAGCGCGGGCGCCAGGGCCCCAGCCATCAACCGCAGGTTCTGCACCGCCGCCCCCGCGGCCCCCTTGCCCAGGTTGTCGAGCACCGCGCTCAACACGACCTGCCCCGTGCGCTCGTTGAAAGCCACCGCCAGGCTCATGTCGTTCGTGCCGTTGTGGATCTGCGGATCCAGTTCGGTCGCAGGCGCATCGGAAGACAGCGGCAGCACCCGCACATGCGCCGCATCCAGATAACGCTCGGCCAGGCATTCATGGATGCGCGCACCCGATACGCCGGCGGGAAGCAGCCGCGCATGCAGCCCGATCGTCAGCACGATCCCCTGACGATAGCTGCCGTAGGCCGGCACGAAGAGGGGCCGCTGCGACAGGCCGGCGTAGGCCTCGATCTCCGGCACGTGCTTGTGTTCGAGCGCGAGCCCATAGATCGTCAGCGAATGCACGCCAGCCCCGGCCTCGTGCGCTTCGGCGCCCGCCCTACCCTGGCCCGAATAGCCCGAGACGGCGTGGATGACCAACGGATAGTCGGCAGGCAGCAGACCCGCGTCCGTCAGCGGCCGCAGCAGCGCGATCGCGGCCGTGGGATAGCAGCCGGGATTCGTGACCCGCGATGCCGCGGCGATGCGTTCGCCCTGCCCGGCAGCCAGCTCCGGCAAGCCGTAGACCCAGCCGGGGCCGGTGCGATGCGCCGAGCTCGCATCGATGACGCGCACCGACGGGTTCTCGATCATCGCCACCGCGTCGCGCGCCGCGGCATCGGGCAGGCACAGGATCGCGATGTCGGCCTCGTTGAGCGCGGCGCGGCGCGCGGCCGGGTCCTTGCGCAGGTGGGTGGGCAGGGTGCGGATGCGGAATTCCCCGCCGCGCAGCCGGTTCTGCAGATCGAGGCCGGTGGTGCCCTGATCGCCGTCGATGAAGAGGTTGAGGTCCATGGAGCGCGATCGTAGGGACGAGGCCTCGATGGCTCCAGCTAAATATATGGAACCCCAGATTCAAAAAAGATAAATTAGCGCGATGCGGGAACTGAGCCTCGATCATCTGCGCACCCTGGTCGCCATCGCCGACCTCGGGTCGCTGGCCAATGCGGCGCGCGCGCTGCACCTGGCTGCACCCACCGTCACCGTGCAGATCGCGGAACTGGAGTCGCGCCTCGGCGGCCAGTTGCTGGTTCGCGGGCGCGGGCCCGCGCAGCCGACGGCCCTGGGCGAGCGCTTCATCGCGCGCGCCCGCCGGCTGCTGGCCGATGCCGACGATGCGGTGGAGGACGTCCGGCGCCAGCTCGCGGGGCAGACCGGCCGCGTGCGCGTGGGCGCCTCGACGGGCGCGATCGCGCACCTGCTGCCGCCCGCGCTCGAACGGCTGGCGCGCGACCATCCGGGCATCGAGGTCAACGTGCAGGTGCTGACCTCCAACGACAGCATGGCGCGGCTCGCCGCGGGCAGCCTCGACCTCGCGGTGGTGGCGCTGCCGCAGCCGCCGGTGCGCGGCGTGCATGTCACGCCGCTGCGGCGCGAGGCCGTGATCGCCTTCCTGCCGGCGGCCTGGAAGGCGCCGAAGCGCCTCACGCCGCAGTGGCTGGCCGAGCGGCCGCTGATCATGAACGACGCCTCCACGCGGCTCTACCGGCAGACGGCCGAATGGTTCTCGGCGGCCGGCGTGCATTGCCGGCCGCGCATCGAGCTCAACTACAATGACGCGATCCGCACGCTGGTGGCCGCGGGCTACGGCGCGGCCCTGCTGCCCGAGGAAGCGGACGGGCGCACGCCCGATCCGCGCATCGCGATCCGGCCGCTGAGCCCGGCGCTGTGGCGGCAGCTGGGCCTCGCGGTCGGTGACCGCGACGTCGGCGGCCCGACGCGCTTCGTGCTCGAGGTCCTGCAGGCGTCGAAGGCTCGCGGCGGCCCGGGCGAGTAGGCCTGCGGCTTGTAAGTCCAAACGACGCGCGCCTCCCATCCCTGTTGATAATCGTTCGCATCGGCGCCGCAGGCCGGCCGCCGCATTGCCCCGAGAACACATCACCGACCTGGAGGATCCCGTCATGACCCAACGCATCGGCGCGCGCGCAGCACACGCCCTGATCGGCGCCACCGGCGCCTGGCTCGCCCTCGCCGCCCTGCCCGCGCACGCGGCGGAAGAGCTCACGCTCTACACCACGCGCGAGCCGGCGCTGATCCAGCCGCTGATCGCCGCCTTCAGCGCGCAGAGCAACATCAAGGTCAACACGGTGTTCGTGAAGGACGGCCTGCTCGAGCGCGTGAAGGCCGAGGGCGCGCGCTCGCCGGCCGACGTGCTGATGACGGTGGACATCGGCAACCTGGTCGACCTGGTCGACGGCGGCGTCACGCAGCCCGTGAAGTCGGCCGCGCTCGAGTCGGCGATTCCCGCCAACCTGCGCGGCGCCGACGGCCAGTGGTTCGCGCTCTCGATGCGCGCGCGCGTGCTCTACGCCGACAAGGCGCAGCCGCTCACCAATTTCCGCTACGAGGACCTCGCCAATCCCAAGTGGAAGGGCAAGGTCTGCATCCGCGCCGGCCAGCATCCCTACAACACCGCGCTGGTGGCCTCGCTGATCGCGCACGACGGCGAAGCCAAGGCCGAGCAGTGGCTGCGCGGCGTGAAGGCCAACCTGGCGCGCAAGGCCACCGGCGGCGACCGCGACGTGGCGCGCGACATCCTCGGCGGCATCTGCGACGTGGGCCTGGCCAACTCCTACTACGTGGGCCAGATGAAGAGCGCCAAGGAAGGCACCGACGCGCGCAAGTGGGGCGATGCCATCAAGGTGGTGCGCCCGACCTTCGCCAAGAGCGGCGGCACGCACGTCAACATCAGCGGCGCGGCGGTGGCGAAGAACGCGCCGCAGCGCGCCAACGCGGTCAAGCTGCTCGAGTTCCTGGTGTCCGAGCCGGCCCAGTCCCTCTATGCCGACGCCAACTACGAATACCCGGTGCGCAAGGGCGTCGCGCTCGACCCGATCATCGGCCAGACCATCGGCGAGCTGAAGGTCGATCCGCTGCCGCTGACCGAGATCGCGAAGTACCGCAAGCAGGCCAGCGCGCTGGTCGACAAGGTCGGCTTCGACCAGTGATATCGGGAAGCGCTCGAGAAGTAGAAACCGTTCACGCTGAGCCTGTCGAAGCGCCGCACGAGGCTTCGACAAGCTCAGCCCGAACGGTTCTCGTGGATCGACCGGTTCTCTCCGATCGCAGATCATGCTGAGGGCCTCGCGCGGCCCCCGCACGCTGCAGGCGGTGGGCCCGCTGTGGCGCGGGGCCGCTTTCCTCGTGGCGGCCGGCGTGCTCGCGCCGGTGCTCGCCCTGCTGTGGCTCGCGCTCGGGCCCGGCGCCCAGGGCTTCGCGCACTGGCAATCGCTGTTCGCGCACGTGCTGCCGCAGGCCACGCTCAACACGGCCATGCTGCTGGGCGGCGTCGGCCTGCTGGTGCTGATCGTGGGCACCGGCTGCGCCTGGCTGGTCACGGCCTGCGACTTCCCGGGCCGGCGCGTGCTGCACTGGGCGCTGCTGCTGCCGCTGGCCATGCCGACCTACATCGTCGCCTTCGCCTACCTCGACCTGCTGCATCCCATCGGCCCGGTGCAGGGCGCGATCCGCTGGCTGCTGGGCTACGACAGCCCGCGCCAGTTCCGCCTGCCCGACCTGCGCTCGATGGGCGGCGCGGTCTTCGTGCTCGGCTTCGTGCTCTATCCCTACGTCTACATGACGGCGCGCGCGATGTTCATGAGCCAGCCCGCGCACCTGATGGAGGCCGCGCGCATGCTCGGCGAGAACCGGCGCGGCGCCTTCTTCCGCGTCGCGCTGCCGCTGGCGCGCCCGGCGCTGGCCGTGGGCCTGAGCCTGGCGCTGCTCGAGACGCTCAACGACATCGGTGCGTCCGAATTCCTCGGCGTGCAGACGCTCACCGTGGCCGTCTACACGACCTGGATCACGCGCTCCGACCTCGCGGGCGCGGCGCAGATCGCCTGCGCCATGCTCGCCATGGTGATCGCGCTGGTCTGGCTCGAACGCAACGGCCGGCGCCACCAGCGCTACGGCTCGGCGCAGCGCATGCGCGCGCTGCAGCCGCGGCCGCTGCGCGGCGCCATGGCCTGGGCCGCCACGGCGGCGGCCTCGCTGCCGGTGCTGATCGGCTTCGTCGCGCCGGCGCTCTACCTGGTCTGGGAAAGCGCCAAGCGGCTGCGCCAGGGCGGCGGCATCTCGCACGGGCTGCTCGCGAGCCTGGCCAACACCATCGCGCTGGCGGCCGGCGTCACGGTGGCCGCGGTCGCGGCCGGGCTGCTGGTGGCCTGGGCCGCGCGCAACCCGGGCGGCCAGGGCGGCAGCGCGCGGCGTGGCCGCTGGCCCGCGCGCGTGGCCACGCTGGGCTATACGGTGCCGGGCACGGTGCTGGCCATCGGCCTGCTCACGCCGGCGCTGGCCTTCGATGCCGCGCTCGCCACCGCGTTCGGCTGGCAGGGACTGCCGCTGATGGGCGCGGGCGTGGTGCTGGTGGCGGCCTGCACCATCCGCTTCCTCGCGATGCCGGTCGGCAGCATCGAGGCCGGCCTCGCGCGCATTCCGCCGGCCATCGAGCAGGCCGCGCGCCTGCTCGGCGAGACCGCCCTCGGCGCGCTGCGACGCGTACACCTGCCGCTGCTGCAGCCCTCGATCGCCGCCGGCGCGCTGCTGGTCTTCGTCGACGCGATGAAGGAACTGCCCGCCACCCTGCTGCTGCGGCCCGCCAACTTCGACACCCTCGCGACCTGGCTCTATGCCGAGGCCGCGCGCGGCACCTACGAGGAAGGCGCGATCGCGGCGCTGCTGATCGTGGCGGCCGGGCTGCTGCCCGTGATGCTGCTGGCGCGCAGCCAGCTCGCGGCCGCGCACGCGGCCGATCCCCTGCCCGTATCCTCCGCCACGCCATGAGCGCCAACCTGCACATCGACGCCCTTTGCCTCGCCTACGACACGCCGCGCGGCCCGCACGTCGTGGTCGACGGCTTCTCGCTCGCGCTCGCGGCCGGCGAGATCGCCTGCCTGTTCGGCCCCTCGGGCTGCGGCAAGACCACGGTGCTGCGCGCCATCGCGGGCTTCGAGCCGCTGCGCGCGGGCGAGATCCGGCTCGGCGAGCGCACGCTGTCCTCGCTGCAGCAGCACCTGCCGCCCGAGGCGCGGCGCGTGGGCATGATGTTCCAGGAGTACGCGCTGTTCCCGCACCTCGACGCGGCACGCAACATCGCCTTCGGGCTGCGCCGTTTGCCGCGCGCCCAACAGCAGGCGCGCGTGGCCGAGATGCTCGCGCTGGTCGGGCTGGCCGAGGCCGGCGAGCGCTATCCGCACGAGCTCTCGGGCGGCCAGCAGCAGCGCATCGCGCTGGCCCGCGCGCTGGCGCCCGCGCCGGCGCTGCTGCTGCTCGACGAGCCCTTCTCCAACCTCGACGGCACCACGCGCGAACGGCTCACGGTGGAGGTGCGCGCGATCCTGCGCCAGGCCGGCCAGACCGCGATCCTCGTGACCCACAACGAGACCGAGGCGCAGGCCATGGCCGACCGCATCGGCGTGATGCACGGCGGGCGCATCACGCGCTGGATCGAGACCTCGGCCCGCTGAGGCCTAGCACAAGACGCTCTTTTGCCGAATGGGCTTTTCGGGAAAAGGTTGTTCGCCCCCGGAAGAATCCGGCCCCACCGATTCATCCGGAGCGCCCGCCCATGTCCCAGCCCCTCACCCTCGTCAGCCACCTGCTGTGCCCCTATGTGCAACGCGCCGCGATCGCGCTGCACGAAAAGGGCGTGCCCTTCGAGCGCGTCGTCATCGACCTCTCGGCCAAGCCCGACTGGTTCCTCGCGATCTCGCCGCTGGGCAAGGTGCCGCTGCTGCGCGTGCAACGGCCCGACGGCGGCGAGACCGTGCTGTTCGAGAGCAACGTGATCTGCGAATACCTCGAGGAGACCCAGCCCGGCGCGCGGCTGCATCCCGAGGACCCGCTCGCGCGCGCCGAGCACCGCGCCTGGATGGAGTTCGGCTCGGCGATCCTGGCCGACCTCTGGGGCTACGAGACCACCAAGGACGCCGAGGTGTTCGCGCAGAAGCGGCAGGCCCTGGCCGACAAGTTCGCGCGCGTCGAAGCCGCGCTGGGCGCCGGCCCCTTCTTCGCGGGCGAGCGCTTCAGCCTGGTCGACGCGGTGTTCGCGCCGGTGTTCCGCTACTTCGAGGTGTTCGACCGCCTCGTCGACTCGAAGCTCTTCGACGCCCTGCCGCGCGTCGATGCCTGGCGCCAGGCGCTGGCCGCGCGGCCCAGCGTGCGCGCGGCGGTGGTGCCCGAGTACCCCGAGCACCTGATGGACTTCCTGCGCAAGCACGAGTCGCTGCTGCTCACGCGCGCCGAGGAAGTCCGAGCGGCTTGATCGGCGCGGCGGGAGACCGACAATAGCGGGCTCCCACGACAACACCCACGGACTCCACGCGATGAGACTCCTCCACACCATGCTGCGCGTCGGCAACCTGCAGCGCTCGATCGACTTCTACACCAAGGTGCTCGGCATGAACCTGCTGCGCACCTCCGAGAACCCCGAGTACAAGTACAGCCTGGCCTTCGTCGGCTACGACGAGGGCAACCCCGGCCAGGCCGAGATCGAGCTCACCTACAACTGGGGCACCGAGAGCTACGAGCTCGGCACCGCCTACGGCCACATCGCGCTCGGCGTGCCCGATGCCTACGCGGCCTGCGAGAAGATCAAGGCCGCGGGCGGCAACGTCACGCGCGAAGCCGGCCCGGTGAAGGGCGGCACCACGGTGATCGCGTTCGTGACCGATCCCGACGGCTACAAGATCGAATTGATCCAGCGCGCCGAACAGGCGGCCGGCGGCGGACTGCGCTGATCGGCGATGGCCACCGGCGCCGCGAAGAAGAAACCGGCCGCGACAAAGGCCGGTGCCAAGGCCGGCAATAAGGCCGGCAACAACGCCGTGCGCCATGTCGCGCTGCTGCGCGGCGTCAACGTCAACGGCATCACCATCCGCAGCGCCGACCTGCAGGCGTTGTTCGTCGAGCTCGGCTTCGACGCGGTGCGCACCGTGCTCGCGAGCGGCAACGTGCTGTTCGACACCGACGAGACCGACACTGCCGCGCTGCGCCAGCGCATCGAGCAGGCGCTGCGCGAGCGCTTCGGCTACGAGGCCTGGATCGTGCTGCTCGCGCAGGCCACGGTGGCGCGCATGGCCGCGGGCTATCCCTTCGAGCGCGTCGACGAGGAGCGCCATCCGTACATCGTGTTCGGCTCCGATCCCTCGATGCTCGACGAGGTGATGGCCAAGGCCGAAGAACTCGAGACGTACACCGACCGGCTGCAGCGCGGCGACGGCGTGCTCTATTGGGAACTGCCGCGCGGCGAGAGCACCGACACGCCGGTGGCGAAGCTGCTCGCGAAGACGCGCTACAAGTCGAGCACGACCACGCGCAACCTGCGCACGGTCGAGAAGCTGCTGGCCAGTTGAACCGGCGCGGCCTCAGCAGCCGAGCAACTCGGCCAGCTGCAGGATGTCGCGCGCATGCAGGTTGTTGGCCGCCACCGGCGTCACGTCCTTGGGCTGCGCACGGCCGAACTCAAAGGGCCGCTCGATGTAGCCGGTCTTGAGGCCGCAGGCGCGCGCGGCCGCGAGGTCGTCGTGGTGCGCGGCCGCCAGCATCACCTGGCCCGGCGTGGCATCGAACACGCCGGCCACGCCGAGGTAGGTGCGCGGGTCGGGCTTGTAGGCCTTGAAGACCTCGGCCGACAGGACGCAGTCCCAGGGCAGGCCCGCGCGCTTGGCCATCTCGGTCAGCAGGCCGATGTTGCCGTTCGACAGCGAGCAGATGGTGAACTTGCGCTTGAGGCGCGTGAGCCCTTCCACCGCATCGGGCCAGGCCGGCAGCCGGTGCCAGGCGCGGCTGAGTTCGCGCCGCGCGGCAGCATCGAGGCGGTCGCTGAGGCCGAAGTCGCGCAGCACCTGCTCGAGCATGCTCAGGTGCAGTTCGTCGAGCAGGGTGAAGCCGCCCTCGCCCGCGGCGATGCGCTCCATCACCTGCTTCATCGCGGGCTGGTAACCGGCGCGCCAGGCCAGCGCGAAGGTCGCGCCGTCGACGCCCGGCAGGGCCTGCTCGGCCTCGGCGGCGATGCCGCTGTGCCAGTCGACCACGGTGCCGAAGACGTCGAAGGCCACGACCTTGAGGTCGCTGGCGTCGAAATCCGCGTTGCCCATGGCGGCCTCAGCGCGCGAGCTGGCTCGCGGCGCGCGCCAGCTGTTCGATGCGGGCCCAGTCGCCGTCGCGGATGGCGTCGGTCGGCACGATCCACGAGCCGCCCACGCAGGCCACGTTCGACAGCGCGAGGAACTCGGCCGCGTTGCCCGCATGGATGCCGCCCGTGGGGCAGAAGACGACGTCGCCGAACGGGCCCTGCCAGGCCTTGAGCATCGGCAGGCCGCCGGCCTGCAGCGCGGGGAAGAACTTGAGCTGGGTGTAGCCGTCCTCCTGCGCCGACATGATCTCGCTGCCGGTGGCCACGCCGGGCAGCAGCGGCAGGCCGAGGTCGTGGCAGGCCTTGCCAACCGCGCGCGTGTAGCCCGGGCTCACGCCGAACTTCGCGCCGGCCAACGCCGAGGCCTGGGCATCGGCCGCGCTGCGGATGGTGCCCGCGCCGGCCACGGCCTCGGGCACTTCCTTGGCGATGATCTCGATGCATTCGAGCGCCTGCGGCGTGCGCAGCGTCACCTCGAGCATGCGGATGCCGCCGGCGACCAGCGCGCGCGCGAGCGGCACGGCGTGCTTCACGTCGTTGAGCACGATCACCGGGATCACCGGCGCGTCGCGCATCACGTCGAGGGAAGTCAGTGCGTTCTTGTCGTTTACAGCCATGAGCAGGCTCCTTCTTCAGCAGTCAATGCATTACGCCGCATGCCGGCGAACAGTTCGCGCCCCAGGCCGTGGCCGTCGGCGAAGCGCTGGGCCTCCGACAGCGTGGCGGCCTCGCGCTCGGCCCACTCGTCGGCGGGCAGCAGGACCTCGAGCGTACCCGCGACCGCGTCCAGGCGTATGACGTCGCCGTCGCGCACCTTGGCCAGCGGCCCGCCCGCGGCCGCCTCGGGCGACACGTGGATGGCGGCCGGTATCTTGCCCGAGGCGCCGCTCATGCGGCCGTCGGTGACCAGCGCCACGCGGAATCCCTTGCCCTGCAGCACCGACAGCGGCGGCGTGAGCTTGTGCAGCTCGGGCATGCCGTTGGCCTGCGGACCCTGCCAGCGCACCACGCAGACCACGTCGCGCTCGAGCTCGCCGGCCGTGAAGGCCTTCTGCAGCGCGGCCTGCGAATCGAACACCCGCACGGGCGCCTCGACCACATGGCGGTCGTCGGGCACCGACGAGACCTTGATGACGCTGCGGCCCAGGTTGCCGTTCAGCAGCTTCAGGCCGCCGGTCGCGCTGAAGGGCGCGGCGACGGGCCGCGTGACGGCGTCGTTCTGCAGCGCGGCGGCCGGCGTCCAGCGCAAGCGCTTGGCATCGGCCTCGCCCTCGAGCGACGGCACGTCGGCGAATTCGCGGATGCCGCCCGAACGCACCGTCAGCACGTCGGCATGCATCAGGCCGGCCTCGACCAGCTCGCCGATCACGAAGCCGGGGCCGCCCGAGGCCTGGAACTCGTTCACGTCGGCGCTGCCGTTGGGGTACACGCGCGTGAGCAGCGGCACCACGTCCGACAGCTTCGAGAAATCGTCCCAGTCGATCACGATGCCCGCGGCGCGCGCCACGGCCACCCAGTGGATCAGGTGGTTGGTGGAGCCGCCGGTCGCGAGCAGCGCGGCCATGGCATTGACGATGCAGCGCTCGTCGACCATCTCGCCGATGGGTGGGCACTGGAAGGCGGCTTCGCCCGCCTGGCCCAGCACCGTGCGCACCGCCTCGCGCGTGAGCGTCTCGCGCATCGCGTCGCCCGGTTGCACGAAGGCCGTGCCGGGCACGTGCAGGCCCATGGCCTCGAGCAGCATCTGGTTGCTGTTGGCGGTGCCGTAGAAGGTGCAGGTGCCGAGCGTGTGATAGGCGGCCATCTCGGCCTCGAGCAGGCCCTGGCGGCCCACGAGCCCCTGCGCGGCCTGCTCGCGCACCTTCGACTTCGCGTTGTTCGACAGGCCCGAGGGCATCGGGCCCGCGGGCACGAACACGGTGGGCAGGTGGCCGAAGTGCAGCGCGCCGATCAGGAGGCCCGGCACGATCTTGTCGCACACGCCGAGCATCAGCGCGGCATCGAACATGTCGTGCGTGAGCGCGACCGCGGTGCTCATCGCGATCAGGTCGCGGCTGAACAGGCTCAGCTCCATGCCGGGCGTGCCCTGCGTCACGCCGTCGCACATGGCGGGCACGCCGCCGGCCACCTGCGCGGTGGCGCCGAGGCGGCGCGCCTCGTGCTTGATGATGTCGGGATAGCCCTGGTACGGCGCATGGGCCGAGAGCATGTCGTTGTAGGCGGTGACGATGCCGATGTTGGGCGCGCGCTCGGCGACCACGCGGAACTTGTCGTTGGCCGGGATGCCGGCCACGGCATGCGCCACGTTGGCGCAGCCCATGCGGTCGGAGCCGCGGTCGCGCTGGCGCAGTTCGGCGAGGCGCGCGAGGTAGGCGCCGCGCTGCGCCTTGCTGCGATCGCGGATGCGATCGGTGACGTCGAGGACGGTGGGGTGTGTGCTGCTCATGGGGATGTTGTCGGTGGCTCTGCCGATGCGGTCGCCACTGTCGCGTGGGCGACCTCGAGATGGGTTCATCGTAGCAAGGACGACGCCAGGCCTCGATGGAAATCGGGCACCGTGCCAATACGAATCCACGCCCGGATACGGATGCTTGCAAAACACCCGGACGCGGGCTCGCGCGAGCCCGCGTGGCGGCGCATTCCGCGCGCCGCGGCGGCCTGCCCGGCCTCAGTCGAGCAGCTTGACCTCGACCCGGCGCGCCTGCGCGTCGTTGCCGCTGCCGGCCGTGACGGGCGGGCGCAACAGGTCGATCTTGTCGGCCGGCACGCCGAGGCCGACGAGCACGTCGCGCACCGTCTCGGCACGCTTCTTCGCGAGCTGTTCGTTGACCGCCGCATCGCCGGTGGTGTCGTGGAAGCCCGAGACCACCGCCTTGCGACCGGCCTCGACGCCCTTGATGACCGCGGCCAGCGCTTCCGCCGCACCGGGCGCGAGGTCGGCGCTGCCGGTGGCGAAGTAGAAGTTCACCACGCCATTGGCGACGCGGATGCTGGCGCCGTCGGGGATCGTGACGGTGACCGTCTCGGTGACCTCGGCCACCGTGGTCTGGGTGGCTGGCGCCGCGGCCGGCACCGTGATGGCGGTTTGTGCCGTCGCGGAAGCCTTGGCGGGCGTCTTGTGCCACGCCGCGAAGGCGACCACCCCACCGACGATCAGCAGCAGCAGGATCGCGATCAGCCCGAGGGCGAAATTCTGCTGGCTGTCGTCGGTGTTGTTCGTCACGCGTGCTCCATAGGATGAAAGCGGCCGGTAAATAATGGGGTGGTCAACCATGATCAGGAAATTGTAGGCATGGGTCCTTCTCCCGACACTGTAGGCGCTGGCCCCACCTCGGGCTCGGACCCGGCGCCCAATCCCGGGCCGCCGGGTCTGGATCCGCTGCCCAAGCCGCTGCGCGACCCGCAGCCGATGCTCGAGCGCACCATCGCCGAATGGGGCGGCCACGAGGACCTCTGGCTGTTCGGCTACGGCTCGCTGATCTGGCGGCCCGAGTTCGACTTCATCGAGCGCCGCCCGGCCTGGGTGCGCGGCTGGCACCGCGCGCTGAAGATGTGGAGCCGCGTCAACCGCGGCAGCGTGCAGACGCCGGGCCTGGTGTTCGGCCTGCTCTCGGGCGGCAGCGTGCGCGGCATGGTGTTCCGCGTGCCGGCCGCGCAGGGCCTGGACACGCTGCGCCGCCTCTGGCTGCGCGAGATGCCCACCGGCGTCTACGACCCCAAGTGGTTGCGCTGCACCACCGCCTCGGGGCCGGTGAGCGCGCTGGCCTTCACGCTGTCGCGGCGCAGCCCCAACTTCACGGGCGAGCTCAGCGACGAGCGCTACCGCCACATCTTCGCCAATGCCGTGGGCCGCTACGGCAGCTCGCTCGACTATGCGCAGCAGACGCTCGAGGAGCTGCGCCGCCATGCGATCCACGACGTGGCGCTCGCGCGGCTGGTGGCGCTGGCCGTCCCCTCCGACACATCGGCGGCGCACACTGCATCGCCGGCCCCGACCGATTGCGATGTGGTGCCGCCTCCGGTATACGTCGCAGGGTCTTCCGACAAGAAATCCTCTCAACCTTCCGGACCCTCCGGATCTCCCGACAAGGACCAACAATGAAGAACTCCTCCCGCCGCCTCGCCGGCGCCGCCACCGCCGTGCTCGCGGCCTCGCTGCTGGCCGCCTGCGGCACGCTGGGCGGCAAGCCGGCCACCACGGTCGAGCTGGTGCCCACCGGCGCGATCACGCCGAACCCGACCACGGGCACCGTCACCTTCACCGCGCTCGAGCATGGCGTGCGCGTGGCCGGCATCGTGCGCGGCCTGCCGCCGAACACCGAGCACGGCTTCCACATCCACGAAAAGGGCGACTGCGGCGACAACGGAAATGCCTCGGGCGGCCACTTCAACCCCAGCGGCGGCACGCACGGCAAGTTCGCCGCGCCGGGCAGCCATGCGGGCGAACTGCCGAGCCTGGTGGCCAACGGCGCCGGCGAGGCACGCTTCAGCGTCGAGAACCATGCGATCTCGCTGACGCCGGGCGCCGCCAACAGCGTGATCGGCCGTGCGCTGGTGGTGCACCGCGACAAGGACGACTTCACGACCCAGCCGGCCGGCAACTCGGGCCCGCGCATCGCCTGCGCGGTGATCGGCAAGTAAGAAGGCTCAGCCGGCGTCTGGTGCGCCGGCTGCCTCGCGCGCGCGCCACAGCGCCTCGGCGCGCGCCAGGGCCTCGGGGGTGTCGATGTCGGTCACGATGCCGGCATCGTCTAGCGCCAGGTCAGCTACCGAATCCATAGCACGCAAAGCGCGCAGGACGGGCGCCGCGCCGAAGTTGCCTTCGAGCGCGGCGAGCGCCGCCTGGCAGCCGGCGGCAAAGCCCACCGGATGGCCGCGCTCTCCCTGGTAGCTCGGCTGCGCCGCCTGCACGCCGCCCGCGAGCGCCGCTGCCACGGCGCGGATCGTCTGGGGCAACACCAGCGGCAGGTCGCCCGGCAGGATCAGCCAGCCGGCCGCGCCCGCCGTGGCGCGCACCGCGGCCGCGATCGAATCGCCCATGCCCGGATGGCCCGCATCCTCCACATGCCAGGGCAGGCCGCTCGCGCGCACGGCGTCGAGCGTGCGCTCGAGCACCGGCCTGCCGGCCAGCGGCGCGCGCAGCTTCGAGCCGCTGCCGCCGGCGGCCACGAAGCGTTCGCCGCGGCCCGAGGCCAGCACGATCACGGTCGGGGGATTCGCAAGGGGGGTCACGGCGCGAGTATCGCTTGGGCAACAATGCCGCCATGACTTCCCCGACTTCCAAAGAATCGCTGGCCGCGCTGCGCAAGAGCTACGAGCGCGCCGAGCTCGGCGAGGCGCACAGCGCCGACGATCCGCTGCGCCAGTTCGAACGCTGGCTCGACGAGGCCATCGACGCCCAGGTGCCCGAGCCCAACGCTATGACCTTGTGCACCGTCGGCAGCGACCTGCGGCCCTCGAGCCGCATCGTGCTGATCAAGGGCTACGACGCGCGCGGCCTGGTCTGGTACACCAACTACGAGAGCCGCAAGGGCCGCGAGCTCGCGGGCAACCCCTACGCCTCGCTGCAATTCCATTGGGTCGAGCTCGAGCGCGTGGTGCGCATCGAGGGCCGGGTCGAGAAGGCCGGCGCCGACGAGAGCGACGCCTACTACGCGAGCCGCCCGCTCGATTCGCGCCTGGGCGCCTGGGCCAGCCCGCAGAGCGAGGTGATCGGCGGGCGCGAGGTGCTGGTGAAGAATGCGGCCGTCGCCGCGGCGAAGTACCTGCTCTCGCCGCCGCGCCCGCCGCACTGGGGCGGCTATCGGCTGGTGCCCGACCGCTGGGAGTTCTGGCAGGGCCGCAAGAGCCGGCTGCACGACCGGCTGCGCTACCGGCTCGAGGCCGGTCAGTGGGTGCGCGAGAGGCTCGCGCCCTAAGCCATCAGGCCTCGCAGGCCGCCACCTTGAATTCGACGCGGCGATCGAGCGCGTCGCTCGCATCGTCGGCGCCCGTGCCCACGATGTTCTCGCGGAAGCCCGCGCCGGCTTCGCGCAGCTTCTTCGCCAGCGGCGGGGCCTCGCCCACCAGCCGGGTCTTGACGGTCACCGCGCGCTGCAGCGACAGCCTTTCGTTAACGGCCTCCGAGCCCGTGCGGCTGGTGTGGCCGGTCACGACCACGCAGGAATCGATCTGCGCGGCCTGGCGCGCGATCTGGCGCAGCCACATCGGGTAGGCGGCGCTGATCTTCGGGTCGGCCAGGAAGTCGGTCGAGCCCGGCTTGAACAGGAACTTCACGCTGAGGTTGTTGGTTTCGAGCCCCAGCCGCGCGAGCGTGCCGAAGGTCTTCTCGGCATCGGCGGTGCGACCGAGCTGCGACTGCGTGAGGTACAGGCCGCTGTAGACGCGCAGCTGCTGCCCATCGGGGCGACGCGAGGCGGCATCGTAGCGCGCCAGCGCCTCCTGCAGCCGGCCGGCCTCGTAGGCGGCGGTGGCTTCCTGCATCACGGTCGCGGTCGGCAGGCGCTCGAGGTAGAGCGCGTCGGCGGCCTGGCCCGGCTGGGTCTCGGCGGTGCGGATGTAGCCCTCGACGCCGCGGTCCTTGCCGTTGACCGGACTGTCGCGGAAGAAGGCCGTGGGCCGGGTGTCGAGCGAGGCATCGCTGATGCGCGCCACCGACTGCGCGATCACCACGCCGCTCTTGATCTCGGTCAGCGCGAGGTTCAGCCGGTAGGGCGAGCCGCCCGCCTCCTTGTCGCGCACCAGCGTGCCGTTGAGCACGTACTGCGCGGTGGCGATCTCGGTGCTGTTGAACGGCGTCACGGTGAACTGCTTGAACTGCGCCTGCATGCGCTGGACGATGCGCTGCTCGGCCACGCGCGTGACCTCGGTCTGCTGGCCGCTGGCGCTCTCGAGCAGCGGGTCGATGACGATGCGGCTCTGCTTCATCGAGGACTCGACCTTGGCGAGGAAGCCCGGCAGCTTCTTGGTCTGCACCATCAGGTCGTCCACCGCCTGGTCGACGGCCTGTTCGAAAGGCATCGCGTTGCCCGGCTGCGGGCGCTGTGCCGCGCAGGCCGCGAGCAGCACGGCGGCGGCGCCGAGCGCCATCGCGCGCAGCGCGCCGCGCAGGCTGGAGGGGATCTTCATCATCAGCATTGGCTCCTCAAGTACGTCATGTCCTGGTCCGACAGCGGCTCGCCCACGGCGGCGCGCATGTTGATCTCGGTGCAGCGCTTCGTCGGCGCCGGCCGGCGCGCGGGCGCGGACCGGTCGGCCTCGTGCTCCGCCACGCGGGCCGGCGGCGCCTCGGCCGGCGCGCGCGGCTTCGGCGGCGGCCGCACGGCCGCCTTCTCGCTCGGCCGGTCGACGGCGGCCGGCGGCTTCGCCGGTTCGGGCGCCGGTTTTTCCTCCGGCTTGGGCACGGCCAGACAGGGCGTGCGGCACGGCTTGGCCTGCGCCGCCGCCGGCGTGGCGGCGCCCAGCAGCAGCCATGGCGCGATCGCCGTCGCGATCAGCACCATCGCAGCAACGGGCATGGATCGCGTCTGGCAAATCATCAGCGGGGAAATGTAGAGCGGCCGGCGGCGCTCCACATCTCGCCAAACGGCCACCCTGCCGAACGGCATAGGGGCACGGGGCGAGGAGGAAATCGAAAGGCTACGGTTTCGCGTGGCCCGGGACGGATGTCAGGGCAACCACTGCACCCAGAGCATCACCAGCGTGAGCGTGGCCAGTGCCAGCAGCGTGGAGACCGCGACGCTGGCGGTCACCAGGTCCTCGGCGCTGCGGTAGCGCTGCGAGAACAGGAACACGTTGGCGCCGATCGGCAGCGCGGCCGCAACCACCATCACCGTGAGCGGAATGCCGCGCACGCCGAGCGCCCAGCCGATGATCGCCACCAGCAGCGGATGCAGCAGGTTCTTGACGCCGGCCTGCACCAGGGCACTGCGCCAGTGGCGCCCCACTGGCGTGAGCGCCAGCGTGATGCCCACCATGACCAGCGCCACCGGGCCGAAGGCCTGGCCCAGCAGTTCGATGGTGCGGTCGACCGGCTGCGGCATGACCCAGCCGCTCTGCGCGAACAGCAGGCCCGCGATGATCGGCAGCGGCACCGGATGGATGATGGCGTTGCGCAGCGCGCGCAACACGGTGCGCAGCATCGAGCGCTTCTCGGCGCCGCCGACCACCGCGTGCTCGCGCGCCACCGCGAGCTCGAGCACCACGGTGGCGCTGGTCATCAGCACCAGCGAATGCAGCGAGATCAAGGTCAGCAGCACCACCATGCCGGCCTCGCCATAGGCCAGGCCGACCAGCACGATGCCGATCATCACGGTGTTGCTGTAGGTGTTGGCGAGCGCGAGCACCGCGCCCGTGCGGTTGAAGCCGCGCAGCGCCAAGGTGGCCGCGAACAGCAGCCCCGAGGCGATGAAGTAGGCGGCCACCGGCTTGAAGCGCAGTTCCTCGACGTGCACGCCGCTCATCGCGCGGAACAGCAGCGCCGGCGCGAGCAGCAGGAAGATCAGGTTGGAGAGGTCCTTGACCGCATTGCCGCCGATCCAGCGGCGCCTCCCGGCCAGGTAGCCCGCCGCGATCAGCAGCACGACGGGCAGGAGGGAGGAGATGACGAACGAATTCACCGGTCGAGGATAGCCGAGCGTTCGTGCCCGCCTCCCTCCCCCGCCGGGGGAAGGAGGCACCCTCCGGTCAGAAGGTCACGCGCACGCCCACCTTCAGCGAGCGCCCCGGCAGCGGCGCGGCCGGATACACCGTCGTCGTCAGGATCGAGGTCGCGCTGTAGGCCAGCTTGTTGCCGATGTTGTCGACGCGCGCATACCAGGTGAGGTTGGCGCGCTGCACCTTCATGCGATAGGCGATCGAGGCGTTCCACAGGGTGTAGGCATCGGTCTCGCGCGCACCGACGCCCGGCACGCGGTGCTGCGCGGCGTTGTAGTCGAAGCCGACGCGGCCGCTCCACGGGCCGTTGCCGTAGACCAGCGTGGCGCCCACGCGCACCGGCGCGATGCGCGGCAGCGGCTCGCCGGTGTCGGTGTTCTTCGCGCGCACCAGGTCGCCGCGCCATTCGAGGTCGAGCGTGCCGGCGTCGTTCATGCGCGCGAAGCCGTCGCTGCCCAGCAGCCGCAGGTTGCCGCTGGCCTCGATGCCGGTGAAGCGCGCGCGCACGCCGTTGTAGAGGTACTCGGCCAGCGTGTCGGTGACCTCGGGATCGGTCACGACCTGGCCTTCCTCGTCGAGCGTGCGGCCCGAGGCGGTCAGGCCGATGTAGTTGCGAAAGCGCGTGACGTAGGCGTTGACGCGCGCCGTGTTCGGTCCCGATTTCCATTGCGCGCCGAGGTCGAAGCCGGTCGACTGCTCCTTGCTCAGGTTCGGGTTGCCGACCTCCCATGCGGCCGTGGCCACGTGCGGGCCGTTGGCCAGCAGCTCGTAGTCCTTGGGCGCGCGCTCGGTGTAGGCGATGTTCGAGGTCAGCTGCCACTGCGGCGCGAGATTGACCAGGGCGCCGAAGGCGGCGCTGTTCGGGTTGAAGGTGCGCTCGCCGATCGCGAAGCGGTTGATGCTCGGATCGTCGGGATAGCCGAGCGATCGCACGGTGACGCGCTCGGTGCGCGCGCCGAAGCTCAGCTTGCCCCACGAGGTGCCCATCTCCTCGTAGAGGAACGGCGCGCGCGAGCGCGTGCGGCTGTGCGGCGCGAAGGCTTCCTCGCCGTCGGCGGCGAAGCGGTTGGTCTCGGCGCTGAAGCCCATCAGGCCTTCCAGCGGCCCGATCTTCTCGTGCCGCACCTCGACGCGCAGGTCGTTGCTCATGTTCGAGAAGGTGGTGCCGGCCTCGGCGCCCTCGAACTCGGTGTGGCGGTAGTTGGTGTGGCTGAGCTTGGCGTGGACGCTGCGGATGATGCCGCCCGGGCGCCATTCGCCCTCGATCGCGTAGCGGTCGGACTTCATCGCGATGGTCACGTCGTCCTCGGCCACGGTGCCGTAGTTGCTGCGGTAGGTGCTGGCCGAGGCGCCGATCCAGCCCCGGTCGAAGAACAGCGTGCCGCCGATCGCGCCGCCGTGCGCCTCGTTGGCCGAGTTGCAGATCTTGCGCGCGCGCCAGGGCGAGCCGGGCTTCTCGCAGTTCAGGTCGATCGGCGCCGAGACGTCGCTCGAATCGCGCTTGAAGGCGTCGGCATGCAGCGCGAAGCGGCCGTTGCCGCCCTCGAGCATCACGGCGCCGTTCTTCTCGCGGTTGCCGGTGGCATAGCCGAGGTCGGCGCGGCCGCCGAAGCCCTCGATCGGCTCGCTCGGGATGCGGTTGTCGATCAGGTTCACCACGCCGCCGACCGCGCTGCCGCCGTACTGCAGCGCCGACGGGCCGCGCAGCACCTCGACGCGCTCGGTGACCAGCGCGTCGACCGGCACCGCGTGGTCGTAGCTCAGCGCCGAGGCGTCGGGCGCGCCGCCGCCGTTCTGCAGGATGCGGATGCGGTCGCCGTCCTGGCCGCGGATGATCGGCCGGCTGGCGTTGGGGCCGAAGTAGGTGCTGCTGACGCCGGGGATGTTGTCCAGCGTCTGGCCCAGCGTGGA
Organism: Variovorax sp. GW821-FHT10D07; assembly: GCF_059415325.1. Taxonomy (NCBI): domain Bacteria; kingdom Pseudomonadati; phylum Pseudomonadota; class Betaproteobacteria; order Burkholderiales; family Comamonadaceae; genus Variovorax; species Variovorax sp. GW821-FHT10D07. Next base: position 210,980 of record NZ_JBWKMZ010000014.1, on the reverse strand, counting down.
CTGCGAGCGCAGCAGCAGTTCGTCGCCCGAGAGCGTGGTGGTGGGCGCGATCAGGTCGCTGGCGCCCAGCGGGTTGCCGGTGACGGTGATCTCGCGCAGGCTGGTGGTGGGTTGCGGGTTCGGCGAGGGATCGACGGGTGCGGTCTGGGCCAGGGCCGCGGCCGAGGCGAGCGAGAGGACGGCAGCGCCGATGGCGTTGCGACGGAATTGGGGGGTCATGATGAAAACTCGTTGAATCGATGAGCGACCGCCGGCCACCCGTGCGCGACGGGTGGCGGCGAATCGGAAACGGAACATTCAGCGAGCGACAGGCGGCCCGCGGGCCTCGAACGGCGCGACCCAGCGGACGATGGCCTCGCCCTGCAGGTAGGCGAAGCGCGCCGCCGGCAGTTGCACCGGCAGCAGCACCAACGGCACGCCCAGGGCGCCGGAGCCGTGCGCGAGCCGGTCGTACAGCCGGCACTCGGCATCGGTGCGGTCGCCGAACAGGGCATGCAGCCAGCCGTGCCGCGCGGCGGAGGCATGCGCCTGCGCCTCGTGCACGCCCTGCGTCGCGCCGGCGGCCGCGGCCATGCGCCGGGCCTCCACGGTCCGGGTCCAGTCGCCCGGCACGTGCAGCGTGGCATGCACGAGCCCGAGGGTCGACGCCGCCCACACCGCGAGCAGCAGCGTGAGAACGACGGCGCGCGACAGCCTCGAATGCTTCATCAGAAGTGCGTGGTCATGCTCATGTACACGCTGCGCCGCGTGCCGTATTGCGGCGCGCCCACGCCGACACCGGTGCCGTCGCGCAGCAGGTAGCTCTTGTCGAACAGGTTCAGGATCGCGACGCGGCCGACCACGTCGCTGCCCGAGGCGTACTTCCAGGTGTGGGCGTAGGCGGCGTTGACCACCGTGTAGTTCGGCAGCGCGGCGCTGTTGGGCGCACCGCCGTCGGGCGTGCGGCGCAGGCCGCTGCCGAAGATCACGTCGCCGCTGACCTGGTCGTCGCCGAAGCGGTAGCTGGCGCCGGCCGAGGCCGTCCAGGTCTGGTCATGGTCCAGGTACACATCGTGGTTGGCGATGTAGCCCAGCTCGTCGGCGCCGAACAGCGACTGGCTCGACACGATGTTCCTGCCCATCGCCTTCTGGTGGGCCAGGTTCGCATAGGCCGACCAGTGCTCGTCGTTGTAGCGCGCCGACAGCTCCAAGCCGCGCGCGAAGCCGTCGGCGTAGTTGAACGGCGACAGGATCAACGCCTGGCCGAACTGGCCTTCGTCGACCAGGTTCGTGATGTTCTTGTAGTAGACGTCGGCCGACAGCGACAGGTTCGGGCTCAGCTTGTGGTCCACGCCCAGGTCGAAGTAGTGGGTGCGCTCGGCCTTCACCGGGTCGGACACGGCGATCTCGGGCTGGTTGGTGGTGCCCGCGTAGAGGTTGATGCTCTGCTGCGATGCCAGCTCCTGCGGCGGCGGCGTGAAGTAGCGCGCGTAGCCCGCGTGCAGCGCCGTGTCGTCCGACAGCTTGTACGCGAGGTTCAGCCGCGGGCTCCACTGGTGCTCCTTGGTGAAGGCATCGACGCTGTCGTAGCGCAGGCCGTAGTTGAGCGTGAGCTTCGGGTCGATGCGCCACTCGTCCTGCAGATAGAGGCTGGCGAGCTGGCCGACCTTGCCGGAGTTGTCGTTGATCAGCAGCGGCGTGTCGCCGGCCGGCGCGCCGCTGTCGTCGACCGGGAACACGTTCACCGCATTGATGCTGCGCGTGGTCTGCCGCGTGTAGGCGCCGCCGAAGCGCAGCGTGTGCGCGCTGCCGAGCTTGTACGAGGCATCGGCCTGGAGGCCGTTGGACGAATTCGAGCGCAGGGTGTCCGAGGCCACGCCGTTGTAGACCAGGTCGCCCACCGGGTCGGGCAGGTAGTGCAGGTTCGAGTACTGGTGGAAGGCCGAGACCTGGAAGTCGAGCGCGCCGAGGGTCTTCTGGAACGACAGCGCGACGAAGCGCGTGGCCTCGGTCTGCCGCTCGCGCACGTCGGACGACGGCAGCGCGTTGAAGCCCGAGCCCAGGTCGCTGAAGCCGGCGAGCGAGAAGGCCGGGGCCTGGTCAGGGTTGGTCGGGATCTGGAACTTGCCGTTGTAGGTGCCGAACATCAGGCCCAGGCGCGTGTCGGCGTCGAGGTAGTACGACAGGTTGCCGAAGGTCTTGCCCTGGCGCGTGCGGTCGTTCTGCGCGTTCAGCGTCGGCTGGGGGTTCTCGATGCCGCTGGTGTTGGACACCAGGCTGCCCGACAGGTAGTAGCTCAGGTTGCCCGTGGTGCCGTAGAACGACGCGTTCTCCTCCAGCGTGTTGTGGCTGCCGAAGGTGAAGCCGAGCGAGCCGCCGGGCTTGCCGAGGCCCTGCTTGGTCTGGATGTCGACGATGCCGGCGGTGCGCAGGCCGTACTGCGCGGGCAAGGCGCCGGTGAGGAAATCGACCGAGTCGATGTAGCGCGTGTCGAGCGACTGGCCGAAGCCCGAGATGCCCTCGGGCAGCTGCACGCCGTTGACCCGGTACTGCACGTTGCCGTGGTCGTCGCGCACGTGCAGCGAACCGGAGGCCTTGGAATCCTTGGCGACGCCCGGCAGGGTCAGCAGCACGTCGTCCAGCGGCGTGGCGTCGCCCTTGCCGAGCGCGTCGATGGCCGAGCGGTCGATGCGGTAGACGGTGGCGCCGACCGCGGGCGACAGCTCCATGCGCGCCTTCTTGAGGCGCTCGGACTGCGCCTCCACCGTCACCGCCGGCAGGGCGCCGGCGGCGGGCAGCGCGCCCGCGGAAGCATCGGCGGCAGGCGCCGCCGCGGCGAGCTCCTGCGCGACGGCTGCCAGCGACAGCAGGGAAAGAACGGCAACGCCCACGGCGTTGCGACGGAAATGGGGAATCATGAATGGACACTCGTTGAATCGATGGGCGGCCCGCCGCCACCCGTGGCGAACGGGTGCGGCGAGCCGGAACACAAGGGGGATTCAGCGAGAGGAAGGCGGGCCGCGCGCGTCGAACAGCGCGACCCAGCGGGCGAGCACCTCGCCCTGCAGGTAGGCGAAGGTGGCCGTCGGCAACAGCATCGGCAGCACCACCAGCGGCACGCCCGGTGCGCTGGAGCCGTGCGAGAGCTGGTCGTACAGGCGGCACTCGGCATCGGTGTGCTCGCCGAACAGGCTCGCCAGGCCGTGCGCGGCATGGTCGTGCCCGGCGTGGTCGTGGCCCACGTGCGCGGCCGCGGCCGCCGCGGGCAGGCCCGGCGCGTGCAGCGAACGGTGCATCAGCCCGAGCGTGCCCGCGAGCCACAGCGCGATCGCCAGCGCGAAGACGAGCGCGCGCTGCGAACGGGTCGGGCCGGACGAAAGGGCGAGGTGCACGGGCGCGGCGGAAAGAGGATCAGGCCTTGACGCGCGCGGCGAAGGTCTTCTGGAACTTCTCGACCTTCGGTCCCACGACGAAGGCGCAGTAGCCCTGGTTCGGGTGGTTCAGGAAGTAGTCCTGGTGGTAGGCCTCGGCGGTCGAGTAGTTGTCGAGCGGCTTGACCTCGGTCACCACCGGCGAGGCATAGGTCTTGCCGGCCTCGATCTCGCGGATGACGTCGTCGGCCACCTGCTTCTGCGCCTCGGTCGTGTAGTAGATGCCGCTGCGGTACTGGGTGCCGACGTCGTTGCCCTGGCGGTTGAGCGTCGTGGGGTCGTGCACCACGAAGAAGATCTCGAGGATCTCGCGTAGGGCGATCTGCGCCGGGTCGAAGCTCAGCTTCACCACCTCGTTGTGGCCGGTGCGGCCGGTGCAGACCTGCTCGTAGCTGGGATTGACCGTCTGGCCGTTCGAATAGCCCGATTCCACGTCGACCACCCCCTGCACGCGGTCGAACACCGCCTCGGTGCACCAGAAGCAGCCGCCGCCGAGCACGATGGTTTCGGTGGTGGAAGGCGAAGAGGTCATGGGGGACTCCAGGAACGGACTGACAAGGGAACCCGATATTGTCGCGGCTTGACGCATTCGATGCGGCTCACTACATTACTAACCCGCGAGTCATTAAACAATGCCCACTCCCCGATTCCTTGCCGACAAGATCTGCCCGGTCCGCGCCAAGCGCGAGCGGCGCAAGGAGGCGCGCCCCGGTGAACTGCTGGCGGCGGCGCTCGATCTGTTCGTCGAGAAGGGCTACGCCGCCACCCGCTCGGAAGAAGTGGCGGTGCGTGCCGGCGTCTCCAAGGGCACGCTGTTCCTCTATTTCCCGAGCAAGGAAGAGCTGTTCAAGGCCGTGGTGGTCGAGAACCTCGGCGGCCGTTTCACCGAGTGGAACCAGGAATTCGAGACCTTCGAGGGCACCACGGCCCAGATGCTGCGCTATTGCATGCGCGTGTGGTGGGAGCGCGTGGGCCTGACCCAGGCCTCGGGCCTCACCAAGCTGATGATGAGCGAAGGCGCCAACTTCCCCGAGCTGGCGGACTTCTACCGCCAGGAGGTGGTGCGGCCGGGCCATGCGTTGCTTCGGCGCATCATCCAGCGCGGCATCGACCGCGGCGAGTTCCGGCCGGTCGACGTCGACCACACCATCTACTCGGTGGTCGCGCCGATGATCTTCCTGATGCTCTGGAAGCACTCGGCCAACCTGTGCGTCGACGAGGGCGACAACTTCGACCCGCTCAAGTACATCGAGATGCAGGCCGACGTGGTGCTCTACGGCCTGAGCACCCAGCCGCGGGCGCAGGCGGAACCCGACGAAGCCGCTGGCCCGTCGGGTGCCGCCTAAAATTGAAGGTTTGTCCTGACCCGCCCCCAGAAGGAAAACCCATGAGCACCGCCCCCACCCTCGAGCGCTTGCGCTTCAACATGATCGAACAGCAGATCCGCCCCTGGGATGTGCTGGACCTGGAAATCCTCGACCTGCTGGCGGTGATCCGCCGCGAGGACTACGTGCCCGAGGCGCACCGCGCGCTGTCCTTCTTCGACATGGAGCTGCCGCTGCTCGACGGCTCGGTGCCCGGCGAATTCATGCTGTCGCCCAAGGTCGAGGCCCGCACGCTGCAGGACCTGCACGTGCAGAAGCACGAATCGGTGCTCGAGATCGGCACCGGCTCCGGCTTCATGGCCGCCCTGCTCGGCGCCCGCGCCGCCAAGGTGCTGTCGCTCGAGATCAACCCCGCGCTGGCCGCCCGCGCCGCCGAGACCCTGCGCCAGAACGGCGTGACCAATGTCGAGGTGCGCCATGCCGACGGCGCCGTGCCGCTGCCCAGCGGCCCGAGCTTCGACGTGATCGTGCTCAGCGGCTCGGTCGCGCGCATTCCGCAGAACCTGCTCGGCTCGCTCAAGGTCGGCGGCCGCCTGGCCGCGATCGTCGGCGACGAACCCATGATGCGCGCCCACTTCGTGACCCGCAGCAGCGAAAGCAAGTGGGACACGATCCAGCCCTGGGACACGGTGGCGCCGCGCCTTTTGAACTTCCCCGAGCCGTCGCGCTTCGCGTTCTGATCGGGCCGGCCGCATGATCGATCAAGTCCGCCCCGCCGACCTCGCCGCCTGGTTTGCACAGGACGCCGACGCACCCGCCGTGCTGCTCGACGTCCGCGAGCCCTGGGAGCTGCAGACCGCGAGCGTCGCCCCGGCGGGCTTCACGCTGCTGGCGATCCCGATGAACGAGATCCCCGCGCGCCTGTCCGAGCTCGACGAGAACCAGCGCATCGCCTGCCTGTGCCACCACGGCGCCCGCAGCCAGCGCGTGGCCGCCTTCCTGCACCAGAACGGCTTTGCGCAACTGGCCAACGTGGCCGGCGGCATCGACGCCTGGTCCGCGCAGCACGACCCCGCCGTGCCGCGCTACTGATTCTTCCGCTCCCAAGGACTTTCAATGCCTCCCAGGCCCCGGCTCCTGCCTCTTTCCGCAGCCATCGCAAGCCTTCTTGCCACGCTGCTCGCATCGCCGGCCCAGGGCCAGACACTGAACGAACTCTACGAATCGGCGCGTGGCTTCGATGCCACCTACCAGGGCGCGCGCGCCCAGTACGACGCCAGCGTGGCGCGCGCGGCGCAGGCCAGGGCCGGCATCCTGCCGGCCGTCGGGCTCAGCGCGGGCGTGAACCGCAACAACCTCGACATCGACGTCATCACGGGCAACCAGCAGGGCAGTTCCTCGCGCGACTTCACGCAGCAGAACGTCGGCATCAACGCCACCCAGCCGCTATACCGGCCCGCCAACTGGGCCACCTGGGAGCAGGGCAAGCGCCAGGCCGAGATCGCGCAGTCGGTGTTCACCATCGCCGAGCAGGACCTGATCGTGCGCGTGAGCCAGGCCTATTTCGACGTGCTCGCGAGCCAGGACAGCCTGTCGCTGGTGCGCGCGCAGAAGGCGGCCGTGTCCGAGCAGCTCGCCTCGGCCAAGCGCAACTTCGAGGTCGGCACCTCCACCATCACCGACTCGCGCGAGGCCCAGGCCCGCTACGACCTCGTGGTGGCGCAGGAGATCGCGGCCGAGAACGACCTGCGCGTGAAGAAGATCGTGCTCGACCAGCTGGTCGGCCGCCCCGGCAGCGTGCCGGTGCCGCTGGCCGTGCCGGTGGTGCTGCCGACCGCGCAGCCGGCCGACATCGAGGCCTGGGTCTCGCAGGCCGACGCGGGCCACCCGGCGATCCGCCAGGCGCAGCTCGGCGTCGACGTGGCGGGCCTGGAGATCGAGAAGGCGCGCGCCGGCCACAAGCCCACGCTGGACGCCAACCTCGGCTACAACGTCACGCGCAACCCGAACGGCACCAGCACCAGCACCGTGGGCACGCGCATCAACGCCGCCACCGTGGGCGTGACCTTCAACCTGCCGCTGTTCGCGGGCTTCGCGACCGAGAACCGCATCAAGGAAACGCTGGCCCTCGAGGACCAGTCGCGCAGCGTGCTCGACGGCACCCGCCGCAACGTGGCGCAGGCCACGCGCGCGGCCTACCTCGGGCTGGTCTCGGGCGCGGGCCAGGTCAAGGCGCTCGAGGCGGCCGAGGCCTCGAGCCAGAGCGCGCTCGACGCCAACCGCCTGGGCTACCAGGTCGGCGTGCGCATCAACATCGACGTGCTCAATTCGCAGAGCCAGCTCTACCAGACCAAGCGCGACCTCGCGCAGGCGCGCTACAACGTGCTGCTGGGCAACCTGAAGCTGCGCCAGGCCAACGGCACGCTGACCGTGGCCGACATGGATGCCATCAACGCCACGCTGGCGAAGAACGGCAGCGTGCCCGCGGTGCCGGCCCCATCGACCACCACCCCGGCCGATCCGAACGCCGTGGCCGTGCCGCCCGCGCGGCCCAGCGTGCCGGTGGTGCCGCCGGTGCCGGTGGCGCCGTTCAATCCGCCGCCGCCCGCGATCCCCGTCGCACCGCCGCCGCCGCCGGTGCTGAACCCGGGGCGCTGAAACCCTAGTCGAGCGTGGGCTCCGCGCGCTCGCGCGGGCCTTCCGCTGCCGGCTGCGCAGCCTGGACCGGCGGCTTCGTCGGCTCGTCGGCCAGCGCCGGCTCCACCGGTTCCTCGGGCTCGGCCGCCATCGCGATCGTGAGCACCGCGGCCGCCGTGCGCTCGGCCGCGCCGCGGTTCGAGGACGAGAAGGCCTGCGCGGCCTGCGACATCGCCTCGCGGCGCTCGCGGTTCTCGACCAGCTTGAGCGCGCTGGTCACGGCCTGTTCCATGGTCTCGACGCGCAGCGAGGCACCGGCCGCGAGCGACAGCTGCGCGGCCTCCGCGAAATTGAAGGTGGACGGCCCCATCACGACCGGGCAGCCGCAGGCCGCGGGCTCGATCAGGTTCTGGCCGCCCAGGGGCTCGAAGCTGCCGCCGAGCAGCGCGACGTCGGCCAGGCCGTAGTACAGCGCCATCTCGCCGAGCGAATCGCCGAGCCAGATCTCGGCCTCGGCCGGCTGGCCCGCTGTACTGCGGCGCGCCACGGCGAAGCCCTCGGCCTCGATCAGCGCCGCCACCTCGTCGAAGCGCTGCGGATGGCGCGGCACGATCATCCACTGCACGTCGTGCACCCGCTTCGAGATCGAGCGGACCGCGCCCTGCTCGGGCGGCACCGGCGCGGTGGCGCCGAAGCGCCGCAGCACCTCGAGCAGCAGGCGCTCCTCGCCGTCGCGCGAACTGGCCAGCACCACGATCGGCTTGGGCAGCGTGCCGCGCAGCTTGGCGGCCGCATGGAGCTGCCGCACGTCGGGCGTGGCGTCGAACTTGAGGTTGCCGTAGATGCCCGAGACCTTGGCGCCCAGCGACACCAGCCGGTGCGCGTCGGCCTCGGTCTGGGCCCAGACCGCGCTCAGCGCCGAATAGGCCGGCCGCGCCAGCCAGCCCAGCCGCTCGGCCGAGGCCAGCGATTTCTCGTTGAGCCGCGCATTGGCCAGCACCAGCGGGATGCGGCGCTCGGCGCAGGCCGCGGCCATCTCGGGCCAGACCTCGGTTTCCATCAGCACGCCGATGCGCGGCTGGAAGCGGTCGAGGAAGCGCGCCACGGCGCCCGGCGTGTCCCAGGGCTGCCAGACCTGCGTGTCGCCCTCGCGCAGCAGCTTGGCGCCCTCCTCGCGGCCGGTGGCGGTGCCGTGCGTGAGCAGGATCGGGATCTCGGGGAACTGGCGTCGCAGCTCCTCGATGAGGATGGCGGCGGCGCGCGTCTCGCCGAGCGAGACCGCGTGCACCCAGCACTGGGCGTGGCCGGTGGTGGCGGCGTCGTAGTGGCCGAAGCGCTCTTCGACCGCCACCGCGTAGCCGGGCTCGGCCGCCGCGCGGCGCCGCAGCTTGCGGCGCACCAGCGGCTGGGCCAGGGTGGTGAAGGCGCCGTACAGGCGCAGCAGCAGCGAACGCACGGTGTCCTAGTGCGCCGCTTCGGCCAGCGTGGCGTCGGGCTTCACCGTCTTGAGCAGCGCCAGCATGCGGGCCTCGATGCGCTCGAGCGCCGCCTGGGTCTGGCCCTCGAAGCGCAGCACCAGCACCGGCGTGGTGTTGGAGGCGCGGATCAGGCCGAAGCCGTCGGGCCAGTCGACGCGCAGGCCGTCGATGGTCGACACCTGCGCCGGGGCCTCGAAGCTCGCCGCCTTCAGCAGCTGCTCGACCACCGCGTGCGGCTCGCCCTCGGCGCACTTCACGTTGAGCTCGGGCGTGGAGAAGCTCGTGGGGAGCGCGTTGAGCACGTCGCTGGCATTCGGGCTCTTGCTCAGGATCTCGAGCATGCGGCAGCCGGCATAGGTGCCGTCGTCGAAGCCGAACCAGCGCTCCTTGAAGAAGATGTGGCCGCTCATCTCGCCGCCCAGCGGCGAATCGAGTTCCTTCATCTTCGCCTTGATCAGCGAATGGCCGGTCTTGAAGATCAGCGGCTTGCCGCCCGCGGCCTCGATGGCCGGGCCCAGGCGCTGCGAGCACTTCACGTCGTAGACGATGGTGCCGCCCGGCACGCGCGACAGCACGTCCTGCGCGAACAGCTGCATCTGGCGGTCGGGGAAGATGTTCTGGCCATCCTTGGTGACGATGCCCAGCCGGTCGCCGTCGCCGTCGAAGGCCAGGCCCAGTTCGGCGTCGCCCTGTTGCAGCGCGGCGATCAGGTCCTTGAGGTTCTCGGGCTTGCTGGGATCGGGGTGGTGGTTCGGGAAGTCGCCGTCGACCTCGCTGAACAGCTCGGTCACCTCGCAGCCCAGCGCGCGGAAGATCGCGGGGGCCGAGGCGCCGGCGATGCCGTTGCCCGAATCGACCACGATCTTCATCGGCCGCGCCAGCCGCACGTCGCCCACGATGCGCTGCACGTAGGCCTCGGTCACGTCGACCTGGCGCACGCTGCCGCCGGGCGCGAGCGTCGCGCTGCCTGCTTCCATGGTCTTGCGCAGTGCCTGGATCTCGTCGCCGTAGATCGCGCGGCCGGCCAGCACCATCTTGAAGCCGTTGTAGTCCTTGGGGTTGTGGCTGCCCGTGACCTGGATGCCGCTGGTGGCGAGCGTGTGGGCCGCGAAATACAGCATGGGCGTGGTGACCGCGCCCACGTCGATCACCTCGACGCCGGTGGCCACCAGGCCGCGGATCAGCGCTTGCGAGAGGGCCGGGCCCGACAGGCGCCCGTCGCGCCCCACGGCCACGGCGGTCTCGCCGGCCGCGCGGGCCGCGCTGCCGAAGGCCCGGCCCAAGGCTTCCGCCACCTCGGGATTCAGCGTGGAGGGCACCACGCCGCGAATGTCGTAGGCCTTGAAGATCGACGCGCTGAGCTGCATGAAAAAGGATTCCTCTGTGGATTCGTGGACCCGGGGATTGTAGGCATCGCCAGGGGTACCCACATGTCCGAAAACGGCCAGTCGAAACGACGCCAAACCTTAATATTCAAGCCATGACAAACGCCAACGCCTCCCCCGACGTGCTCGAGAGCGATGCCTGCTACCTGGCGCTGAAGACGCACGACGCGCGCTTCGACGGCTCGTTCTTCACCGCGGTGACCTCCACCGGCATCTACTGCCGCCCGGTCTGCCGCGTGAAGCTGCCGCGGCGCGAGAACTGCCGCTTCTTCCGCCACGCGGCGCAGGCCGAGGCCGAGGGCTTCCGTCCCTGCCTGCGCTGCCGGCCCGAACTGGCGCCGCGCCCCATGGGCACGGCCAACTGGTCGACCGAGGACGCCTCGCGCATCCTCGCGCAGCAGGCGGCGCGGCTGATCGACGAGCCCGACGCCTGGACCGACGAGGGCCCGGGCGCCGCGCAGATCGCGGCCCGGCTCGGCGTCAGCGACCGCCACCTGCGCCGCATCTTCGAGGCCCAGTTCGGCGTCTCGCCGCTGCAGTACCTGCAGACGCGCCGCCTGCTCGCGGCCAAGCAGCTGATCGCCGACACCCGCCTGCCGATGACGCAGGTGGCGCTGGCCAGCGGCTTCGCGAGCGTGCGCCGCTTCAACGCGGCCTTCGTCGAGCACTACGGGCTCAATCCGAGCGCCTTGCGGCGCGCCGGCGGCGCCGAGGGCGGCGACGGCCGCGCGATCGAGGTGCGGCTGGGCTTTCGCCCGCCCTACGACCCGAACGCGATGCTCGGCTTCTTCGCGCGGCGCGCGCTGCGCGGGGTCGAGCTCGTGACGGCCGAGGACGGCAAGGTGCCGGTTGCGGGCAAGAACACCCAGGCACCGGCCTTCACGCGGCTGGCGCGCACGCTGCGCGTGCAGCACGGCGCGCAGGTGCATGCCGGCTGGCTGCAGCTGCGCTTCGACATGGCACGCGAACAGATGCTGCTGTCGGTCAGCGATTCGCTGGCGCCCGTGCTGCCGGTGGTGATCAGCCGCGCCCGCGCCATGCTCGACATCGACGCCGACCCGATGGCCATCAACGCCGCGCTGCACGACGCCTTTCCGCATGGCGACGGCCTGCGCGTGCCGGGCACGGTCGACGGCTTCGAGCTCGCGGTGCGCGCGGTGCTGGGCCAGCAGATCACGGTGGCCGCGGCCCGCACCCTGGGTTCGCGGCTGGTCGAGGCCTTCGGCGAACCGATCGTCACGCCCATCGACGGTCTCGACCGCCTGTTTCCCACGCCCGCCGCCATCGCGGCCGCCAGCGGCGATGCGCTGGGCCAGCTCGGCATCGTGCGCCAGCGCCAGGCCGCGCTGCATGCGCTGGCGCGCGCGGTGGCCGAAGGCCGGCTGCCGCTGCATGCGGGCGCCGACGTGCCCTCGACCATCGCCGCGCTGCAGGAACTGCCGGGCATCGGCGCCTGGACCGCGCAGTACATCGCGATGCGCGCGCTGCGCTGGCCCGATGCCTTCCCGGCCGGCGACGTCGCGCTGCAGAAGGCGCTGGGCGTGAGCACCGCGCGCGCCGCGAGCGAGGCCTCGCAGGCCTGGCGCCCGTGGCGCAGCTACGCGGTGCTGCGCGCCTGGCACGCACCCGTCCCTTCCACGCCGTCCGCCGAGCCCACCGCCGCGGACATCCCTTCCAACCCAACGGCAGGCCTCACCGCCTGAAAAGCCATGAAGTTCAAGAAGACCGTCATCTACACCTCGCACTACGACAGCCCGCTCGGCGGCATCACCATGGCCGCCACCGACGCCGGCCTGGCCGGTGTCTGGTTCGACCAGCAACGCCACTGGCCCGACACCACGGGCTGGCAGACGCGCGACGACCATCCGGTGTTCGTCGAAACGACCGCACAGCTGCGCGACTATTTCGCCGGCAAGCGCGACCGCTTCGAGCTGCCGCTCGACCTGTCGCACGGCACCGCGTTCCAGCAGAGCGTGTGGCAGGCGCTGCTCGCGATCCCCGCGGGCGCCACCACCAGCTACGGCGCGCTGAGCGCGAACGTCGGCAACCCGGCCGCGGTGCGCGCGGTGGGCGCGGCCGTGGGCCGCAACCCGATCAGCGTGATCGTGCCCTGCCACCGCGTGCTCGGCGCCAACGGCTCGCTGACCGGCTATGCCGGCGGGCTCGAGCGCAAGAGCGCGCTGCTCGAGCTCGAAGGCGTGCGGTAGGCTCGCGGGTCGGGAACGCCTGGCCCACGGCCAGGCGCAAGAGAACACACAACGACAACACCGCATGACCACCTCCACCACCACCGCCGCCGGCGCACCCAAGCCCAAGGGCTGGCTCGTCGACCTCGTGCTGCTCGGCGCGCTCTGGGGCGCCTCCTTCCTGTTCATGCGCATCGGCGCCGCCGAGTTCGGCGCGCTGCCGACCGCGGCCGTGCGCGTGAGCATCGCCGCGCTGTTCCTGCTGCCGATCGCGCTGCTGCGCGGCCAGGGCCCCGCGCTCGCGCGCCACTGGAAGCCCAGCTTCTCGGTCGGCGTCTTCAACTCGGGCCTTCCCTTCGCGCTGTTCAGCTTCGCGGTGCTCAGCATCAACAGCAGCCTCGCGGCCGTGCTCAACGCGGCCACGCCGATGTTCGGCGCGCTGGTGGCCTGGGCCTGGTTCCGCGAACGGCCCGACGGCTCGCGGCTGGTCGGCCTGGTGATCGGCTTCATCGGCGTCGCCATGCTCGCCAGCGGCGGTGCCGGCCTGCACACCGGTGCCAGCAATCTCGCGGCGTTGTGGGCCATGCTGGCCTGCCTCGCGGCCTGTCTTTGCTACGGCATCTCGGCCAGCGCCACGCGGCGCTTCCTCACCGGCGTGCCGCCGCTGGCCACCGCCACCGGCAGCCAGATCGGCGCCTCGCTGTTCCTCGCCGTGCCCGCGATCTGGCTCTGGCCCGCGCAGATGCCCGGCGCGCGCGCCTGGCTCGCGCTGCTCGCGCTCGGCATCGCCTGCACCGGCGTGGCCTACATCCTGTTCTTCCGGCTGATCGAGCGCGCCGGCCCGGCGCGCGCATTGACAGTGACCTTCCTGGTGCCGGTGTTCGCGGCTTTCTACGGCGCCGTGTTCCTCGGCGAGACCATCACGCAGTGGATGCTGACCTGCGCCGCGGTGATCGTCTGCGGCGTGGCGCTGTCGACCGGCCTCGTGAAGCTCTGGCCGCGCGCCGCCAAGGCCTGAGCCGGGATCAGATCGCGCCGGCCACCACGTTGACCGACAGCGCGAGCACCAGCATGTTGAAGGCGAAGGCCAGCACGCTGTGGATCAGCGTGATGCGCCGCATTTCGCGCGAGGTGGCCTGCACGTCCGACACCTGCGAGGTCATGCCGATCACGTAGGCGTAGTAGAGGAAGTCGAAGTAGTCGGGGTCTTCCTTGCCCGGGAAGTCCAGCCCGCCCGCGTCGGGCCCGCGGTGCTTCTCGTCGTTGTAGTAGCGGTGCGCGTAGTGGAAGGCGTAGATGGAATGCATCATCAGCCACGAGCCCGCGAGCGCCACCAGCCCGAGCCCGATGTGGACCGCGCGCTCGATGCCGCTCAACTGCTTCACCTGCTGCAGCAGCATCGCGATCGCCACCACGCTCGCACCCACCACCACCAGCATCGACACCAGGATCATCAGGTTCGGCTGGTCCAGCGACTGCGCGCGCTCGCGCGTGCGCTTGGCATCGAAGGTGTCGGCCAGCCACCAGGTCAGCACCTGGTAGACCAGCACGGCCGCGCACCAGCCGGCCAGGCCGCGCGCCATCAGGCCCAGCGGCCAGGGGATCGCCGCAATGGCGACGCCGACGATGCCGCCATACAGCAGGCGCTGCGGACCGGTGGTGGTGGACAGGGGGTGGAGCGTGGACATGGGGCGCAGCTTAGCGCCGTGGCCATGGCGCGGTGCGAGCGATGGGACTTTTTGTCCCAGCGTACGCCGCAACGTGCGCGCGCTGGTATGGTCACGACGTCCCCGGGGCACCGCGCCGGGCCCGACGACGTTTTCCCACGAAGCAACGACGTGCGGCCGATGCAGCCGCGCCCTTCCGCCATGAGACACGTGCGACTTCTCCCTCGACCACTGCACCACGGGCTGCGCGCCACGCTGGCGGCACTGGCCATCGCGACCTTCGGCCTGCTGGGCCTGCAGCCCGCGCGCGCGGCCGAACCGGCCGGCGTCCCCGACACCATCGAGCAGCGCGTGGCCGCCTGCATCGCCTGCCACGGCCGCCAGGGCTCGACCGGCAACGCGGCCTTCTTCCCGCGGCTGGCCGGCAAGCCCGCGGGCTACCTGTTCAACCAGCTGCGCAGCTTCCGCGACGGCCGGCGTTCCAACACCGACATGAACTACATGGTGCGCCACATGTCCGACGCCTACCTGCAGGAGATCGCGGACTACTTCGCCGGCCTCGACCTGCCCTATGCCGCGGTCTCGCCGACCAGCGATGCGCCGCCCGCCCAGCTCGCGCGCGGCCGCCAGCTCGCGCTCGAGGGCGACGCCACGCGCAACATCCCGGCCTGCGTGCATTGCCATGGCGCCGCGCTCACCGGCGTGCAGCCCGCCATCCCCGGCCTCTTGGGACTGCCGCGTCTCTACGTCTCCTCGCAGCTCGGCGCCTGGCTCACCAACGAGCGCCATGCGCTCGCGCCCGACTGCATGGCCGAGATCGGCCGTCGCATGACCACCGCCGACATCAACGCCGTCGCGAGCTGGCTCGCGGTGCAGCCGATGCCCGCCAACCCCAAGCCGGTGTCCGCGCCGGCCGCGCCGCTGCCGATGGCCTGCGGCGGCATGCAGTGAGGCCGCGACGATGACCGCGCTCAAACGCCTCTTCTGGACCCTGCTGGTGCTCGTGTTGCTGCTGGCCGCCGTGGCTGGTGGCGTGGTCGCGCTCAACCTGCGCGGCGAGGCCGCCATTCCCGAGCAGGCCGAGGCCTTCGAGGCCACGCCGCAGCGCATCGAGCGCGGCCGCTACCTCGCGCTGGCCGGCAACTGCGCGGGCTGCCACACCACGCGCGGCGGCCAGGCCTACGCGGGCGGCCTGCCGATCGAGACGCCCTTCGGCACCATCCACTCGACCAACCTCACGCCCGATGCGCAGCACGGCATCGGCGGCTGGAGCAGCGCGCACTTCTGGCGCGCGATGCACAACGGCCGTTCGAAGGACGGCCGGCTGCTCTATCCCGCCTTCCCCTATCCGAGCTTCACGCGCGTCACGCGCGAGGACTCCGACGCCATCTACGCCTACCTGCGCAGCCTGCCCGCGGCCGACACGCCGAACCAGCCGCACCGCCTGCGCTTCCCCTACGACACCCAGGCCGCGCTCGGCGTCTGGCGCGCGCTGTTCTTCACGCCGCAGAGCTTCGTCGCCGACGCGGGCAAGCCGGCCGAATGGAACCGCGGCGCCTACCTGGTCGACGGCCTGGGCCACTGCATCGCCTGCCACGGCAGCCGCAATGCCTTCGGCGCCACCGAGACGCAGCGCGGCCTCTCGGGCGGGCTGATCGCGGTGCAGAACTGGTATGCGCCCTCGCTGGCCGATCCGCGCGAGGCCGGCGTGTCCGGCTGGCCGGCCACCGAGGTGGTGGCGCTGCTGAAGAACGGCAGCGCGCCGCGCGGCTCGGTGATGGGCCCGATGGCCGACGTGGTGTTCGAGAGCACGCAGCACCTGTCCGAGGCCGATCTCGCGGCGATGGCCGCCTACCTCAAGGACCTGCCGGCCGTCGCGCAGGAGGCCGCGGACGCCAAGCCCGCGCGCCCCGCCACCTACCGGCGCGATGCCGGCGAGATGGCGCGCGGCAACCGCATCTACGACCAGCGCTGCGCCTACTGCCATGGCGACCAGGGCCAGGGCGCGCCGGGCGCCTACCCGCCGCTCGCGGGCAGCCGCGCCGTCAACATGGCACGGCCCGTCAACCTGATCCAGGTCGTGAGCCATGGCGGCTTCCTGCCGACCACCGCGGGCAATCCGCGCCCCTACGGCATGCCGCCCTTCGGCGAGACGCTCGACGGCACCGACCTCGCGGCCGTGCTGACCTACATCCGCGGCTCGTGGGGCAACGACAGCGCACCGGTCACGCAGCTCGACATCGCGCGGCGCTGAGGCGCGAACCGCGCCGCGCCCTAGGCCGGCGCGCGGCACATCGCCGTCGGCTGAAGGCGAACGCGGGCATGGCGAATCTCCTACAGGCGCTGACGGCTTCGACGCATACGCGCGGCGGGCCGCACCTAATAACTTGGGGGTCAACAACAGGGAGCAGCGCCCCGGAACCCCGAGCGACACCGCAGGCCGACCGGCCCCGCGGCGTAGCGAACGCAGGTCCGAGGGTTTCAGTTTTTTTGCCTCTTCTTCGAAGGACCTTCTTCATGCCCTTGCTCCGTTCGCGCGCCCGCGGCCACGCCACCCTCGTCGCCGCCCTGGCCGGCGGCGGCCTGCTCGCAGCCGCCACGCCCGCCCTCGCCGACCCGTCGCCGGCGCTCGACCGCTTCAGCCTTTCCGTCGGCGCCTATGCCGCCGATCCCAAGTTCGACGCCTCGGTGGGCACGCCCTACGGCTCGCTGCGCACCGGCGACATCAAGCCCGGCCGCGTGACCATGCCGCGCATCACGGCCGACGTGCTGCTCGGCGACACGCAAGGCCTGTCGTTCGATTACTTCCGCTACAAGCGCGACTACTTCGGCGGCCTCTCGGGCGGCACCTCGCTCGGCGGCCTTGGCACCATCGCGGCCTTCGGCAATGCCAACGTCGACACGCAGGTCGATTTCGCCAAGCTCTCGTACAAGTGGTGGATCGGTTCGGGCAACACGGTGCTGGGCCTCGGTGCCGGCGCGGCCTACTATCGCATCAAGCTCGGCGTGAGCGCGCTCGCGGGCGTCAACGGCCAGTTCGGCACGCTCAACGAAAGCTCGAGCCGCGATGCGATCGCGCCGCTGCTCGAGATCGGCGTGCGCCACGCGATCACGCCCGACCTGCGGCTGTTCGCCGACGCCTCGGGCGTGTGGAAGAACGGCGGCAGCTCGCACGGCAACATCTACAACGCCGCGGCCGGCGTGGAGTGGTTCCCGGTCAAGAACGTGGGCCTGGTGCTGGCCTACAACGTGACCAACATCGACATCACGCGCGACAGCGGCACGGCCGACGCGCGGCTGAAGATCCGCCTGCAGGGGCCGACGGCCTCGCTCAAGGCGCGCTTCTGATCGCGGGGAGATCGGCGGCGCAGTGCCGCCGATCTCTTCGCTCTATTCGCCCGGCTCGCGCGTCGAGGTCGCGAGCAGGATGGTTCGCACGTCCTTCTTGAGCACCTTGCCGACCTTCGAGCGCGGCAGGTCGGCCCACACCTCGACCTGCTTGGGCGCCTTCACGCTGCCGATACGCGCCTTGACGAAAGCCTTGATCGCCTCGGCGTCGATACTGCGGCCCGCCTGCGGCTGCAGCACCGCCACCACGCGCTCGCCCCATTTCTCGTCGGGCAGTCCGATCACCGCGCTGTCCTGCACGTCGGGGTGCTGCATCAGCGCCTGCTCGACCTCGGCCGAATAGACGTTGAAGCCGCCCGAGATGATCATGTCCTTGGCGCGGTCGACGATGTAGAGGAAGCCGTCGTCGTCGAGCCGGCCGATGTCGCCCGTGTGGTGCCAGCCGAAGCGCGAGGCCTCCTGCGTGGCCTTCGGGTCCTTGTAGTAGCCCTGCATCACGAGCGAGCCGCGCACCACGATCTCGCCGCTCTCGCCCGTGGGCAGCAACTCGCCCTCGGCGTTCATCACGCCCACCTGCACCAGCGGCCCGGGCCGTCCCGCCGAGGCGAGGCGATGCTTCGCCACCGAGCCGTCGGCATTGAAGTGCTCGCGCGGCGACATCATCGAGATCATCATCGGCGCCTCGGTCTGGCCGAAGAGCTGGGCCATCACCGGGCCGATCTTCGTGAGCGCCTCCTCGAGCCGCGCGGCCGACATCGGCGCCGCGCCGTACCAGAAGCATTGCAGCGAATCGCGTTTCGTTGCCGCGAGTTCCGGATGCTGCAGCAACATGTAGATCAGCGTCGGCGGCAGGAAGGCATGGGTGATGCGGTGGCGCTCGATCAGCGCGAGGAACTCGCCGAGGTCGGGCTTGGGCATGATGACCACGCGCCCGCCGAGCGCCATCACCGGCAGGCACAGCACGCCGGCCGCGTGCGTGAGCGGCGCGAGCGCGAGGTAGGCCGGCCGGCCCTCGAAGGGATAGCCCATCAGCGTGAGCGCCGACATCGCCTCGAGGTTGCGCCCCGTGAGCATCACGCCCTTGGGCTGGCCCGTGGTGCCGCCGGTGCCCGCGATCATCGCCACGTCGTCGGGCGGTGCGATGTCGAGCGGCGCGTCGTCCAGGCCTTCGAGCCAGTCGTCCATCGAAGGCGCGAAGGGTTGCCGCGCATCGAGGCAGACCAGCGCGCGCAGCTTGGGCAGCTGCGAACGCATCTGCTCGACCATGGGCGCGTAGTTGCCGTGGAACACCAGGCAGGCGCAGTCGAAGGCATCGAGCACGAAGGCGTTCTCGCTGGCCTCGTTGCGCGGATTGATCGGGCACCACACGCCGCCCGCGCGCGAGATGCCGAACACCGTGGCGAAGGCCATCGCATCGTTGCTCGAGAGCACGGCCACCTTGTCGCCGGGCTTGAGACCCGCGCGCTGCAGGCCGCGCGCCACACGCCAGCTGATGCGCTGCACCTGGGCATAGCTGAGGTCGGCCTCGCCGAGGGTCAGGCAGGGCGCATCGGCGCCCAGCTGGGCGCCCTTGTCGAGGTAGTCGACGAGACGCATCGGGTCAGCCCATGCGCGTGAGCACGGGTTCCTGCACCAGGCCGAAGCCGCGCAGCGCGCCCAGCAGCTCGCGATGCCCGAAGGCCTGGCAGCCCGAGGCGAAACCCGCGCGGCGCGGCGGTTGCTGCAGCAGCGAGGCCGCCGCATAGGCCTGCAGCAGGCCGGTCTGCTTGTAGTTGCAGTTGCCGAAGATCACGCAGTGCACGCGGCCCAGCGGACCGGAGGCATGCACCGAGTCGACCGACTTGTTGATGCGCGGGTTCTCGCGCGGCGGCATGGTGTTCATCACGCTCGATGCCGTCTGCGCCAGCGCCGCGTAGCGGTCCTCCTCGTTCATGCCCTCGGTGGCCTTGAGCGCGGCCGCCACGATCTGCGGCACGCCCATCATCAGCGGCTTGTTGAAGACGCCGCCGAGCACCTTGACGTTGGCCACGCGCGGATCGCGCTTGAACCACACCGGGTGCGAGGTGCCGCCCCAGGGCAGCGCGAGCGCGGCCTCGTGCTGGCCCGGGATCGACAGGTGGTAGAGGCCGGCATCGGGCTGCCACTCGACGTACTCGTTCTGCTCGAGGTAGTAGGCCTTCGACGTCGCTGCATTGACCAGGATGGTCTGCGTCGACGCGATGGTCGGGCTGCCGCCCCAGAACACGGCGATGTCGAGCGTGTCGAGCCCGGGGGTCTCGAGGCACAGCTGCGCCGCGATCTCGCCCGTGGTGTACATGTGGGCCAGGCCCGGCGAGAGCAGCAGCCCCGCGGCGGCGAACTTGGCGCCCCACTGCTGGTCGAGCGTGATCAGCCAGTCCTGCTCGCCCGTGGTGTCGGTGTAGTGGCAGCCGGCGTTGAGGCAGGCCTCGACCACCTCGGGGCCGAACTTGGCGAATGGCCCCACGGTGTTGAGCACCACCGAGGCGCCGGTGAAGAGCTCGGTGAGCGCCTCCACCGAATGCGCCACCTCCACCACCTCGTAGCGCGCGGTCTCGATGCCGGGCACGTTCGATTTCATCGCGGCGTCGAGCTTCTCCTTGCTGCGGCCCGCGGCGATGAACGGGATGTTGTACTCGCGCAGGTACTCGCAGACCAGCCGCCCGGTGTAGCCCGAGGCGCCGTACACGATGACCGGCTTCTTGTTCTTGCTGCTCATGTCGTCTCTCCTTTTTCTTGCCTGATGTGTGACTCGTTCTGTTCGCGCATGGCCTTCACATGCCCATGCCGCCGTCCACCGCGAGGCCGGCGCCGGTGATGAACCGGGCCGCGTCGGAGCAGAGGAAGACCACCACGTCGGCCATGTCGCCGACCTCGCCAAGCCGGCCCAGCGGCGTCTGGCCGATCACGTCGCCGACGGCCGCCTCCACGCTGGGCGCGAGGCCCGCGGCGACGATGTCGTTCGCGAGCTTCATGCCCATGTCGGTGGGTACCAGCCCCGGGTAGATGCAGTTGACGCGCACGCCGTAGCCCAGCTTGCCGGACTCCATCGCGGCCACGCGGGTCGCGCGGTCGACCGCCGACTTGGTGGCCGAGTAGCCCGCGATGGCGGGAAAGGCGATGGTCGCGGCGACCGAGGCGATGTTGACCACCGCGCCGCCCGCGCCCGCGGCGCCGCCGGGGCGCATCGCGCGGAACGCGTGTTTCATGCCCAGCAGGGTGCCGGTCACGTTCACGTCGAGCATGCGGCGCAGGTCCTCGGCCTGCACGTCGACCACCAGCGAGGTGATCTCGATGCCCGCGTTGTTGACCACGATGTCGAGCCCGCCGAGCTCCTTCACCGTGGTCTCGACGGCCGCGGCCCAGGCCGCGTCGTCGGTGACGTCGAGCGGCACGAAGCCCGCCTTCGCCCCGCCGGACGAGAGGCGCTGGGCGGTCGCCCGCCCCACGTCGGCGAGCACGTCGCCGATCATCACCGCCGCGCCGGCCTCGGTCAGCGCCTGCGCAATGCTGGCGCCGATACCGCGCGCGCCACCCGTCACGAGCGCCTTGCGCCCCTTCAGATCGAACTGTCCCATCGCTTGTCTCCTGTGGTCTGGTTGTGAGATGGAGGGCCATCCTAGAAATCGTCTTGACGAGTGTCAAGATTTTCTTTGACGACCGTCCAGATTTTTTAGAATGGCACCCGGAACAGGCTGGAACGCCGTTTCGCACGGGCGTGCCATGCGTGCTATGGTTTGCAGATCAACGGACAACGAGAGCGGCTCGCGCATCGCGCGGCGCGGTGGAAATGACGACACGACAGCAGGAACAACCGTCGACGGCCCGGGTGCCGAAGGCCAGGGTCGACAAGTTCGAGGAGCGGCGCGCCGAGCTCGGCGAGGCCGCGCTGACCACGCTCGCCACGCTCGGCTACGCGCGCACCAGCCTGCGCGAGATCGCGCAGAACACCGAGTTCTCGCACGGCGTGCTGCACTACTACTTCACCGACAAGGTCGACCTGATCGTCTGCAGCGTGAAGCAGTACAAGGCGCGCTGCGTCAAGCGCTACGACCATGCGGTCGACAGCGCCACCAGCTTCGACGAACTGACGGAAGGCTTCCTGCAGAGCCTGGCCGACACGCTGCGCGACGAGGGCCACATGCACCGCCTGTGGTACGACCTGCGCTCGCAGGCGCTGTTCGAGGCTGCCTTCCGCGACGACGTGACCGAGATCGACAAGAGCCTCGAGGCGATGATCTGGCGCATCATGGTCCGCTTCGAGGAGCTCGCGGGCGTGCCCACGGGCCTGCCGCCCGCCGCGGCCTATTCCCTGTTCGACGGTCTGTTCCAGCAGGCGCTGCTGCGCCACCTGTCGGGCGAGGCCGATGCGGCCGGGCGCATGAAGGACGACGTGCGCGCGGCGATCCTGCGCCTGTTCCCGCGGCCCGCCGAGCTCCGCAAGCCGGCCGCCGCGCGCAAGCGCCGCGCCTGACTCAGCCCTTCGTCTTCTTCGCGGCCTGCACGGCTCGCGCGCCGGCCCATTCGCCCGACGCGCACAGGCCCTGCATCACCTCGGCGATCAGCGCGCAGATGGCGCGCTTGGCATTGCCGGTCGGCAGGTGCACCGACACGCACAGCCCCAGCGTGCGGAACATCGCGCCGGAGGCGATGCGGTGCGCCGCGAGCCGCCCTTCGCTCACCTCGCGCTGCGCGAGCCCCAGCGGCATGATGGTCGGCCCGAGCCCCGCCTCGACCGCGGCCTTGAGCGTGTAGACCGAATTGATCTCGGCCGCCACGCGCGCGGCCGGCTGGCCCGCGGCCTCGAGCACCGCGTCGACCAGCCAGCGCGTGCAGTGCCCGTGCGCATTGGCGGGCCAGACCAGCGGCCGCGCGGTCGCCTGTTCGATGCTCACTTCGCCCTCGGGCAACGCATGCGGGCTCTGCGGCGATTCGAGGAACACGAATTCCTCCTCCACCAGCGGCGTGAAGGCCACGTCCTCGGCGGGCATGGTCGGCGAGAACACCGCCACGTCGACGCGGCCGCGCGTGAGCTGGTCGGCCATGTTGCCCGTGAGCTCCTCGTTGAGGTGCAGCACCACGTCGGGATAGCGGCGCGCGGCCGCGCGCATCAGCGGCAGCGCGATCATCGGCGACACGCTCTGCGGCAGCGCCGCCACCACCGAACCCACCACCGAGTCGGCCGCCACGTGCACCGCGGCGCGTGCGTCGCTGACCTGCTTGGTGATGCCCTGCGCGTATTCGTAGAACACCTTGCCGGCCTCGGTCATCGCCACGCCGTTGCGGCTGCGCAGCAGCAGCTGGGTGTCGAGCTCGGCCTCGAGTTCGGCCATCTGCTTGCTCAGCGCGGACTGCGCCACGTAGAGCTGCTGCGCGGCGCGCGAGAGGCTGCCGCAATCGACGATGGCAACGAAATACTTGAACTGGCGCAGTTCCATCGGCGGGGGTCTCCGGCCATTCGCCACAGGGTTGCGGGAACGGCCGGCCATTCTAGGCCGCGCGTTCGCAGCCCGAGGGTCGGACGAGACCTCAGTTCACGCAGTCGAAGCTCGTCGCATCCTTCGTGTCGCCCGTGCCCTTGTAGCGCGGGTACGCGGGGTATTTGCACATCGGCCGCGCGAGCGCCGTGGCGCCCGTGGCCGCGTCGAGCTTGCGTTGCACCAGGCCTTGCGCCGACGCGGGCACGCCCTGCTCGACCCAGGTCGCCATCGCCTTCAGCAGGTCGACCTTGTCGGCGCCCGGCCCGCCCGCGCAATGGCCCACGCCCGGCGCGAGGAACAGCTCCACGGTCTGGTCGGCCTTGGGCTGTCCCAGCTTGCCGACCACCCGGTCGTAGTAGCGCGAGGTGTCGCGCGCGCTCACCGAGGTGTCGTTGGTGCCGTTCCACAGGATCAGCTTCGCGCCACGCGCATGCAGCCGCTCCAGGTCGGGATCGGCCGCACTGAACAGGCCGCCGACCACGCCCATGCGCGCGAACCACTGGTCGGGGTTCCAGGCCAGCGTGTCGAAGGCCGGGTCCTGCGTGATGAACGAGCGCACGAAGCCGTCCGAGAACATGCCCTGGATCGAGTTGCCGCCGAGCGCCGCCTGCGGCCAGATGTAAGAGCCCCAGCCATCGGCCGTGTTCTCGAGGCCGAAGTTGTAGCCTGGGTGCGACCAGGCACCGTCCGCCGTGGCGACCGAAGAGGTGATGGTCTTCACCGTGGCGATCTGCGCATCCGACAGGCAGGCATTGCCGGTGTCGGCGCCGCCCGCGCAGCGCAAGGGCGCGGGGTCGTAGTTGCAGGCCGCGGGCTTCGAGACGATGCCGTCGGCCACGCCGTCGAGCGCATCGCACTGCGCGAGCACCGCGTTGGCCAGCACAGTCTGCTTGGCCGGATTCAGCGTGTTGGCCGGCACGCGCACCTGCTTCGAGATGCGGTTGAACTGCACGAACAGGCCCATGATGTTGCCGGCCGGGGCGCGCGCCACGATGCCGTCGAAGTCCTCGGGGAAGCGCTGCGCGAGCATCAGCGCGTCGTGGCCGCCCATCGAGCAGCCCTCGAAGTAGCTGCGCGCGGGGCCGCTGCCGAAGAAGGCCGCGATCAGTTCCTTGCCCGGCGGCAGCGCGCGGTGCTCCGACTGCTGCGTGAAGTCGAGCAGCTTCGCGGGATCGGCCGCGAAGCGCGCCGCGAAGTAGCCGGCGTCGCGCACGCCGGGGTAGTCGTAGCCGCCGTTGGTGCCGATCGTGGCGTAGCGCTCGCTGAAGATCGAGGCGCTGAACTGCGGATCGGCCGCGCTCGGCAGCGCGCCGTCGAAGCCACCGCCGCCGATGAAGGCCAGCTTGCCGTTCCAGCCCGAGGTCGGCAGGCGCGCCTCGAAGCGCAGGCTCGAGCCCTGGAAGCTCGCGGTGAGCACGCAGTACTCGGGCTGCACGCCGGTGGCAGCGACCACCTTCGCATCGTCGACGCGCACCGCGCCTTCGGCAACGGCACGGCCCTTGAACGCAGGGCATTTCTCGGCCAGCGACTGCGCGGGCGGCGGTGCCGCCGGCGGCGCGCTCGCCGGTGGCACCAGCGGCACGAAGCCGCTGCCACTGCCCCCGCCACCGCATCCCGCCATCAATGCAGCCGCGGCCATCGCGACCCATGTGTTCCTGTGCAGATGCTTCATCGTCCTGTCTCCTGTGTTGTCGTCTTCGGATGCATTCAGAGCCCGGCGTGGCCCACGACCTTGCCGGGATTGAAGATGTCGTGCGGATCGAGCGCGCGCTTGATCGCGCGCATCAGCCCCACCGCCTGCGCGCCGTGCTCCTCGACCAGGTACTGCATCTTGTGCAGCCCCACGCCGTGCTCGCCGGTGGAGGTGCCGCCATGGCGCAGCGCGCGCTGCACCAGCCGGTGGCTGAAGGCCTCGGCGGCCGCGTTCTGGGCGGTGTCGTCGGGATCGACCAGCACCAGGCAGTGGAAATTGCCGTCGCCCACATGCCCGAACACCGGCGCCAGCAGCCCGTGTTCGGCGATGTCGGCCTGGGTCTCGTCGATGCATTGCGCGAGCGCCGACAGCGGCACGCAGGCATCGGTCGTGAGGCTGCGGCTGCCGGCCTGGAGCTGCAGGCAGGCGAAGTAGGCGTGATGGCGCGGCGTCCACAGCCGCGAACGTTCTTCCTGCCGCAGCGCCCACTGGAAGGCGCCGCCGCCATGGCCGGCCACGATCTCGCGCACCAGCGCGGCCTGTTCGTCGATCTGCGCCTTGCTCGCGCCGAACTCGAGGAACAGCGTCGGGTGCTCGGCCAGCGTGGTGCGGCTGTGGGCGTTCACGGCGCGGATCGTCAACGCGTCCAGCATCTCGGCGCGCGCGAGCGGTACGCCGAGCTGGATCGCCTCGATCACCACGTCGACCGCCGCGCGCACCGAGGGGAAATGAACCACTGCCGCCGCATGCGCCTCGGGATGCGGATGCAGGCGCACCGTGGCCTCGGTGATCAGCCCCAGCGTCCCTTCGGAACCGCAATAGAGTTGCGTGAGGTTGTAGCCGGCCGAGCTCTTGCGCGCCTGCGTCGCGGTGCGCACCACCTCGCCCTCGGCCGTCACCACCGTGAGGTTCACGAGGTTGTCGCGCATGGTGCCGTAGCGCACGGTGTTCGTGCCCGAGGCGGCGGTGGCGACCATGCCGCCGATCGAGGCGTCGGCGCCGGGGTCGACCGAGAAGAAGAAGCCGCTGTCCGCGAGTGCCGCGTTGAGCTGGCCGCGCGTCACGCCGGCCTCGACGGTGGCCGTGAGGTCGCCGCCGCGGATCGCGAGCACGCGGTTCATGCGCGAGAAGTCGATGCACACGCCGCCCTGCACCGCGAGCAGGTGGCCTTCGACCGACGAGCCCACGCCGAAGCCGATCACCGGCACGCGCTCTCGTGCGCAGGCGCGCACCACGAAGGCGACCTCGTCGGTGCTCTGCACGAACACCACCGCGTCGGGCGGTTGCGGCGCATAGGCCGATTCGTCGGTGCCGTGCTGCAGCAGCACGGCCTGGCTGGTCGACAGGCGTTCCTCGAAACGCCGTTGCAGGAGCGCGAGCAGTTCGGCCGAGGGCGAACGACGCGCAGGGGAGATCACGACCGCATCCATGGGGTGGGACTTTCTGTGGGGAACCGGGAATGAAGCGCCGCGGGCGAACGCCGCGGCACGGAAAGACAAAGGCTCAGCGCCGCGCGGCGGCCGGCTTGACCAGCAGCACCAGCACCGCGCCCGCCACCAGCAGGCCCGCGAGCATGTGCAGTCCCGCGTCGGTGCTCTGCGTCGCGTCCTTGATCAGGCCGATGAGGAAGGGTGCGCTGAAGCCCGAGAGGTTGCCGAAGGAGTTGATCAGCGCGATGCCCGCGGCGGCGGCGGCACCGCCCAGAAAAGCCGTCGGCATGCCCCAGAAGATCGGCAGGGTCGACATGATGCCCATGGTGGCCAGCGTGAGCCCGGCCATCGCGAGCACCGCGTTGCCGTGGAAGGCCACGCTGAGCACCAGCCCGATCGCGCCCACGATCGCGACCAGCGCGCTGTGCCAGCGGTACTCGAGCCGGCGGTCGGCGCTGCGCGCCATCAGGTACATCGCGACCACGCCGAAGGTCCACGGGATGGCGCTCAACAGGCCGATGTCGAGCGCGCCCTTCACGCCTATCGCCTTGATGATGCTCGGCAGCCAGAACGAGATGCCGTACAGGCCCGAGGTGTAGGCGAAGTACACCAGCGCCAGCAGCCAGACGCGGCCGTTGCCCAGCACCTCGAGGATGCGCAGCTCGGCCTTGCCCTGGTTCTCGGCCGCGATGTCGCGCGCGATCAGCTCGCGCTCGGCGGGACTGAGCCATTGCGCGTCCTTCACGCGGTCGTCGAGGTAGCGCCACACGACCAGGCCCAGCGCCACGGTCGGCAGGCCCTGCAGCAGAAAGAGCCATTGCCAGCCGGCCCAGCCGTTGACGCCGCCCATGCCCTGCAGGATCCAGCCCGAGATCGGGCCGCCGAGGATGCCCGCGAACGGGATCGCCGCGAGGAACAGCGAGGTCGCCTTGCTGCGCCGCGCGGCCGGGTACCAGTAGGTCAGGTACAGGATGATCCCGGGGAAGAAGCCCGCCTCGGCCGCGCCCAGCAGGAAGCGGATCACGTAGAAGGACATCGGCGAGCTCACGAACATGGTGCCGGCCGACAGCAGGCCCCAGGTGATCATGATCCGCGCGATCCAGCGGCGCGCGCCCACGCGGTGCAGCACCACGTTGCTCGGCACCTCGAACAGGAAGTAGCCGATGAAGAAGATGCCCGCGCCCAGGCCGTACACCGCCTCGCTGAACTGCAGGTCGCCCTGCATCTGCAGCTTGGCGAAGCCGACGTTGACGCGGTCGAGGTAGGCCACGATGTAGCAGACGAAGAGCAGCGGGATGAGCCGCCAGCCGACCTTGCGGTAGACGGCATCGGCGCCGCCGTCCTCTTGCGCCGCCGCTGCCCGGGGCCGTGTGATCGCGCTCGTGTTCATGGAGTGGGTGTCTCGCTGTGCTTGTGATTCGGTGCGCCGATGGTCGCGGCGGCACGCGAAGGCGCCGCAGCGGGTTTACGCGCAAGATTCATATGGATTGAAGATCGGCGCATCTCCGATCGAGATGCATGGCGCGCCGGCCTTGTCCCCACGCGACGCCGGCCGCGATGCGCGTGCGATCATTTCCTTCGCCCCACCTCCTGCCGCCCATGCCCTCCTTCAACCGCGCCTACCAGCAGACCCTCCAGGCCGGCCGACTCACGCTCGGCCTCATGACACCGATCGCGCGCCCCGACGACGCGATGGCCGAGCTGGCCGTCGAGCGCGATCTCGCGCAGCGCGCCGACGCGCTGGGCTTCGCGGCGCTGTGGACGCGCGACGTGCCGGTGCTCGCGCCGCAGGGCGAGCGGATGATGCCCACGGCGCCGCTCGACGAGCCCTTCCTCTGGCTCGCCACGCTGGCCGCGGCCACGCAGCGCATCGCGCTCGGCACGGCCGCCGCGGTGCTGCCGCTGCGCCAGCCGCTGCACCTGGCCAAGGCCGCGCTGTCGCTGAACCGGCTGTCGGGCGAACGCTTCATCCTCGGGCTCGGTTCGGGCGACCGCGAGGCCGAGTTCGCGATCTTCGGCGAGGACATCGCGCAGCGCGCCGAGACCTTCCGCGCGCGCTGGACGCTGGTGCGCTCCGCCCTCTCGCCGCTGGCTGCCGAGCGCGCCGTGCTGCGCGAAGCCACGGCCGGCCACGAGCTGATGGCGGCGCCGGCCGAACGCATCGGCATGGTGGTGGTGGGGTCGGCGCGGCAGTCGCTGCAATGGACCGCGTCCCATGCCGACGGCTGGGCCACCTACCACCGCGACGAGGCGCGGCAGCAGGGCCGCATCGGCCTGTGGCAGACCGCGCTGCGCGAGCGCGCGGGTGGCGAGGCCAAGCCCTTCATCCAGTCGCTGCAGCTCGAGTTGCTCGAGCGCGCCGATGCGCCGGCCGAGCCGATCGAGCTGGGCCTGCGCACCGGGCGCGACGCGCTGGTGGCCTACCTCGACCGGCTCGAAGATGCGGGCGTGGCCCACGTGCTGATGAACATCGCGCGGGGGCCGCGCGATGCGCGCGAGATCGTGGAAGAACTCGGGCGCGAGGTGCTGCCGCGCCTCCAGAGCGCGGCCGCCTGAAGCTCAGTTCGCGCTCAACGCCATCAGCATCCGCGACAGCAGGTACAGCCGCGGCACGATGCTCTCGACCTCGGCGTATTCCTCGGGCGTGTGGATGCCACCGCCCACGATGCCGAAGCCGTCGAGCACCGGCACGCCGACACCGGCCACCAGGCTCGCATCGGCGGCGCCGCCGCTGCTCTCGATCGTGAGCTTCTTGCCGATCTCGGCATAGATCCCCTCGGCGGTCGCCACCAGCTTGTCGGAGGCGGGCGAGCGCGGCATCGGCGGCAGGCCGCGGATCAGGCGCACCTTGACCTCGGTGTCGGGGATCAGCTTGTTCTGCGAGATGCGCTGCAGGTCCTTCTCGACGCGGTCGAGCTCCTCGGGCGTGGCGGCGCGCACATCGCCGCGCGCGCTCGCGGTGGCGGGGATCACGTTGGTCGGGCCGTTGGCGGTCAGCACCGTGAAGTTGACCGTGGTCTTCTTCGCGGCATCGGCGGTCTTCGACAGCTGCAGCACCTGGTGCGCCACCTCCATCGCGGCATTGCGGCCGGCCTCGGGCGCCACGCCCGCATGCGCGGCCAGGCCCTTGACCTCGATCAGCGCGGTGGCCGAGCCCTTGCGCTCCACCACCAGGCCGTCGGCCGGGCGGCCCGGCTCGAGGTTCAGCGCCACGTCGTGCTGCTTCGCCACGCGCTCGATCAGCGCGCTGGTGCCGACCGAGCCGGTCTCCTCGTTGGTGTCGATCAGGAAGGTGAGCTGGCCGTAGTCCTTGAAGCCCAGCTGCTGCATGATCTTGAGCGCCTGCAGGCCCGCGACCACGCCGCCCTTGTTGTCCATCACGCCCGGGCCGTAGGCGCGGCCGTCCTTCACGTAGAAAGGCTTGGCGGCGGCGGTGCCGTCCTTGAACACGGTATCGATGTGGGCCAGGATCAGGATCTTCTTCTTGCCGGTGCCGGTGAAGGTCGCGACCACGTTGCTGCCCGGATGCGGCTCGGCCGGGAAGGTCTCGATGCGCGCGCCCATCTGGCGCAGTTCGTCCACCACCAGCGTGCGGACCTTCTCGAGGCCCTCGGCATTGGTCGAGCCCGAGTCGATGTTGACCAGGCGCTCGAGCAGCTTGAGCGATTCCTCCTTCTTCTGCGTGGCGGCGTCGAGCACGGGCTGGTTCGGCTGCTGTGCCGAAGCGGCACCCGCGAACGCGAGCGCGCAGGCCAGCGCGATGGCCGGGGTGCGAAGGGAGGGGAAGGCGAAAGTCTTCATAAGTCTTGTTGTCCGTTCTTTGTCGATGGCTTGTGGCTCCGCGAGGAGGCGCGCCGCTCCCCGCGACGCGCCGCCGCAGCCTATCGCCCCGCCCGCACGCGGGTCAAGCGCGGCTCAGCATTCCTTCGGTACCAGGTAGCCCAGCACCTCGCTGGTGGCGGCTGCTTCGCGCAACACGGCCGTCGCGATCGCGCCATCGGCCGAGGGATCGAAGCCGCCGCTCGCGCCCAGCGCGGTGATGACGGCGCACACGCGGCCCGTGAAGTCGTGGACCGGCGCCGCGACCGCGCTGATGCCGCGCAGGTAGGTGTCGCGCACCACCGCGCAGCGCAGCGCCCGCACCTCGGCGCGCAGGGCCTCGATCGGCTGTTTCGCGTCGAGCTGCGCGCGCATCTCGCGCGGCGCCGCGGCCAGCTCCTGCTCGGCCAGCTCGCGCACGCTGCGCTCGTTGAGCAGGCCGAGAAAGGCGCGGCCGGTGGCCGACCACAGCATCGACATCACCGAGCCCGCGCGCACGTTGACCGTGACCGGCAGGCCCGGCTCCTCGAAGCGCATCACGGTCGGGCCCTTGTTGCCCATCACGGCGACGAAGCAGGTCACCTCGAGCCCTTCGCGCAGCCGCACCAGCGCGGGCTCGGCCGCGCGCACCGGGTCGGACTGGCGCATGGCCGCCAGGCCGATGTTGATGGCCTCGGGGCCGAGCCGGTAGCGCTGCGAATCGACGTCCTGCGCCACCAGCCCTTCCTGCACCAGGCTCGCGAGATAGCGGTGCACCTTGGCCGGGCTCTCGCCCACGTGCGCCGCGAGGCCCGACAGGCCCGCGTTGCCGCCCATGCGCGCCAGGCCCTTGAGCACCGCCATGCCGGTCTCGGCCGACTGCACGCGCTGGCGCCGCTCGCGCGGCGCGGGCACGGCGGGCTGCCTGGCGGCAGCGGCTTTCGGCTTGGTGGCGGGAGCGCTTTTCTTCGGGGTGGAAGCCATGTGCGGATCGTCTCGTTCTCGAAAAAAGTGGCGGGCACCCGATGGTAAGTACGGTGGCCCGAGGGCTTGCCTCGCGATTTACGCTATGCGTACAATCATTACGCAAAACTCGCCATCGCGGATTTTGACCCCGGATTGCGCTTCCCAGAACCCTAGAAACCAGGAGACACGATGAAGAAGTTCCTGGCCGGCTGCCTGCTGGCCCTCCCCGCGCTCGCCGTCACGAGCACCGCCTTCGCCCAGGCCGCCGCCTACCCCGCCAAGCCCATCCGCTGGCTCGTGCCCTATGCCGCCGGCGGCGGTTCCGACTTCCTCGCGCGCACCATCGGCCAGACGCTGTCGACGCAGGCCGGCCAGCCGGTGCTGGTGGACAACAAGCCCGGCGGCAACACCGCCATCGCGGCCGCGGAGACCGCGCGCTCGGCGGCCGACGGCTACACCGTGCTGTCGGCCGACAACGGCACCATGGTGTTCAACCCCTCGCTCTACAAGTCGCTGTCGTACAGCCCCACCAAGGACCTCGCGCCGGTCACGCTGATGGGCCGCTTCCCGATGATCCTGGTGGTCAACCCGGCCAGCGGCATCGCCGACGCCAAGACCTTCATCGCCCAGGCCAAGGCCAAGCCCGGCAGCTTCTCGTACGCCTCGGCCGGCGCGGGCAGCCCGCACCACCTGGCGATGGAACTGCTCAAGACCGAAGCCGGCTTGTTCATGGTGCACGTGCCCTACCGCGGCGCGGCACCGGCCCTCACCGACGTGGCCGGCGGCCAGGTGCAGGCCATGATGGTCGACCTCGCCGCGGGCGCGGGCTTCATCAAGGGCGGCAAGGTCAAGGCCATCGCCGTGGCCAACGCCACGCGGCTGCCGCAGCTGCCCGACGTGCCCACCTTCGCCGAACTCGGCCACAAGGGCGTGGAAGCCGCCGCGCTGGTCGGCATGGTGGTGCCCGCCGCCACGCCGCCCGAGGTGGTGAACGCGCTCAACAAGCGCGTGGTCGCGGCCATCAACGAACCCACGGTGCGCAAGCGCCTCGAGGACTTCGGCGTCGAGCCCGTGGGCAACACGCCCGCGCAGTTCGGCGAACTGCTGCGCAGCGAGACCGTGCGCTGGCAGAAGCTGATCCGCGACCTGAAGATCACCCTGGACTGACGCGCCGCGCGGAAGGAGCCTTCTCGATGTCCACCGTTTCCGAAGCCGCCGCCGCGCGCACCGGGGGTTGCCCCGTGGCGCACGGCGACCTGTCCGCCGAACGCTCGCCCACCGGCTGCCCGGTGAGCCGGCGCGCCGCCGACTTCGATCCCTTCGAGGACGGCTACCAGCAGGACCCGCCCGAGTACGTGCGCTGGGCGCGCGAGCAGGAGCCGGTTTTCTACAGCCCGAAGCTCGGCTACTGGGTGGTCACGCGCTTCGAGGACATCAAGGCCATCTTCCGCGACAACCTCACCTTCAGCCCCTCGATCGCGCTCGAGAAGATCACGCCCACCGGCCCCGAGGCCAACGCGGTGCTCGCGAGCTACGGCTTCGCGCTCAACCGCACGCTGGTCAACGAGGACGAGCCGGCCCACATGCCGCGGCGCCGCGTGCTGATGGACCCGTTCACGCCCGAGGCGCTCAAGCACCACGAGCCGATGGTGCGCCAGCTCGCGCGCGAGTACGTCGACCGCTTCATCGACGACGGCCGCGCCGACCTGGTCGACCAGATGCTGTGGGAGGTGCCGCTGACCGTCGCCCTGCACTTCCTCGGCGTGCCCGAGGAGGACATGGACACGCTGCGCCAGTACTCGATCGCCCACACCGTCAACACCTGGGGCCGCCCGAAGCCCGAGGAGCAGGTGGCGGTGGCGCACGCGGTCGGCAACTTCTGGCAGTTCGCGGGCAAGGTGCTCGACAAGATGCGCCTGAACCCCGACGCGCCGGGCTGGATGCCCTACGGCCTGCGCAAGCAGAAGGAGCATCCCGAGGTCGTGACCGACTCCTACCTGCACTCGATGATGATGGCCGGCATCGTGGCCGCGCACGAGACCACCGCCAACGCCACGGCCAATGCGATGAAGCTGCTGCTGCAGCATCCGCAGGCCTGGCGCGACATCTGCGAGGACCCCGGCCTGATCTCGAGCGCGGTGGAGGAATGCCTGCGCCACAACGGCTCGGTCGCGGCCTGGCGCCGTCTCGCGACGAAGGACGTGCAGGTCGGCGGCATCGACATCCCCGCCGGTTCGAAGCTCTTGATCGTCACCTCGTCGGCCAACCACGACGAGGCGCATTTCGCCGATGCCGACCTGTTCGACATCCGGCGCGACAACGCCAGCGACCACCTGACCTTCGGCTACGGTTCGCACCAGTGCATGGGCAAGAACCTCGCGCGCATGGAGATGCAGATCTTCCTCGAAGAGTTCACGCGCCGCCTGCCGCACATGAAGATCGCCGAGCAGCAGTTCAGCTACGTGCCCAACACCTCGTTCCGCGGCCCCGAGCACCTGTGGGTCGAATGGGACCCGTCCCAGAACCCCGAGCGCCGCGATGCCGCGCTGCTGGAGCAGCAGGTGCCCGTGCGCATCGGCGAGCCTTCGAAGCACGCGATCTCGCGCCAGATGGTGGTGCAGAGCGTGACCCCGGTCGCCGAGGGCGTAGTGAAGCTGCGCCTGGCCACGCCCGACGGCCGCCCCGTGCCGCGCTGGACGCCGGGTTCGCACATCGACATCGAATGCGGCTCGCCCGAGCGCTCGCGCCAGTACTCGCTGTGCGGTGATCCCGCCGAGGCCGACGTGCTCGAGATCGCCGTGCTGCGCGAGGAAGACGGCCGCGGCGGCTCGGCCTGGGTGCATGCCAACGTGCGCCCCGGCGACAAGCTCAAGGTGCGCGGCCCGCGCAACCACTTCCACCTCGACGAGAGCCGCCAACGGCTGATCCTGATCGCCGGCGGCATCGGCATCACGCCCATCGCCGCGATGGCACGCCGCGCCAAGGCCTTGGGCCTGGACTACGAGATCCACTACAGCGGCCGCAGCCGCGCGCGCATGGCCTTCGTCGACGAACTGGCGGCGCTGCATGGCGAGCGCCTGCATGTCTACGCGAAGGAGGAAGGCCTGCGCTGCGATCTCGCCACGCTGCTCGCCAGCCCGCGCGAAGGCACCCAGGTCTATGCCTGCGGTCCCGCGCGCATGCTCGACGCCCTCGAGGCCTGCTGCGCCGCCTGGCCCGAGGACTCGCTGCGCGTGGAGCATTTCGAATCGAAGCTCGGCACGCTCGACCCGTCGAAGGAGCACGCCTTCGAGGTCGAGCTCAAGGACTCGGGCATCGTCGTGCCCGTGCCGGCCGACCGCACCGTGCTCGACGCGCTGCGCGCCGCCAACATCGACGTGCAGAGCGACTGCGAGGAAGGCCTGTGCGGTTCGTGCGAGGTGCGCGTGCTGGCCGGCAAGGTCGACCACCGCGACGTGGTGCTGACGCGCTCGGAGCGCGAGGCGAATGGACGGATGATGACTTGCTGCTCGCGGGCTTGTGCGGGGGAGCGGTTGGTGTTGGAGCTTTGACCGAGCACCGATAGTTCCCAGGCTCGAGGACCTTGCCGCCGCGCTTTTGCAGGACACTTGTCAAGAGCTCCGGAGCTTTTGTCATTGAACTGTCGTTGTAGTTCGATCCGTCTTCCGCTACCGTCCCCGACACAAGAAATGTGTGGGAGCGAGGAGTGGGAGAACTGAATCCATCAGGTGCCGATACGGCACCGGCGGGGGGCGACGCGGCGCTCTCCAAGCCCGAGAACGAAACGCGGCAAGAGGCATCGGCCTCTCTCGCCGCGCTGTGCACGCTCGCGCGCTTCCACCAGATCGCAGCAGACCCTGCCCTGCTGGCCCACCAACTGGGCCTGACCTCTTCGGAAGCCGCCGACACCGCAACCCTGTTGCGCGCAGCCCGCCACCTGGGCCTGAAGGCCAAGTCCAGCCGCAGCGGCATCGAGCGCCTTGCCCACACGCCCCTGCCCGCCCTCGCGGCACTGCGTGATCCCGACGGCAGCGAGCGCTTCGTCATCCTCGCCCAGTGCGACGGTCAGCGTGTCCTGCTGCAAGACCCCGCTGCACCTACCCCGCGCCCCGTCATCGAACCCCTGGAAGTCTTCGCCACCCACTGGAGCGGCGAACTCATCCTCGTCACCAGCCGCGCCAGCCTCGTGGGCGAACTCGCCAAGTTCGACTTCTCCTGGTTCATCCCCAGCCTGGTGAAGCACCGGCGGCTGCTGGGCGAGGTGCTGCTGATCTCGTTCATGCTGCAGCTGTTCGCGCTGGTCAGCCCGCTGTTCTTCCAGGTCGTGATGGACAAGGTGCTCGTGCACCGCGGGCTCACCACGCTGGACGTGCTGGTCGTGGGCCTGGTGGTGGTGGTCATCTTCGAATCCCTGCTCAACGGCCTGCGCAGCTACGTCTTCAGCCACACCACCAGCCGCATCGACGTGGAATTGGGCGCGCGGCTGTTCCGCCACCTCGTGCAACTGCCCCTGGCCTACTTCCAGGCCCGGCGCGTGGGCGACTCCGTGGCGCGCGTGCGCGAGCTCGAGAACATCCGCAGCTTCCTTACCGGCAACGCCCTGACCGTGCTGCTGGACGTCGTGTTCTCGGTCGTCTTCGTGGCCATCATGCTGTTCTACAGCATGCCGCTCACGCTGATCGTGCTGGTGAGCCTGCCGCTGTACTTCGGCCTGAGCCTGGCGGTGGTGCCGATCCTGCGCCGGCGCCTGGACGAGAAGTTCGCGCGCGGCGCGGAGAACCAGGCCATGCTGGTGGAGACCGTGGGCGCGATCCAGACGGTCAAGGCCACCGCGCTGGAGCCGGCCTTCGCGCGGCGCTGGGACAACCAGCTCGCCGCCTACGTCAGCGCGAGCTTCCGCACCCAGAACCTCGCGAGCTGGGCCCACGAGGGCGTGAACCTGATCGGCAAGCTGGTCAATGCCGCCACCCTCTGGTACGGCGCCCACCTCGTGATGAACAACGACGCGACCGGTGCAGGTCTCACCGTGGGCCAGTTCGTCGCCTTCAACATGTTCGCCCAGCGCGTGTCGCAGCCCATCATGCGCATGGCGCAGCTGTGGACCGACTTCCAGCAGACCGGCATCTCCATGGCCCGGCTGGGGGACATCCTGAACACCCGCACCGAGGTGCCGCCGAGCACCGCGGCCCAACTGCCCGCGCTCAAGGGCCGCGTCACGCTGGAAGGCCTGACCTTCCGCTACCGCCCCGAGGCCCCGCCAGTGCTGCACGGCGTGAGCCTGGACGTGCGCCCGGGCGAGGTCATCGGCATCGTCGGGCGCTCGGGCTCGGGCAAGAGCACGCTGACCAAGCTCATCCAGCGGCTGTACACGCCCGAGCAGGGACGACTGCTGGTCGACGGCATCGACATCGGCCTGATCGACGCGGCGCAGCTCAGAAGACAGGTGGGCGTGGTGCTGCAGGAGAACACCCTGTTCAACCGCAGCGTGCGCGAGAACATCGCGATCGCCGACCCGGCCGCACCGCTGGAGGCGGTGCTGCATGCGGCGCGGCTGGCGGGCGCACATGAGTTCATCAGCGAGCTGCCCGAGGGCTACGACACCGTGGTGGGCGAACAGGGCGCCAGCCTGTCGGGCGGCCAGCGCCAGCGCATCGCCATCGCGCGGGCGCTGTTCACGCAGCCGCGCATCCTGATCTTCGACGAGGCCACCAGCGCGCTGGACTACGAGAGCGAGGCCATCGTGCAGCGCAACATGGCGCACATCTGCAAGGGGCGCACGGTCTTCATCATCGCCCACCGCCTGAGCGCCGTGCGCCATGCCGACCGGATCATCGTGATGGAGAAGGGGCGCATCGTGGAGGGCGGCACGCACGAGGCGCTGCTCAATCGGCCCAAGGGCATCTATGCCTACCTGTGGAACATGCAGGGCGGTGGGCACATGGAGGGCAATGGCAAAGACCGCGGCGGCAAGCCCGCGGGCATGGAGGTGCCGGCATGACCGCCCCCATCCAGCGCACCGACGCGGCCAACCAGCCGAGCGTGCATCCACAACCGATGCACCCGGTCTTCGAGCTGCTGGGACGCTACCGCGCGATCTTCCAGGCCGCCTGGCGGCACCGCCATGAGCTGGCGGGCCCGAAGCGCCTGAGCGACGAAGCCGCCTTCCTGCCGGCGGCGCTGAGCCTGCAGGACACGCCCGTGCACCCCGCACCGAGGCGACTGGCCTTCGCGCTGATCGCGCTGTTCCTGATCGCGCTGGTGTGGTCCATCGTCGGGCAGGTGGACATCGTGGCGGTGGCGCCGGGCAAGATCGTGGTGAGCGAGCGCACCAAGCTGATCCAGCCGCTGGAGGTCAGCGTGGTCAAGCGGGTGCTGGTGAAGGATGGGGACCATGTCGAAGCCGGACAGGCATTGGTCGAGCTCGATCCGACCAGCGCCAATGCAGACAAGACCAGCATCGACGAGCAGCTGAAGTCGGCGCAGTCGGAGGTTCTAAGGACGCGGGCCTTGCTGCAGGCACTCAATGCCTCATCTCCCCGAGCGCCGGAGCTGGGCACGAACCTGCCGGCCTGGAGCGAGGTGGACGTCGCCGCGGCGAAGCTCCAGCTGAGCGACGAATGGAGCGACATCACCGCCAAGCTCGCGAAGGCGGCGGCTGAACTGCAGCGCCGCCAGGCCGAGATCGCCACGGTCCGCGAGATGGTGGCCAAGCTCGAGACCACGCTGCCAATTGCCAAGCAGAGAGAGGCCGACTTCCATCAGCTGGCCAACCAGGGCTTCATGTCCAGCCATGCGAACCAGGACCGCACGCGCGAGCGCATCGAGCTGGAGCGCGACCTCGCCACCCAGCGCGCGCGGCTGGCCGAGGCCAATGCGACGCTGCGCGAGAGCGAGAACACCAGGGCCTCCTACATCGCCGAGACCCGCAATGCACTGCGCACCAGGGAAGCCGCGGCCGAGCTCAAGCGCCAGCAGGGCACTCAGGAACTCGCCAAGGCGGGGCAACGAGAGCGCCTGACGACCTTGAAGGCGCCGGTGGCCGGCACGGTGCAGCAGCTGGTGACGCACACCGAGGGTGGCGTGGTGACCGAGGCGCAGCCGCTGATGGTGATCGTGCCGCACGACGCGCAGGTCACGGCCGAGGTGACGCTGGAGAACAAGGACATCGGCTTCGTGAGCCCGACGCAGGAAGCGCGCATCAAGCTGGAGACCTTCCCGTACACGCGCTATGGGACGGTGGATGCGACGGTGAAGACGGTGACGGCCGATGCGGTCAATGACGAGAAGCGCGGGGCAATCTTCCCGGTGACGCTCAATCTCAACGCCACCAGCATCGATGTGGATGGCAAGGCGATCAAGCTCTCGCCGGGGATGAACTTGACGGCGGAGATCAAGACGGGGAAGAGGCGGGTTATTGAGTTCTTGCTCAGTCCGGTGCAACGGGCTACGAGTGAGAGTTTGAGGGAAAGATAAGTTGAGAAATCACCTAATGACCAATGTCACACGACAAGCACGACTTCGATCCTCAGCCGCGAAGTACCAAGCATTCTGATTTTTAATCAATTTTGAAATCAAATCCATGAGTCAAGCCGAACCCGTGAAAATTAAATGGTGGAATAAAAAAATGCTACTTTCCAGTGCCGCAGTCGGCGTGGTTTTCGGAATCATTTTTTTCTCAATCGCCAAAAACTCAGAACCTCAAGAAGGAGTGAAGCTTGAAAAACTCCCTCCCCTCCATGGAATATACAAATGCTGCGACGCAGGCGGCAGATATAGCCAAAGCTGGGTTGGCAGTACTGCCGTCAACTGC
The DNA here is from genome assembly GCF_059415325.1 of Variovorax sp. GW821-FHT10D07. Taxonomy (NCBI): domain Bacteria; kingdom Pseudomonadati; phylum Pseudomonadota; class Betaproteobacteria; order Burkholderiales; family Comamonadaceae; genus Variovorax; species Variovorax sp. GW821-FHT10D07. The sequence goes on along the minus strand of NZ_JBWKMZ010000014.1, from coordinate 172,349 downwards.
ATAGGCCTCTCCTATTATCAAGTAGGAACGGGCCGCAATGATTGCGGATTAAAAGAACAGTTAAATGGAAGGCCAGTGGAAGCCATTCAAACCCTCATACCAACCTACCACGGAAAATCCCCCATCGTCACCGAAATAACTTCGGGAAGCACAACCTACTATTCCCGCAACGATGATGAAATTCGAGAGCAATGGGCAAGGGAGTCCAAAAGCAATTCTATTGTTCTGGGATTTATTTCGTTTTTAATTTTTCATTTTATACAACTGATTATTGCGAGCAAAAAAGCTAACCGGGAGAAATCATGAGCACGTACACCATCATTAATCTGCAAAACGATGCCGGCTCTCTTGCCAAAGCGCTCAGTGAGGCGCTGAATGGAGACAATGCAGATCAGCGGCGCGCAGCATGGACTGACGTTATCAATACCTCCGCAAAGATTACTGCGGGCATGGCAGAGCTTGGAGCGAATAATCCCCAATGGTCTGGTTGGCTCGGATCAGGCTCGACCTTGGCGTCCGTTGGCATATCTGCCGAACGAATTCGCTTGACTCTTCAAGTAACAAACAACGTTGATTCCATCAAAGCAGGCGATGCACTGAGTGTAGTCGGCGGAATTTCAGAACTGGCAGGAAATTTTTTGATTAAGCCAGGCCCTCAACTCGTTGGAGGACTGATTCTTAAAGGAGTTGGTGCGGCTGCGGGGGTTGCTCAGAACATGGTGGGCGACAAAACCATCGGCCAAATTTTTTCTTCTGCAACTACACCCAATACTCCAACCGTTTCGCCTTTGCTTTTTCCGCCTACTCCAGATCTCACGCGTCGTGCACCTGATGGTCTCAGTCCTCTCAATACGAGCCTCAGCACGAAAGAAGGAAATGTTCGTACTGACACCATCTGGACACAGAATGCGCAAGGCGCCTATATAAAAAGCGAAACCATCACCATCGTTAATGCAAATGGGGATGCCATTGGCAGCACTTTTTCTCAGTATTTTTACAACAGCGATGGCGCTGCTGTCTCGGCCAATACCTACACCTATGACCGCATGGGTGTGCAAACCTACTCGGGCGCGCTGATCCCTACGTCAGATGGCCAGTCCTGGCAAAATGCTCCGGCCGGAGTGCAGCCGCCAGCCAGAGGTTCATTACAAAGCGGATTTACGGCAAACGGCCCCAATAGCGTCATACTCAATGCGGGTGGAAACCTGAGCCAGATCGTGCTCTCCCAGCAAAACCTACTGAACGACATCTCTCTGGCAGATCTGCTGGCCAGCAACCCAGGAATTACCAACCCAAATATCGTTCAAGCCGGTCAAGTAATTTACATTCCCAAAAGGCAGTCAAATGGCAGCATAACGTACAACTACGCGACGGGAGCCAGCATCAATAGCAATTCCACAACTGGCGAGTACTACATGACAGTCCCGAGCACGGGAGGGCAGACTGTCTATAGCCGGACCATCGATGCCAATGGGGGCTATTCGATACGTCAGACAACCACGAATAGTCAAGGACAAACCACGTACGACTTCACGGGTCATCAAAGCTCACTCAATGAATCGATCGTCAAGCGCAAGGAAATCGTGCTTAACGACGACTCGTCAATCACCACGAGCCAATTCAATCAGACGGGCTCACTGGAATCCACCACAATAAGTAGAAATTCCGCCGGAGTCCTGGAGACATTCGTTTTTGATGGCGAGGGCGGGACCGCTTCCATTGCACTTGCGAACGGAGGGGCCGTCGCCGCTTATGAGCAGGATGCTGACGGCAACTGGGTGCCTGTCTCTTGGACCCAGGATGGTCAGACCTACACCGGAGACGACCTGGGCGCGTTCATTGCCAATCTCCAGAACAATTCCGATGCAGCCGATTTGAGCAGCAGCGAGTCGGCGACGTACGGTCGTTACGACCAGCAGTTCGCCAACGCCGGCGGCAACAACGCCGCTGGCGTCAGTAACGCCAAGGACACGGGCGCGTCGTTGGATACGCTGGCAAATCGGCTCGGCATGCCTTACATCTCTGACCGATGGGTGCCGTACTTCCTCGGCGCCGGAATCCCCTCCACGCTGATGCTGTCCAGCGGAATGGACGCGGCCGTCAGACAGGCGTTGAGCATCCTGTCGCAAAGCCGCGTCAACACATTGCGCCAGCAGACGCCCTCATACTTCACAGTCAACGTACTCGGCTTTGGCAACATGCCGCCTCCACCGCCTCGCCCAGCATCTGCCAACCTTTCGCTGCCGCTGGTGCTCGATCTTGACGACGACGGGCTTGAACTGACGGCACTGGACCGCAGCAACGCCACATTCGACGTCGATGCGAATGGCCAGATCAAAACAGTGGGCTGGGTAGGACGCAAGGAAGGCATCCTCGTGTTCGACAAGAACGCCAATGGCATTGTCGATGATGCAAGCGAATGGTTCGGCCAGCAGTTCGCTGCCTCGGGCACACCGCCGGCAAACCAAGACGGCTTCAAGGCCCTGGCCACGCTGGCCACCGCCGGAGCGACGTCCTTTTCGGCAACCACCTCCAAGATCAACCCGGCCACCGGCAAACGCTACTTCGACGAACTGCAAGTCTGGATCGACGCCGACCAGGATGGCAAGACGGATGCGGGCGAACTGCGCACCCTCGCAAGCCTGGGCATCACCTCCATCGATCTCACCCCTCAAGCCGTCAATCGCAACGACGACGGCAACGTCATCCTGAGCAAGGCAGGGTACACCACGGCCGACGGCAAGCGCCACACCATCAACGACGTGGGATTGGCCACGGAACTGACAGCGATCACGGACGGCGTGCGCCCAGTGTCAGCGGCCGCGCTCGCCTTCGCGGAGTACGCGGGCAAGGGCTACGCGGCAATGGCAGCTGGTCAGGCCAAGGCAACCGCCATCCTCGCAATGAGCCGCCAGGCCAACGAGCAAGCTGCCATCTCCGCGCTGCAGCGGACGTTTGGGGTGCCCCCGGGTACACCACCTTTAGGCGACGCCATCATGGAGTACCGGATGAAGGCGAGCTGGTCACAGCAGGCAGGCCTGGGCCCGACGGGGCTGAATGACAAGATCGTCTACTTCTACGGTTCAAAGGTGGACGCCAACACCTACCCTTCGTTGCGGCGCATCAATAGCGCTCCAGCGGATATCGTCGACGTGCTCAACGGCATCGCTTCACTGCGCCAGGGAGAGATCAAGGCAGCCCAATCCATCGAATGGGCAGCCAACAAACAAGTCATGGCCCGACGCGATGCGCAGGTGGCCAATGCTACCCAGACCGCCGACGCCCGACATTCAGCGGATTTGCAGGCGATATTCGCGACCAGGGACTGGGACGATGCCATCGTCAGCTACCTGAATGTCAAGGACCAGGTCGAAGCCATGGCTGCACGCCTGCCGGAGGTCCAGAACAAACTCAACGAATTGGTCCCCCAGAACCTCAATCTAACTGGCCATCTTCCGAACGGTGCAACCTTCCTCACACGCGCCGATGCTACGATGGCGGCGGAAGCGTTCCGAGCCTATGCGTCAGCCTTACAGCCAATGGCCGAGCTGAAGATCATGGGCGATCAAATGCTCGGTGCCATTGCACAATCCAATGGCTATACACGGGCCTACGTCGGCAAGGATGGCCAGACCACCACGGCAGACAATGGCTACAACCTGCTGATCGGCAATCGCGGCAACCAGACTTTTGTCCTCAATGCAGGCGTGGACAACATCGCCGTCACGAGCACGACCGGAACCATCACGGTCAGTGGTTTCCAAGTGGGCGCCGCAGGCGATCAGCTCCAGTTCATCAATAGTCGCGCATGGAGCTATATAGACATCGCCGACGATGGTCTAGGCAACACAGTCATTTACCACAATGGCCAGCCCAAAGTGACCCTGTTGGGAGTGAATGCCGCGCGGCTCGATTTGTATTCCAATCTAACTGGTATTGACGATGTCCGCTTTCAAACGTCCACGAGTGGGGTGCGTAGTCTGCGGGGAGAAAACACATACGATGGGCAAGTTCATGCCATCTCGATCACCGCATCGGCACACGGCGACACCTTGATTGGAGGCGACCGTGACACCACGCTTCGCTCGGGGCGAGGCTCTGACACGTTCGTGATCACCGGCTTGAATACCAAAGTTTTTGGCAGCGTGAGCCTGGAAGGAGCCGACCGATTGAGCTATGAAGAGCTCGCAGTCGGGGTCAAGACTTCCTGGTACGAGCACGCCTATCTCGACGATGGTCAATACATCTATGAAGCCTACTATACGGACTCTCTAGGGAGTCGTATCGAGGATCTGCACGACTTTTTAGGGTCGAACTTCAATGATCATCTGGTCGGTAACCCTTGGGGAGGAACTAGGCTTAACGGCGGGTTAGGCAACGATATTCTGGAAGGTGGCATTCGGGCCGATGTTTTGATCGGCGGCATGGGCAACGATACTTTTGTGGTCAACGTCGCAGGTGACGTGATCACAGAACTAGTCGACGAAGGCACGGACCTCGTGCAGAGCAGCATCAGTTACACGCTGGGTGCGAACGTCGAGAACCTGACGCTCACGGGAATGGCTGCTATCACCGGCACTGGCAACGCCCTGGACAACAACCTCACAGGAAACGCCGCCAATAACACTCTGACCGGCGGCGCGGGCAACGATACCCTCATCGGCGGCGGCGGAACAGACACGCTGATCGGAGGCACCGGCAACGACACCTACGTGATCGACGCAGTGGGCGATGTGATCACTGAACTGGTCAACGAAGGCATAGATCTCGTGCAAAGCAGCATCAGTCACACGCTGGGTGCCAATCTCGAGAACCTGCAGTTGACCGGCACTACCGCCATCAACGGCACCGGCAACGCGGCGAACAATGTGCTCTTCTCAGGCGCAGGCAACAACGTGCTCAATGGCCTGGGCGGAATTGATACAGCCTCCTACCAGTACGCGCTCTCCGGCGTGACGGTCAGTCTGATGGTGACCACCGCGCAGGCGACGGGCGGCTCCGGCAGCGACACGCTGCTCGAGATCGAGAACCTCACGGGCAGTGCGTTCAACGACAAGCTCACCGGCAACGCGGCGGCCAACGTGCTCGATGGAGGAACTGGCGCAGACACGTTGATAGGTGGAGCAGGTAACGACGTCTACGTCGTGGACAGCGCAGGCGATGTCGTGACGGAACTGGCCAACGAAGGCTCGGATCTTGTGCAGAGTGGCGTCACCTACACGCTTGGAGCCAACGTCGAGGACCTGACGCTGACCGGCATTGCAACCATCAATGGTACGGGCAACGCCCTCGACAACGTGATCACCGGCAATGCCGCCAGCAACACGCTGACCGGCGGCGCCGGCAACGACACCCTCAACGGTGGGGCCGGTACGGACACACTGATTGGCGGCGCAGGCAACGACGTCTATGTGGTCGATGCCGCCGGCGATGTCATCACCGAACTGGCCAATGAGGGTACGGACATCGTCCAGAGCGCCATCACCTACACGCTCGGCGCCAACGTCGAGAACCTGACCCTCACGGGCAGCACGGCAATCAACAGCACCGGCAATGCTCTGGACAATGTCCTCACCGGCAACGCCGCCAACAACACCTTGACCGGCGGTGCAGGCAACGACACGCTCAACGGCGGAGCCGGTATCGACACGCTGATCGGCGGCGCGGGCAACGACACCTATGTGGTCGATGTCGCCGGCGACGTGGTCACCGAGTTGGCCAACGAAGGCACCGACCTCGTCCAGAGTGCCATCACCTACACGCTCGGCACCAACGTCGAGAACCTGACGCTCACGGGCACTGCCGCCATCAACGGCACCGGCAACGCCCTGGACAACGTGATCACCGGCAACGCCGCCAGCAACACCCTGACCAGCGGCGCCGGCAACGACACCCTCAACGGTGGGGCCGGTACGGACACGCTGATTGGCGGCGCGGGCAACGATGTCTATGTCGTCGATGTCGCCGGCGACGTGGTCACCGAACTCGCCAACGAGGGCATCGATCTCGTCCAGAGCGCCATCACCTACACGCTCGGCGCCAACGTCGAGAACCTCACGCTCACGGACACCGCCGCCATCGACGGCACCGGCAACGCCCTCGACAACGTGATCACAGGCAACGCCGCCAGCAACACGCTGACCGGCGGCGCAGGCAACGACTCCCTCAACGGTGCAGCCGGCATCGACACCATGCTCGGCGGCGCGGGCAACGACACCTACTACGTCGACAACGTCGGCGACACGGTCACGGAACTCGCCAACGAGGGAACCGACATCGTCTACGCCTACGTCAGCCACACGCTCGCCGCCAACGTGGAGAACATCCGCCTGCACACCACCGGCAACATCGACGCCACCGGCAATGCGCTGAACAACATCCTGTACACGGGAGACGGCAACAACGTGCTGGATGGCGGCGACGGTATCGACACGGTGTCCTATCTCTATGCGGCATCCGGTGTGACCGTCAGCTTGGCCAGTACCGCGGCACAAGCCACCGGTGGCTCCGGCACCGACACGATCCTGAATGTCGAGAATCTCGTGGGCGGCAACTTCAACGACAAGCTCACCGGCAATGCCGGCGCCAACACCCTGAACGGCGGTGCCGGCGCGGACACGATGGTCGGCGGGGCGGGTAACGACAGCTACAACGTCGACAACGCCGGCGACATCGTGACCGAACTCGCCAACGAAGGAACCGACACCGTCTACAGCACGATCAGCTACACGCTGGGCGCCAACCTCGAGAACCTCTACATCAACACCACCGGTGCGGTGAATGCCTCGGGCAATGCGCTCGCCAACGTGCTGTATGCCGGCGCGGGCAACAACGTGATCGACGGACTGGACGGTTCCGACACGGTGTCGTACGCCTATGCCGCCTCGGGCGTCACGGTCAGCCTGGCCAGTACCGCGGCGCAAGTCACCGGCGGCTCGGGCACCGATACGCTGCTCAACATCGAAAACCTGGTCGGCGGCAGCTACAACGACATCCTGATCGGCAATGCCGGTGCCAATGGCTTGACCGGCGGCGCGGGCAACGACACGCTCAACGGCGGCGCCGGCGCGGACACGCTGGCAGGCGGTGTCGGTAACGACACCTACGTGCTTGGCCGCGGCTACGGCATCGACACCATCACGGAGAACGATGCCACGGCGGGCAACACCGACGTGGCGCAGTTCGCCGCCGATATCGCCATCGACCAGCTCTGGTTCCAGAAGGTCGGCAACAACCTGGAAGTCAGCGTCATCGGCTCCACCGACAAGTTCACGCTGAGCAACTGGTATCTGGGCGATCAATACCAGGTCGAGCAGTTCAAGGCCGGCGGCAAGACCCTGTTGGACAGCCAGGTGCAGAACCTCGTGCAGGCGATGGCGGGATTCGCACCGCCGGCAGCCGGGCAGACGACTCTCCCGGCCAACTACCAGAGCAGCCTGGCACCGGTGCTAGCAGCCAACTGGACCTGAGACCGGGACGATGTCGAACATCCCGAAGGGCGGCAAGGCTTGCGCGGCACTACTTCTGTCGCTGCTGCTGGCCGCCTGCGCGACGCAACTCGAAGGAAAGATCGAGCCGACCGCGCAGGCCACGGCTTCCGCCAAGCCGGCGCCCGCCCCATCCGATGAAGACAACGACGCCAACGCGCAGCGGGTGCTGCGCGCGCTGTCGTTGATCCAGGCGAAGAAGCCGGCCGAGGCCCTGCCGCTGGCGCAACAGGCCGTCGCCGAGTACGAGAAGCGCTATCGCGAGATCGGCGTCATCTCGTTCTCGTCGCGGTCCCTGGTCGAAACCCTCGCCTACCTGGGCCAGGCCGCCAACGCGAACACGCCGGCCAAGGTTCATGGCCCCTGGTTCGGCCTCGCCTACTTCACGCAGGGCTTCGCGCTGGTCGATCTGCACCGGATTCCGGAGGCCAGGCAGGCCTTCGATGCCGCCATCCTGCTGTCGCCGCAGAACTCCAAGTACCTGTCGGAGCGCGGCAACATCGATGCGCTCGAGAAGAACTGGCGCGCATCCTTCGACCGGTTCAAACAGGCACTGGACGCGGCGCAGCTCAGCCCGGAACAGGTGAAGACCTCGGAAACCACGCGCGCACTGCGCGGCATGGCCTTTGCCGGGGTCGAGCTCGGCGATCTCGATGCCGCCAAGGCCCTGCACGAACGCGTGCTCGCGCTCGACCCCGCCAACGCGATGTCGCGCAGCGAACTCCGGTACATCGAGGGCCAGAGGAATCGCCCACCCAAGCCTCGCGCGCCCGCCGGCATCGAAGCCAACGCGGGCGCACCGGTCGCGAATCCGGACCTGCGCTTCTCCCCCGAGGCACAGGCGCGTGCGCTCATGGCCCTGTGGCAGGACACCTGCCTGAAGCACTACGACCAGCCGCTGGCCCTGCGCACGGCCTTGGTGAAGGCCAGGCCCGGCTATATCGAGAACCCACCGAACGCGATCAGCTTTCTCAACGGCGAGCCGGGCTCGGTGTGGGATGTCAGCAGCAGCGTCTATTCGCAGCGGGTGCTGGTGCTGCTCGACAACGGCGTGTGCGAGATCCGCGCGCAGAAGGCCAGTGCCAAGGAGGTCGATGCGGCGTTCGCGCAAAGCGTCGAAGCCCTGGCGGCCACCGGCGTGACGGTACGCAAGCTGTCCGATGCACAGGTTCCGGACTATGGCGGACCGCTGCGCAAGACCGTGTACCGGGTGCAGCGCGACAGCGACGGGCGGCTGTGGCACTTCGGCGCGGGGACGACGGACAGCCCGCAGGCCGTGACCCAGGCGGTGCTGGCCATCAGCCCGGACGGCGCGCGCCTGAAGAACAAGCTCACGTTTCCGGCGGCGAAGCAGTAATGCGGAAGAAGCGCACGGCATGAATGTGGTGCTGGTGCACGGCATCTTCGACGACGGCGCGATCTTCCGGCGCCTCGAGCGCAGCCTGCGCGACGCCGGCCATCGCTGCTGGGTGCCCGCGCTCAAGCCCCCGGATGGACGCCGCGGCATCCATGACCTTGCCTGCAAGCTGAAGGCGCATGTCGACGAGCAGCTCGGCCCGACCGAGCCGATCGCCATCGTGGGCTTCAGCATGGGCTGCATCGTCTCGCGCCACTACCTGCAGCTGCTCGACGGGCATGCGCGCTGCGAGGCCCTGTTCGCGGTTTCGGCGCCGCACCAGGGAACGCTGCTGGCCTACCTCTATCCGGGAAAGGGTGCCCGCGACATGCGGCCCGGCAGCCCGGTGCTCGAGGAGCTCCGGCGCACCGAGCATCGGCTCGCGCGGATGGCGGTGTTCGGCTACTGGACGTCTTTCGACGTGACGGTGTTCCCGGCCCGCAGCTCCCACTGGCCTCGTGCATCGAGCAGCCTCGATGCGCGTGCCCTGCTGCATCGGTTCATGCCAGGCAACGCACGCGTCTGCGCGGACATCGTCCAGCGGATGGGTGCCCTGGACGCAGCGCGCGCCTGAAGCGCGTCGCTCAGGGCCGCAGCGTCTCGCGCACCAGCTTCGGATCGCGCGCGATCTCTTCCTCGCGGAACGGGAAGCGCAGCCAGTCCTTGCGCGCATAACGCAACACGGGTGCGGCGCCCGCGCCGTTCGTCACTGCGGTCTCGCGCTCGCCATGCGCGAGCAGCGTGCGGGCCTGCACGCCGCGTGCGTCGAAGTGGACGATCTGCAGGTAGGTGTTGCCGTGCGAGAGCTCGCTCATCGTGTAGTCGTCGTCGCGCGAGCAAGCATTGGTGAAGTAGCCATCGGAATCGCAGCCACCGTAGAGCGGAACCAGGCCACCGGCGCTGCGCGCGAAGCGGCGCGCGCCCAACGGCGTGTCGAGCGCCCAGCCCTTGGCGGCCATGTCCTCGACGGCGCCGGCCAGCGCACGCGCCACGCGCGGATCGGCGGCACGGATGTCGTCGGGCGTGGACAGCGGCGTGCCGGGCGAGAACGGCGTGGCATAGAGCTCGGCCGACGGAATCTTCCGCACGCGGGTCCAGAAGAAGTCCCATAGCAGCGCGCCGCGGTCCTGCGCATCGGCGCGATTCGGCCAGCGGCGCAGCACCTCGCAGGCCGGCCCGATGCTCACCGAACGCGCATTCGCGGCGATGCCCGCGGCCTGGCCCGGCACCGGATCGTCGGCCCCCAGCGCCACGCTGTCGGCCTTGCAGATGCCGTCGAGCAACGGCGCCTTGAAACGGTCCGCGCTGTAGGCGCGCGAGGCCAGCGTCTCGACCGCGAGCCGGTCGGCGAGCGCGTGCGCCGAGCGCAGGTGCGCGCCCGCGAGCTCGCCCGCGATGCGATGGCCCTCGCGCCCGCGCAGCGAGAGCGGCTTCGCCTCGCCGCCGAGGCCGGACGCGAAGCCCTCGAGCGGCTGCGCCGGATTGGCCAGCCAGTAGCTGTCGTTCATGTTGGCCACGTAGTCCTCGCGCAGCAGCCCCGGCATGCGCGCGGCGGGCATCGCGCCGGGCTGCGCCGCCGCGCTCTCGCTGCGCCAGTCGCAGGCCGAGCGGCTGCCGTCGAGCACCGACGTGGTCGGATCGAGGGCCGCGAAGGCCTTCGACAGCGGCGTGGCGCAGGCGGCGCGCAGCGTGTCGGGCACGTCGGGCACCGCACCGATGTCGGCATACCAGGCGCGCGGGTCGCCCCGGCCGATGGCGGCGGTGTTGACCCAGGGCATCGCGGTCTCCTCGCGCTGGATCGCGATGAAATCATCGAGCGAGCGGGCCTGGTTCCAGCGGAAGAAGTTGCGGAAGATGCGGTGGTTGTCGGCATTGACATCGCGCATCGCGACCGCCTTCTTCGCGCTCCAGCCGAGCGCGGGATGGCGTGCGCCGAGATCGACCACGGGCCCGAAGCGGGTGCTGTAGAGCGTGCGACGTTCGGTGGCGATCGAACCGTCGGCGCGGCGCACCTCGACGGCGAGCGGATGGGCCTGCATCGGCTGCGAGACGCCGTCGACCAGGTAACGCGTGGGATCGGCCGGATCGAGCACCAGGTCGAACAGGCCGAAACGGCGCGCGGCCGACACGGTGTGGCTCCAGGCCACGTCGTTGTTGAAGCCGATCATCACCACGGGAATGCCGAGGAAGGACACGCCCGCCACGTCGAGCCGGCCCGGCAGCGTGAGGTGCGACTGGTAGAAGCGGTCGGGCCCGCCCCAGTACCAGTGCGGATTGCCGAACAGCACCCCGCCCTGCCCGCCGGTCGCCGCGCCGCCGAAGGCCAGCACGTTGCTGCCGATGCCACGCGCGTCGCCTACCGGCATGGCCAGGCGCGAGGACAGCGAGAGCTGGTCGGGCGATGCCGGCGGCACCGCGGCCGCGGGCCGGGCCTTGACGATCTCGGTGAGGAACTGCGTGTAGCCGCCCGCGAGGCCGGCGGCGATCATGCGGCGGTAGATGTCGTCGGCGCCGATGTCCTGCACCCAGGGGGCATCGGCGCAGGCCGGCTTCGCGGCGGTGCCGCGCCGCGGCTCGCGCAGCGTCGACAGGTAGCGGTTGTAGCCCTCGGCGTAGCCCGCGATCAATTCGTTGAGCGCCGCGGGCTGCTCGCGCGCGAGTGCCGCGACGGCCGGAGCGTCGGCGAAGGCCTTGAAGAAGAAATCGAGATCGAGGTTGGCGGGCGTGCCGAAGGTCGACCGGGTCGCGGGCTTCCGGTCGGGGCCGAAGTAGAACGAACGCTGGCCGCGGTAGGTGACGAAGGCGTCGGCCAGCGTACACAGCGCGTCCTGCGCCTGCGCATAGCCCTGGCCGATGCCCAGGCCGCGCCAGGAGCCGGCGCGCACATGCGGAATGCCGTCGGCGGTGCGACGGATGTCGATCGCGGTGGACGTGCGCTCGCGAACGGCCTCGCGTGCGCTGGCGGGCGAGCCCGCCATCAGCGCCAGCACGGCGGCGATGCCCAGCACGCGCGTGGCGCGGCCCATCGCTTGCCGGCCCGATGCCGCCGAGGCACCTGTCATGGAAGAAAAGATCACGCGACTCCGCCTGGTTGCGGCAACACAGCCCGATCGGTAGCCGAGGACCGTTGCTCCTTCGGAAGACGAAGGCGGCGCCGTGTTGTTCACTGCAGCCCGGTGCGCGGGCCATTCCTGTCGTCGTCGCCCGAAGGCCGCGACAGCGCCGCGCCGGCCAGTGCCCACAAGGTGAGCGCATCGTCGAGCGCGCGCACGTGCAGCGGGTCTTCGCCGAGCCACGCCACCAGCCGGTGGGCATGGACGCGCGAAGGCTCGTCATGCAGGCGGCTGAAGAGCGTCCAGGCGGTCGCAACGGCAGCTTCGGAGCGCGTGAGAGAGGAGTTTTTCATCGTCGACTGCCTTGCGAATGTGCCGAAGCGTTGTCTGCGTCTTGGTACTGACGCACAACCCTGGCATATGTTCATTTCGGGCAGTTCCAAGAAAGCAGGCGCTCACCCGACGGAATTCCGGAGGGCATCGGCCAGGCGCGCGCGACGCCGTGCCTACCCGCCGCCCGCGGCCGCTTCGCGCCATCCGCCACCCAGCGCGCGATAGAGCGCGACCCGCGCCTGCAGCCGCGACTGCAGCAACTGCACCTGCTGGTCGCGCGCGCCGTAGAGCGTGCGTTGCGCATCGAGCAGCGACAGCAACGTCTCGGCGCCGGCCCGGTAGCGCGACTCCGACAGCTCGGCGGCGCGGCGGGCCTGCAGCAGTTCCTCGGCCTGGATGTCGGCCTGGGCGTCGAGACCGGCGAGGCCGTTGAGGGCGGTCTCGGTGTCGGCGAAGGCGGCGGCGATGCTGCGGCGGTAGGCCTGCAGCAGCTCTTCGCGGCGCGCCTCGGCCAGCGCCTGCTCGCCACGCAGCCGTCCGCCATCGAAGATCGGTGCCGCGAGACCCGCCACGAGGCCATAGGCCGGGTTGTCGAACAGGTTTCCGGCACCGCTGCCGCCGCGCCATCCGAGCGTGGCGCTCAGCGACACGCTCGGCAGCAGCGCGGCACGCGCGGCCTGCACGTTCGCATCCGCCGCCGCCAGCCGCGCCTCCGCGAGCGCGATGTCGGGCCGGCGCACCAGCAGTTCGGACGGCATGCCGGCATCGACCGCGGGAACGCGCACGGCCTCCAGGCGCGCATCGCCCGCCAGCAGCCCGCCCTGTGCCGATGACGGCAGGCCGAACAGCAGCGCGAGCGCGGTGGCGGCATCGCCGGCCTGCTGCGTCAATACCGCGAGTTCGCGCTGCCGCGCTGCCACCAGGCCCCGCTGTTGCGCGAGCTCGAGCGGGGTCGCGGCGCCGGCGCGATGGCGCGATTCCACGAGCCGCAGCACGCGCCGGGCGTTGTCGAGGTTGTCGCGCGCGATGGCCTCGCGCTCGCGCAGCGCGGTCCATTGCAGCCAGGCCGAAGCCACCTGGGCATTGAGGCCGAGGCGTGCGGCGTCGCGGTCGAATTCGCTGGCACGCACGCCCTGCAGCGCCTCGCGCTGCGAGGCCGCCAGCCGGCCCCAGAGGTCGAGTTCATAGCGTGCCGCGAAGCCGACGAAGTGCGAGTCGCCGTCGGCCGCGCCGCGGCCGCCCACGCGCGCATCGCGGCTGGCATCGACGGCGCCGCTCAACACCGGCAGGCGCGCCGCGCCCGCGATCGAGGCCTGCGCGCGGGCCGCCTGCACGCGCGCGGCCGACATCGCGAGGTCGTGGTTGCCGGCCTGCGCGCGCTCGATCATGGCGTCGAGCTCGGCGCTGCCGAAGCCGCGCCACCATTGCGCATCGGGCAGGCCGGCCTGCACGGCGGCAGGCGGCATTGGCGCCGAGCGCCAGGCGGAGGGTGCCGTCACGGCACGGTCGGCGTCGGCCGAGGGCACGGCGCAGCCGGCCAGCAACCCGGCACCGAGCACGAGCGCGAGCCACGGCGCACGGGGAAGCGAAGAAAACGGCGGCATGGCGTTGGACCACATGAAACAGGAACGGCGCACGGTCGTGGCCTACTGGGATGCGAGGGCCACGACGGGGTCGAGCCGGGCCGCGTTGCGTGCCGGCATGAAACCGAAGACCAGGCCGGTCAGCACGGCGCAGCCGAAGGCGCCGATGGTGGCGACGAGCGAGAACACCACGGGCACGCTGGCGAGCATCAGGCCCGCGACGATCAGCAGCCCGACCACCACGCCGACCGTTCCGCCCACCGAGGTGACCAGCACGGCCTCGGTCATGAACTGGCGCAGGATGTCGGTCTGGCGCGCGCCGGTCGCCATGCGGATGCCGACCTCGCGCGTGCGCTCGCGCACCGTCATCAGCATCACGTTCATCACGCCGATGCCGCCGACCACCAGCGAGATCGCGGCGATCAGGCCCAGCATCACGGTCATGGCGCGCGCCGTCGCCGACTGCACGCGGATCGCCTCGACCCGGTTCCACACGCGCACGTCGCGCACGCGGCGGCGTTCGGCGAGCGCCGTCTCGATCCCTTCCGCGGTCTGCATGGCCTGCTCCAGGTCGCGCACCTGCACGCCGATCCAGGTCGGATGGCGATGCCCGAACAGCCGCGCCGCGGCCGAGGAGAAAGGCACGATGACCCGGTCGTCCTGGTCCTCGCCGTCGGTGGAGCCCTTGGCCGCGAGCACGCCCACGACCTGGAACGGCACCTTGTCGATCAGGATGTCCTGCCCGATCGGATCGCTGCCGTCGGCGAACAGCGCGCGGCGCACGGTCTGGCCGATCACCGCGACCTTCGCCACGCGCTGCTCGTCGAGCGCGTCGAACATCTGGCCCTCGCTCGCGCTCCAGCCGAGCACGCGCCCGAAGCCCGGCGTGGTGCCGCCGGCCTCGGTGGCATGGTCGACATTGCCGCGGCGCACCACCACGCGGTCCTCGATGTAGGGCGCGACGGCCTCGACGTTGGGCACGCCGGCCACGGCCTCGGCATCCTCGAACACGAGCGGCGCCACGGGCGAGCGCACGCTGCCCTCGCGCGCGGAGAGGAACATGGTGCGCACGCCGAAGGTCTCGAACTGCGCCATCACCTGCCGATGCGAGCCGCCGCCGACCGCGAGCATCGCGATCACCGAGGCCACGCCGATCACGATGCCCAGCAGCGTGAGCGCGGTGCGGAAGCGGTTGCTCCACATCACGCGCCACGCGGCCCGGGCGGCCTCCTGCAGGTCGGCCGCCAGCGATGCCTGGGCGTAGCGCGCGTTGCCCCGGGTCGCGATCAGCGAGGGGCGCGGCAGGCTCTGTGCCAGTGGCGTTGCCTGCACGCCGGAGTCCGCCACGATCTGCCCGTCGCTGATCTCGATCACGCGGCGTGCCTGCGCGGCCACGCCGCGGTCGTGGGTGATCAGGATCACCGTGTGGCCCGCGTCCGCGAGTTCGTTCAGCAGCCGCATGACCTCGGCGCCGCTGTGGCTGTCGAGCGCGCCGGTGGGCTCGTCGGCCAGGATGATGCGTCCGCCGTTCATCAGCGCGCGCGCGATCGCCACGCGCTGCTGCTGGCCCCCCGAGAGCTGGTTCGGCCGATGGTCGAGGCGCGTGCCCATGCCCAGGCGCTCGAGCAGCGCGGCGGCGCGCAGGCGGCGCTCGGCCTCCGGCATGCCCGCATAGAGCGCGGGGATCTCGACGTTCTCGCGCGCCGACTCGGTCGGCACCAGGTGATAGCCCTGGAACACGAAGCCGAAGGCCTCGCGGCGCAGCCAGGCCAGTGCGTCGGCGTCGAAGTCCGCGACGTCCTGGCCTTCGAACAGATAGTGTCCGCCGCTCGGCCGGTCGAGGCATCCGAGGATGTGCATCAGCGTGGACTTGCCCGAACCAGAAGCGCCGACGATGGCGACGAACTCGCCCGCGTGCAGCTTCAGCGAGATGCCGCGCAGCACCAGCGCAGGCGGCATGGCCTGCGCGTCGGCGTCGTCGTTCGCCTCGGCATCGTCCGCGGCCGCGCGGCCGTAGGACTTGGTGATGTCCCGCAGTTCGATCAGCGGCACGGCCGCCTCGCCCGGGCCGGCCGGCGGCCGTGCCTCGCCACTCATGGCGTCGCGGCCTTGCGCGGCGCCGGACCGGTGACGATGCGCTCGCCGGCCTCGAGGCCTTCGAGCACCTGGGCCGACACGCGGTTGCGCACGCCGACGCGGACCTCGCGGGCATCGAGCGTGCCGTCGGGCCGCAGCACGCGCACGGCGAAGCGGTCGGCGCCGCCGCCCTGCGCCGGAACCAGGGCCGACACGGGCACCGACAGCGCATCCTTCGCGGCGGCCTCGACGAAGGCAACCTGCGCCGTCATCTGCGGCATCAGCTCGCCGTCGGCGTTGTCGACGTCGAACAGCGCGGTGTAGACCACCACCTTGCTGGCCGCGGCCTGCGGCGTGCTGCTGCTTTCGGAACCGCCCGCCTTGGGCGCGGGCGTCGGCGGCGCGGGCAGCAGCTGGCGCACCTTGCCCTGCCAGCGGCGCTGGTCGGCGCCCAGCGTGGTGAAGTAGACCGGCATGCCGGGTTTCACGCGCCGCACGTCGGCCTCCGACACCTCGGACCAGACGGTCATCGAGGACAGGTCGGCGATGCGCAGCACGTTCGGCGTCTGGTAGGTGGCATTGAGCGTCTGGCCCTCGCGCGCCTCGACCGACACCACGGTGCCCTCCATGGGCGCGAAGATGCGCGTGTAGCCCAGGCGCGCCTCGTCGGCCTGCAGCGTGGCCTGGGTCTGGACGATCTGCGCCGACAGGTTGTCGATGCGCGCGGCGGCGGAAGCGAGCTCGGCCTCGGCGGCCTGCACGTCCTCCTCGCGCGTGGCGCCGTCGGCCGCCATGCGTCGCTGGCGCGCCTGCTGCTGTTCGGCCAGCCGGTGCTTGGCGCGCTGCTCGGCGAGTTGCGCGCGCAGCCCGGCCAGCGAGGCGCGGCCCGCGTCGACGGTCGCGCGCTGCACGCTGGGGTCGATCTCGACGAGCAGCCGGCCCTTCTCGACCACGTCGCCCGGCTGCACGTGCAGCCGCAGGATCTGTCCCGACACCTGGGCGCCGACATCGACATAGCGCCGCGGCTGCAGCGTGCCGAGCGCCGTGACGCTGGATTCGATGTGGGTGCGGCCCACCGCGACCGATTCGACGGCGCTCGCCGGCTGACGATGCCAGAGATACCCGGCCCCCACGGAAACCGACAACAGGGCGAGCAGCAGGAGGGGAACGATTCGGCGCATGTCAGGAAAGCAAGAACAGTCGGGCGGTTTTTCGAAGGCGCAAGAGTATCGGCGCAGCCGGAAATGACATGGCCGCGCGTGAGGTCACTGCGAGCCGCATGCCGCCGCGCATCGCCCACGCGCTGCAGGGCCGGCGACTCGCGCGGCCGCGGGTTCCGAACGGACGGCCCTAGATCTGCGCGACCTGCGATTCGCCGCGCACGGTGCTGCCGCGCATGCGCGGCAGCGCGGCCAGCAGCGCATTGCCGATCTCGCCGGTGCGCACCGAGGTCACGGACAGCAGGGTGTCGCTGATGCCATGGCTGTCCTCGCAGGCGCCCTGCAGGAAGACGCCCGGGTGGAAATCGGGCGTGGCCTGCAGCCGGTAATAGCGGTCGACCGAGAAGTCGCCGAGGTAGGGCGCGATCGGCTGCAGCAGGTCGCGGTGCTGGTCGCGCGCGTAGCCGGTGGCGAGCACCACGGCATCGTAGGACTGCGCGATCTCGCGGCCCGCGTCCTGGTCGAGCAACTGCAGGTGGATGCCGTCGGACGCCGCACGCACCGAGCGCACCTCGTGCTGGCGCAGCATGCGCAGGCGGTTGCCGCGCGTCACCTTCTGGTCGTAGAACACCTTGTAGATCTGCTGGATCAGGTCGAGGTCGGCCACCGCATAGTTGGTCGGCGCGACCTCCTCGAGCAGCGCCGCGCGCTCGTGGCTCGGCCGGCTGTAGACGTAGTCCGTGAAGTCGACGTTGAAGACCTCGTTGACGAACGGACTGTCGTCGGACGGACGGATCGTGCGGGCCCGCATGATGAAGTCGACCTGCGGCGCGTTCGGCCGCCCCTGCAGGTCCATGAAGATCTCGGCCGCGCTCTGCCCCGCCCCGATGACGGCCACGCGCTGCGGCTGGCCGTCGCGCAGGACGCGCGCGATGTCGCGCAGGTAGCTGCTCGAATGCAGCACCCGGCCATCGCCGCGCAGCGCGCGGAAGCTCTCGGGAATGCTGGGCACGCCGCCGATGCCGACCACGAGGTTGCGCGCCAGCCGTTCCTGCACGCGGCCGCCCTCGACGCTGCGCGAACGCACGCGCAGCAGCGAGACCTCGCCGTCCTGCGTCTCGGGCAGCACCTCGAACACCTCCTCGCCATAGGCACAGGCGTCGTCGAACTGCTGCGCGGCCCAGCCGAGGTAGTCGTTGAACTCGTGCCGGCTCGGGAAGAAGCTCTTGAGGTTGATGAACTCCGGCAGGCGTCCGCTCTCGTGCAGATAGTTGATGAAGGTGAAGCGGCTGGTCGGGTTGCGCAAGGTCGCCAGGTCCTTGAGGAACGAGATCTGCATGTTGGCCTGGTCCAGCAGCATGTGCGGATGCCAGGCGAAGCTGGGCTGGCGCTCGATGAACAGGGCGTCCAGCGGCTTCGTCCCATGACGCTTCTCTTCGAGCGCGATGGCCAGCGCGATGTTCGACGGTCCGAATCCGACGCCGATCAGGTCATGGATGTGCTGCATGGGGATTCAACTCCTTGTGAAATGGTCAGGCGCCTGCGAGCGGTGTCCGGAGGCGATCGGTGAACGAAGGGCTCAGGCCGCGAGGCTTTCCGGCGCGCGTGCGCGGTCTTCCGCGATCCGCCCGGCCTTCATCGTGATCACGCGGTCGGCCAGGTGGAAGTAGCGGTCGTCGTGCGAGATGACCACCAGCAGATGGCCCTTGGCGCGCAGCTCGGGCAACAGTTCGGTGTAGAACAGGTGGCGGAAGGTCGGGTCCTGGTCCGCGGCCCATTCGTCGAACACCAGCACCGGGCGCCCCTCGAGGTAGGCATGCACGAGAGCCAGGCGCTTGCGCTGGCCGGTCGAGAGGTCGACCGTGCTGAACGAGCCGTCCTTCACGCTGACCTTGTGAGCGATCTCCAGGCGCTGGAGGTAGGGCAGCGCGGCCTGCGGCAGCGACTGCGCGCCAGCCTCGCCGCGCTCGTTGACGACCAGGTCCTCGAACAGGTAGAAATCGGAGAACACGGTGGTGAACAGCTGGCGGTAGTCGTCGCGCGCTTCCGGCGTCACGGCCACGCCGTCGCGCAGCACCTCGCCCTCCTGCGGCGCATAGAGGCCCAGCAGCAGCTTGATGAGCGTGGTCTTGCCCGAGCCGTTGTCGCCCACCACGAACACCATCTCGCCGCGGCGCAGCTGCAGGTCGATCGGTCCGAGCACGAAGGGGGCACCGCCGTCCGGTGCGTCGAAGGCGTAGTGCACGCCGCGCATGCCGATGCCCTCCGACAGGTTCTGCGCCCCGCCCGCGCGCTCCAGGTGCAGATGCGGCTCCGGGCTTGCGAAGCGCGCCGACAGGTCGGCGATGCGCATGAAGGCGATCTTGGCGCGACCCACATTGGGCAGCGAGCGCGCGATCTGGTCGATCGGCCCCTTCAGGAACAGCAGTACCAGCACGAAGCCACTGAGCACCACGGGCTCGGTGGTGCGGAACGCGGCCCAGCCCAGGATCAGCGCGATCAGCAGGAAGAACATGGCCGAGCCGAACGAAGTGGCCAGCACGAAGACGTTGATGGCGCGGCTGTTGACGCTGCGGATGCTGTCGACGATGCGCTCGATCTGGCCTCCGAACATGCGCGTGCGGCGATCGCGGTGCATGCGCAGTTCCTTGGCGCCCTCGCTGATCGCCTCGTAGGCCTTGTGCAACTGATCCTCATGCTCGCGCGCCTTCCAGAAACCGACCTCGGCGCGGGTCTGCGCCACGGTCTGGAAGGTGGCGCCCAGCACCAACGCCACGAACAGCAGACAGAAGAGCGGCAGCGAAAGCCACGCCAGATAGACCAGGCAGCCCAGAGCGACCGCCACCGCGATGAGCACAGTGGACAGCACGAAGGCGGCGTCGCTGATCATGTCCACGTCCTGCGACAGCACCGGCATGAGGCGGTGGGTGCGGTAGCGCTCCAGCGCGTCGATGGGTGCCGAGAGGATCTTTTGCGCCAGGCTCTTGCGCACCTGGGCCACCAGCTTCTGACCCACGAAGTTGGTGGAGATGTCCGACGCCATGCGACCGAACAGCGCCACCAGGCAAAGCCCGATGAAGGTCAGCAGCAGCCCGCCGGCCATGCTGCCCTGCTGGTTGAGCACCTGGTTGATGGTGCGCAGCAGAGCGACCGTGGCCACGCCCGCGAAGACGCCCGTGACGATGGACAGCAGGATCCACGGATAAAAGGGCTTCAGCAGGCGCGCGACCTCCGCGCGATTGCCGCTGCCGGCGCCAGTAGCACTGGGAGATGTCATGCAAGGAATCTTTCCGCCCATCGGGGCGATTGCGTTCATGCGGCGCGATGCCGTCCTTTTCATAGACGAGCGGGCGCGGCCGATGTTCATGCGAGGCGCCGGGCGGGAGGCGTTTTCGTGCCGCGCCGGTGAACATGCGAGGCGCTCGCGCGTCTGGAAGGAATGCACCCCGAGCGACGCTTCGCGGCCCTCCGCGGGACCAGCCCATGATTCCGCTGCTGGCACCGATCTTCCGGGGCGAGTTCGCGCATCTCGGCGAAAGGCTCCAGTGCGCACGCACGCCGCCACCCGGCGCGGTATGCGTGGCCGACCTGTTGCGGCCCGGCTCGCGCCTCGCGGAGGTGCTGCACACGCACGCACGTTTCAGGCGTCACGCCGCTGCGGATCAGCGGGCGGTGGCTTCCGCATGGACCCTGCGATACGCCGAGGTGCTGCTGCCCCCGGTCGTGGCTGCGGCGAGCATGCTGCACCACGTGTTTCCGATCTCGGCGGAGCAGACGTGGGTGCGGCTCGACGGCAACGCAGACGTGGTCGACTTCCACATCATCGGACTGGGCGAATCGCGGCGCGGCGCCCCGACCGCCGAGCGCTACGCGCCGCTGCTGTGGCAGCACCTTGCGCCGCTCTTCGGCGCGATCGCCGGGCTCACGCGGATCGCACCGAAGATCCTCTGGGGCAACGTGTCACGCCATCTCGAACCGATCCTCGACCAGGGCCTGCAGCTGACCGGCGGCTCGGCCGGGATCACGCAGGACCGGGCCTGGCTGCTGTACGAGGCCGACTGGCCGGGCGCGGGCACCGGCGTCAATCCGCTCCACGGTGCTCGGCGCGAGGTGATGCGGCGGCACGAGGGCCGCGTCATTCCGCTGAGGCTGCACCGGCAGTGTTGCCTCTATCACCTGCTGCCCGGCGAGGGCTACTGCGGCGCATGCCCCCTGGCGCCCCAGCACCGCCGGGATGGGGTCGAGGAAGAAGTGCAGCAGGCGCAGGAAAGCGACGGGTGAGACGCGCGGATGAACAGATCGCCGGGTACTTCGTCCTCCCAGGAGATATCTCAAACCATTCATCCCACACCTATGCCCAAGGCAAAGCTCGTCTACATCCTCTCGCTGAGAAATGCCGCCGCCGACAGGGCGGGCCAGTTCATCGATTACAAGGGCGAAACCCGTTACATGAAGTCCCCGCTCGAGTACCTCGCCGAGGCACTCGACGGCACGCCGCTGGGCGATGCCTATTCGCTGGAGGGCATCCTCTTCGACGACGACGCGCAAGCGCCGCGCGACCAGGCGGCGCTCGCGGACTACGGCTTCGCCTGGAGTGCCGACAGGAAATGGATCTTTCCGCCGGACCTGCGCGCCCAAGGCCGGCTGCTGCGGGAGATGCTGCATCCGGTGCCCTCCGCCTACCGCCGCCTGCCGCTGAACGCCCCCGAGCGCGCCGCGGGCAAGAGCGCCTTCGAGCGCGCGCTGCTGGACAAGCTGCTCACGCTGCGCGCCGATGTGGTCGTGCTCGATGGGCTGCTGGTCATCCTGGATGAGCTGGTGCGGCCCCACAGCCGCTTCTACCGCAGGATCGTCAATATTCATCCCGGCATCACGCGGCTCGAATCGCCCTTCCAGCGCCGCGGCGCCTACGCCACGCTCGACGCGCTGCACGGCGCGCAGGGCCAGAAGGTGGTGGACTGGCAGACCATGGCCAAGGTGCCCACGACTCCGGTCCTGAAGACTGGTGCCTCGCTGCACTACGTGGACAACGGCATCGATTCGGGCGAGGTCATCTACGACGTGCTCGGCACCGACATCGCAACGGACGACTCGATCCTCGAGTTGCGCTGGAACAACTTCAACCGCAGCCTTTTCCCGGCGCTTCACCAGGGCCTGGCCCTGCTGGCCCCTCACCTCTGAGTCCGCCCGGCGCGGTCCACCCCAGGAGACACATGACTACTGCCACCACCACCCGGCCCACGGCCGCCGCCGACCCGCGCGCGAGCGCACCGCTGATCTCCTACGCCGATGGCGTGGCGCACGAAGTCGCCTTCGACGGACGCGCATTCATGGTGCGCAACCGGACGACCGGCTCGCTGTCGCAATGGAAGCTCGACGATGCCGGCGCGGACAAGGTGCTCGCGCAAATCGAAGGCGACGCCGCCTATGCGACGCCGCATGTGCTTGCAGTGCTCGAGGCCTTCTTTGCGCACCATCCCGAGCACAAGGTCGTCACGCTCGCGGGCGCGGATCGCTTCGGCGAACTCGCACACGCCGGCGTGCTGCTGCCGGGGAAAGACGGGCAGATGCAGGCCTTCAGCGAGCAGCTGTGGCAGCAGCCGGGGCTCTGGCTGCCCACCGTGCATGCGCCGATGGCGCAGCAGTTCGCGCTGACCAACGGCAAGTACCACCCACGCCGCCCTCCCAAGCCGCGTGGCATGCTCTACCAGCGCTTCATTCCCTGGCTCGGCAAGACCTTCTCGTTCCGCAGCATCGACTTCGAGGGCGACCTGCCGATGTTCAACCGCTGGATGAACGACCCCGACGTGGCGAAGATCTGGGAGGAAGAAGGCGACCTGGACAAGCACCGCGCCTACCTCACGGCCATCGACCGCGACCCGCACATGTATTCGATGATCGCGAGCTTCGACGGCGAACCCTTCGCGTACTTCGAGATGTACTGGGCCAAGGAAAGCCGCATCGCCCCCTTCTACGACGTGCAGGACTACGACCGCGGATGGCATGTGCTGGTCGGCGACCCCGCAGTGCGCGGCAAGGCCTATGCGACCGCGTGGCTCACCTCGATCTCGCACTACATCTTCCTGTGCGATCCGCGCACGCAGCGCGCCGTCGGCGAGCCGCGCATCGACCACGTGCAGCAGATCCGCAACCTCGACAAGTCCGGCTACGCGAAGCTCAAGGAATTCAATCTGCCGCACAAGCGCGCGCAGCTGGTGGTGATGCTGCGAGAGCACTACTTCTGCGATGCGTTGTGGCTGCCGCGCACACAGGAAGCCCCAGCGCATGCGGCATGACCTGTAGTTGAAAGGGCTGTGGATTTTGTTGTCGAGATACCACTGGCTTTGAAAAAGCTGCATCAAAATAAGAACCATTCTCATTAAAATCCGCCGTCCTAACTATTTGGAAGTCCTTTACATGCGCCCTCTTCCTCTGCCCCGGCAGCGCCTGCTGAACGCTTCGCTTGTGGCTGCTTTCGGAACCACCACCGCGTTCTGGAGCCTCGCCGCTTCGGCCCAGGGACAGCAGTCGACCCAGCCTTCGACTTCCACCGCGGTGCCCGGTGCGACGGGCAATGCGCTTCCGGCAGTCATCGTGCGCGACGAGCCCGAAACCGCGAACGGTCCGGTGAAGGGCTACGTGGCGCGCCGCAGCGCGACGGGCACGAAGACCGATACGCCGCTGATCGAGACGCCCCAGTCCATTTCGGTGATCGGCCGCGAGGAACTCGATGCGCGCGGCGTGCAGAACATCATGGAAGCCGTGCGCTACACGCCGGGCGTGGCGGTCGGAAACTGGGGCTATGACGCCCGCGGCATCGACTGGCTGCTGCTGCGCGGCTTCGACGCAACCAATGCGATGTATCGCGACGGCCTGCGCCTGCCGGCCTATTCACTCACCGAGCCCTACGGCGTGGAGCGCGTCGAAGTGCTGCGCGGCCCGGCCTCGGTGGCCTACGGCCAGTCCGATGCGGGCGGCGTCATCAACCGCGTGAGCAAGATGCCAAGCGCCACAGCCGTGCGCGAAGTCGAAGTGCAACTGGGCAGCTTCGGCCGCAAGCAACTGGGTGTGGACCTCGGCGGCGCGATCAACGACACGCTGACCTACCGCCTCGTCGGCGTCGCGCACGACAGCGACACCCAGGAGATCTATCCGAACGGTGAAGCAGTGAAGGTCAAGCGCGACTACTTTGCGCCCTCGCTGCGCTGGCAGCCGTCGGCCGCCACCTCCTTCACCTTGCTGGCAGAGTTCCTGCGGAGCAAGGCCGGCGACGACACCGGCTATGTGGTCGGCGCGAAGGGCGTGCCCACATGGGTGAAAGAAGGCGAGCCGCGCTACAGCTGGATCGAGCAGAAGCAGAACGCACTCGGCTATATGTTCGAGCACCACTTCAACGACAACTGGACGGTGCGCCAGAACGTACGCTTCAACGACTTCGACACCGACAAGCACCACATGCGCACGGCGCTGCAGGCCGACGGCCGCACACTCTCGCGCACCGCGCGCTTCGACCCCGAGCGCGTCCACCAATTGACGGCCGACACCAACGTGCAAGGCCGCGTTCGCACCGGCATCGTCGAGCACACGCTGCTGTTCGGCGTCGACTGGACCCGCATCAACTACTCGACGAGCACCCGCACCGGCCCGGCGCCGAGTCTCGACCTGCTGTTCCCGGTGTACGGTCTGCCCGTCGCCGAGCCCACGCGTCTCACCCTGAACACCTCGCAGACGACCGAACAGCTCGGTGTCTACCTGCAGGACCAGATCAAGATCGCCGACCGCTGGGTCGTCACGCTCAGCGGTCGCCAGGACCACGTGAAGACCAACGCTTTCGATCGCATCGCCGGCGAAGCGACCTCGCAGACCGACGACAAGTTCAGCGGCCGCGCGGGCCTGACCTACCTGTTCCCCAATGGCTGGGCACCCTACGTCAGCTATGGCGAATCGTTCCTGCCGACCAGCGGCGTCGACATCAACAGCCAACCTTTCCGCCCGAGCCGCGGCAAACAGTGGGAAGCCGGCGTGAAGTTCCAGCCTGAGGGCTCGCGCTCGCTGTTCACGGCCGCCGTGTTCGACCTGCGCAAGTCGAACGTGGTCACTTACGACCAGCAGACCGGCGATGCCCGCCAGATCGGACGCATCCGTTCGCGCGGCATCGAGCTCGAAGGCAAGTCCGAAATCGCGCGCAACCTGAACCTCACGGCCTCCTACACCTGGCTCGACATGAAGGTGATCCAGAGTGCGGACACCACCGAGCTAGGCCACACGCCGATCCAGGTGCCCAAGCAGACCGCGTCGCTGTGGCTCGACTACACGCTGGACAACGGCTGGGGCGTGGGTGGGGGCTTGCGCTACATCGGCCGCCGCTACAACAACGTGACCAACACCGACGCCGAAGGCGGTGTCACGCTGCTGGACGCGACCGTGCACTACCGCCAGGGCCCGTGGCGCTTCTCGTTGAGCGCCACCAACCTGGCCAACCGCAAGTACACCGCATCGCGTGCCTATGGTGGCTACTACCCGGGGAACGACCGCGCAGTGGTCGCGAGCGCCAAGTACCAGTTCTGAGATCGAAGAGGCCGGCGCGAGCCGGCATCCGGTCCTGAAGCGACGCAGGCCACGTGGCGCCATCGGGCGCCACGTGGCCTGTTCTTTTTTGACTTGCGGGCCGGCTAGATCCGAACCCCTGCCTGCTTTTCTTCCGTCTCCACCGCTTCGAGTTCGCGCAGCACGGCCGCATGCAGCGCACGATCGGCCAGCACCCCCACGTGGTCGCTGCCCGCGATCACCTCGACACCCTCGGTGCGCACACCGGGGCTCGCCGATATCTCCTGCGACATCCACCAGCGCACCGGCGCGGGCGCTTCATCGGCAGCCACATGCGCAATGCCCAGTCGCAGGCAGTTGACGCGGCTCCAGAGCGTGTGCTCCTGTGAACCCGCGGCCGGTCCGTCGGCCGGCAGTGCCGCGCCGTAGGCACGCACCACCTCGCGAAGGAACATGTCGCGCTGCGCGCGCGCCATGCGGCCCAGCGTATGCTGCCAGAGAGCGCGCATGGCCGAACGTGCCAGCCACTGCTGCAGCGAGGCGTCCAGCGGCTCGCGCTCCGCGGCATCGAGCGCCGGTGCGCCAGCGAGCGCAGCGCGCATCTGCGGAAAGGCCGCGATGTCGACGGCGCCCACCCACGCGATGCCGAAGCGTCCGCGCAGCAGGCGCGCGACTTCGAGTGCCACGAGCGCGCCCACCGACCATCCGAACAGCGCGATGGGACGCCCCTTCGTTTCTTCGCGCGATGCGATGGCCCGCGCATAGCGGTCGGCCATCGCCTCCACAGAATCGCCGGCCCATGCCACTTCGCTGCCGGGTTCACTGACAACGGTGAGCGCGGGCACCGCGTCCTGCAGCGCCGCGTACTCGTCGCGCTTCCAGGCGCGGGCGGGAAAGGCATAGAGCGCGACGGGCGCGGATGCCGCGGTCGCGGCTTCATCGAAGACAGGGTGTGGTTGCTGCGTCATCAGAGACTTTCCTCCAGGGTGACCAGGGGTGCACCGCGGCCCTCGTCGAGATCGGCCCGGCCCGCCGGCAGGCACAGGGCTGCGGCCAGGTCATCGAGCACGGGGTGTTCGAACACGTCGCGCAGCTGCATCCGCGCAGCGGGCAAGCCTTCGCGGTCGACGCGCTCGTTCCATTGCACGACCAGACGCGCGGCCCGCAGCGAATCGCCGCCGAGCTCGAAAAAATGCGCGCGCGGCGGCGTGGCAGGCGTCGAAAGCACGCCGCGCCATGTCTCGGCCAGCGTCGAGAACGCGACAGCCGGCAGGACCCTGGGCGGTGCGCTCGCGGCAGCATCGCGCACCGGCGCACGCGTCAACGCAGACCCGTCGGCCACCCGCGACTCCAGCAGCGACGCCACTGAGCGGCCCGCGCCCTGAAGCAGCGCTTTCACCAGCCCTTCCATCTGTGCGGCCAGCCCGGCGATGCCCGCGGGCTCGAACACCCCGCGTGCATGCTCGAAGCTCAGCCACATCTCCTCGTCCTTGGTCTCGACGATCAGCACCAGCGGCACGCCCAAGGTGCCGCGGCCCGACGAGGCCTGGATGCCGAGGCTCGGCCCCGCGCCGCGCGAGATCGCCTCGTCCACCGGGTAGTTCTCGAAGATCACCAGCGTGTCGTACAGCGGCTGCCCCGGCGTGCCGAGCCAGCCCTGCACGCGCGGCAGCGGCGCATGTTCGCGCTGACGCAGTGCGAGGTTGGCCGAGACGATCTGCCGCAGCCATGCGCCCACGCCCATCGCGCCATCGGGGCGCAGCATGAGCGGCAGGCTGTTGACGCACAGGCCCACCACGTCGTCGATGCCGCGCATCTCGAACGAGCGACCCGACATCGTGACGCCGAAGCACACGCCCGCGCGGCCGGTGCGCTGCATCAGCAGCAGCGCCCAGGCGGCCTGCACCAGCGTGTTGAGCGTCACTTGCTCGGCCTGCGCCATGGCACGCAGCGCGCGCGTGATGGAGGCGTCGAGCACCACGCGGCGGCTGTCGCAACCGCCCGCCGCCCAGCGCTGGAGCGGCACGCCGCACAGCAGCGTCGGCTTGCTGCCGATGTCCGCGTAGCAGTCCTGCCAGTACGTCTTCTCCTCGTCCTTCGCATCGCGCCCGTCGCGCACGGCGGCAACGAAATCGGCATACGGCTGCAGCGGCGAGGTCACCTTCTGGCCGGCGTACAGCGCAAACAGCTCGCCCATCACGCGCGACACGCTCCAGCCGTCGAACAGGATGTGGTGCCAGGTCCAGGCCAGCCGCCAGGCGTTGTCGCCCACGCGCACCGCCACCCAGCGCGCGAGCGGCGGGCGCGCCATGTCGAAGCCGCGCAGGCGCTCCTCCTCGCACAGCGCATCCCAGGCTTCTTCCAGCGCTGCTTCGTCGCGGTACCGGCCGCGCCAGTCGAGCAGCTGCACCGGCGCCTCGAGCTGCCGCAGCACCAGCTGCATCGGATCTCCCTGCGGCAGCCAGTGGAAGCCGCTGCGCAATGCGGCATGGCGCGCCACCGTGGACTGCCAGGCCGACTTCAGCCGGTCCGGGTCCAGGTCCACCATGTGCACCAGCGTCTGCACGACGTTGATCTCGGTGCCCGGTGCGATCGAGCTTTCGAACAGCATGCCCTGCTGGCCCGGCGCGAGCGGATGGATGTTCTCGATCTGCGTCGCGGCCTCGGGCAACCCCGCGACCAGCGCATCGAGTGCGCCGGCCTCCAGGGCCGCGAGCGGAAAGTCGCTCGGCGTCACGCCCTGCGCATCCGCGAGGCCGCTCGTGCAGTGCGCAATCAGCGCGAGCAGTTCCTGCCTGAAGCGGTCGACCCATCCCTGCACGCTCGCAGCATCGTGCCGCGCGCTGCTGTACATCACGCGCAATGCGAGCTCGCCCGCATACACCTGGCCGCTGACCTGGAACTCATGGCCCATCGGCGCGCCTTCGTTCACGGCCACACCCATGCCCTCGGCCGCGAGGGTCCACAGCGCGTCCGCGTCGAAATCGCCATCGAACTGGCCGAGGTAGTTGAAGACCACCTGCGCACGCGCTGCAGTGCCCACCTCCCTCACATCCCCCGCGTCCTCGCGCTGGCGCAGCAGGCCGAAACCCAGCCCCTTGCCCGGGATGTCGCGCAGGCTCTCCTTCACCCGCATGAGCGCCGCACCCGGCTCGCCCATCGGCGCGAGAGCCACCGGGAACGCGCTGGTGAACCAGCCCACGGTGCGCGTCAGGTCGATGCCGTCGAACAGGTCTTCGCGGCCATGCCCTTCGAGGTCGACCAGGATTCGCTCGTGCCCGCTCCACGCGCACAGTGCGCGGCCCAACGCCGTCAGCAGAATGTCGTTGACCTGGGTGCGGTAGGCCGAGGGCGCGTCCTTGAGCAGCGCCTCGGTCGCGGCCTTGTCCAGCCGCAGTTCCACGCTGGCCTGCTCGGCCGTGGTGGCGGCGCCTTGCGGGCGGTCGCATGGCAGCTGCACGGGCACTTCGGCCAACGCCTGCCAGTGCGCGCGTTCGTGCTCGTCCTGCGCCAGTTGCTCGGCGTGGGCCTGCAGCGCCTGCGACCAGTCCTTGTAGCTGCTGGTGTTCTCCGGCAACGCGACGGCCTCGCCGCGCAGCAGCTGCGCGCAAGCCGTGCCGAGGTCCTCGAGCAGGATGCGCCACGAGACGCCGTCCACCGCGAGGTGATGGACCGCGAGCAGCAGCCGCTGGCTGCCGTCCTCGACCTCGATCGCCAGCGCGCGCAGCAGCGGGCCGTGCGCGATGTCCAGGCTGCGCTGGGCTTCGTCGCAGAGCGCATCGATCTGCGCTGCGTCGCGGGCCTGCCGCACCCAGAGCAGCTCGTGCGCCGGATGGTGCGCGCTCGTTCCGTAGCGCTGTGTCCATCGGCCGTCGGCGTTGCGGCCGAAACGCAGCCTGAAAGCGTCGTGGTGCGCGATCACCGCCTCCAGGGCCTTGCGAAGCGTTGCCAGCGCCACCGGCGTGCGGGGCTGCAACAGCACCGACTGGTTCCAGTGGCTCGGAACCGGCAGCTTCGCCCCCAGAAAGTCGGCCTGGATCGGCAGCAACGGCACCTGGCCCTCGCGCAGGCTCGCGGGGCGCTGGGCCCCGGCCTGCACCGCCTGCGCTACCGTTGCCAGCAGCGCCACCGTCTGGCGCTCGAAGAGTTGCCGCGGCGTGATGCGCCAGCCCGCCTTGCGCATGCGCGCCACGATCTGCAGGCTCAGGATCGAATCGCCGCCGAGTTCGAAGAAGTTGTCCTGGCGACCCACGCGCGACACGCCCAGCACCTCGACCCAGCTCTGTGCGAGTGCAGCCTCGACCTCGCCTTGCGGCGCCTCGTACGGCGCATCGGCTCCGGCCGCCTCGGGCGCGGGCAGCGCCTTGCGGTCGATCTTGCCGTTGGCGTTGAGCGGCAGCTTGTCCAGCACGACGATGGTTCCGGGCACCATGTAGTCAGGCAGCGCCTCACCCACTGCCTGCCTGAGGCGCGGCACGTCGAGCCCCTCGTCCGCCCCCACATAGCCCACGAGCCGCGCACCGCCCTGCCCTGCGGCGGCCACCACCACCGCCTGGCGCACGCCGGGCTGCTGCAGCAGTTGCGCCTCGATCTCGCCGAGCTCGATGCGGAAGCCTCGCACCTTCACCTGGTGATCGATGCGGCCCAGGTACTCGAGCTGGCCGTCTTCGCTCCACTGCACGAGGTCGCCCGTGCGGTAGAGACGCCCACCCGGCGCGCCGAAAGGATCGGCCACGAAGCGTTCGGCCGTCAGGCCCGCGCGGTGCAGGTAGCCGCGCGCGAGACCGGCGCCGCCCAGGTACAGCTCGCCGGGCACGCCGCGCGGCACGAGGTTCATGTCGGCATCCAGCACAAGTGCGCTGCGGTCGCCGACCGGCCGCCCGATGGGCGCATAGCCCGGCACGCAGCGCTCGTCCGCGCCCACCTTCCAGAGCATCGGCGTCACCACTGCTTCGGTGGGACCGTAGCCGTTGATCAGGATCTTCGGCTTGAGGTAGCGACACACCGCTTCGAAGCCGTCGCGCGGCATCGCCTCGCCGCCGAACGAATACAGGTGGATCGGCGGGCACTGCCCGCTGTCGCGTGCCTCCTTGGCCAGCTCGCGCAGGTACACCGGCGGGAAGCCGGCGTTGGTCACGCCATGGCGTTGCATTGCCGCCAGCGTCTGCTCGGGCGTCCAGAGCGAATCGTCGCGCACCACCAGGCTGGCGCCGCAACCCAGCGCCGTGTGCAGCCGCTCGTGGGCGCCATCGAAGGCGAACGAAAGGAAGTGCAGCTCGCGCGAATGTGGCCCCATTTCGTAGAGCACCGCCGTGTCGCGGCAATGCATGTCGAAAGGCCCGTGCATCACGCTCACGCCCTTGGGCCTGCCGGTGGAACCGGAGGTGTAGATCACATAGGCCAGGCTGTGCTCGTGCAGCGGCACGCCGGGGTTGTCGCTGCGCTCGCCCGACAGGTCTTCGCGGTCGACGAGGAGCACACGGTGCTCACCCTCGGGCCGCGGCATGTGTGCAGCCAGCGCTTCGCTGGTGAGCAGCAGGCCGATGCCGCTGTCCTGCACCATGTAGGCCAGCCGGTCGACCGGGTACTCCGGGTCCATCGGCACATAGGCGCCACCGGCCTTCAGCACCGCGAGGATGCTCACCACCATCTCGAACGAGCGCTCGAGCGCGATGCCCACGCGCGTCTCGGGTTTCACGCCCCGTGCGATCAACCGATGCGCGAGGCGGTTGGCGCGCGCGTTGAGCGCGCCATAGGCCAGTGCCTCGTCGCCGAAGATCACCGCCACCGCATCGGGCTGTGCCTGCGCCTGCGCCTCGAAGTGCCGGTGCACGGCGCGCACCCCATTCGCATCGACGGGGGCGATGGCCTGCTCGTGTGGGTTCTCGCCCCACTGCTTGAGCAGCGCCAGTTCGTCGGCCGGCACCACCTGCAGCGTGCCCACGCGCGTGGCGGGGCTCAGGGCCAGCGCCGTCACCAGGCCACGGATGGCCTCGGTCATCAGGCCGCACAGGCGTTGCGCGCCGACCGACGCAGTGACCTGCGCGCCGATCTTGAAGCCCTTGCCCTCGTCGTCCACCGAGATCGCCACCGGGTAGTTGCTGCGCTCCCGGCTGCCGAGCACCTCCATGCCCTTCCACGCCGCCGGCACCTCGCCTTCGAGGGCTTCGGTATAGCGATAGTTGAACAGCACGGAGAACAACGGCGTGCTGCCGACCAATCCGCTGCAACGCTGTGCGCGCGACAGGCTGGCGTGCTCGTGGTGCAGGAGGCCCGTGAGTGCCTTGTGCGTCTGCCGCAGGCATTCCTCCGCGCTGTGCGCATCGAGCCGGATTCGCAGCGGCAGCGTGTTGATGAACATGCCCAGCGCACGGCCCGCATCTTTTCCGCTCTGCATCCGGCCAAGCAGCACCGTGCCGAACACGACATCGTTCTTTCCTGTCGTCCTGCCCAGCAACACGGCCAGGGCGAGATGGAACAAGGCCGCGGCGCTCACGCCATGGCGTTGCGCCTGTCGCCGCACCTGTTGCGCCAATTCCGCATCCAGCGGTTCGCGCGCTTCTTCCGCATCCGTGCCGTCGCCTTGCACGTTCAACAGATTGAAGGGCGCCGTGGGCTCCTGGACATCCGCGAGCATTTCCGAGAAGAAGGCGTCGTGCTCGGCCTGGCTCACGCCAAGGCGCGCTTGCGCGACATAGCGCCTGTAAGGCACGGTTTCGGGCAACTCGGCGTGGCGGCCCTGCTGCACCAACGCGATTTCTTCCACGAGCAACTCGAGCGTGGTGTGATCCAGCACCAGGTGATGGGTCAGGAGCTGCAACTGCCAACGCTGCCGGTTCGCGGAAAAAGAACCCGTGGCATGAATCATGGGTGCGCGTCGCACATCGACACGATGGTCCGCAGGGCGTTCCCCCGTATCCGCGCCGCTCGCGAGGTCGCGATCTTCCGTCGCCCATTGCAGGTGCAATCGCGCTTCTCTTTGAACGACCTGGACCGGCTCCTTCAAGCCCTCCCACAGCACGGCGGTACGCAGGATGTCATGGCGTTCGATGATCGTGTTGAAGCTCTCGATGAATCGTTCGAGTCGCTCCCGCGTGTCGAAACTCAGCACATGCCGCGTCACGTAGGCATCGCCTTCGGTTTGCAGCATGTGGTGAAACAGCATGCCTTGCTGCAGGGGCGCAAGAGGATAGATGTCCTGGATGTTCGCGGCACCGCCGAGGACCGACGCTTGCAGGCTTTCGATCTGCCTGTCGTCGAGGTCGATCAAGGTCAACATCTCCGGCCGGATCGCCTCGCATCCCATGGGAATGCGGTTCTCCGGAACCACGACCTCGGTGCCCCCTTGCTCCTGTGCCAATGCCTGCACGAAGGCCGCGAAGCGAGACTGGCGGAACAACGTGCGCACCTGCACGCGCCATCCATGCGCGCGCATGCGCTCG
The DNA here is from genome assembly GCF_059415325.1 of Variovorax sp. GW821-FHT10D07. Lineage (NCBI taxonomy): Bacteria > Pseudomonadati > Pseudomonadota > Betaproteobacteria > Burkholderiales > Comamonadaceae > Variovorax > Variovorax sp. GW821-FHT10D07. The sequence continues at coordinate 139,272 of NZ_JBWKMZ010000014.1, read as the reverse complement.
AGCAGGCTCAGCGCAAGCAGCGAATGCCCGCCGAGCTCGAAGAAGTTGTCGTTGCGCCCCACGCGAGGAACGCCCAGTACCTCGGCCCAGATGGCGGCGAGCCCGACCTCCACGTCGCCCTCGGGCGCTTCGTAGGTGCGCTCGTTGGCAAATTCTGGTGCGGGCAGCGCCTTCCGGTCGACCTTGCCGTTCGCATTCAGCGGCAGGGATTCCAGCACCACGACCACACCCGGCACCATGTAGTCGGGCAGCACCTGGCCGAGCTTCAGCCTGAGCTGTTCCACATCGACTTGCTGCGCTGCGTGGATGGACAGGTAGCCCACCAGACGCCCACCCGCCGGGCCTTCGTTGACCACCACGGCAGCCTCCCGCACGCCGACCTGCGCGAGCATCTGCGCTTCGATCTCCCCGAGTTCGATGCGGAACCCGCGCACCTTCACCTGGTGATCGGTACGGCCCCGGTATTCCAGTTGCCCGTCGGCGTTCCAGCATGCAAGGTCGCCCGTCCGGTACAGCCGCTGCCCTCCGTCCGTGGCAACGAATCGCTCCGACGTCAGGGTCGCGCGATTCAAATAACCCCGCGCAAGGTTCACGCCGCCCAGATACAGCTCGCCCACCACGCCCACGGGTGCTTGGTTCAGCTGCGCATCGAGCACGCGGGCCTGCGTTGAATGGATCGGCCGGCCGATCGGTACATGGCCTCGCCCGTCGTCGCGGCAGGTCCAGTGCGTGACGTCGATTGCAGCTTCCGTCGGCCCATAGAGGTTGTATAGCGTGGCCTGCGGCAGCCGCATGAAAGCTCGGTTCTGCGTCTCGACAGGCAGGGCTTCGCCACTGCAAACGATGCGCCGCAAGCTCGTGCATGCCTCGACATCTTCATAGGCCAGAAACGCCTGCAACATGGAGGGCACGAAATGCAGGGTGTCGATACCGTGCTTCCTGATCAATGCCACAAGCCGCTCCGGCTCGCGGTGATCACCCGGGTTCGCCACGACAAGACGCGCGCCATACATCAGGGGCCAGAAGAACTCCCACACCGAAACGTCGAAGCTGAAGGGCGTCTTCTGCAGCACCGCATCGCCTTCGCCCAATTGATATGCCTCCTGCATCCAGACGAGACGGCTGCAGAGTGCGCGATGCCTGTTGGCCGCGCCCTTCGGCTTGCCGGTGGAGCCCGAGGTATAGATGACGTAGGCAAGGCTGTCGCCATGCAGCGCGATCTTCGGATCGCTCTCTAGCTCGGCACTGGTGTCCAGCGTATCCAGCAGCAACATGCCCGCCCGTCCCAGTGTCGACATCTGTTCGGCAAGGTGACTCTGCGTGAGGAGCAGTTCGACGCCACTGTCGGCGAGCATGTAGGCCAATCGGTCCGCGGGATACTCCGGGTCGAACGGCACATAGGCGCCGCCGGCCTTCAGGATGGCGAACAGCGCAACGACCATTTCGATCGACCGTTCCACGGCCACGCCGACCAGGCTCTCCGGCCCGACGCCGCGCCCCGCCAGATGGTGAGCCAGGCGATTGGCCCGCCGGTTCAGTTCGGCGTAGCTCAACGCCTGATCGCCGAAGACCAAAGCGGTCGCATCCGGTCGGACGGACGCCTGGCGTTCAAAGTACCGATGCACGGGCTCGAAATCCGGGCTGCCCTTTTCCCCGTTCTCCCACGCCTGCAGCTGCTGGCGATCCGGAGCGTCGAGCAGATCGAAATTTCCGACGCGGCATTCGGCATCGGACGCGAGCTGCTTCAGCACCTCCAGATAGGCTTTCGTCATCCGATCCACAGTGATGCGGTCGTACAGCGCCGTGTTGTATTCGAGCTGGCCCGTCACGCGCGATCCGGAAATCGTCAGATCGAGCGAGAGTTCGAACTTCGCGCTGTGGTGAGGCCGCTCCATCTGCCTGACATCGAGGCCTTCCAGGACGGGCCCCTGGGCGCCGTCTTCCATCTGCAGGCCGAACATCACCTGGAACAGCGGCGTGCGCCCCGCCTCGCGCCGGTCGGTGCGGCTCGCGAGCAGCACGTCGAAAGGCAGGTCCGCATGATCGAGCGCGGCCAGCACGTCGCCGCGCACCCGCCGGCAGACTTCGCGCAGCGACATCTGCGGCGCGAGCCGCGCACGGAAGACCTGCGTCGTGACGAAGAAACCCAGCATCCCGTGCAGCTCCTCGCGGTGCCGCCCTGCCGAAGGCACGCCCACCGCGAAGTCGTACTGTCCGCTGTAGCGCGCGAGCACCACCTGCCACGCTGCAAACATCACCACAAAAGGCGTGTTGCGCTCGGCGCGGCAGAACTTCAGCAGCGCCTCGCACAGCGGTGCCTCGAGCGCGAACTGCGTGGCTGCGCCATCGAAGCCCAGTTGTTCGGGGCGGGCATGGTCGGTCGGCAACTCCAGCGCGGGCACCGCGCTGCCCAGGTGCGCGTTCCAGTGATCCAGGTCGCGCTGCATCGCGCCGGAGGCCGCGCGCTCGCGCTGCCAGCGCGCGTAGTCCACATACTGCAGCGGCAACGCGGGCAGGTGCACTGCGCCGGGTGCACGCAGCGCGGCGGCGTAGGCATCGGCCAGGTCCTTGGCGAGGATCGGGTTCGACCATGCGTCGGAGACGATGTGATGCAGGCAGATGGCAAGCACATGCTCGTCATCAGCCAGCCGAACCAGCCGCGCCACCAGCGCCGGCGCCGCTTCCAGGTCGAAGACGTGGGAGACGGTGCGGCACACGACGTCGTCGAGCTTTTCCTCGCGCGCCCCGGGCGCCTCGCCCCGCAGATCGATGCGCTCGATGCCGAAGGTGGCTTCTGCCTGCACCGTCTGCAGCGCGGCACCGTCGCGGATGAAGAAGCGCGTGCGCAGCACCGCATGGCGTTCGACCAGGGCCTGGAACGCACGCTCCAGCGCATCGGCATCGAGCGCCCCCTTCATGCGGAATACCCGCGGAAGGTTGTAGGCCGTGAGCTGCGGGTCCAGGCTCTGCAGGAACCAGAGCTGCTGCTGCGCGAAGGACATCGCCACCGCCTCCCCGGGCGCCGTGCATGCGGCAATGGCTTCGGGGTTCGCGTCCTTCGGCATCTTCGTCGTCTCGTTCATCAAGCGTTTCCGTTCAAGAGGTTGTGGCCTCGGTCTCGAGCTGCCAGGCGTCGGCGAGCTGTTCTGTCTGTGCGAGGTCGCTGCTTGCGGCGCGCACCGCGTGTGCCAGCGTCGTGACGCTGGGGTGGTCGAACACCACCCCTGGCGCGATCTCCACGCGCAGCAGCCGACGGATGCGCGCGGCCAGCTTGATCACCAGCAGCGAATGGGCGCCCAGTTCGAAGAAGTCCTCGTCCATGCCGATGGACGCGCGGCCGAGCAACTCGGCCATGCCGGCCGCCAGCAGGTGCTCCAGTGCGTCGCGCGGTGCTTGTGCCCCTTCGTGCCGCGCGGCGGCTCCGGCCGACGCAGGCATGGCGGCCGCCAGCGCGAGCCGGTCGACCTTGCCGTTCGCGAGGCGCGGGAAAGTCTCGGCCTCGACGCAGCGCGACGGCACCATGTGCGCCGGCAACAGCGCGGCCAGCCGCTCGCGCAGCCCGCCCACCTTGTCCGCATCGCCGACCACGCAGGCCACCAGCTCCACCCCGCCGGCCGGCACCGCCACGGGCAGCACCACCGCCTGGCGCACGCCTTCCTGCGCGAGCAGCACCGCCTCGATCTCGCCCGGCTCCACGCGGAAGCCGCGCACCTTGAGCTGGTGGTCCGCACGCCCCGCGATGCGCAGCGCACCGCCGGGCAGCACGCATGCCAGGTCGCCCGTGCGGTAGAGCCGCTCGCCCGGGGCGAAGGGGTCGTCGATGAAGGCTTCCGCCGCTAGGCCGCCGAGGTAGCCGCGGCACAGCTGCGCACCGCCGATGTACAGCTCGCCCAGCGCGCCGGTGGGCGCAAGCCGCAGTGCGTGATCGAGCACGCGCACGCGGTTGTTGGCCAGCACCTGCGACAGCGGCAGCTGGTCGGGGAAGGCCGCGCCGGGCTCGAACCGGTGCACCATCACGCCGACGGTGGTCTCGGTCGGGCCATAGTGGTTGTAGACCGTGCAAGCGGGCGGGGGCGCCGCGCGCGCGATGCGCTCCAGCAGCGAGCGCGATGCCGCCTCGCCGCCGAGCACCAGGAGCCGCGGCAGCACCGGGGTCTCGGCCTCGAGCAGTGCCTCCAGGTGCGAGGGGACGATCTTGATCGCATCGATGCGGCGCTCGGCCATGAAGCGGGTGAAGGCGGCTGCGTCCTTCGTCGCCTCGGCGCCGGCCACCACCAGGCACGCGCCGTTGAAGAAGGCGCCGAACAGCGCCGTGTTGCCGAGATCGGCCGCCACGGTGCTGGTGAGCGCCCAGCGGCGGTAGCCGTCGAGTGCCATCGCCGACGAAGCGGCGGCCACGTAGTTGAGCAGTTGCGCCTGTTCGATCACCACGCCCTTGGGCTTGCCGGTGGAGCCCGAGGTGTAGAGCACATAGGCCAGGTCGTGCGGCGCGGCCGGCACGTCGGGCGCCGAGACATCGAAGGCCGACAGGTCGATGTCGCCGGCCATGGCCACGCGCCATGCCGAGGCATCGACATCCTGCACGGGCTCGACCTGCAGCAGCAGCGCGGGCTTGGCGTCGGCCAGCACCGCGGCGCGGCGTGCCGCGGGCCATTCGGGTTCGAGCGGCAGGTAGCCCGCGCCCGCCCGCCATGCCGCGAGCATCGCGACCAGCAGGTCGAGCGACCGCGGCAGCGCCAGCGCGACCAGCCCGCCGCGCTGCACGCCCTGCGTCCGCATCCAGTGCGACATGCGGTTGATGCGAACGTCGAGTGCTGCGTAGCTCAGGCGTTGCTTGCCGTCCTCGATGGCCGGCGCATCAGGCGTCGTCCGCGCCCAGTGCGCAATGCGCTCGGCGACGCCCTGCGTGCCCACGTCGAGTGGCGCGCCGTCCAGGGCGAGCAGGGCCTTGCGTTCATCGCCATCGATGAGCGTCAGGTCCTGCACTGGCGTTACGGGGCTGTCGGCCACGGCCTGCAGCAGCACGAAGAGCTGCTGCAACAGGCGCTCCAGCGCCGGCTCGGCATAGCGGTGCTCGTTGGCATGCAGCACGAACACGGCACGCTGCGCCGACCATTCGACCTCGAGCGCGAGCTCGAAGCAAGCCAGCGGTCCCGGGCGTTGCGCCACTTGCCACGACGCAGGCAGATCGTCGGGCGCGCGCAGCGCGAAGCCGACGGCGAGATGGGCCGCATCGGCCGTTGCATCGAGCACGACGTATTCCTGCGCCTCGACGTGCGTGCGGGCCTGGGCCGCGAAGCACGCCAGCCAGTCGGCAAACGGCTCTTCGGCGCCGATCTCCACTCGCAGCGGCAGCACCTTCTCGTAGACGCCGATGGCGCCCTGCATCACCTCGTAGTCGAGGCGGCAATCGTGCTGCCAGCCGCCGATGAAGCGTGCGAAGCCCGTGAGCCGCGCAAGGAACGCCCACCACGCGGCGTGGAGCAACTCGGACACTTGCACGCCGTGCGATCGGGCCAGCGCATCCAGGCGCGACAGCAGTGCGGCATCGAGCGTGCGCTCGACGACGCGGCGCGCCGGAGCGGCCACATCACTCACATCGCCCTGTCGCGCAGCCAGGCGCGGCGCGGCAAGCGCTTCGCCGCCAGCCAGATAGCCCGCCCAGTAGGCGCGCCCCTTCACTGCGTCTTCCTCGTCGTCGTGCGCGAGCGCATCCCGCCACGCCGCGAACTGGGTGTACTGGAACGGCTCGGCATCGACCGTTCCCTCGTTGCCGCAGGCCTCGGCAATGCGCGCGACCAACGTCGCGAGGCTGGCCGCATCGGCCGCCAGCGGATGGGCGGAAAGCGTCAGCCGGTGATGCGTTGCATCGACACGGTCCAGCCCAATGCGCACCACGCCGCCTTCCTGCGGCTGCATCGACGCATCGACCTGCGCATGGCTGGCGGACAGCGTGGCACGCGGTTGCTGGCGCCATGCGAACGGGTCGGCCGCATCGCGCATCGCCAGGCGCATCGCCTCGTGCGCCTGCAGCACCTCGGCCGTCACGGTACGCAGGCGTGCCTCGTCGAGCGCGCCCTCGATCGCCACCGATACCGCAAGCGGCTGCAGCGCCGCGCCGCGGTGCATCGCGAGCACGGCGCGCTGCTCGGGGCTCAGCGGCAGGGCCGTCTCGAAATTCTCGAACCGGTCTTCCATCGTCATTCGCTCCCCAACGTTTCGGCGGCCAGCAGCGTCGAGCGCTCGAACATCGCGCCCATGGCCACGACAATCTTGCGCGGACCTTCGTACGGATCGCGCGCATGCGCCGCGAGCATGTTGTCGAGCATCACCACATCGCCCTTGCGCCAGTCGAAACGCACCGCGCATTCCTCGTAGGCACGACCCACGATGGCCATGGTCTCGTCGTCGATCGGCGTGCCGTCGCCGTAGCAGACGTGGCGCGGCATGCGCTCGGCGCCGACCAGCGCGAGCAGGTCCTCGCGCACGTCGGCCTCCAGGCAGGCGGAATGGTGCAGCTGCACCTGGTTGAAGAACACGCGCTCGCCGGTCAGCGGATGCTTCATCACCGCGGGGCAATGGGTGCGCGTCTGCAGCGTGTCCTCGTCGAGCCAGCGCCATTCGATGCCGCTGGAGGCCAGCCGGGCTTCGACCTCGGCGCGCTGGTCGGTCTTGAAGAAGTCGCGCCAGCTCACGTCCAGGTGCGGCGTGAAGGTGCGCACATAGGTCAGCGCCTTGCGCTCGAAGGCCTCGACGATCTCCGCCGGCAGGCGCCGCAGCATCTCACGGCAATCGACGATCGGCGTCGCACCGCCCACGCGCGAGGGCAGCTCGCAGTAGAACCACTGCTTGCGCGGCCAGCGGTCCATGTGCGAACTCTCGTTGTGATACAGGATCATCTGCCGCTCGGGGTACGGCGTGGAGCGGTAGGTGCGGCGTCCGCCCTCCTTCTTGGGCAGGTCGCCGTAGCTGCCGTAGAGCTCGGGCTCGACGTTCTCGGCGAAGGCCTCGAAGTCCTGCGGCGTCTCCAGACCGAAGTTGCGGAACAGCAGGCCGCCGTGGCGCGCCAGTGCGTCGTCGACGAAGCCGCGGTTCTCGCGCACCCAGGCGAGCGCGTCGAAGCCGGCGCTCGCGGGTTCGACGACGAGTGGGAACTGGCGCGCATCGGACAGGAACGAGGTCTTGACCTGCGGGCGCGATGCTTCGGCAAGGCCTGCGGTGACAGCAGGGGCAGCCGGCGGCCGAGCCGCGAATTTCTTGAGCTTGTCCAGCTTGCCGAGTTGGGGCGATGGCATCGGATTCATGGGAGATTCCTTGCGAACAGGTGTTGAAAAGAGTTGCTCGACCCGTGCCTCGGGCGAGATGACCAGTTGCCGCAGCAGCGCGCACCAGTCGGCGGCCCAGCGCCGGATCGATTCGCTGCGGTAGACGCCGGTGTCGTAGACCCACTCGGCGGTCCACTCGCGCCGCCCCTCGTGGATGAAAACGGCGATGTCGAATTTCGAATGCCGCACGCGCTGCTGCACGACATCGATGCGCAGCCCCGGGATCTCGAAGTGGCCGGTGGGCGTGTTCTGCATCACGAACAGCATGCGCACCGGCGTGCCCTGCGCGCGGCCGAGGCCGGCCAGCTCGAGGATGCGGTCCAGGGGAACGCCGCCGTGCGCGAGCGCCGATTGCGTGCCCGCATGCACCGCCGCCAGCCAGTCGGTGAAGCGCGCCGCCTCGTCGCGGCGCGAGCGCAGCGGCACCACGTTGACGAAGAAGCCCATGAGCTTCTCGAGCTCGGGGTGGTCGCGTCCCGCGACGTCCGTGCCGACGACGATGTCGTCGGTGCCGGCTTCGCGGTGCACCAACGCGAGAAAGGCGGCCAGCATCACGGTGAAGCGCGAGGTCTTGTTCGCCCGGGCCAGCGGCGCCAGTGCTTCCACCAGCGCGCCTTCGACCGGCACGCGAAGGCTGTCGCCCGCGTGTCCGGCGACGCCCGGCAGCGGCGTGTCCACCGGCAGGCGCGAGCCCTTTGGCGCGTTGTCGAGGTAACGCTGCCAGAAGGTGGCGTCCTGCGCACGGGTGGCCTCGAGCATGCGCGCGTGCCAGACCGCGTAGTCGGCGTACTGCACGCGCAACGGCGGCAGCGTCGAGGGAAGGTCGGCGCGCAGCGCCTCGTAGGCGGCCACGAATTCGCGCGCGAAGATCGCACCCGACCAGCCGTCGAAGGCGATGTGGTGCACGCACAAGAGCAGCGCATGGCGTCCCGGGCCCAGGTGCAACAGCGAGGCGCGCAGCGGCGCGGCATTTGCCAGGTCGAAAGACTGGGCGGCCATCGCCTCCAGTGCCGTATCGATGCGGGCGGCTTCGGCGTCGGGTGCCACAGGCGAGAGATCGACCCACGGCAGATCGAAGGCCGCCACCGGTGCGATCGTCGCGACCGGTTCGCCGTCGTCGTTCTCGGGGTAGGCCATGCGCAGCACCTCGTGGCGCGACACCAGCATCTCGAGCGCGCGGCGCAAGACGGCCGGATCGAGCGGCCCTTGGAAGCGCAGCGCGGTCGCCATGTTGTAGCCAGTGCGCGCGGCAGTGCCCGACAACCTGTCGACAAGCCACAGGCGGTGCTGCATCGGCGACAGGTGCATCTGCCCGACGCGTGCCACCGGCATCAAAGTCGGCAGCGACGCGCCCGCTCCCACGGGCGCAAGGCGCGTGGCCATGTCGCGCAGCACCGGATGGTCGAACACCTCGCGCAGCGGCAGTTGCAGCCCCGCCCCTGCGCGCAGGCGCGAGACCAGTTGGGCAGCCATCAGCGAGTGACCGCCCAGCTCAAAGAAGTTCGCCTCGCGGCTCACCTCCACCGTGCCCAGCAGTTCGCTCCAGATGCGCGCCAGCGCCTCTTCGAGCGCACCGCTCGGCGGTACGTGCGTGCCGGCATCGGCGGCCTGGATCGGCGGCAGCGCCTTGCGGTCGATCTTGCCGTTCGCATTGAGCGGCAGCGCCGGCAGCTTCATCAGCAGCGACGGCACCATGTACTCGGGCAGCGTGCGGCCGAGCCATTCGCGCAGCGCCTGTGCATCGGCCTCCTGGCCGTCGCCTTGCACAGTGCGCAACGAGACATACGCCGCGAGCCGTGCGCCGCCGGCCGCCTGCTGCATCACCACCACCGCTTCGCGCACCTGCGGATGTGCGAGCAGCTGCGCCTCGATCTCGCCGAGTTCGATGCGAAAGCCGCGGATCTTCACCTGATGATCGAGGCGGCCGAGATAGTCGAGCTGGCCCTGGCTGTTCCAGCGCACGAGGTCGCCGGTGCGGTACAGGCGCCCGCCGCCGGTCGCGTCGAAGGGGTCGGCCACGAAGCGCTCCGAGGTCAGCCCCGGTCGCTTCGCATAGCCGCGCGCGAGCCCGATGCCGCCCAGGTACAACTCGCCCGCCACGCCCGGCGGCACGAGGTTGAGCGACGCATCGAGCACATGGGTCTGGATGCCGGAAATGGGCTGCCCGATCGCGACCTGGCTGCGGCCGTCGTCGCGGCAGGTCCAGTGGGTCACGTCGACGGCCGCCTCGGTCGGGCCGTAGAGGTTGTGCAGCTTCGCCTGCGGAAGGCGCCTCAGCACCTCGTTCTGCGCCTCGGCGGGCAGCGCCTCGCCGCTGCACACGATGCGGCGCAGGCTGGTGCAGCTTTCCACATCGGGCTGCGTGAGGAAGGCCTGCAGCATCGAGGGCACGAAATGCAACGTGCTCACGCCGTGCCGGCGAATCAGCTCGACCAGTCGGGCCGGATCGCGGTGGTCACCCGGCGCCGCCACGGCCAGCCGAGCGCCGACCATCAACGGCCAGAAAAATTCCCACACGGAGACGTCGAAGCTGAACGGCGTCTTCTGCAGCACCGTGTCGCCGGGGCCGAGGCCATAGGCCTGCTGCATCCAGGCGAGCCGGCTGTGCAGCGCGCGATGCCGGTTGGCCGCGCCCTTGGGCTTGCCGGTGGAGCCCGAGGTGTAGATCACGTAGGCGAGGTTCTCCGCGTCCAGCGCCACGGCCGGGTCGCTGTCGGGGGCGTCGGCCGTGTCGGCGGCATCGATGGCCAGCACCGCCACGCCAGCGTCGGCGGGCAGCCGGTCGCGCAGGCGCTCCTGCGTGAGCACGAGCGCGAGCCCGCTGTCTTGCACCATGTGGGCGACACGGTCGGCCGGATGCTCCGGGTCGATGGGCACGTAGGCTCCGCCCGCCTTCATGACCGCGAGCAGCGCGATCACCAGTTCGTTGCTGCGTTCCAGCGCCACGCCGACCAGGCTTTCGGGCCGCACGCCGCGGGCGATGAGCCGGTGCGCGAGGCGGTTGGCGCGGCGTTCGAGTTCCGCGTAGCTCAGTGTTTCGTCGCCGAAGACCAGCGCCTCGGCATCCGGGTGCGCGGCCGCCTGGCGTGCGATGAGGTGGTGCACCGGCTCGGCCTCGCCATGGCTGTGCGTGTTGACGCCCCATGCCGCGAGCTGCGCATGCTCCGCATCGTCGAGCAGCGCGAGCGCACCCAGCGCCTGGCGCGGGTCGGTGGCCAGTGCGACGAGCACGCGGTGGTAGTGGCGCGCCAGCCGCGCCATGGTGGCAGGCTCGAAGAGTTCGGCCGCGTAGCGGAAGGCGGCGCGGATGCTGCCGTCCTCGCGTTCGATGGTTTCCAGCGTGAGCTCGAAGGGCGCGGCGCGCTCCTCCAGGTCGATGCGCCGGACCGCCAGCCGAGGCCAGCCGCGCAGCGGGCGGTCGCCCTCGCCGAGGTGGTTGAACATGACCTGGAACAGCGGCGCGCCCGCATGGCCGCCGTCGGCGCGCAGCGCCTGCACCAGCCGCTCGTAGGGCAGTTCCTGGTTCGCCTGCGCCTCGAAGGCGGTATCGCGCACCTGCGCGAGCAGATCGGCCAGGGGCATGCGCGCGTTCAGGCGCGCATCCATCACCACGGTGTTGATGAAGGCGCCGACGACGCCCGCGGTTTCAGGACGGCTGCGGCCCGCGACCGGCACGCCGATGCGGATCTCCTCCTGCCCGGTGTAGCGGAAAAGCACCGCATGGAAGGCCGCGAGCAGCACCATGAAGAGCGTGCCGCCCTGCGTGCGCGCCTGCTGCCGGAGTTCGCGCGCGAGCGGCGAGGGCACGTCGAGCGCATGCTGAACCGCGCTGTAGCCGGACTGGCCCGAGCGCGGGCGGTCGGTCGCGAGGTCGAGCACCGGCTGGCTGCCGCCGAGCCGCTGGCGCCAATAGGCCAGTTGCCGCGTGCCCTCTTCCCCTTCGAGCCACCGGTGCTGCCAGCGCGCGAAGTCGATGTAACGAATCTCGGGCCCGGCCTGCGCCGCGTCCTCCGGGTCAGCGGCACCGTCGACCTGCTGCGCATAGAGCCGCGCCAGCTCGTCGAGGATGAGCTCGACGGTCCACGCATCGGAGACGATGTGGTGCAGCATCAGCAGCAACTGGTGCTCGCCCTCTTCCATCTTCAGCAGCGCGCCGCGCAGCAGCGGGCCGGTCGTCAGGTCGAAGGGTGTGCGGCAGACCTGGAGCACCGCTTCGCGATGGCGCACCGCGCGGGTCGTCGCATCGAGCGTGCTCAGGTCGGCAAAGGGAATGTCGACGCGCGCTGCGGGGTCGATGCGCTGCTCGGGCAGGCCTTCCGCGCCGGCGCCGAACACGGTGCGCAGGCTGTCGTGGCGCTGCACCAGGCGATGCACCGCTTCCTGGAGTGCAGCCACGTCCAGCGAACCCGAGAAGCCGAGTCCGCCGCCGACGTGATACGCCGTGTTGCCGGCATCGAGCTGCCAGAGGAACCATTGGCCCTGCTGCATGAAGGAGACCGGTGCGGCGCTACCGTCGTCGGTGCTCTTCGCGATGCCTTCGCGCGAAGGACGCGGTGCGGTGCCGGCCGTCTCGACGGCATCGTTGCCGTCTCCGCGCTTCAGGCGGCGCTGCAGCAGGCTCAGTTGCGCCGGCGTCAGTTTGGCGCGGCGCGCGGTGATGTCGTTGCCCTGGCTCATGATGGAAAACTCGCAGTGCTGCGGTCGAGGCGATCGCCGTCCCGGCCCTTTTCGCCTGTCTCGCCGGCTTCGTCGCCGAGGCCGGCCGCTTCGATGTCCTCGATCAGCCGCAGCTCGACCAGTGCAGCCAACTCGGCGACGGTGGGCGCCTTGAAGAAGGCGGCGGGCGCCAGGTCCACGCCGTAGGCCTTGCGCACCTTCGACAGCAGGCGGATGGCGAGCAGGGAATCGCCGCCCAGTTCGAACAGGTTGTCGTTCACGCCCACGGGCGCGATGCCGAGCGCCTCGGTCCACAGTTCGGCGAGCCCCTCTTCGAGATCGCCTTCGGGTGCGACGAAAGCCGTCTGCAGCACGGGGCGCGGATGGCCGGCGCGCGCGGGCGCGGCGGCCTCGGGCTCGTCGTCCATCGCATCCAGCAGGCCGCGAAGCGGGCGCAGGCGCGGCGCGAGCGGCGATGCGGACACCACGACCTGCGGCAGGTCGGGCCCGTTGACGATGCGCTCGAAGGCCAGCACGCCGGCGCGCTCGTCCAGGCCCATGCCGTCGGGCATGTCCTTGCCGGCCGCGGCGCCCACGTCGCGCCAGGCGTCCCAGTTGACCGAAAACACCGGCAGCGCCGACGAACGGCGGTGCGCGCTCGCGAAGGCGTCGAGGTAGTCGTTGGCCGCGGCGTAGTCGCTGAGGCCGAGGCCGCCAAGCAGCGTCGCGATCGAGGAGCAGAAGAGCACGAAATCCAACGGCTCCGAAGTCACCGCGTCGAGCAGCGCGCGCGTGCCCGCCACCTTGGGTGCGAATGCCGCTTCGACCTGCGCCTGCGTTCGTTGCGAGACCATGCCGTGCTCGGGTTCGATGACGGCGTGGACGACGCCGTTCACCGCGCCGAAGCGCGCATGCGCCGCCGCCAATGCGCTGCGCAGTTGGGCGGGGTCGGTCACATCGGCGGCCACGGTCAGCACCTCGATGCCGGCCGTCTCCAGCTCGATGAGTTGCTGCAGCCGGCGGCGCAGCGCCAGTGGCTGGTCGGCTGCTTCTGCAAGGCGCGCCCATTCGCTGCGCTCGGGCACGGACGTGCGGCCCAGCAGCACCAGCCTGGCCTGCCAGGCCTTGCCGAGGTGGCGCGCGAGCGCGAGGCCCACGCCGCCGAGGCCGCCGGTGATGAGATACACGCCGCCCTTGCGCAGGCGCTGCACGCCCGGCGTATCCGCCGGGAGCGCTTCGTAGCCCTTGGTCCAGCGGTGCGGACCGCGGTAGGCGATGACGGCTTCGTCGTGCGATGCCGCCGCCTCTTCGACCACGCGACGTGCGAGTTCGCTCTCGGCCGCGCTCTCGGGCGCCGGCAGCACCACATCCACGATGCGGCAGGCGATCGACGGCGACTCCTGGCCCAGCACCTTGGCCAAGCCGCGCAGCGTGGCTTTCTCGGGCGAAAGGGCCTCGGTGCCGGCAACGTCCTCGATGCCATCGGCGATCACGGTCAGCGCCAGCGGTGCGCGTTGCGATCCGCCGGCGTCGTCGAGCGCCTGGGCCAGTGCGAGCAGGCTGAAGTAGCCGCGCTCGAAGACCTCGGCCTGCGAGGCGGCGGGGCGCCCCGCGTCGAGGCTCCACAGATGGAACACCTGCGTCACCGCACCGGCCTCGGCTTCGGCCTCACGCAGAAGCCGCGCATGGTCGGCGCGCTCGGCGGGCCGTAGCGTGTACTGCAGCGCGGCGGTGCGCGCAAAGGCCTTGCCGCGCAACGCGACGACCACCGGCACGCCCTGCCCACGCAGCGTGCGTGCGAGCCGGTCGGTGAAACTGCTGGCATCGCCGAGGATCAGCGTGCAGCCCGTGCGGGCCACCGTGGGCTGCTCGGCGCGCGGCGGCAGTGCCGTGCGTTTCCACGCGGGCACGTAGAAAGGACTAGTGGGCCCGGCTTGCGCAGGCTGCTGCGAGGCTGCCGCGAGATCGACCCAGAACCGCTGGCGCCGGAAGGCATAGGTCGGCAAAGGCACGCGGCACCGGCTCTCGCCGTTGCGGCAGGCCGCCCAGTCGATGTCCACGCCCACGGTCCACAAGCCCGCCACCGCGTTCGCCAGCTGCGGTGCATTGCGCGCGAGCTGCTGCGGATGGGCCTGGCTAGCCCAGATGCCCGCGGCCGAAGTGCAATCGGCGTGCAGCCGAGCGAGACCGGTGAGCGTCTCGCCCGGACCGACTTCGAGCACCGCGCGGCCGGGCGTCGCGAAGATCTCTCGCAGGCCCTCGGCGAAGCGCACTGCGCTACGCAGATGCCGCCCCCAGTAAGCGGGGTCGGTGGCTTCCTTCGCCGTGATCGGCTTGCCCGAAGCATTGGAGAGAAATGGAATGGCGGGTGCGCTCCTCGGCACCGCGGCCACGACGCGCTCCAGCTCCGCGACCACCGGATCGACGAGACGCGAATGGAAGGCAATGGACACGTGCAGGCGGCGCGGCACATGCTGCTTCGCGCGCAGCGCCTCCTCGACGCGCTCGATCGCATCCACCGGACCGGAGAGCACACAGAGCGCCTCGCCGTTCACGGCGGCAAGATCGCAGCCCATGGCGAGCCAAGGCGCCAGCTCCTTTTCGGAAAGCGACACGGCGGTCATCGCGCCCGACACCACCGTCTGCAGCAGGCGACCGCGCGCGGCCACGATGCGCAGTGCGTCCTGGAGCGAGAACACGCCGGCCAGGCAGGCCGCAACGTATTCGCCGAGGCTGTGGCCGAGCATCAGCGCGGGCTTGACGCCGCAGTGCATCCACCAGCGCGCCATCGCGTAGCCGACGACGAAGAGCGCGGGTTGCGCGAACTCGACGCGCAGCAGGCGCTCGTTGGCGGCCGACTCCCCGCCTGCCGGCGGAAACAGCAATGGCTGCAAGTCGACGCCGCTGTCCTTGCGCAGCAGCACGAAACAGCGGTCCATCTCCTCGCGGAACACGGTGCTCTCGCGATAGAGGTCTGCGCCCATGAGCGCATGCTGCGTGCCGCTGCCGGGAAACAGGAACACGACTTCGGGCGTCGTGGTCACGGGCTTCAGCGCGAGCGCGGGAGGTGCGGCGAGCATCTCGGCGGCCATCGCGGGCTGGTTCGCGACCACTGCGCTGCGCCATGCGAAGGGTTTACGTCCTTCCTGAAGCGTGAAGGCGACGTCCGCCAGCGACTGCTCTTCGCCGGATTCGCGCAGATGCAAGGCCAGGCGCTCGCGGCCTTCCTTGAGCGCGCCTGCGTCCTTGGCCGACAACGGCAGTACCTGCCACGGCGATGCCTTGCCTTGCGCGGAGCGCACGCGCGGTGCCTCTTCGAGCACCACGTGCACATTGGTCCCGCCGATGCCGAACGAGCTCACACCCGCACGGCGCGGTGTGCGGCCTTCGGCCCAGGGCTGGCGCTGCGCGTTCACATAGAACGGGCTGCTCGCGAAATCGATCTGCGGGTTGGGCTTCTTGAAATGCAGGCTGGGCGGCAGCACGCCGTGCTTGAGCGCCATCGTGGCCTTGATGAGCCCCGCCACGCCGGCCGCCGCATCGAGGTGGCCGATGTTGGTCTTGACCGAACCGACGGCGCAGAAGCCGCGCCGCTCGGTGTCGGCGCGGAAGGCCTGGGTCAGCGCGGCGATCTCGATCGGGTCGCCGAGCGTGGTGCCGGTGCCGTGGGTCTCTACATAGCCGATGGTGTCGGCCGACACGCCCGCGATCAATTGCGCCGCGCGGATCACCTCGGCCTGGCCGTCCACGCTGGGCGCGGTGAAGCCGACCTTGGCCGAGCCGTCGTTGTTGGCCGCGGTGCCCTTGATGACCGCATGGATGGTGTCGCCGTCGCGCAGCGCCTCGTCGAGCCGCTTGAGCACGACCACGCCCGCGCCGCTGCCGATCACCGTGCCGGCGGCATCGGCGTCGAAGGCGCGGCAGTGGCCGTCGGGCGAGAGGATGGCGCCGGCCTGCCAGCGGTAGCCGCCTTCCTGCAGCAGGTCGAGCCACACGCCGCCCGCGAGCGCCATGTCGCAGTCGTGCGCCAGCAGAGCCTGGCAGGCGGTGTGCACCGCCGTCAGCGAGGTCGAGCAGGCGGTCTGCACGCTCACGGCCGGGCCGCGCAGGTCGAGCTTGTAGGCCACGCGCGTGCACAGCGAACCGCCCGAGTTGCCGCTCATCAGGCCCAGCAGGTCGGCGATGCCGCTGTGCGCGCCAAGGCCGAACGAGGGCAGCAGGTTGCGGATCAGGTAGACGTTGGCGCCCTCGCCCGCGTACACGCCGACCTTGCCCTGCCAGCGCGCGGGATCGCAGCCCGCGTGCTCGAGCGAGGACCAGGCGCATTCGAGAAAGACGCGCTGCTGCGGATCGAGGGTCTCGGCCTCGCGCGGCGCGTAGCCGAAGAAGGCGGCGTCGAACTGGTCGAAGCCCTCGAAGCGCACGCCGGCCTTGACGTAGCCGGGCTCCTCGAGCACCGACTGCGGCACGCCCTGCGCGCGCAGCTCCTCGTCGGAGAAGCGCTGGATCGACTCCACGCCGTCGCGGATGTTGCGCCAGAAGGCATCGACATCGTCGGCGCCGGGAAAGCGCCCGGCCATGCCGACGATGGCGATCTCCAGGCCGGTGGGTTCGCCGGGAACGGCGTCGAAGGACTCGGGCGTGGACATCAGTGGACTCTCTCTGCGGCCTTGCGGCGTTGAAGCATGGCGGCGCGCTGGCGCAGCGCGCGTTCGTCGATGGCGGCCGACGCGGCGGCGGCCTCGGCACGGCCGCCGCCCTGCTCGATGGCACGCGCCAGCGACTCGACGGTCGGGTGTTTGAACAGCTGGACCAGCGGCAGCTCGATGCGCAGCCGGTCCTGCAGCAGGCGGTGCGCGCGAATCAGCAGCAGCGAATGGCCGCCGAGGTCGAAGAAGTTGTCGTGCTGGCCGACCTGCGGCACCTGCAGCAGCTCGGACCAGATGGCCGCGAGCGTGCGCGCCACCTCGCCCTGCGGCGCCTCGTAGGCGCGCGCGCCCGCCAGGCCGTCGGGCTCGGGCAGCGCCTTGCGGTCGACCTTTCCGTTGGCGTTGAGCGGCAGCGCATCGAGCACGACGATGGCGCGCGGCACCATGTAGTCGGGCAGCGACTGGCCCAGGCGCTCGCGCAGCACGGCGGTGTCGACGGGTGCGTCGCCACGCGGCGAGACATAGCCGACCAGCGTGGCACCGGCCGGGCCCTCCTTCGCGACCACCACCGATTCGCGAACCTCGGGCTGGGCCGCGAGCTGGGCCTCGATCTCGCCGAGCTCGATGCGCAGGCCGCGGATCTTGACCTGGTGGTCGATGCGGCCCAGATACTCGATCTGGCCTTCGGCGTTCCAGCGCACCAGGTCGCCGGTGCGGTAGAGCCGGCCGCCAGCGCCGAAGGGATCGGCCACGAAGCGCTCGGCACTGAGGCCGGCGCGGTTCAGGTAGCCGCGCGCGAGGTTGACGCCGCCGAGGTAGAGCTCGCCGGCCACGCCGCGCGGCACGCGGTGGAGTTCGGCGTCGAGCACCCAGGCCTGGGTGTCGCTGATCGGGCGGCCGATCGGCACCAGGCTTTCGCCGTCGTCGCGGCAGGTCCACTGCGTGACGTGGATGGTGGTCTCGGTCGGGCCGTAGAGGTTCTGCAGCGAGGCGCCGGCCAGGCGCTGCAGCGCCTCCTTCTGCGTCTCGGCCGGCATCGCCTCGCCGCCGCAGATGATGTAGCGCAGCCGCGTGCGCGACTCGATGCCCGGATGCGCGAGGAAGGCCTGCAGCATCGAGGGCACGAAGTTCAGCGTGGTGACCTGGTGGCGCTCGATCAGCTGCACCAGCCGTTCGGGATCGCGGTGGTCGCCGGGGTTGGCGACCACCAGCCGTGCGCCGGCGGTCATCGGCCAGAACATCTCCCACACCGACACGTCGAAGCCGAACGGCGCCTTGTGCAGCACGGTGTCGTCGCGCGAGAGCACGTAGACCCGCTGCATCCAGGCCATGCAGCTGTGCAGCGCGTCGTGCCGCACGGCCGCGCCCTTGGGCTTGCCGGTGGAGCCCGAGGTGTAGATCACGTAGGCGAGGTTCTCGCCGTGCAGCGCGACCTCGGGATCGGACTCGGGCTCGCTGCCGAGGTCGAGGCTGTCGATCTCGAGCACCCGGAGCCCGCCGCGCGCGGCGATGCAGTCGCGCGTGGCGCGGTGGGTGAGCAGGAGGTCGATGCCGCTGTCGTCCACCATGTAGGCCAGACGCTGCGCCGGGTATTCGGGGTCGAGCGGCAGGTAGGCGCCGCCGGCCTTGAGGATGGCGAGCAGGCCGACGACCAGCTCGACGCTGCGCTCCATCACGATGCCCACGCGCGCATCGGGCCGCACGCCGAGCGCGACCAGGCGGTGCGCGAGACGGTTGGCGCGGCGGTTGAGCTCGGCGAAGCTCAGGGCCTCGTCGGCGAACAGCAAGGCGATGGCCGCGGGCTGCTGCCGCGCATGGCGCGCGATGGCGCGGTGCACCGGCTCGGCGCCGGGCTCGTGCGTCCCATCGACGCTCCAGCGCGCGATCTCGGCCTGCTCGCTCGCCGCCAGCAGCGCGACATCGCCGACCGCGCGCGTGGCATCGCCCGCCACGGCCTCGAGCACCGCGAGGTAGTGGCCGGCCATGCGCTCGATGGTGTCGGCGTCGAACAGCTCCACCGCGTAGATCAGGTCGAGCCGCAGCGGACCTCCCACGCGCTCGCGCACTTCGAGCACGAGTTCGAACTGGGCCTCGAGGTCGGGCAGCGCGTGGTCCTCGGCGTCGAGGCCGCCGAGCTGGCGCAGCGCGCCGCGGTCCTCGAGCAGGTGGTTGAACATCACCTGCACCAGCGGGCTGTGGCTCATGCTGCGCTCGGGCTGCAGCAGCTGCACGAGCTGCTCGAACGGCAGGTCCTGGTGCGCCTGCGCGCCGAGTACCGCTTCGCGCGCCTGCGCGAGCACGCCCGCCAGCGGCGTGCGGCCGTCGATGCGGTTGCGCAGCACCAGCGTGTTGACAAACAGGCCGATGATCCGCTCGAACTCGGGCCGGCCGCGGTTGGCGATGGCGGCGCCGACACGGATGTCCTGCTGGCCGGTGTAGCGGTGCAGCAGTGCCTGCAGCCCCGCCAGCAGCACGATGAACAGCGTGGCGCCTTCGGCCTGGGCCAGCGCGCGCAGCTTCGCGAGCAGCGCCGCGGGCAGCTCGAAGCCGTGGCGCGCGGCGCGGTAGCTCGCGCGCGGCTGGCGCGGGCGGTCGGTACGCAGCTCGAGCACCGGGTGCTCATGGCCCAGCTGCGCGCGCCACCAGGCGGCCTGGCGCTCCGCCTCGCCGGCCGCGAGCCAGTCGCGCTGCCAGGCGGCGTAGTCGGCGTATTGCAGCGCGGGCGCGGCGATACCGGCCGCGTGGCCTTGCAGGCGCGCGGCATAGCCCGTGGCCAGTTCCTCGAGCAGCACCTGCATCGAGGCACCGTCGGAGACGATGTGGTGCATGGCGACCACCAGCAGCTGGACCTCGTCGGCGGTGCGCAGCAGCGCGACGCGCAGCAGGCCGCCCTGCGTGAGATCGAAGGGAGTGGCCTTGATGCGGCGTGCTTCCTCGGCCAGCCTGGCCGCGCGCGTGTCGGCGGGCTGCGTGCGCAGGTCGACGATCTCGACGCTTGCTTCGGAGGTTTCTTGAACCCATTGCATCGGCACGCCGTCCGTGCCCGCGCGGAACACGGTGCGCAGCGACTCGTGGCGCGCGACCAGGTCGCCGAGCGCGGCGCGCAATGCATCGGCATCGAGTGCGCCGCGCAGCTGCATCGCACCGCTCATGTGATAGGCCGCGCTTCGCGGGTCGAGCTGCCACAGGAACCATTGGCGCTCCTGCGCATGCGACAGCGGCAGGCCCTGCCCGCGCTGCGCCGCGGTGAGCACGGCGACGGGCATGGGACGCTCTCGCCGGCCCTCGGCCCGCAGCCGGTGCACGGCGGCCGCGCATTCGTGCAGGCGCGGCTGCTCGAACAGCAGCCGCACGGGGAAGTCGATCTCCCACTGCGAGGCGATGCGCGCCGCGGCCTGCGTGGCGGTCAGCGAATTGCCGCCGCGCGCGAAGAAGTGCGCGTCGCGCGGCAGCGCGGGCGCATCGGCCAGGCGCAGCACCTCGCGCCAGATCGCATCGAGGGCGCGCTCGGTCTCGTCGAGCGCGGCTTCGACCGTCACGTCGGAAGCAGGGCCGCCCTTCACGAAGCGACCGCGCTCGTGGATTGCGTAGGCGTCGGCGCTGCGATCGAGCCAGCCCGCGCGGCAGGCGCTGCGCTGCAGCTTGCCGCTGGTGGTCTTGGGCATGCCGCCCGGATTGAGCAGCACCACGGCAGACAGCAGCTCGCCGAACACCTCGCTGACCGCGGCGCTCAGCGCCTCGACCAGCACCTGCGGCGGCACCAGCTTCTGCATGCTGCGCGAGATCTCGGCGGCCGCGCCGATGCCCTCGCCGTCGGGACCGTGGGCCGCGAAGACCGCGACGCGGCCCTTGCGCACCGCCTCGACCTCGGCCTCGATCACACGCTCGATGTCCTGCGGATAGATGTTGTGGCCGCGCACGATGATCAGGTCCTTGATGCGGCCCGTGACGTAGAGCTGGCCGTCATGGAAGAAGCCGAGGTCGCCGGTGCGCAGCCAGCGCAGGCCGTCGCGCTCGACGAAGGTCTCGCTCGAGGCGCGTTCGTTGCCCCAGTAGCCCGCGCCGATGCTCGCGCCGGCGATGCAGATCTCGCCGATGGCGCCGCCCTCGAGCACCGCCTGCGTGGCGGGATCGACGATCTCCACGCGATGCTCGACCGCCACGCCGCCGCAGCCGACCAGCACCATGCCGTCCTCGCCCGGGAGGCTCGGCGTGCCCTGCCCCCCGGCCAGGCCCGCGCTCGAGAACGCGCGCGCGACCATGCCGTCGCCGCGCCGTCCGCCGGTGACATAGAGCGTGGCCTCGGCCAGCCCGTAGCAGGGATAGGCCGCGCCGGCATCGAAGCCGGCGGCGGCGAAGCGCTCGATGAAGGCGGCCTCGGTGTCGGCGCGCACCGGCTCGGCGCCGGTGTAGGCCACGCGCCAGCTCGACAGGTCGAGCGTGGCGAGCTGCGCGTCCTTCACGCGCTCCAGGCACAGGCGGAACGAGAAGTCGGGACCGCCGCTGAGCGTGGCGCGGTGGCGCGAGATCAACTCGAGCCAGCGCATCGGCCGCTCGAGGAAGTGGCGCGGCGAGGTCAGCACCAGCGGGATGCCGCTGTAGAGCGGCTGCAGCAGGCCGCCGATCAGGCCCATATCGTGATAGAGCGGCGCCCACGAGACGAACTTGTCGTCGGGCCCGATGCCCATGCCGACCTGGATCGCATGCTCGTTGGCCATCAGGTTGCCGTGCGTGACGATCACGCCCTTGGGCGCCGAGGTCGAGCCCGAGGTGTACTGCAGGAAGGCGATGTCGTCGTCGGCCGGATCGAAGGGCCGCCAGGCCTCGGCCAGCGCGTCGTCGACCGCGTCGACGGCGAGGATCGCGGCACCGGCGAACTGTGTTGGCGACGTGGCAGCGATGGCGGCCTCGAGCGCCGCGGTGGTCAGCACGCAGCGCGCGCCGCAGTCGGCGGCCACGCCCGCGAGCCGCGCCAGGTGCTGGGGCCGGGCCGACTCGGGCGGGAAGATCGGCACCGCGATCACGCCTGCGTAGAAGCAGGCCAGCATGGCGATCGCGTAATGCTCGCCGTTGTCGAGCATGACCAGCGCGCGGTCGCCTTTGGACAGATCGCGCTGCAGCCGCGCGGCGAGCGCGCGCACGCGGCGCTCGAACTCGGCGTAGCTGAAGGCCTGCTCGCGATGGACGCCAGCGATCTCGTCGACGACGGTGAGCCAGACATCGTCGGCACGATGCTGCGCCAGTGCGCGCAGATGGACCACGAAATTGCGCGGCCTGCCTTGCGCGGGCCGTGCGGATGCGGATGCCGGCGCCACTGCCTTGCTTGTCATTTCTCTAGCCTCCAGACGATCGAAAAGCGGCATCGGGGCCGCGTCATTGGGATGCATGCACGCACCGCCGCCCAGCCGTTCGCTCCCGTGCCACGACCATCGTCAGGCCACCGAAGAGGCCACGCGGCCGCCGCTCGACACGACCGGCCCGTGCCGGTACAGCCGCCGCAGCAACACATTCAGGAATTCGCCTTCGCCGTGCCGCAGAAAGAAATGGCCGCCGTCGAACCAGTCGAGCGTGCAGCCCGCGGCGGCCTGTTGCGACCAGGCCTCGACACGGGGCGCGGCAATGTCATCGTCGCGGCCCGCGAAGGCGTGGATCGGCAGCGGCAGCGGCGCTTGCTCGAGATGGCGGAAGCTTTCGCAGACGCGGTAGTCGGCGGCCAGCACATCGAGGGTGATGCGCATGAGCTCCTCGCTGGCGAAGACCTCTTCGGGCGTGCCTCCCTGCTTGCGCAGATCGGCGATCAGCGCCTGGTCATCGTTCTTGTCCTTGAAGCGCTCGGTATCGCGGCACGAAGGCGCGGCGCTGCCGGACACCAGCAGCGCGAGCGGCAGCGCGTGTCGCTCGGCATGCAGGCGGCGCGCGATGCCATAGGCCAGCAGCGCACCCATGCTGTGGCCGAAGAGCGCGAAGCGCCCCTGCATCGCCGCGGCCTGCTCGGTGCAGAGCCGAGCCACGAGCGCATCGAAGTCCTCGATGAACGCCTCGCCCATGCGCGCGCCGCGGCCCGGCAGTTCCACGGGCACGATCCGCACCCATTGCGGCACCAGACGACGCCAACGCAGGTACATGGTGGCACTCGCACCGGCACAAGGCAGGCACAGCAGCGCAAGCTCCGGCGCGGCCACGCTCAGCCGATCGCGCCTTCGGCGGCCGCGGACCGGCCTTCCTGCGCGGCCATCCATTCGCGCAGCGAACGGGGACGCATGTCGGTCCACGTCTGCTCGACGTAGGCCAGCACGGTCTTCTTGTCGCCCTTGACGCCTTCGACGGCGGTCCATCCGCCCGGCACGGCTTTCCAGTGCGGCCAGATGGAGTATTGGTCTTCTTGGTTGACCAGGACGATGAAGGTTTCGTCGTCGCGGTCGAAACAGCTGGTAGACATCGAGGCATCCTTGTGCGGTTGAACAGGAGGAACGCCGGCGACCGGCCCATGCGGCCATCGCTCTGAAGGACGCTCCTGCTCAACAGGACGCTTCAGCGGGTCATCTGTTCATTTCGCACGGGGTCGAAAGCCCCGGATGCGTGCACGGCGGCGATGCGGCCGCCGCGCGAAGGTACGTCAGTGCTTGCCGGGCTCGTTGCCGGTGTCGTCGTGAGGAATGTCGTCGCTGCCGATGTCGTTGACCGGCGGCACGATGCCGGCCAGCAACCAGAGGCGGGCCGCCTTGTCGTAGGCGCGCCGGTGGGCCGGATCGGCGGCCAGCCATGTCGTCATCTCGTCCCGCGCCGCGGCGTCGAAGGTGTCGCGGTCGTATTCCCGCTGCACCCACGTCCACGCGGCATTCCAGACGGGATCGTTCTTGTCTTGAGTCATGCCAGAGGGTGGTTCGCGTTGTTCTTGCCGGCGCCTCACGGCGCCGCACTGCCATCGCAGCAGGCACGAACCATACCAAACCGCACCGATACCCCCCGGCATGGGCGGTCAGCGCGCCGTCAGTCGGCGTCAAGCAGGTGGGCGCAGCCCTTGATGGCGGCCGCGGCGTCGGCGATCAACCCGTTGACGAGGCCCAGCGCGCAGCCGAGCCGCGCCGCGATCTCGCGTTGCGTGAGCCCCTCGAGGCGATAGAGCTCGAAGACCAGGCGCGTGCGCGGCGGCAGTTCGGCGAGCGCGCGATCGATCGCATGGATGACTTGGCGCTCGCGCATGCGGCGATCGGGCGTCTCGACGTTCGGGATCTCGAGCACTTCCACATCCACGTCGAAGGTGCGGTAGTTCGCTTCGACGCGATGGCGCCGGCAGTAGTCGAGCGCCATGTTGCGCACCACCTGGCAGCAATAGCCGATGGGCTTGTCGGCCAGTCGCTCCGAAGCGCCGTCGACGATCTTCAGATAGGCATCCTGCACCACGTCGTCCGCCAGATCGGAGGTATTGACGATCTTGCGGGCCACGCGCCACAACTGCGCTCGATGGGCGATGAAGACTTCTCCGAGCGAGGGCTCGGACAAATGCGATGGCATGTGCAACACCTCTGATGAGCGGGACGAAATGGGCGGCGCAAATCCTGCAGATCGCTGATTACTACTTTGGTAATCCAAAGAAGAATACGAATCATTCCTATCTATAACCATGTTTCCGGGCACCTCTGAACTCGCGTTCGGGCGAGGAATCAGGACGAAAAAACTTGGGGGGAACTGACGTTGCAGCGGGATCGAAACGATGTTCCGCGAAAGGAACATCAGGCCCGCATTGGCTTGCGCGGTGGCGGGCGATGATAGCTCAGATTGTTTGACAGACATGCGTCAGCGATTGCATGTCGGCCATTGCGCACGTCGATGATTCGACGCGTTGCTTCATTGCATGGAGGCGACTCTCGTTGCCAAACGCGCGACATCGGCGGCCCTCTAGAATTCCGCCCCTCAGTCCGATCGCGCCTCCATGAACATCGTCGTCAACGAAGAACTCAAAGCCTATATCGATCCCCTCACGCCCGAAGAGCACGAAGCCCTTGAGCGCAGCATCCTGACCGAAGGCTGCCGCGATGCGCTGGTGCTGTGGGGCGACGTTCTCGTCGACGGCCACAACCGCTATGCGATCTGCCAGAAGCACGGCCTGCCGTTCCAGACCGTGCAGAACACGCGCTTCCAGTCGATCGAGGACGTGCACCTGTGGATGATCGACCAGCACCTGGGCCGGCGCAGCATCTCGGACTTCGTGCGCGGCGTGCTCGCGCTGCGCAAGAAAGACATCGTGACGGAGCGGCGCGCGCGCACGGCGAGCGCATCGTCCGCCACCGCGGATGCCGATGCGCCCACGAGTTCGGCCGCGAGCAGCGACGATGCAAGCGTGCCGCCGCCCGCGCCGCTCAACAGCCGCGAGGCCATCGCCAAGGCCGCGCGCATCAGCAGCACCCAGGTGCAGATGATCGAGAAGATCCAGAAGCAGGCCGCGCCCGAAGTGGTGGCCGCGGTGAAGTCGGGCACCATCTCGATCAACGCCGCCGCTGCCGTGGCGAGCCTGCCCGCCGAGGAGCAGGTGGCTGCCGCGAATGCGGGCAAGGACGAACTGAAGCTCGCGGCCAAGCGTGCGCGCGAAGCCAAGCGCAAGCCGCGCGAGGACGATGCCGAAGCCTCGTCCGACAGTGAATCGCCTTTCGAGGCGCCCGATTCCGAGCAGGTTCAGGCGTTGAAGCAGCGCGTGGCGGCGCTCGAAACCGAGAACAAGGCGCTGCGCGAGCAGATCGCCACGCTGCAGCTGCAATTGGCCGCCGCCTGAGCGCGCGGCGGCCGGCTTCGCGTCAGAGCGCGATCTCGGTCACCTTCGCGCCCTGCACCGAGACGCCCGCCTCGAGCCCCACGTTCGTCAGCACGAAGCCCACCACGGGCTGACGGATCGTGTTGGTGTCGATGCTGCCATTGGCACCGATGGTCGCGACGGCCACCGTGGCATCGGCACCGGCCGTCCATCCCTTGCTGCTGCGGAACTTGTCGAGCGCGGCCTGCGTGGTGAACAGGTAGATCACGGCCTTCGACTGCGCGCCCGCCTGGAAGCCGATCGACCCCGAGGTGGTGCTGTAGTAGGACTGAGTGCGGCCGTTCACGCGCAATGCGCCGCGGCCGTATTCCGCACCCACGCCCATGCTCGCGCCGACCACCGCCGGGAACACCAGCACGCCGCTCGACTTGGCGACGAGCTCGCGCGAACCGCGCACCGAGTCGTAGAGCTTGGACAGCGATGCATCGACCTGCGCATCGATCGACGCACGCGAGGACGAACTGCTGGCCTGGTTGTCGGGACGCGTGGTCGTGCAACCGACGAAGGCGATGCTGCTCGCAGCCACTGCACAGACGACGGCCACCGTACGAAGCGAAGAGATGGGCATGGCGAACTCCTTTGCTGAAAACATGACGCAAACCGCGCCCGCGACGATGCGGGCCTGGCCATGCTACGGCGCGCACATCGCCCCATCGCACGCTGTGGAAGACCGCCTACGCCAACTCAAGCCGATGCAGAAGGCGCGTTCGAGCGGGCCAGCGCCACCGCGTCGGCGCCCGCGGGGAAGCGCAGTTGCCCCGACTCGTCGTGCGCGGCACGCCACACGGTCTCGGCCACGTCGGATGCCGTGGTCACTGCCGAGATGCCCGCGAAAGACGCGAAGACCTGCTGCGCATAGGCCCCGTAGGCGGGCGGAATCAAGCCCGCCATGCGCGACTGGCCGTTGCTCGTGAAGTTCGTGCTCGGCGCATAGCCTGGCTGGACCAGCTTCACACGCACGTCGAAGGCTGCGAGCTCGTGCGCCAGTGAATCGGTGAATCCTTCGATGGCCGTCTTGCTGGCCGTGTAGACCGCGACCAGCGGCATCGGTGCCAGCGTGGCGCTCGAGGTCACGTTCACCACCACGCCGGCACGGCGCGCGCGGAACTGCGGCAGCACCGCCTGCGTCATCGCCATCACGCCGAAGGTGTTGGTCTCGAAGACTTCACGCGTGGTGCTTATCGGCGTCGCCTCGAAGGCACCGAGCAGTCCGATGCCTGCGTTGTTGACGAGCACGTCGATGGGTCCGCTCGCCTCGAGTGCGGCGGCGATGCTCTGCGGATCGGTGACGTCGAGGGCCACGATGCGCAGCCGCTCGTCGCGCGGCAACAGGTCTTCGCGCGGCGTACGCATGGTGGCGATCACGCGCCAGCCCTGCGAGAGGAAATGGCGCGCGGTCTCGAGGCCGTAGCCGGACGAACAGCCGGTGATGAGGACGGTTTTCATGGGTGCTTGCTGAGTGGTTGACATGGGAGCGAACGATATCCAGAGAAAACCGGACCATCTACAATGAAAAGTCCACGATTCATTTGCGAGCGTCCAGCCATGAACGATCCGCTCTCCGAGGTCATCGCGTTGCTCAATCCGCGCGCCGTGTTCTCGAAGGGCATCAGCGGCGCCGGTCGCTGGACCGTCCGCTATTCCGATTTCGGCCAGCCCAGCTTTTGCGCGGTGATCAGCGGGAGTTGCCGCCTCGCGGTCGAGGGCGAGGAAGCCATCGCCCTCGAAGCGGGCGACTTCGTGCTCATGCCGGCGACGCCGGGCTTCACGCTGTCGAGCTTCGAGGCCGCCGCCCCCGTTCACATCGATCCCAAGCTCGCGCCCGCACCTGAAGGCGAGGTTCGCCACGGCACGCGCGATGGTCCGCCCGACGTGCGGCTGCTTGGCGGCTATTTCGTTTTCGATTCGCCCGATGCGGCCTTGCTGGTCTCGCTGCTGCCGACGCTGGTGCACGTACGCGGCGTCGATCGGCTCTCGGTGCTGGTGCGGCTGGTCGGCGAGGAATCGAGCGAGGAGCGCTCCGGGCGCGAGCTCGTGCTCACGCGCCTGGTGGAAGTGCTGCTCGTCGAGGCGCTGCGTTCGTCGTCCGGCGAGGATGCGCCCCCCGGCCTGTTGCGCGGACTGGCCGATGCGCGGCTAGCGCTCGCGATGCGCCAACTGCACGCGGATCCCGCGCGGCCGTGGACCGTGATCCAGCTCGCACAGAAGGCCGCACTGTCGCGCTCGGCCTTCTTCGATCGCTTCACGCGTGCCGTCGGACTGCCGCCGATGGAATATCTGCTGGCCTGGCGCATGGCGCTCGCGAAGAACCTGCTCAAGCATCAAGACGTCGCGATCGCCGAGGTCGCCGAACGCGTGGGCTACAGCTCGGCGAGCACCTTCAGCACCGCATTCAGCAGGCATGTGGGGCTACCGCCGGGACGCTACGCACGACGTGCGTGATCCTTGCTCGCGGACCGCATGCACGGGCCTGCTACAATGCACCTTCGCTCGGAACGTCCGAGCGTTGCCTGGCCAGGCAAGCTGAATCTCACACCAGCGCGTCGAAGTCACTACGACGAGAAAAACAACAATGACTTCCGCAAGGGAATCTTTGCCGTAGCGTGGACCGCGTAAGAGTTCACGACCATATTTTCAAAGCCCGCCTTGTGCGGGCTTTGTTCGTTTGGGGGCGTCGCGCAGTTGTGGCGAGAGCAACTGAGCCCTGGACGTTGCGAGGACGTGGCGCCGCTGCTGCAGCCCCGAGCAACGGAGCCGGCCAATTGGCCCGCGTTCCTGGAGCCCCCACGAACCTTGAGCTAGCTGTGGGTCACCTCACAACTCCCCACGGAAAACGGTGAAATTTGTCACGATTACAAGCAAATAATGAGTGCAACTTTCGCACTAATTGTTTGGCTATGTCTGTTTTTCAGGCCTGTGATTGCACCGTCGACCATCTCTACCGCGTCGAACGCCGACCATGGATGCGACTTCTCCCTTGGCTGCGGTTGTACCAATGCGCAAACTGCAAGAAGCTGCAGTTGCACGCCGAGGACGATGTCACTCGAGCCAAAGTCGAGTTCGCGTCCCGATCGCTCAAGAACTCCCACCGCCGCCCCAAGCCCGGTTGAGGACGAGTCGCGATCGAAGACTGCGGCTGGCGCGCCGACAACGCGTCACCGACTCGCTCGCAGGTGGTGCCGGCAATGTGGGCAACGTCAGCGAAGCGCCCCAGCTCGCCAAGAGCCGCTCCACTCCCACCGGAGCTAGGTCGACGATGCCAACCAAATCCATGAGGGTTCGGCTCGGATCTCCAAAAAGACAAACGGGCTACGCGATCGCTCGCGTAGCCCGTTGCTTTGTATGGCGGAGTGGACGGGACTCGAACCCGCGACCCCCGGCGTGACAGGCCGGTATTCTAACCAACTGAACTACCACTCCTGGTAGACAACGTTCACTCCTTGCGGAGCCGAGTGTTGACGACTCGTGCCTGCTTCACTTGCATGAAACTGGCGACCCTACGGGGATTCGAACCCCGGTAGCCACCGTGAAAGGGTGGTGTCCTAGGCCTCTAGACGATAGGGTCAAAACCTTAGGAACCGTGCTGCGATCAGCACTTCTTCTCTTCTCGACACTTTTGATGGTGGAGGTAAACGGGATCGAACCGATGACCTCTTGCATGCCATGCAAGCGCTCTCCCAGCTGAGCTATACCCCCTCTTTGACATTCCAGTGCTTCTTTTCAGAATCACCTTGTGTCGGTGTCGAGCCTCAAATTATAGACCGGTTTTTAGGCCACTTTCAAACGCTCGATGATTTTTTCTTTAGAAAAAATCGCGAGGACCGCATCGAGCGATGGCGTCTGTGGGGTTCCCATCACGAGAACACGCACCGGCATCGCCAGAGCAGGCATCTTGAGCGAATGCGCAGCCAGGGTTTCCTTGATGGCCGCGGCGATCGTCGCCTTGTCCCACGTCGGAAGGGTGGAGAGTTTATCCGCAAGCGTAGCCACCGCTGGCTTCACCGCATCGGTGATGTGCTGCGCACGATCCGCGTCGCTCGCGTGGACGTCTGCATAGAAGGCCGCGGCCCAATCAGCCAGCGCGACCGTGGTCTCGCAGCGGTCCTTGAACAGCGCGCAGATCGCGACGAGCCGATCGTCGGCCTCGATACCGCGCTTCTTCAGTTGCGCGGCCACCAGCGGCGCGAGCGCGTCATCGGGCTTGGCCTTGATGTACTGCGCGTTGACCCATGCGAGCTTGGCCGCGTCCCATTGCGCGGGGCTCTTCGACAGGTGCGAACCGTCGAACCAGCTCACCATCTGTTCGCGCGTGAACAGCTCGTCGTCGCCGTGGCTCCAGCCGAGGCGCGCGAGGTAGTTGAGCATCGCCTCGGGCAGGTAGCCGTTGTCTTCGTAGGCGGTCACGCTCACGGCGCCGCGGCGCTTCGAGAGCTTCTGGCCGTCGTCGCCGAGGATCACGGGCACATGGCCGAACTGCGGCAGCGGTGCGCCGAGCGCGTGGAAGATGTTGATCTGCCACGGCGTGTTGTTGATGTGCTCGTCGCCGCGGAACACGTGCGTGATGTTCATGTCCCAGTCGTCGACCACCACGGCGAAGTTGTAGGTGGGCACACCGTCGGGCCGCAGGATGATCAGGTCGTCGATCTCGCGGTTGTTGATGGTGATCTCGCCCTTGACGAGGTCGTTCCAGGTCACGTCGCCCTCGGGCGGGTTGCAGAAGCGCACCACCGGCGGCACGCCCTCGGGCACGGGCGGCAGCACCTTGCCGGGCTCGGGGCGCCAGCGGCGGTCGTACAGGGTCTTCTCGCCGCGCGCCTTCTGGGCCTCGCGCATCTCGTCGAGCTCGGCGGGGGTGGCGTAGCAGTGGTAGGCCGTGCCGGCTTCGAGCATCTGCGCGATCACGGCGCGGTAGCGCTCGAGGCGCTGCATCTGGTAGATCGGGCCTTCGTCGTAGTCGAGGCCGAGCCAGTGCATCGACGCGAGGATCTGGTCGGTCGAATCCTGCGTGGAGCGCGCGACGTCGGTGTCCTCGATGCGCAGCACGAACTCGCCGCCATGGTGGCGCGCATAGGCCCACGAATAGAGCGCGGTGCGCGCGGTGCCCAGGTGCAGGAAGCCGGTGGGGGATGGAGCGATGCGGGTGCGGACTTTGCCGGTCATGGAGGCGGGATTCAGAAATTCAGGGTGGAAAGGCCGCGCGACAGGTCGGCCTTGATGTCTTCGACGTGCTCGAGGCCGACCGCAAGGCGGATCAGGCCCTGGCCGATGCCGGCCGCCTGGCGCTGCGCTTCGGACAGGCGTCCGTGCGAGGTGGTGGCCGGGTGCGAGATGATGGTCTTCACGTCGCCGAGGTTGGTGGCGATGCTCACGACCTCGGTGCTGTTGATGACGTGGAAGGCGTTGGCGCGCGCGGCCTCTGGATCACCGCCCTTCACGATGAAGGACACGACCGCCCCGCCCTGCCCCGCCTGTTGCCGCATCGCCAGTTCATGCTGCGGATGCGAGGCGAGCCCCGGGTAGTACACGCGCTCGATGCCCGGCTGGGCCTCGAGCCATTGCGCAACGGCCAGCGCGTTTGCGCAGTGGGCCTGCATGCGCACGTTGAGCGTCTCGAGCCCCTTGAGCACGACCCAGGCATTGAACGGCGACAGCACCATGCCCGCGGTGCGCACCACCGGGCCGAACACGTCGACGATCAGCTTCGAGGGACCGCAGATCGCGCCCGCCATCACGCGGCCCTGGCCGTCGAGGTGCTTGGTGCCCGAATGGATGATCAGGTCGGCGCCGAGTTCGGCAGGCCGCTGCAGCGCGGGCGAGCAGAAGCAGTTGTCGACCGCGAGCAGCGCGCCCGCCTCGTGCGCCACGTCGGCCAGTGCGCGGATGTCGCAGACCTCGGTCAGCGGGTTGGTCGGCGTCTCCGCGAACAGCAGCTTGGTGGTGGGACGCACCGCGGCGCGCCACTCGGCCACGTCGGTCTGCGAAACGAAGGTGGTCTCGACACCGAACTTGCCGAACTCGCGCCCGATCAGGTTGATGGTCGAGCCGAACATCGAACGCGAGCACACGACGTGGTCGCCGGCCTTGAGCAGGCCCATGCACATCATGAGGATCGCACCCATGCCGCTGGAGGCGGCGATCGCGGCCTCGGTGCCTTCCATCGCGGCGAGCCGGCGCTCGAAGCTGCTGACGGTGGGGTTCGAGGTGCGCGCGTAGGTGAAGCCTTCCTCGGTGCCGGCGAAGCGGCGGGCCGAGGTCTCGGCGTCGGGCTGCACGAAGCCGCTGGTGAGGTAGAGCGCTTCGGAGTGCTCGCCATGCACGCTGCGTTCGAGCGCGGTGCGCAGGGCCAGCGTGTCGCGGTGCAGGCCGGGAGGCAGGGGTCGATCGGTCACGGAAACTTTCGGGCGCGAGGCCAACGAGGAATGTCGGAAGAAGATCAGCTCAGGTTGGGCAGCGCGAGGCGCGAGGAATCCTCTTCGGTCTCCTCGATGCGCGGGCGGTTGCCGTTCATGCGCGAGATGGCTTCGGTGTCGATGTCGCCGGTGACATAGACGCCGTCGAAGCACGAGGCATCGAAGCCGTCGAGCTTGCCGTTGAGCGAGCCGATGGCGCGCTTCATCGCGTCGACGTCCTGGTAGATCAGCGCGTCGCAGCCGATCAGCTCGCGGATCTCTTCCACGGTGCGGTCGTGCGCCACCAGCTCGTCCTTGGTCGGCATGTCGATGCCGTAGACGTTGGGATAGCGCACCGGCGGCGCGGCGCTCGCGAGGTAGACCTTGCGCGCGCCGGCGTCGCGCGCCATCTGCACGATCTCGCGGCTGGTGGTGCCGCGCACGATCGAGTCGTCGACCAGCAGCACGTTGCGGCCCTTGAACTCGCTCGCGATCACGTTGAGCTTCTGGCGCACCGACTTCTTGCGCACGCCCTGGCCCGGCATGATGAAGGTGCGGCCCACGTAGCGGTTCTTGACGAAGCCCTCGCGGTACGGAATGCCCAGCAGGTGCGCGAGTTGCGTCGCGCTCGGGCGGCTCGATTCGGGGATCGGGATGATCACGTCGATCTGGTTCGGCGGCACGGTCGAGACCACGCGCTTGGCCAGCGTCTCGCCGAGGTTCAGGCGCGCCTGGTAGACCGAGATGCCGTCGAGCACCGAGTCGGGACGCGCGAGATACACGAACTCGAAAATGCAGGGATTGAGCGTGGGCGCCTCGGCGCACTGCATCGAATGGAGCTGGCCCTGCATGTCGACGAACACCGCCTCGCCCGGCAGCACGTTGCGTTCGAAGGTGTGGCCCGAGCCCTCGAGCGCCACCGATTCGCTGGCCACCATCACGGTGCCGTCGGCGCTGCGGCCGATGCACAGCGGACGAATGCCGTAGGGATCGCGGAAGGCCAGCAGGCCGTGGCCTGCGATCAGCGACACCACGGCGTACGAGCCACGCAGGCGCTTGTGCATGCTGCGCACCGCGGCGAAGACCTCGGCCGGGTTCAGCGGCACGCCGTGCGAGGACTGCTCGAGCTCGTTGGCGAGCACGTTGAGCAGCACCTCGGAGTCGCTGTCGGTGTTGGTGTGGCGGTGGTCGGTCGAGAACAGCTCGGCGCGCAGCGCATGGGCGTTCGTCAGGTTGCCGTTGTGCACCAGCACGATGCCGAAGGGCGCGTTGACGTA
Source organism: Variovorax sp. GW821-FHT10D07 (assembly GCF_059415325.1). Lineage (NCBI taxonomy): Bacteria > Pseudomonadati > Pseudomonadota > Betaproteobacteria > Burkholderiales > Comamonadaceae > Variovorax > Variovorax sp. GW821-FHT10D07. Next base: position 106,167 of record NZ_JBWKMZ010000014.1, on the reverse strand, counting down.
GAAGGGCTGCGCCTCTTCCTCGCTGTAGGCGTTGCCGGCGGTCGGGTAGCGCACCTGGCCCAGGCCCACGCTGCCGGGCAGCGCGCGCATGTTGCGGGTGCGGAACACGTCGCGCACCATGCCCTTGGCCTTGTGCATGAAGAACTTGCGTTCCTGCAGCGTGACGATGCCGGCGGCATCCTGGCCGCGATGCTGCAGCAGCAGCAGCGCGTCATAGAGCAGCTGGTTGACGGGTGCGTTGCTGACAACGCCGACGATTCCACACATGAAGCGATCCTCTCAGGGCAGGTAGCTTGCCAATTTTTCGGGCAATGCAGGCTTCAGGCTCTGCAATGCCGCGTCGAGAACAACGGCGCTGCGCGATTCGTGCCACCAGGCACTGTCGCTCAACGCCAGCAAATGAACAACCACTGCCAACACCAGCAGCGCCACCGCGCCCCGGGCCGCGCCGAAGGCACCGCCCAGGATCCGGTCGACCGGACGCAATCCCACGGCGGCGATCAGCTTGCGCGTCAACGAGGCCATCAGGCCCACGCCGAACGCGACCGCCACGAACAGCAGCACGAAGGCCAGCGGATAGCGCCAGGACGCCTGCGGATCGCCGGCCGGCAACCAGGCCGCCACATCGGACGCGAACCACTGCGCCACCACGAACGCCACCACCCATCCGATCAGCGAAATCACTTCGAACACCAGCCCGCGCACGAGGCCGAACAGCATCGACACCACGATGAGTGCGACGGCGATCCAGTCGAGCAAGGCCACGGCAACTACAGGCGGTGGCGAATTACAAGGTGAGGATCGCGGCCGACAAAGACAAGGCCTTCACCCGCTCGGCGGCCTTGTCGGCCTCGGCGCGCGAGCCGAAGGGACCGACACGCACACGCGTGCGTTCGCCGTCGGCCGTCTTCGCCACGTTCACATAGGTCTTGAGGCCGGCCTTCTCGAGCTTCTGCCGCACCTCGCGGGCCTTGTCGGCATCGGCGAAGGCGCCGACCTGCACCACGAAGCGGCCGTTGTCGTCGGATGCGGCGGCGGGCTTGGGCGTGGCCGGCGCGGCGGCGATCGGCTTGCCTTCGAGCAGCGCGCGGGCACGCGCGCCGTCGTCGACCGCGGCGGGCTTGGGCGCGGGCTTCGGTTCCGGCTTGGCCTCGGGCTTGGGTTCGGGCTTCGGCTTGGGCTCGGGTTTGGCTTCGGGCTTGTGTTCCGGCTTAGGCTCCGGTTTCGGCTCGGGCTTGGGTTCGGCCGGCTTGGCCGGCGCGGGGGCCGGCGCCTGTGCGCTGTTGACCGGCCGGCCCGAGGCATCGATCTCGGTGCCGTCGGCGGTCTCGGTGATGATGCCGCCGCTCGATGCGGCCGGGGGACGCGACGGCGTCGCGGCGGCCACGCGGGTGTCGCCGTTGTCGCTGCCGCTGGTGGCGGCCGGCGCGGGCGCCTGGGGCACCGGCAGCGGCTTGACCTTGTTGCGGTCGGGAATCTCGATCGGGATGTCGACCGACACCGGGCGCGGCTGGGTGTCGAACAGCAGCGGGAAACCGATCACGCCCAGCAGCACCAGCACCGCGGCGCCCAGCAGGCGGTGGCGGGCGCGACGGCGCATGGATTCGACACTTTCCGCCGGCACCGCAGCCGGTGCGCTGCGTCCTTCGTTGCCTTGTGGGCCGCGCGCGCGGAACTTGAAAAACGCCATGAAGTTCGGTCCCTGAAGGAGTGCTGCGAGTGATGCGGGAAGCTGCGGAATCCGGCGCGATCGACCTGCGAATCAGCCGCCGGGCGACAAGGTTGAAGACAGGTGTTTGGCTTGCAGCCGGGGGGTGCCATGCTCGAGCACGCCGCCCACGGTGAAGAACGATCCGAAGACCACGATTCTATCAGCGGGGTCCGAGCGCTCGATGGCCGCCTGGAGCGCCTGCATGGGGTCGGCGAAGACCTCGCCGGTGGCGTCCTTGCGCGTGTTCTGGGCCTGCCATGTCGCCAGCAGGTCGGCCGCCTTGGCGGCGCGCGCGGTCGGCAGGTCGGTGAAGTACCAGCGGTCGATCAGCGGCCCGATGCGCGCGAGGATCGGCGCCAGGTCCTTGTCCGCCATCACGCCGAACACGGCATGGGTGGTCGGGTAGAAGCCCATCGCGTCGAGGTTCTCTGCCAGCGCGGCCACGGCATGCGCGTTGTGCGCCACGTCGAGCACCAGCACCGGCTGGCCCGGCACGATCTGGAAGCGCCCCGGCAGCTCGACCATCGCGAGGCCGCTGCGGATCGCCTGTGCCGTCACCGGCAGCTGCTGGCGCAGCGACTCGAGCGCCGCCAGCACGCCGGCCGCATTCACCAACTGGTTGGCGCCGCGCAGCGCCGGATAGGCCAGCCCGCTGTAGCGTCGGCCGCGGCCGCTCCAGCCCCACTGCTGCTTGTCGCCGGAGACGTTGAAGTCGCGCCCGAAGCGCCAGAGGTCGGCGCCGATGGCCTCGGCATGGTCGATCACGCTCTGCGGCGGCATCGGGTCGCTCACGATGGCCGGCTTGCCGGCGCGCAGGATGCCGGCCTTCTCGAAACCGATGCTCTCGCGGTCGGGACCGAGGAATTCCATGTGGTCAAGGTCGATGCTGGTGATCACCGAGCAGTCGGCGTCGATGATGTTGACCGCGTCGAGCCGGCCGCCCAGGCCGACCTCGAGGATCGCCACGTCGGGCTTCTCCTCGATCATGCAGCGCAGGATGCCGAGCGTCGTGAACTCGAAATAGGTCAGCGGCATGTCGCCCCGGGCCTTTTCCACGGCTTCGAAGTTTGCTATCAGTTTGGAAGCATCAACGGATTGGCCCGACAGGCGCAGCCGCTCCTCGAAATGCACCAGGTGGGGCGAGGTGAAGACCGCCGTGCGATAGCCTGCGTGGATCAGGATCGACTCCAGCATGGCGCAGGTCGAGCCCTTGCCGTTGGTGCCGGCCACCGTGATCACGGGGCAGCCGAAGCGCAGCGCCATGCGCTGGGCCATCTCGCGCGCGCGCTCGAGTCCGAGCTCGATGTTCTTGGGATGCAGTCGCTCGGCGCGCTCGAGCCAGTCGTTCAGGGTTTCCATGGAGGCCGGGATTGTCGCCCACCCGCCGCTCGCGCATCATCGGCGCCATGACAACCCCTTCGACCACTCTGTACGGCATTCCGAACTGCGACACCGTCAAGCGCGCCCGCACCTGGCTCGACGACCACAACGTGGCCTACGGCTTCCACGATTTCAAGAAACAGGGCGTGCCCGAGGCCGAGCTCGACCGCTGGCTGGCCGCGCTGGGCTGGGAAACGCTGGTCAACCGCCGCGGCACCACCTGGCGCAAGCTCGACGACGCCACGCGCGAATCGGTGGTCGACGCCGCCTCGGCGCGCGCCGTGCTGCTCGCCAATCCCAGCCTGATCAAGCGGCCGGTGGTGGACTGGCACCAAAAGGCGCGCCAGGCCGACATCACGGCCGGCTTCGACGCCGAACAATGGGCCAAGACGCTGTAAGCGACTGTGAAAACCGTGCTGTGAACGCCGTGTAAATGCCGGAACCCGCCTGGCGGGTCGGCGTCGAACCCGGACCGGGCGCAGCCGGGCTCCCCTCGCAGTGCACCGCGTCCGATCCGCAGGAGTCTCCAACATGAATACCCAGACCATCCGTACCGTCCTCGGCCTCTCGCTGGCCGGCGTCCTCGCCGCCAGCGCGGGCCTGGTCCATGCCCAGTCGGGCCAGACCGTGCAGGCGCGCGTGCTCTCGGCCACGCCGGTGCGCGACGGCGCCGGCACCAGCTACAACGTCACCTACGAGTACAACGGCCGCCGCTACACCACGCGCACCGACTACCAGCCGGGCGCCACCATCCCCGTCGAGGCCAACGCCTACGGCGTGACCACCGCGCCGGTGACGCCGCAGAACCAGCTCACGCCCTACCCGGTCGAAACCGACAACCGCGGCTATGCGCAGCAACCGCCGCCACAGCAGCAAGGCCAACAGTACGCCACGGGCTCGCCCTGGGACGACGTCGTGCCCGAGCCGGGCGTGGTGGTGTCGGGCACGCAGCCGGCCCCGGTCTATGCCCAGCCCGCCTACCCGGCCGCGGTCTATCCGGCGCCGGTCTACGTGCAGCCGGCCTATGCCTATCCGCAGCCCTACGTCTACCCGCCGGTCGGCATCTCGCTGAACCTCGGCTACTCGCGCGGCTGGGGCGGCGGCTACCGGGGCTACGGCGGTTACCGCGGCGGCTACGGCGGCTGGCGCGGCGGCGGCTACCACGGCTGGCACCGCTGAGGCGGCCGGCCGGCCAGGCGCCGCCGGCCAAGCCCCTAAAATCGAGGACTTCTCCAACCCCTGAGGGGTGCGCCGCCTGCGCGGTGCCGTCCTCGACCAGCCGAACGCCACCGGCGCCGGCGCCATTCCATGACGATTACCGACACCCTGAACAGCGCCGCTGTGGCCACCAAGGCCAATGTCTACTTCGACGGCAAGTGCGTGAGCCACAGCCTCACGCTGGCCGACGGCACGAAGAAATCGGTCGGCGTGATCCTGCCGTCCACCCTGACCTTCAACACCGGCGCCCCCGAGATCATGGAAGGCACCGCCGGCAGCTGCGAATACCAGCTCGCGGGCACCACCGAGTGGATCGCCTCCGGCCCCGGCCAGAAGTTCGACGTTCCGGGCAACTCCAGCTTCCAGATCCGCGTGAGCGGCGAGCCCTACAGCTACATCTGCCACTTCGGCTGAACCGCACGGAGCCCCAGCATGTCGACCATCCTCCAAAACGTTCCCGCCGGCCAGAAGGTCGGCATCGCCTTCTCGGGCGGCCTCGATACCAGCGCGGCGCTGCACTGGATGCGCAACAAGGGCGCGATCCCCTACGCCTACACCGCCAACCTCGGCCAGCCCGACGAGCCCGACTATGACGAGATCCCGCGCAAGGCGATGCTCTACGGCGCCGAAAACGCGCGCCTGATCGACTGCCGCGCGCAGCTCGCCAACGAAGGCCTGGCCGCGCTGCAGGCCGGCGCCTTCCACGTCACGACGGCCGGCGTCACCTACTTCAACACCACGCCGCTGGGCCGCGCGGTCACCGGCACGATGCTGGTGTCGGCCATGAAGGAAGACGACGTCCACATCTGGGGCGACGGCAGCACCTACAAGGGCAACGACATCGAGCGCTTCTACCGCTACGGCCTGCTGACCAACCCGAGCCTGAAGATCTACAAGCCCTGGCTCGACCAGGTCTTCATCGACGAGCTCGGCGGCCGCGCCGAAATGTCGGCCTTCATGCAGCAGGCCGGCTTCGCCTACAAGATGTCGGCCGAGAAGGCCTACTCGACCGACTCCAACATGCTCGGCGCCACGCACGAAGCCAAGGACCTCGAGCATCTGAACAGCGGCATCCAGATCGTGCAGCCGATCATGGGCGTGGCCTTCTGGAAGGACGAGGTCGAGGTCAAGCGCGAAACCGTCTCGGTGCGCTTCGAGGAAGGCGTGCCGGTCGCGCTCAACGGCGTGAGCTACCCCAACCTGGTCGAGCTGATTCTCGAGGCCAACCGCATCGGCGGGCGCCACGGCCTGGGCATGAGCGACCAGATCGAGAACCGCATCATCGAGGCCAAGAGCCGCGGCATCTACGAGGCCCCCGGCCTCGCGCTGCTGTTCATCGCCTACGAGCGCCTGGTGACCGGCATCCACAACGAGGACACCATCGAGCAGTACCGCGACCACGGCCGCCGCCTGGGCCGCCTGCTCTACCAGGGCCGCTGGTTCGACCCGCAGGCCATCATGCTGCGCGAAACCGCCCAGCGCTGGGTGGCGCGCGCGATCACCGGCGAGGTCACGGTCGAGCTGCGCCGCGGCAACGACTACTCGATCCTCAACACCGAGTCGCCGAACCTCACCTACAAGCCCGAACGCCTGAGCATGGAAAAGGTCGAGGGCGCGTTCACGCCGCTGGACCGCATCGGCCAGCTGACGATGCGCAACCTCGACATCGTCGACACGCGCGAGAAGCTCGGCATCTACACCAAGACCGGCCTGCTGGCCTCGAGCCAGGGCGCGGCGCTGCCGAAGCTCACGAACGACGACAGCGGCAAGGGCGAGTAAGCCTTTCCAAGCCCCAACGAAAAAGCAGGCCTCGCGCCTGCTTTTTTCTTTGGTGCCACCGTTACGGGGCGCTCAGTCCCCGCCGCCTCCGCCCCCGCAACCCCCACCGCAACCGCCGCCATCGCCACCGCCCGAATCCCCGCCGCCGCCATCGCCGCCGCTCGATTCGCTGCCGCCGAAGCCGCCCGCATCGCCGCCACAGCCACCGCTCGACGAGCTGCCTTCGCCGAAGCTCGTGCCGCAGTGAGCATCGGAGCCGGCCTGCCGATCGATGTCGCGGCAGTCGGGCACGTAGTTGAAGCCACCCTCGATGCCGAACTTGACGTCGAGCGCGAACAGCAGCGGCAGCCGCGCCGGCTTGCGCGGATCGATGCTCTCCTCCTTGCAGGCCCAATACCAGCTGCGGCGCAGCCCGTCGTTGCGCTTGGGGTCGCGCCCCAGCACCTCGGCCGGCGTGTGGTGCAAGAGGCCGCCGAAGGCCGCCTGGCACCAGTGCTGGTAGCCCTGGGTATGGAGGATGAACTCGTGCCAGGCGGTGTCGGCCACCTTCGAGGGCATGCCGACGAACTTGCGCCCGCTGCGCAGGTGCGCCATGAAGAACTGCCGCAGGCCGCGCAGCACCAACTCGGCGTCGCGCCGGCTCAGCTGCGGATGGGCCGCGATCAGCTTGTGGACCAGGAAGGGCGGCAGCCGCGCCTCGCGGATGAACTGCCGGCGCAGGCTGGTCTCGAACCAGCCCATCACGGCCACCAGCAGCCCGGTGCCGATGAATCCCAGCGCCACGCTCCACCAGCGCCCGCGCGAGAACACCAGCGCGGCGATCGCCGCCACGATCACGAGCCGCCGCAGCCACACCAGCGCGGAAATGCGCCGGCGGTAGTTCAGGTGCAGGAAGTCGAGATCCATGCGGCCAGGCCGGGACGATGCCGGGTCAGACCACCACCGGCTCGGGCTCCAGCCGGATGCCGAAGCGCTCGTACACGCTGGTCTGGATCGCCTTGGCCAGCGTCATCACCTCGCCGCCGGTCACCGGGTTCTCGTTGCCGCCGCGGTTGACCAGCACCAGCGCCTGCTTCTCGTAGACGCCGGCATTGCCCACCGACTTGCCCTTCCAGCCGCAGGCGTCGATCAGCCAGCCGGCCGCGAGCTTGATGCTGCCGTCGTCCATCGGGTAGTGCACGATCTTCGGCTCGCGCGCGATGATGTCGGCGCACTGCTCGGGCGTGACGGTCGGGTTCTTGAAGAAGCTGCCCGCGTTGCCCAGCACCCGCCAGTCGGGCAGCTTGGCGCGGCGGATGGCGCAGATCCAGTCGAAGATGTCGTTCGCATCGGGCGTGAAGTTGCCGGTTTCCTCCATCCTGCGTTCCAGGTCGAGGTAGCCCGCCACCGCCTTCCAGGGCTTGGGCAGCCGGAAGCGCACGCGCGTGATCAGCGCGCGGCCCGCCAGGCCGAAATCGTTGGCGCCGCCGGCGCCGCGCACGTGCTTGAACACCGAATCGCGATAGCCGAAGGCGCATTGCGCCGCGTCGAGCGTGAAGCTGCGGCCGGTTTCCAGATCGAAGGCATCGAGCGAATCGAAGCGGTCCTGCAGCTCGACGCCATAGGCGCCGATGTTCTGCACCGGCGAGCCGCCCACCGTGCCCGGGATCATCGCGAGGTTCTCGAGCCCCGGGTAGCCCTGCGCCAGCGTCCACTGCACGGTGTCGTGCCAGACCTCGCCGGCGCCGGCCTCCACGATCCAGGCGCGCGAGGTCTCCTCGACCAGCCGGCGGCCCTGGATCTCCACCTTCAGGACCAGCGGCTTCACGTCGCCGGTCAACACGATATTGCTGCCGCCGCCCAGCACGAAACGCGGCGCGTCGCGCCATTCGGTGTCGGCATGCAGCGCGGCCAGGTCGGCCTCGCTCGCGATGCGCACCAGGTGCTGCGCGCGCGCGACGATGCCGAAGCTGTTGTACGGCTGCAGCGGGACGTTGTGCTCCACGATCATGGGAGAATTGTCGCATCCAGCTACCGTGACATCTGAGGAGAGCCCATGCCGTCTTTCGACACCGTCTGCGAACCCAATCTGCCCGAGGTCAAGAACGCCGTCGAGAACACCGCCAAGGAAATCGCCACCCGTTTCGACTTCAAGGGCACCGCGGCTGCCGTCGAGCTCAAGGACAAGGAAATCACCATGACCGGCGATGCCGAGTTCCAGCTCGTGCAGGTCGAGGACATCCTGCGCAGCAAGCTCACCAAGCGCAGCGTCGACGTGCGTTTCCTCGACAAGGGCGACGTGCAGAAGATCGGCGGCGACAAGGTCAAGCAGGTCATCAAGATCAAGAACGGCATCGAGGGCGACATCGCCAAGAAGATCCAGCGCCTGATCAAGGACAGCAAGATCAAGGTGCAGGCCGCGATCCAGGGCGACGCGGTGCGCGTCACCGGCGCCAAGCGCGACGACCTGCAGGCCGCCATGGCGCTGATCAAGAAGGACGTGCCGGATACCCCGCTGTCCTTCAACAACTTCCGCGACTGAGCCCCGGTCCATGAAGGCATTCGCCGTTGCCGCGTTCGTTCTGGCCGCGGTGGCGGCGCCGTCGGCCCAGGCCGCCGACTCGGTCATGCTGACCGGCACCATCGGCAGCCGCGCGATCCTGATCGTCAACGGCAGCGCGCCCAAGACGGTGGCCGTGGGCGAAAGCTTCCAGGGCGTGAAGCTGGTCTCGCTGCAGTCCGAGCAGGCGGTGGTCGAGTCCGAGGGCAAGCGCGTCACGCTGCGCATGGACACGCCCGTGAGCATCGGCGGCGGCGGTCCCTCGGGCGGCAGCGGCAACCGCATCGTGCTGCCGGCCGACAGCCGCGGCCATTTCATGACCCAGGGCCTGATCAACGATCGCCCGGTCACCTTCATGCTCGACACCGGCGCGACCACGGTCGCCATGTCGGTGGCCGACGCGCAGCGCATCGGCCTCGACTACAGCAAGGGCCGGCCGGTGCAGGTCAACACCGCCAACGGCGTGGCGCCCGGCTATCTGCTGCGGCTGCGCTCGGTGCGCGTGGGCGACGTCGAGGTCTACGACCTCGAGGCCATCGTCTCGCCGCAGTCCATGCCCTTCGTGCTGCTGGGCAACAGCTTCATCAACCGCTTCTCGATGCGGCGCGACGCCGACCAGATGGTGCTCGAGAAGCGCTATTGAAAGCGCGGCCCGATCAGGCCTGCGCTGCGGTCACCACGATCTCGATCTTGTAGCCGGCGTTGGCCATCTTGGCCTGCACCGTCGCGCGCGGCGGCGTGTTGCCGGCCGGGATCCAGGCGTCCCAGACCTCGTTCATCGCCGTGATGTCGGCGATGTCGGCCAGGAAGATCTGCGTCATGAGGATGCGCGACTTGTCGCTGCCGGCCTCGGCCAGCAGCCGGTCGACCATCGCCAGCACCTGCTGGGTCTGGCCGCGGATGTCCTGCGTGGTGTCGTCGGGCACCTGGCCCGCGAGGTAGATGGTGCCGTTGTGCACCGCGGTCTCGGAAAGACGCGGTCCGACGTGGAAGCGGGTGATGGTGCCCATGGTGATCCTTCAGTCCTTTTTCTTTTTGGAGCCCAGTTTGGACTCGGTGCCGGCGGCGAGCCGGCGGATGTTCTCGCGATGCCGCCAGATCAGCAGCAGGCTCATGACGATGATGGCGACCAGCGCCGTGCGGCTCAGCGGCCACGCGATGCCGCCGCCGATCAGGTAGTAGGCCGGCGCGAAGAAGGCGGCGACCAGCGAGGAGAGCGACGAGTAGCGGAAGAACACCGCGATGATCAGCCAGGTGGCGCCGGTCGCGAGCCCGAGCCAGGGCGCGATGCCGACCAGCACGCCGGCCGCCGTCGCCACGCCCTTGCCGCCCTGGAAGCCGAAGAACACCGGGTACAGGTGGCCGAGGAAGGCGGCCACGCCGGCCACCGCGGCCACGCCGTCGTCCAGGCCCCATTGCGCGCCCCAGTGGCGGATCACGAACACCGGCACCCAGCCCTTGATCGCGTCGAGCAGCAGCGTGGCCAGCGCCGCGCCCTTGTTGCCCGAGCGCAGCACGTTGGTCGCGCCGGGGTTCTTGCTGCCGTAGCTGCGCGGGTCGGCCATGCCGAGCGCCCTGCTCACGATGACGGCGAAGGACAGCGAGCCGAGCAGGTACGACGCCACGATGGCGATCAGGGTAGGCAGGTGAAAGGTCAAGGCGGGTCTCCGCGGATCGGTGTTGTTCTTCGGGGGACGCATCGCCGCGCCGATGCGCCCCGGGCGGGACGCGCAGCGCCGACGATCGAATCGCAGGAGCCGGCTATTCTGCCAGCGCGCACTCCACCGGCGTCGCGCCCAGCAGCTGCACGCACACCTGCGGGTCGATGCCGATCAGGTAGCCGCGCCGCCCGCCGTTGAGCACGATGCGCGGCAGCGCGAGCACCGTCGCCTCCACGTACACCGGCATCTCGCGCTTGGTGCCGAAGGGCGAGGTGCCGCCCACCATGTAGCCGCTGTGGCGCTGCGCCACCTCGGGCTTGCAGGGCTCGACCGACTTGGCGCCGATCTGCCGCGCGAGGTTCTTGGTCGACACCGTGCGGTTGCCATGCATCAGCACCACCAGCGGCTTGGCGTCCTGGTCCTGCATCACCAGCGTCTTGATCACCATGAAGGGATCGAGCCCCAGCATCTCGGCGCCGCGCTGGGCGCCGCCGTGCTCCATGTATTCGTAGGGGTGCTCGGTGAACGCGACCTTGTGGGCGCGCAGCAATTGGGTGGCGGGCGTCTCGGAGACGTGGGCGTTCTTCTTGGCCATGGCAAACGGTAAGGACGGCACCCCTTCAGGAGCGCTTCAGCAAAAAACTTATTGTTTTACGATAAACTTTTATCGATTAACAACCAACATGGGTGCGCCATGCAGCATACGCCAGCCTCGCCCTCGCTTCATCTCGCGCGGCATGCCCGCGTCGTCCAGGCGCTGGCCCTCGCGGGCGCAGCGCTGCTCGTCGTGCAGCCGCTGTTGCTGCTGCTGGCCCACCGCTGGGAATGGACCGGCTTCCTCGGCGCCGCGAGCTTCCTCGGCCTGCCCGGCCCGCCGCCCGACGAGGCCGCGCGCTGGCGCACCGCGCTGGTCAGCCTGCTGCCCGTGAGCGGCGGCCTGTATGCGCTGCGGCAGATCTGGCGGCTGTTCGGCGAATACCGCCACGGCCGCGTGTTCGGCGCCGCCGCGCAAGACGCGCTGATGCGCTTCGCCTGGGCCGTGCTGCTGCTGTCGCTGCTGTTGCCGCTCGCGCGCGGCCTCATGACCGTGGCGCAGAGCCTGGGCAATCCGCCGGGCCAGCGCTTCCTGGCGCTGAGCTTCTCGTGGTTCGACGGCCTGCACATCCTGTTCGGCGCGGTGCTGGTGGCGATCGCGCGCGTCATGGTCGAGGCGCGGCGCCTGGCCGACGACAACGCGGGCTTCGTCTGAGCGATGCCCATCGTCGTCAACCTCGACGTGATGCTGGCGCGGCGCAAGATGCGCTCGCGCGAACTGGCCGAGCACGTGGGCATCACCGAGCAGAACCTCTCGCTGCTCAAGAGCGGCAAGGTGCGCGGGGTGCGCTTCGACACGCTGGAGCGCATCTGCGAGGCGCTGCAGTGCCAGCCGGGTGACCTGCTCGAATGGCGGAGCGACGCGGGCGACTGATGCGGCGGCTCTTCCTGCCGGCGCTCGTGCTGGCCGTGGTCGCCGCGCATGTGGCGGTGCTGTGGTTGCTGCTCGTGGCGACGCGGCCGCACGCGCGGCCGGTGTTTCCGGTGCAGCGGGTCGTCGAGATCGCATGGGTCGATCTGCCGAAGCCGCGCGAAGCGCCGGTGCGGGTCGAGCCCAGGGCATCGGCCCCAGCAGCGGCACGCGTGCGGGCTGCGCCCCCACGCAGCGCGACAACGCCCGAACCGCGATCGCGCGATGCCGTCGCCGCCCCGGCCGAAGCGCCCGCTGCAGTGGCAGCACCGCCCGCCCCGCTGATCCTGAATTCCGAAGCCACGCGCCGCGCCCTGCGCGACAGCGATCGCGCGCCCTCGTTCGCCGAGCGCGCCAACCAGGACTTGAACCCGGCCGGCACGCGCGCAGCGTTCGACAGCCGCCTGAGCGCGGGCCTGTCGGGCGCCGCGCACGGCGACTGCATGAAGGGCCAGTTCAAGGGCGGCGACATGGGCCTGCTGAGCCTTCCCGCGCTCGCCCTGGCGGCCGCGCGCGGCGAATGCGCGCGCTGAACGAGAAGATCAGGCCGCGGGGTCGCGGATCTCCCAGCGGATCGCGTCGATCTGCGCCAGCAGCTCGGGCGACAGCGTCGTGCCCCAGGCATCGATGTCCTCGTCGAGCTGCTCGACCGTGCGCACGCCGATGATGGTGCTCGCCACCTGCCACTTGGTGTAGCAGAAGGCCAGCGCGAGCTTCACCGGCGTGAGGCCGTTGTCGCGCGCGAGCTGGTTGTAGCGGCGCGCGGCCTTGAGCGCGTCGGGCCGGCCCCAGCGCAGCTTGCGCACCGATTCGTAGCGCGTGATGCGCGCTTCCTGCGGCGCGTCCGGGCCGGTGATGCCGCTCTGGTCGTACTTGCCGGTCAAGAGGCCATAGGCCAGCGGCGAATAGGCCAGCAGCGACACGCCGAGCCGGTGCATGGTTTCGTCGAGGCCGTTCTCGGCGCCGCGGCTCGCGAGGTTGTAGACGTTCTGCACCGTCGCCACGCGCGGCAGCCCGTGCTCCTCGGCCAGGCGCACGAACTCGTGCACGCCATAGGGCGTCTCGTTCGACAGGCCGATGGCGCGGATCTTCCCGGCCTTCACCAGCCCGGCCAGCGCCTCGAGCTGTTCGCGGATCGGGGTCTGCGAGACCTCCTTGGCCGGGTCGTAGTAGATGTTGCCGAAGGCCGGCACATGGCGCTCGGGCCAGTGGATCTGGTAGAGGTCGATCACGTCCGTCTGCAGCCGCTTGAGGCTCGCCTCGCACGAGGCCACGATGTCCGCGCCCGTCATGCCCACGCCTTCGCGCACCCAGGGCGTGTTGCGCAGCGGGCCCGCGACCTTGCTCGCCAGCGTCAGCTTCCGGCGCGCGCCGGGGTTGGCCGCGAACCAGTTGCCGATGATGGTCTCGGTCGCGCCGTAGGTCTCCTGGCGCGTGGGCACCGAGTACATCTCGGCCGTGTCGATGAAGTCGACGCCGCGCTCGAGCGAGCGCGCCAGGATGGCATGGGCCGTGGGCTCGTCGACCTGCTCGCCGAAGGTCATGGTGCCGAGGCAGATGGGCGTGACGTGAAGGTCGCTCTGACCGAGTCTGATTTTTTGCATGCGCGGAAATGTACCGCCGGGCTCCGCGGCGCGCTGGCGGTGGTGCCAAACCCGAGCGGCGCGGCCGTCACGCCACTGTCGTCTGGCGGACTGTCCGCTTCGACCCGGCTCCTTATCATCGGAGCCATGTACCACGCCCTCCGTCCCTCGCGCAGCGAATTCGTGCCCGTGCGCAACCTCCGCTACCACGTGCGCCTCTGGGGCCAGCCCTCGGCAGAGCGGCCGCCGCTGGTGCTGGTGCACGGCTGGATGGACGTGGCCGCCTCCTGGCAGTTCGTGGTCGACGCGCTGGCCGAGGAGCGCTTCATCGTCGCGCCCGACTGGCGCGGCTTCGGCCTCACCGACGGCGGCGGGGTCGACAACTACTGGCTGCCCGACTACCTGGCCGACCTCGAATGGCTGCTCGACCACTACGCGGGCGAAGGCGAGGCCGCGCGCCCGGTCGACCTCGTGGGCCACAGCATGGGCGGCAACGTCGTCATGCACTACGCGGGCGTGCGGCCCGAGCGCATCCGCCGGCTGGTCAACCTCGAGGGCTTCGGCATGCCCGCGCGCCAGCCCGAGGAAGCGCCCGCGCGCTACGGCCAGTGGATCGACGAGCTCAAGCGGCTGCACCGCGGCGAGCTCGAGCTCGCGGGCTACTCGGCTGTCGACGGCGTGGCGCGCCGGCTCATGAAGACCAACCCGCGGCTGTCGCAGGACAAGGCCGACTGGCTCGCGAGCCACTGGTCGGCCAGCCGCGCGCAGCCCGACGGCAGCGCGCGCTGGCAGATCCTCGGCGAGGCCGCGCACAAGGTCATCAACGCCAACATCTTCCGCGTCGACGAGGTGCGCGCGCTCTATGCGCGCATTGCCGCGCCCACGCTGATGATCGAAGCGGCCGACGACAGCCTCCAGGGCTGGTGGAAGAACCGCTACACGCTCGAGGAATTCCACCAGCGCCTGGCCTCGGTGCCCTCGGTGCGCATCGAGCAGCTGGCCGATGCCGGCCACATGCTGCACCACGACCAGCCGCAGCGGGTGGCGAAGCTGATCGAGGATTTCCTCGCCTAGTCAGGCCGGCTGCACCGCCCGCCGCAACGCCGCGCGCGCCAGCAGCCGCGTCGAATCGAGCGTCGGCAGCGCCGAGTTCGCATCGCTGATGATCAGCGGGATCTCGGTGCAGCCCAGCACCACCGCGTCGCAGCCCTCCTCTACCTTCATGCGCTCGATCACGCGCTGGAAGCTCGCCACGCCCTCGGGGCTGAAGATGCCGTTGACCAGTTCGTCCATGATCACGCGCCCGGTCTCGTCGCGCTCCCGCGCGTTCGGCCGACGGTACTCGAGGCCGCGCGCCGCGAACCTGGACGGATAGACCTCGCTGTCGACCAGCCAGCGCGTGCCCGTGATGCCGATGCGCCGGAAGCCGCGCCGCACGGCCTCGTCGGCCGCCACCTCGGCGATGTGCAGCCAGGGCAGCGGCGAACGCGGCGCCACGTACTCGAAGGCCTGGTGGATCGTGTTGTCGGGGCAGATCAGGAAGTCGGCACCCGCGGCCTGCAGCTTGCGCGCCGAAGCGAGCATCAGCTCGCCCACGCCGGCCACATCGCCCGCATCGAGGCAGCGCACGTAGTCCGCGAGCGAGGGCGTGTGCATCGACACCTCGGGGTGCGCATGGGGCCCGAGCAGCGCGGCGCCCTCCACGCAGATGGTCTTGTAGCAAAGGGCCGCGCCTTCGGCGGAGCAGCCCACGATTCCGATGTGTTGGCTCATGCCACTCATCCTATGGCCATTGCCCGCATATCCCGCATATGCAAGCTTACGAATATTCGTTCGCGCGCGCGACACCGGCTCCTAGAGTGCCCGGTTCAGTTCTGGAGCCCCTCTCTCATGCGCCCTCTCGCCCTTTCCCGCCGCCTGGCCCTGGCCGGCGGCCTTGCCCTCGCACTGGGCCTCGCCAGCGCGGCCCAGGCCGCCGACCTGCGCGTCGGCTTCATGCCAGGCCCGTACCGCGACGCCTTCACCAAGGGCATCGAGCCCCAGCTCGCCAAGCTCGGCTACACCGTCAAGTACGTCGAATTCAGCCAGGGCGTGCAGCCCAACGACGCGGTCGAGCGCGGCCAGATCGACGCCAACATCTTCCAGCACACGCTCTACCTCAACGCCACCAACCAGCAGCAGAACTTCGACCTGGTGCCGATCGTCCACGTGCCGACGCCGCCGATGGGCCTCTATTCGCAGCGCCACAAGTCGCTGGCCAGCGTGCCCGACGGCGCCACCGTCACGCTGCCGGCCGACCCGGTGAACGCGGCGCGCGCGCTCAACATCCTCGCGGCCATCGGCTGGGTGCAGCTCAAGGCCGGCGTGAACCCGCTGAGCGTGTCCGAGCGCGACATCGCGAGCAACCCCAAGCGCCTGAAGCTGGTGCCGCTCGATGCCGCCCAGGCACCGCGCTCGCTGGCCGACGCCGACCTGGCCGCCGTGCAGGGCAACTTCGCCGTCGCCTCGGGCCTCAAGCTCACCGAGGCGCTCAAGCTCGAGGACATGACCCTGCCCTACGTCAACGTGGTGGCGGTCAAGCGCGGCAACGAGAACGCGAAGTTCGCGAAGGACATCGTTGCCGCCTACCAGTCGGCCGAGTTCCAGCGCGTCTTCCTCGCCAATCCCGTGTGGGCCGGCTACCGCCTGCCCGACTACTTCTCGAAGTGATCGACCGATGAGCGGCTCCGCCACCCGCAGCGCGCCTCCCCGGCGGCTGCACCTGAACGTCAACATCCTGCACTCGGGCTTCGTGCCCTCGGCCTGGCGCCTGCCCGAGGCCGACCCCTGGGCCTTCGCCGACATCCAGCACTACATCCGCACCGCGCAGATCGCGGAAGCGGGCAAGCTCGACGCGATCTTCCTGGCCGACAACGCGGCCATCGTCGACCAGATCCACTTCCGCCCGATCACCGCGCTCGAGCCCACCATCCTGCTGGCCTGCGTGGCCGCGGCCACCACCCACATCGGGCTGATCGCCACCGCCTCGACCAGCTACAACGAGCCCTACAACATCGCGCGCCGCTTCTCCACGCTCGACCACGTGAGCAATGGCCGCGCGGGCTGGAACATGGTGACCACGGCCGACCTGCCCTCGGCGCGCAACTTCGGCCTCGAGGCCACGCCCGACCATGCGAAGCGCTACGCGCGCGCCTCGGAGTTCGCCGACATCGTGAAGGCGCTGTGGGACAGCTGGGAAGACGGCGCCTTCGTCGGCGACAAGGCCGCGGGCAGCTTCGTCGACGCCACCAAGGTGCACGCCATCGCGCACCGCGGCGAGCACTTCGCGGTGCAGGGCCCGCTGAACCTGCCGCGCGCGCCGCAGGGCCATCCGGTGCTGGTGCAGGCCGGCGCCTCGGCCGACGGGCGCGAGCTCGCCTCGCGCCATGCCGAGGCCGTCTTCTCGGCCTCGCAGTCCTTCGAGGAATCGCTGGCCTATGCGCGCGCCCTCAAGACCCGCGCGGCCGAGTTGGGCCGCGGCCCCGACGCGGTGAAGGTGCTCGCGGGCCTCACCACCATCGTCGGCGGCACCGAGGCCGAGGCGCTGCGCCGCCGCGACGAGCTGGTCGACCTGATCCCGTGGGACTACAGCCTCACGCGCATCGCGGGCACGCTGGGCATCACGCCCGATCGCCTGAAGCTCGACGAGCGCCTGCCCGAGAACCTGCCGCTGCCCGGCAATGGCAACGGCAACCACACCTTCTTCAACGCGGTGGTGGCGGCGGGCCGCACCCATGGCTACACGGTGCGCCAGCTGATCCGCGAACTCGCGGGTGGCGGCGGCCACCGCGTGATCGTGGGCACGCCCGAGCAGATCGCCGACGACATCGAACACTGGTTCAAGGGTGGCGCGGCCGACGGCTTCAACCTCATGCCCGATGCGCTGCCGCACGGGCTCGAACATTTCGTCGACGGGGTGGTGCCGATCCTGCAGAAGCGCGGGCTGTTCCGCACCGAGTACGAGGGGCGCACCCTGCGCGATCACCTCGGGCTGGCGCGGCCCGAAGGACGGACGGCGCAGCGCCTGGCGGCTTAGAAAGAAGAAAGGGAAACGCCGCCGGGGGGAGCGGCGGCGGCGGGCCTCAGCCCTCGTCGGCGTCGTTCCCCGTCAGCGACAACACCTCTTCGACGAAGGCCTCGAAGCCCGGCAGCGCCGCATGCGGCAGCGCATCGTCCGCGCCCTCGCCGTCGTCGAAGAACACCCGGGCCCGCCCCACCGGCAGCGCGACCCATTCGCCGGCCTCGAGCAGCAGGCCCATATAGCCCTCGCCCTCGGGCACGTAGAACAACCCGGCCTGCCCGAGCACGCGAACCTCCTCGCCCGCGAGCGGCGCGGGGGCATCCTCGCGCCCCCATCGCACGCCCTGCGCGGCCAGCCGGTCGGTGATCCAGCCGTCGCACACATGGGTGTCGCTCCAGCTCGCTTGCGCATCGAACACGGCCAGCACGGGCATGGGAAGGTCCCTCTCAGGAAAGTAGTTGGTTTATTGCAGGAAGCTGGGCTTCGCGTAGCCCTGGAACTTCGTGTCGACCACCATCTTGAACTCCTTCGAGTGGTAGGCCTCGACGAGGTCCTTGGCCCAGGCGGTGTTCTTGTCCGCGGTCTTCACGGCCACGACATTCAGGTAGTAGTCGGGCGTCTTCTCGAGCACCACCGCTTCGGTGAGCTTCAGGCCCGAGGAGATCGCGAAGTTGCCGTTGATGATCGCGTACTCGGTGTCGCCGAGCGAGCGCGGCAATTGTGCGGCCTCGAGCGGAATGAACTTCAGCTTCTTGGGGTTGTCGGCCACGTCCTTCTCGGAAGCGCGCAGCGGATCCACGCCCTGCTTGATCGTGATCAGCTTGTTCTGCTCCAGCAGCACCAGCGCGCGCGCCAGGTTGCTCGGATCGTTCGGCAGCGTCACGCGGTCGCCTTCCTTCAGGTCGGCCAGCGTCTTGCGCTTGGTCGAGTACACGCCCAGCGGCGCGATCGGGCCCTGCACCAGTTCGGCCAGGTCCAGCTTCTGGTCGGCCGCGAATTTCTTCAGGTAGACCTGGTGCTGGAAGAAGTTGGCATCGAGCGAACCCTGGGCCAGCGCCAGGTTGGGCTGCACGTAATCGTTGAATTCGACCAGCTTCACCTTGTAGCCCTTCTTCTCGAGGATCGGCACGATGCCTTGCTTGAGCTGGTCGATGTTCGAGCCGGCGGTGCCGCCGATCGTGAGGTTCTTCTTGGCGTCCTGCGCCTGCGCCGGCAGCGAGAGGCCGCCGAGCGACAGCGCGGCGAGGGACAGGGCGAGGACGGAACGGCGCAGCAGTGCGGTGGTCATGACGGAAGGCTTTGCAGGAAAGAAAGAGAAAAGGGAACGGGAGAAGAAACGAATCAACGCTTGTCGAGCCTGCGCGCCGCGGTGTTGCCGACGAATTGCAGGATCTGTACCAGCACCACGAGCAGCGCCACGGTGAGCACCATCACGTCGGTCTGGAAGCGGTAGTAGCCGTAGCGGATGGCCAGGTCGCCGATGCCGCCGCCGCCCACCACGCCGGCGATCGCCGAGTAGGAGAGGAAGCTCACCGCGAGCACCGTGAGCGCCAGCACCAGGCCCGAGCGGGCCTCGACCACCAGCACGCGCCAGACGATCTGCAGCTCCGAGGCGCCCATCGCATGGGCCGCCTCGATCACGCCGCGCGGCACCTCGCGCAGGCACTGGTCGACCAGCCGCGCGAAATAGGGAATGGCCGCGAAGGACAGCGGCACCGCCGCGGCCAGCGGCCCGATCGAGGTGCCCGCGATGATGCGCGTGAACGGCACCAGCGCCACCAGCAGGATGATGAAGGGGAAGGAGCGCACCGTGTTCACGAGCCAGTTCAGGATCAGGAACGCGGGCCGGTTGGCGAGCGACTGGCCCGGGCCGAGCAGGAACAGCAGGATGCCCAGCGGACCGCCGATCAGCACCGCGGCCGACAGGCCGATGGCCAGCATCATGAAGGTCTGGCCGGTCGCGACCCAGAGCTCGGGAAGGATGGGGGCGATGTTCTCAAACATAGGCCACCTCCAGCGCGCTGCGTTGCGTGGCAACCGGGGCGCTGGCCGAGGCGGCTTCGCCAGCCTCGCGCGCTTCGCGTGCATCGCGCTCGCGGCGCCGCACCAGCTCGTCGATCTCGCGGCCCAGCGCGGTCTTGCGCGCCTCGCTCGGCGCGGCATCGACCTCGAACTGCTCGACCAGCCGGCCCTTCTCGAGGATCGCCACGTTGCGGCACAGCACCTCGACCACCGACAGCTCGTGCGTCACGATCACGATGGTCACGCCGATCTTCTGGTTGATGTCGCGCAGGGTCTCGAGCAGCGAGCGCGTGGTCTCGCTGTCGAGCGCCGAGGTCGGTTCGTCGCACAGCAGTACCTGCGGGCGCGGCGCCAGCGCGCGGGCGATCGCCACGCGCTGCTTCTGGCCGCCCGAGAGCTGGGCCGGGTAGGTGTCGATCTTTTCCGACAGGCCCACCAGTTCCAGGCATTCGCGCACGCGGGCATCGATCTCGGCGCGCGAATGGCGGCCGTGGATCTTCAGCGGGAAGGCCACGTTGTCGAACACCGTGGCGTTCTGCAGCAGGTTGAACTGCTGGAAGATCATGCCGATGTTCTGGCGCGTGTCGCGCAGCTCGCGGCGCGACAGCGTCGTGAGGTCGCGCCCGCCGACCAGCACGCGGCCCGCGTCGGGCCGCTCGAGCAGGTTGATCAGGCGCAGAAGGGTCGACTTGCCGGCGCCGCTCTTGCCGATCAGGCCGAACACGTCGCCCTGCTGGATGTCGAGCGACAGCGATTGCACGGCGTCGAAGACCTCGCCGCTGGGCAGCGCGAAGGACTTCTGCACCGACTGGAGGCGGATGACCGGTTCCGCGCTGCCGCGGGCCGGGTCGGACGATGGGTTGCTCATGTCTGGGGGAACCAAGGAACGGATGCGTGCGGCCGCCAGGAAAAACCATCGGCCACGTATTCGCAAAAAGGTGCCGAGTATGAAAAGAAAGGCATCGAAAGGGAACGAACAAATCGGGCGATGCTTATTCCTGAAATCACATAAAGAAGCGCCGACGTTCAACCACATACACCATAAAGCGAGCAGGGGCTCCCATATGGATATGCGCATTGGTTCGTTCCCATCGCGCCCGCCTGCTGCCACATTCGCGCCTTTCTTTTTCGAGCGCACCGCGCCACCCCAACCATGCACAGCATCCTTCGCCGCCGCGGCCTCCTTGCCGCCACCCTGGCGGCTTCCCTCCTCGGCGGCATCGCCGGCGGCGCCCAGGCCCAGGACAACAAGAACACCGTCAAGGTCGGCATCTCGGTCGGCAACGCCGAGCAGATCTTCGAGGTGGTGAAGAAGGTCGCCGCCAAGGACGGCCTCACGGTCCAGGTCGTGGTCTTCAACGACTACCAGCTGCCCAATGCAGCGCTCGCGGCCGGCGACCTCGACGCCAATGCCTTCCAGCACCAACCCTTCCTCGACAACCAGATCAAGGCGCGCGGCTTCGACCTCGTGCCCGTGGGCCTGACCATCACCGCGCCGCTGGGCTTCTATTCGAAGAAGCTCAAGAGCATCGACCAGTTGCCCGAGGGCGCCGCGGTCGGCATCCAGAACGACCCGTCGAACGGCAACCGCGCGCTGCTGCTGCTGCAGCAGGCCGGCCTGATCACGCTCAAGCCCGAGGCCGTGAAGAACAACACCGCAACCCCGCTCGACGTGGTGACCAACCCCAAGAAGCTCAAGCTGGTGCCGCTGGACGCCGCGCAGCTGCCGCGCTCGCTCGACGACCTCGTGATCGCCGCGATCAACAACGACTACGCCGAGAAGGCCGGCCTCTCGTTCAACAAGGACGCCGTGATCAAGGAATCGCCCAAGGGCCCCTACGCCAACCTGATCGCCGTGCGCCGCGCCGACAAGGACAAGCCCTGGGCCAAGCGCCTGGTGGCGGCCTACCAGTCGCCCGAGGTCAAGAGCTTCATCGAGACCCAGTTCAAGGGCGCGCTGGTGCCCGCGTTCTGACGCCGCCGCTCCACGCACTCCCGGCCCCCCTGCGCGCGCCGCGCCCAGGGGGCTTTTCGCCTTGGGCGGCACCGGAATGGCACTCCCCATGGGGTCATCCGCCACCCGTGAGAAAATGGCGGGTTCCCTGGAGGGCACGCCCCTCCTCCCCTCGCCAACCCACACAGTCAGGACCACCCCATGGACGCAGAACAAATCAACCAGATCGGCGCAACGCTTGCGGACCTGAGCGTGCGGACGGTGGATCTCCGGAGGTATCTTTGACTACGATGCCAAAGCCGAACGTCTGAGGACGGTCAACGCATCGCTCGAAGATCCCAACGTCTGGAACGACCCCAAGAAGGCCCAGGAACTGGGCAAGGAAAAGAAGTCGCTCGACGACGTCGTCGTCACGCTCGACCGCCTCACCAGCGGCCTGTCGGACAACACCGAGCTCTACGAGATGTCGAAGGAAGAAGGCGACGTCGACGGCCTGCAGGCCATCGCCGATGACGCCGCCACGCTCGAAGCCGACATCAAGCAGCTCGAGTTCCGCCGGATGTTCAACAACCCGGCCGACCCGCTGAACGCCTTCGTCGACATCCAGGCCGGCGCCGGCGGCACCGAGGCCTGCGACTGGGCCAGCATGCTGCTGCGCCAGTACACCAAGTACGCCGAGCGCAAGGGCTTCAAGATCCAGCTCGAGGACGAGACCCCGGGCGACACCGCCGGCATCAAGAGCGCGACCATCAAGGTCGAGGGCGACTACGCCTTCGGCCTGCTGCGCACCGAGACCGGCGTGCACCGCCTCGTGCGCAAGTCACCGTTCGACTCCTCGGGCGGTCGCCACACCAGCTTCGCGAGCATCTTCGTCTACCCCGAGATCGACGACTCCATCGAGATCGAGATCAACCCGGCGGACGTGCGCACCGACACCTTCCGTGCCAGCGGCGCGGGCGGCCAGCACATCAACAAGACCGACTCGGCCGTGCGCCTCACGCACATCCCGACCGGCATCGTGGTGCAGTGCCAGGACGGTCGCAGCCAGCACAGCAACCGCGACGTGGCGTGGAAGCGCCTGCGTTCGCGCCTGTACGACCACGAGATGCGCAAGCGCCAGGAAGAGCAGCAGAAGCTCGAGGACAGCAAGACCGACGTGGGCTGGGGCCACCAGATCCGCAGCTACGTGCTGGACAACAGCCGCATCAAGGACCTGCGCACCAACGTCGAGATCTCGGCCACCCAGAAGGTGCTCGACGGCGACCTCGACGTGTTCATCGAAGCCTCGCTCAAGCAGGGCGTCTGATCCTGCCTCTTCCTTTTCGTCACCACCGCAACCACCCGCGCAGCCCCGCATGAACCTCAACGGCAAGGTCGAAGCCCTGATCTTCGACATGGACGGCACCATGATCGACTCCATGCCCTGGCATGCGCGCTCGTGGGTCGAGTTCGTGGCGCGCCACGGCCTGGTGCTCGACGTGAGCGACATCCTCGCGCGCACCACGGGCCGCACCGGCGCCGAGTGCATGCGCGAGCTGTTCGAGCGCGAGCTGTCCGACGCCGAGTGCCTGGCGCTGGTGCACGAGAAGGAAGAGATCTACCGCGCGATGTTCAGCGACAACTTCACCGAAGTCGCCGGCTTCACCGCCTTCGCCAGGTCCGCCGTCGCGCGCGGCCTGAAGGTGGCCGTGGGCACCGCGGGCGATCGCCACAACATCGAGTTCGCCATGTCGCGCCTGAAGATGGACCCGCTGCCGCTGGCCATCGTCGGCGGCGACGAAGGCTTCAGCGGCAAGCCCACGCCCGCCATCTTTCTCGAGGCCGCGCGCCGCATCGGCGTGGCGCCCGAACGCTGCATCGTGTTCGAGGACGCCCCCTTCGGCATCGAGGCCGCGCGCCGCGGCGGCATGCGCGCCGTGGCCGTGTGCAGCACCCACAGCGCCGCCGAACTCGCCGGCCCCCACGTGATCGCCGCCGTGCGCGACTACAACGAACTCGCCCATTCGAATTTTCTGGAGACCCTCGATGCCGTTGCTGCCTGATTTCAGCGGTGCCCAAGCCGCACCGAACGCCATCCGCCGCGAAGACTACGCACCGCCGGCCTTCTGGATCGACACCGTCGACCTCACCTTCGACCTCGACCCGGCCAAGACCCGCGTGCTCAACCGCATGCGCATGCGCCGCAACCCCGACGTGCCGGCGCAGCCGCTGCGCCTGGACGGCGACGAGCTCAACCTCGCGCGCGTGCTGGTCAACGGCCAGGGCGCCTCGTTCCGCATGGAAGGCGACCAGCTCGTGC
Organism: Variovorax sp. GW821-FHT10D07; assembly: GCF_059415325.1. NCBI lineage: Bacteria > Pseudomonadati > Pseudomonadota > Betaproteobacteria > Burkholderiales > Comamonadaceae > Variovorax > Variovorax sp. GW821-FHT10D07. The sequence continues at coordinate 82,457 of NZ_JBWKMZ010000014.1, read as the reverse complement.
TCGACGGCCTGCCCGCGGCGGAAGAAGGCTCGTTCGAGCTCGAGCTCTTCACCACCTGCTGCCCCATCAAGAACACCAAGCTGATGGGCCTGTTCGTGAGCGAGGACACCTTCTTCACGCAGTGCGAGGCCGAGGGCTTCCGCCGCATCACCTACTTCCTCGACCGGCCCGACGTGATGGCGATGTACACCGTCACCCTGCGCGCCGCCAAGGCCGCCTACCCGGTGCTGCTGTCGAACGGCAACCTGGTCGAGCACGGCGACCTGCCCGAGGGCCGCCACTTCGCCAAGTGGGTCGATCCCTTCAAGAAGCCCAGCTACCTGTTCGCGCTGGTCGCGGGCAAGCTGGTGGCGCGCGAGCAGCGCATCAAGGCGCGCAGCGGCAAGGAACACCTGCTGCAGGTGTACGTGCGCGCCGGCGACCTCGACAAGACCGAGCACGCGATGAACTCGCTGATCAACTCGGTGCTGTGGGACGAGGCCCGCTTCGGCCTGCCGCTGGACCTCGACCGCTTCATGATCGTGGCCACCAGCGACTTCAACATGGGCGCCATGGAGAACAAGGGCCTGAACATCTTCAACACGAAGTACGTTCTGGCCAACCAGGCCACCGCCACCGACGCCGACTACAGCAACATCGAGAGCGTGGTCGGCCACGAGTACTTCCACAACTGGTCGGGCGACCGCGTGACCTGCCGCGACTGGTTCCAGCTCTCGCTGAAGGAAGGCCTCACCGTCTTCCGCGACCAGGAGTTCAGCCAGGACCTGTGCGCCGATGCCTCGGCGCGCGCCGTCAAGCGCATCGAAGACGTGCGCGTGCTGCGCACCGCCCAGTTCCCCGAGGATGCCGGCCCCATGGCTCACCCGGTGCGGCCCGACAGCTACATCGAGATCAGCAACTTCTACACCGTCACCATCTACGAGAAGGGTGCCGAGGTCGTTCGCATGATGCAGACCCTGGTGGGCCGCAAGGGCTTCGAGAAGGGCATCACCCTCTACTTCGAGCGCCACGACGGCCAGGCCGTGACCTGCGACGACTTCGCCCAGGCCATCGCCGATGCCAACCCCGACTCCGAACTCGCGCGCCTGCTGCCCCAGTTCAAGCGCTGGTACAGCCAGGCCGGCACCCCGCGCCTGAAGGCCAGCGGCGTGTACGACAGTGCCAACCGCAGCTACACCCTGAGCGTGCTGCAGAGCTGCCCGCCCACCCCGGGCCAGCCCAGCAAAGACCCGTTCGTCATTCCGCTCAACCTCGGCCTGCTCGACGCCAGCGGCCGCGAGCTGCCCGTGCAACTCGAGGGCGAGGCCGAAGGCAGCGCCGGCACCCGCACCCTGGTGCTGTCGCGCGCCGGCGAGCAGTTCACCTTCACCAACCTCGACGCCGAGCCCGTGCCCTCGATCCTGCGCGGCTTCAGCGCGCCGGTGATCCTCGACTTCGAGTACAGCGACGCCCAGCTGCTGACCCTGCTGGCCAACGACCCCGATCCCTTCAACCGCTGGGAAGCCGGCCAGCGCCTGGGCCTGCACGCCGCGCTGCAGGGCATCGCCGCCCTGGCCACCGACACCACCCCGGTGCTCGGCGAGGCCTACCTCGAGGCCATGCGCAGCGTGCTGCGCCATCCGCAGCTCGACCCGGCCTTCAAGGAACTGGTGCTCACCCTGCCGTCGGAAACCTACATCGCCGAGCAGCTCGACGTGGTCGATCCGCAGCGCGTGCACCTGGTGCGCGAAGCCATGCGCGCCCAGCTCGCCACCGCCCTGTTCAGCGACTGGCAGCAGGCCTACGAAGCGCACCACGACACCGGCGCCTACAGCCCCGATCCGCTGAGCTCGGGCCGCCGCGCCCTGGCCGGCATGGCGCTCAACTTCCTGTGCCTGGCCGCGCGCTCCTCGGGCGACACCGTCTGGCCCGGCAAGACCCTGCAGCGCTTCAAGGACGCGGGCAACATGACCGACCGCTTCAACGCGCTCAACGCCCTCGTGTCGTCGGGCCACACCCTGGCCGCGCAGGCGCTCGCGCGCTTCCATGCCCTGTTCAAGAACGAGGCCCTGGTCATCGACAAGTGGTTCTCGCTGCAGGCCGGCGCCAGCGACCGCGGCGGCGACATCCTGCCGCTGGTGAAGCAGCTCATGAAGCACCCCGACTTCTCGCTGAAGAACCCCAACCGCGCGCGCAGCGTCATCTTCAGCTACTGCAGCGCCAACCCCGGCGCCTTCCACCGCCCCGACGCCGCCGGCTACGTGTTCTGGAGCGAGCGCGTCATCGAGCTCGACGCCCTCAACCCCCAGGTGGCCGCCCGCCTCGCGCGCGCCCTCGACCGCTGGAGCAAGCTCGCCGAGCCCTACCGCAGCGCCGCGCGCGAAGCCATCGCGCGCGTGGCCGCCAAGCCCGACCTGAGCAAGGACACCCACGAAGTCGTGACCCGCGCCCTGGCCGGCAGCTGATCCGCACACAAGCAACGCATCGAAGAGAAACCGAAGAACCCTCATGGCTCAACAGAAGATTTCCCTCACCCGCTACCTCGTCGAACAGCAGCGCGCCGACGGCCTCATCCCCGGCCAGCTGCGGCTGCTGCTCGAAGTGGTTGCCCGTGCCTGCAAGAGCATCAGCCAGGCCGTCAACAAGGGCGCCCTGGGCGGCGTGCTCGGCACCGCCGAGAGCGAGAACGTGCAGGGCGAGATCCAGAAGAAGCTGGACATCATCGCCAACGAGGTGCTGATCGAGGCCAACGAATGGGGCGGCCACCTCGCCGCCATGGCCAGCGAGGAGATGGACAGCATCTACGTCGTGCCCAACCGCTACCCGCAGGGCGAGTACCTGCTCATGTTCGACCCGCTCGACGGCAGCAGCAACATCGACGTCAACGTCAGCATCGGCACCATCTTCAGCGTGCTCAAGAAGCCCGACGAGCACCCCGGCGTGCAGGAGGGCGACTTCCTCCAGGCCGGCACCCAGCAGGTGGCGGCCGGCTACTGCATCTACGGCCCGCAGACCACCCTCGTGCTGACCGTGGGCAACGGCGTCGCCATGTTCACCCTCGACCGCGAGCAGGGCAGCTTCGTGCTGACGCAGGAAGACATCCAGATTCCGCCCGACACCAAGGAATTCGCGATCAACATGAGCAACATGCGCCACTGGGACGAGCCCGTGAAGCGCTACATCGACGAATGCCTGGCCGGCAAGGAAGGCCCCCGCGGCAAGGACTTCAACATGCGCTGGATCGCCAGCATGGTGGCCGACGTGCACCGCATCCTGATGCGCGGCGGCGTGTTCCTGTACCCCTGGGACAAGCGCGAGCCCGAGAAGGCCGGCAAGCTGCGCCTGATGTACGAGGCCAACCCCATGAGCTGGCTGGTGGAACAGGCCGGCGGCGCCGCCACCAACGGCAAGCAGCGCATCCTCGACCTGCAGCCCACCAAGCTGCACGAGCGCGTCAGCGTGATGTTGGGTTCGCGAAACGAAGTCGAGCGCCTGACGCAGTACCACGCTCAAAAGCCCTGAAAACCTCGCTATAATCGAAGGCTTCGCCGGTGTAGCTCAGTCGGTAGAGCAGCTCATTCGTAATGAGAAGGTCGGGTGTTCGATTCATCTCTCCGGCACCAAACGCAGTAAGGAAAGCCCGCTATCAACTCGATAGCGGGCTTTTTTCTTTTCGGCGTCATGTAGCCACCATGTAGCCAATCGAGCACTCGTTTCCGGTTGGAAGACAGACCTCACGGGCGGAATGGCTTCCTGCCTCACCCCAAGCCCTGCCCTGCTGACCCGCACCGCCAATCTGGCCTCTCGGCCGCGTCTCAGGCTTCTCGCAAAGAAGGCCGGCCCGGCCGCTTCGGAGCCGCCGAACACCCGCTGGACCGCCTGGACTCGCCCGCTTGAGCTACGGCTGCGCCAGCGGCCGTGGTGGAGGTTTTGGCGCGCTCAGTGAGAGCTCACGCCCTCACCATCGGCTGGCTGCCCCTGAGACGCCATAGCCGGCGCAATCAGCGCTGCTGCACAGTCCCGCTGGCTTCGGTGCGGCTTCGCGATCGGCGGATTGGCTCTCCCTGGGCGGCCGCGGGAGCGACATAGAGGCGGTCCAGAATGTTGACTTCGAGAGCGAGGACGAATTCGAGATGGCCAAGCCCACCCGCACCGCTGAGCAGCTGCGCGAACTGCTGCTGGAGCGACTCAAAGAGATACCAGACCTGCGCGGCGAAGGGACTGACGCCTACCGCGGCGGCGTCATCTGGATGGACCCCGACGGCGGATTTTCCAACTGGACCATGCGCCTGATGCCCGACGGCGGCGAGCATCGCTCCGACATCTTGCAGGCCATCCGCACGCTGCAGGGGCAGTTCGACTTAGAAGACTGAGTGCGAAAAAATTTCGTGCACGCTTCCCCCGCGCGGCCTCGACCAGGCCAGCACGATGGGGCGTCGCGCTTGCGCGGAGTTCTGGAGACCTCGCCCTACTGGCAAAGAATCGGGGATCGTAGGTGCCCGCAATCACGGATATGCAAAAGCCAGCTGGGTGCGCGCTGATCACGGCGTGTGTATGTTGTGCTTCGGTTGAGTGCGGCTTCGGCTGCAGCAGTGGTGGTCGCGGGCGCGCCATCGTCATTCAGCCCGAAGCTGGTATCGCCCGATGCCGCGATCTCGAGGAGCTCAGCGGCCTGCTGCGGCGTCAGTGCGCCGGTGATTTCGTTGGTTTGGAATAAGTCGCTGGATGTCGTCATGTCTGCCCCGGCACATATCGCCGTGGCCGCAATGGACATCCGCATTCGGAACACTGGTCAGGGCTGAAGCCCTACCCGGTACACCTCCAGTTGGGGGAATTGCCTCGTGCTCTTTCGAGGGAGGCGCCGGCTCTCACGAGCGGGCTACGTCACGATCTGCTTTCGCTTCACATTTGAACGCACTTTGCCGAGGTCCACGCGCATCGGGAACCCCTGCAGGGGGTGCCATTGGCCAAGAGTTACACCTTTAAAATTGCAGCGCCGCGCTAACTCCGGTCGCGCGAAATTTTTAGGCCTTTACCACAATGAGGGACGCAATTGATCAGTACTAGAGATGAGGACGCTGGCGAATCTGGCAAGCATTGCAGAGTAATGGTCTTTGGCCTAGATCGCATTGGCCTAAATTCATATATCAAACCAATCGAATCTAAAAATTTCACTATTCTTTTCGAACCGTTTAAGACTCAAGCGCGATTTCAAGATTACGACCTTGTCATTTTTTTACAAGGCGCGTTTGAAGACTTCAAGTGGAGCAGCTCGCTATATAGCGAGGGACATTGGGTGCTAACCTGCTATCGAAACGAACTCGACCAACGCTCAAAAGAATTAACACTGCTTATTCAAAAGGGCGGGAGCTTCTGTTCAATTCTCGTCAAACCCTTTATTGACCGCGATGATGGCCAGGACTTCCGCTCCACCGACCTTACAAAAAGGCAACTTAACTACACACACCTGAAACGCGAGAACTTTTCGCACCGCGTTCCGCATTTGGAAGTCAAGCAGGATGAATTTGTGCGATTCTTTGAACTGTATGGCGCAGCAAATTCATACTTTCAAATCTACGACAAAGACTTACCGATTAAGACAATTGCATCGGTCCGCGACAATCCTGTAAGCTTGCGAATTGACGACAGCGAATTCTTCATTCCTACGCTCGAAATCCCTGCGAATGATGAAAAATTCGAAGAGTATTTCACCTTGCTTGTGGACGGACTCACTTCTGTGAAAAACAAACTTCACCGTGAAGTACCAGAGTGGGCCAAGAAATTTTCTTTCAAAGAAGAGGAATTTCTTATGGCAGAAGTTTCCGCACTTCAAGCAAGAATAAGCGAAATTCAAATTAGACTAGACCGACTTGACAGCTTCAAATCCTCGTTAGTCCATACCGGGGAACCGCTCGTCGGAATTGTCACGGAAATTCTTGAGGAAATTACAGGCTTTAGCTGCGACTCAACGGATGAGTTTAAAGAGGATGCAAAGCTAAAAGATGAGAGCGGAAAAATCGTTGCGATATGCGAAATCAAAGGCGTAAATCGCGGCATAAAGCGGGAAAACATCAATCAAACCGATTCGCATCGAGATCGCTCCGGATTTGCGGAAAACTTTCCGGCTTTACTCATCGCGAACACCGCAATAAAAAACGCGCACACTCTTCAAGAAAAAGACGAAGAACCAAACACCGATCAAATAATTCACGCGGCAAAAATTAACATCCTCATCCTTCGCACCTTAGATCTTCTTAATCTCCTTAGACTTACTCGCAGCGGCGAAGTTGAGCAAGCTGAAGCCCGCCGTCTCTTACTCGAAAACTCAGGATGGTTGAGAGTGAGCGCCGCAGGTGTCGAGGTCCGTAAGCAATAGAAGCGAATTTACGGGCGTCGGTGCAAAAGCCGTGCGCTCTGTCATCCCCCGTCGCGGTCGTTCTGTTGCGGATTGGGATGCCAGAGCACCGGGGCCCTGTTGTGAAGGTCCGGCCGCTACGCAGTGACGGGAGAAGTCGCCAAGTGCAGCAGCCCGCGCAGCGCACCCTAAGGGTGACCCGTCCTGCCATAGGTTGACACCTATGGACTCATAGCCGACTCGATCCAGCCGGACAGAGACGCCCGATGAACCTCATCCGGCGTTTTCAATTTTAGGGAGTGGTGCGGTCTCTCCTGGTTGTAGATCTGCACGGCCTGCTGGACCATCCGGCTGGCCTGGGCCAGATCGGCAGGCCGGTGCAGCAGGAACTCCATCTTCAGGATCCCGTTGACGCGCTCGGCCAGCGCGTTCTGATAGCAGTCGTAGTACGTGATGTCGGGCACCCACACCTGCTCGCTGGCAGTCGCTCGAACCTGATGCGGCCCCTCCTTGAGCAAGTTGGGATGGCGTCGGAATCGATGATGGCTGTCGGTGGTCTTGTGATACGCCCGCCTCGGCGCCACCAGCATGCGCGCCTCGCGCGCGGCACGTCCAGCAACGCATCGCGCCCCAGCTCGCGCCGGCGTGCTGCAGCGGCTGCTTGAGCAGATGGTGCAGCCTGCGCGCGCCCAACCGGGGCTGACGCAGACGCACGCCGCGAACGAGCTCGATCACGATGTCGGCACGCGCACAGCGTTGCTGCTGATACTGCAACTGCTGGTAGTAGGCTTGGCGGCTGACGCCCCAATGGCGGCAAGTCCTCGCCACGCTCAGCCCCGGGAGGAGCTTTTGCGAGAGGACTTGCCCAAAGGCTTTTTTACGATGCGCACCCCGTAGTCCTTCTTCAAGACATCGATCACCGCCTCGAACAGTTCGGCCTTCTCATTGGCTTCGCGAAGCTGGACTTCGAGGGCCTTGATCTTCTGTTCTGGAGTCAGCGGTGCAGCAGGTGCAGATGAGAGCTTCTAAGAAGACTGGCAAGCATCTTCGTTGTTGGCCCTCCTCTTCCAAAGATTCGGCAGATCGCATCTCTCGACCTTCCTGATCGCCAGCGAGTTTGTTGTTGCAATGGCATGGACGCTGCCGGCCGCGGCCCGAGCACCCGTCTATCGTTGCGAGACCAACGGCAAAGTTAGCTACTCAGATGCGCCATGCGTCGGCGCGAAGGTCATCGACGCGACACCAACGCAAGGTATGGACAAGATGAGCGGCAGCTCACGCAAAGGCAATGACGTTCAGCGTGATGAGTGGCGTCGAATGTTGGATGGCGCGACCCGGCCCTTACATGGCAAATCTCACGAGGAGATGAACACAGCCCGGCGTCGTGTTTATTTGCCTCAAAGCGACCAGCGGCAATGCGCTCGGCTCGACGACATGATTTCGAGGCTCGGGAGCGAAGCGCAAGGTGCGGCAGGAGCCGACAAGGCACGCGCGGATGTCGACCTTTACAAGGCCCGCAAACAGTACTTCGACCTGAAGTGCTGAGCCGACCATCGACGCATCCTCGGTTTCCGACTAAGGCTCCAAGACCTGCAGTCTCTCAATCAGCGCCGCATTCTTCGCCTTCGCGTGCTCGCCGTAGTGCACTTCGCGGTGGCATGTGGGGCATAGCGCTGCAACGAACTTTGGATGATCCGGCCCACCGTCCGATACGCGGGTCGTGTGATGAGGCTCCAGATACTCGGCCCCTCCGGCACGCCGAAACGGCGCTGGCTTGGCACACAACTCACACACACCTTGTGAGCGCCGAAGCACATAGTCGCGTACCGCACGACTGCGCTCGTAGACCGTCCGCGATCCGCTCTTGCTATTGCTTGAGCCATCGACCTTGGCAGCAGCAATCGCTCTGCGTCGTGCCTCTTCCAACGAGACATCCTCCGACGCATCCATCTCATCTAGGAGTTCTCGATGCTCCAGATGGCCGATAGGCACCAGCCTGAACACAATCGCATTTCGATCCAAACCATCCGTGTCTGGCTTCACGATCCACTCGTGCCCGCCATAGACAAACTCGCCGACGTAACGCTGCGCCCCCTTCTTCAACGTGCGGAAGAGATGGAGCGCCTTCGCGTTCATTGAGTGCTGCAGGATCGCTAGGTTGCCACGCGTCATCTTCATGTCACCGCGCTGTCCCTCGCCCGTATAGAGAAACGTGCCGTCGTCCTCTGGGCGATCAGCGTATCCATGACGGGTACCACTGTGCCCCGCGAACAAGAAAATCAACGGATAGAGCGAAGACGAAGAGATGCCGCTTTGCCAGCCTCCGCCATAAGGTTTGTGAAGCTCGGATCGTCGGTCGTAGATTTCACCGATCACAAAAGACGGCGACACATGGCTTGGATCGGGCACAGACACGTCTTTCTACGGCGGCGACTCGTGGCAGAGAAGTTTGATAACGTTTGTGAATATACGTTAATCAAATCCTTCCAGTCTCCGCCAACCCCTACGCGTCCCACCTTGGAGGCATCGCGGTCGCGGCCCCTCACCCGTCTGACATTAAGGTTCTTGAACACCCCCGCGACAAATGTCAATCACCCGGAGTGACGTTCACCTCCCCGCCTCGCCCTCCTACGATCCTCCCCAAGCAAAGGGGCCAAGAGGATCGAAATGCCACAGTACTGCGTCAACAAGACCGCACAACTCAATGGCGACCATGAGGTACACGCACAGGGGTGCATTTTTTGGCCGCATCCGGTGAACACGCTCTCGCTCGACTGGCACGAAGACTGCCGTTCGGCGATGCAGACGGCGCGGGCGTTCTACCGACAGGTCAACGGCTGCCGCTACTGCTCGCCGGCCTGCCACACGGGGCCGCGCGCGTCGAACGACGACATCGGGCCGATCAGCTATCGCGGCGCATCCAAAGAAGAAGATGCGGGGCCGGAATTTCTCTCGGCCCACTCGCTGCGCTTGCGCGAGATCAAGCAGCGCCTGGGCTGCTGAACGCGCCCGGGCCGCGCAGCACCTGAGGCGCCACCTCCTGCAGCAGGTGTTCGGCGTCGCGCGTGAGGTCCGAGGCGATCCACATCATCATGTCGCGCCGCCTCGGGCCTATCTCCTTGAACGTCAGCCACTTGGCGTGCTTCCTTTCCAAAGTTCTGCACGTCATTTGGTTAGACGGCCGGGGTGTTAGCGCACCTCGGCCGTCGCCTTTTGTGCCTCGCCTTCGCGCTTGCCAAAGGAGCTTGCGCGGGGCGTAACCCCTTGGAATGCAGGGAGAGAACGAGGGCCAGGCTCGGCCCTTGGGGTGAACAATTGTGGATCGCTCAAGCGCTTGAAGTGCCGGAGTCTTCGTCGCAAGACTCGACCCATTCAACGATCCACGGATGCAAGCGCAGCGCAGGCGCCATCCGCTCAAGGGCTTTCAAGAACTCGTCGCGCACGGCGACCAGCATGCCCTCCAACTTCAGACTGTCGACCTCTTCGACCGCAGGCCAGGGCCTCCAATCGGTGCCGCTTCTGCAATGCACGGCATACCCCGCGCCCTTCGGCTCCAGCTTCAACAATCGATCGACGCCTTGTTCGTACAGATAGATCTCGGCACTCTTGCGGGCTGCAATCGCTCTGAGCGCATCTGGCAACTGCTCGAGAAACACGGACAGATCGGTGCCCACATCCACAAGCCATCGCTCTTGGCCCAACCCCGAGATCAGGAAGTCTGCCCATCCATTGAGTTCATGGCACGCCTCCATGAGGATCGCGCGCACATCATCGTCGTTCGGGTCGTAGAAGCGGTACGGCATCACCTGGGACGGCAGGTCAGGCGACACCTTCAGTTCAATACGCATCCAACCGTTCTCCAATCGATGCGCGCCGGGCGTCAGCCCGACATCAACGCCCGAAACCGCTCGAAGTAGTCCCCACTCCACCGCCCATAAACCTCCGCATCGAGGTTCTCGATCTTGTAGAGATCGTTCGCATCGAAGTGCGAGAACAGGCAGCGCAGCGTGCCCAGCATCACCCAGTGCGCGAGCCTGCGGTCCTCGGGGCTCACCTCGTCCTGGCCCAGCACGCACTCGATGTCGGCGATGAGCGGCACGAGCAGCGCCTCGTCGAACACGCGGTCCTCGAACAGCGCGTAGCAGAAGGTGCCCTCGACCTCGTCGTTCTTGTTGTTGCGCAGGTTCTCGCGCGCGGCTTCAACATCCGGGCCCGGTGCGCTTGGCGGCTTTCTTGCTTTTGGATTCATTCCTGGTTCCGTCCAGATTGAACACGCCCTTCGACGCGTTGTTCTTCGAGAAGGTCTCGTAGTGGTCCTTGTGCAGATTGTCGAGGTAGTAGTAATCGCCCTTCTTGAAGGTGGTGCCGTCGACCTTGGCCTTGTCGTTGAACTTGTAGATCTCGGCACCCTGGAACTTCTTGCCGGTGCGCTCCGAGGCGCCGCTGACAGCATCGATGAAGCTCCACCCCCACGGATCGATCCACGACACCGGATTCGGCGCATACAGATGCAGGTTCGCCCCACCCGCCAGCCCGATCGGATCGGGGCTGATGAAGCGGCCGATGTCGGGATCGTAGAAGCGGAAGGTGTTGTAGTGCAGGCCGGTGTCGCGATCGAGGTACTGGCCCTGAAAGCGCAGGTTCTGCTCGGCGAGCGATGCGTGTCCCTCGTCGCCATGCGCCGCCGCCCGCAGCACGGGGCGACCGTCGAGGGTGCTGGCCTCCCAGTGCTCCGATACGGTGGCGCCCCAGGTGCGGTAGCTGGCGCGCCAGCGCAGGGTGCCGTAGTGGCCGCTCAGTTCCTCGGGCAGGCCGGCCTGGTTGGTGTGGAAGTGGCAGATCTCGCAGCGGCTCGTGCGGTCCGCATCGCCGCCCTCCCCGTTCGATGCAGGCGCGCGCTCCTCGATCCGGGCCATGGGCGCGTGGCTGCCGGGCTCGTAGACGTAGCTCAGCACCTGGGCGCCGCGCCGCTCCTCGATGAGCTGCATGCCGTCCCAGATGAAGCGCGTGCTGCCGAAGGCGTCGTGGCGCGCGACGCGGCGGCCCAGGGCGTCGTAGTCGAAGCGGGTGGTCTGGGTGGTGGCGTGCTCGGTGCCGGGGCGGCGCGTGGTGCGCACGGCGACGAGGCGGCTCTCGTCGTCCCACTCGAAATGCTGCTCGGTGTGGCGGCCCGCGCGCTTGCGCACGAGCCGGCCGTGGCCGTCGTAGCTGTAGCGCTTGTCCTCGAACACGCGCACGAGGTTGTCGTGCACCCGGCCGCCGACGGCGCCTTGCGCGGCGTCGTTCGCGAGCGAGGCATCGAGCAGGTTGCCGGCGGGATCGTAGGCAAAGCGTTCGTGGCCGGCGGCGCCGCGCGGCGCCTGCGCGCTCGCGCCCAGGGGCACGCGCACGCTCTCCTCGATGCGGCTGGTGGCGTCGTAGCGGTGGGCGAAGGCGCCCTGCAGCGAATGGCGGCCGCGGCGCAGCTCGCCGACGGAGTCGTAGCCGTAGTCCTTCGCGAGGCCGTCGAGCGCGCCGGCCTCGGGCGTGCCGGCGCGCTCGAGGGCCTGGCGCCAGGCCGGGTCGTTGGGCGTGAAGGCTGCGGCCAGCGACGAGGGGCGGCACCATGCGGCCGCGCGGCGCCCGAGCGGATCGAGCGCGAAGCGGGTCGACAGCGCACCCTGGCTGCGCGCGATCTCGCGGTGCAGGTCGTCGCGCTCGATGTCGCTCACGAGCTGGTGCAGCGTCGGCGCATCGCCGTGCTGGCGCGAGACGTTGACCTGGTGCAGGTGGCCCGAGCCGTAGTGCAGGTAGTTGAAGGCGCGCACGGTGTCGCGGTCACCCGCGAGCGCGGGCAGCTCGGTGCGCGTGCGGTTGCCGAGCGCGTCGTGGTCGTGCCGCAGCGTGTGTTGCTCGCCGGTGCGCTCGTCGATGGCGGTCTCGCTCGTCAGCTGGCCGAGCAGGTCGTAGGCGAAGCGCGTGCGGTGCAGCGGCTGCAACGCGATGGCGTAGCCGGTGCCCGTCACCTCGAGCTTCAGCGCCTCGACGAGGCGGTCGCGCAGGTCGTAGCGATAGCGGTAGTGGTGGCTCGCGGTGCGCTTCTCGATCAGGCGGCCGACGGCATCGCGAACGAGCTCGGTGCGCAGCGGCTGCGCGCCCTGCGGCGGGGCCTCGCCCTCTCCACCGGCATCGCGCGGCTTCAGGTCGTCGTCGCCGATGCCCGGAAAGTGCGTGATGGCCACGGGCCGGCCATTGGCGTCGTAGGCGATGCGCACGCGCGTGCCGCCCACGCGGCGTTCCTCCACGATGCGGTCGGCGCGGTCGCGCACGAACTCGAAGCGCAGGCCGTTCTCGTTGACCAGCGCCTGCAGCCGCCCCGCGCTGTCGCGCTGCCAGGCGAAGCGCCGGCCCTCGGCGTCCTGGCGCCACAGCGGCTCGCCGCGCGCATCGAGCGCGAAGCGGGTGGCGCGGCTCAGTGCATCGGTGGCGCCGACCAGGCGGCCGGCGGCGTCGCGCTCGAAGCCCTGGTGGCTGCCGTCGGGCAGCGACACCGCGAGCAACCGGCCCATGGCGTCGTGCGTGAGCCGGGTCTGCTGGCCGGCGGCATCGGTCACGGTCTTCAGGTGGCCCCAGCCGTCGTAGGCGTAGCGCGTGGTCTTGCCCGAGCAGTCGGTGAAGGCCACGAGCAGCGCGCGCTCGTTCCAGCGCAGGCGGTTGTGGCCGCCGTGCGCATCGGTCACGAGGATGGGCAGGCCGCGCCGGTCGTGGCTGTAGCTGCGGGTCCGGCCCAGCGGATCGGTCTCGCGCACGAGGTTGCCCTCGTCGCTGTAGGCGTAGACGTGGGCGCTGCCGTCGGCCTCGGTTTCGCGCCAGGGCAGGCCGAAGTCGGTCCAGCCGGTGCCGCGGGTGCGGCCCAGCGCGTCGGTGCGGCTGCTGGGGAAGCCCTGCGCGTCGTAGTCGCAGCGTGTGGTGGCGCCGTCGGGCTCGGTGATGGCGACGAGCTGGCGCAGCGCGTTGTAGCGGGCGCGCCAGTACTGGCCCTCGGCATTGGTGTAGCCGAGGATCTGGTGCTCGTCGTTCCACTGCCAGGTGAAGCCGCGACCGAGCTGGTCGACGACATGGGTCTCGCCGACGGCCACGCCGGGGTCGTCGAGCGGCGGCGCGTCGTCGGGCCGCAGCCGCAGGTAGCGGACCTCGTGACGCTCGCCGTCGCTGGTCCAGTGGCGCGCCACGCGGGCCTCGGCGCCCGTGCCGGTCCATTCGTAGCGGCACTCGCGGCCGGCAGCGTCGGCATGCAGGCACATGAGGCCCTGCGCGTCGTATGCGAAGCGCCGCGCCACCACGCCGTTGCGGTCGGTCACCTCGGCCAGGCGGCCGTGGTCATCGTGGCGGTAGCGCACCAGCAGGCCTGGCGATTCGCCCGGCGCGCCGACGGCGATGCGCACGGCATCGAGCCGCGGGCTCTCGCCCGTGTAGTCGAGCGCGAGCAGGCGGCCGGTGCCGTCGGCCATCGCGACGAGGCGGCCCATCGCATCGTGGCGCAGGTCGATGAAGTTGCCGTTGCGGTCTTCCACGCGTGCGAGCTTGAGCAACTGGCCGTTGCGCGCTGCGTCGGCCGGCGGCTCGAACAGATAGAAGAGCCCGCCCGGCACGTGGATGAAGTAATGGCCGCCCTCGCTGCGGCAGAGGTCCAGCCCTTCGCGCAGGCACAGCTGGCGCGATCCCGCCTCGAGATCGGGCAGCTCGACCTCGCGCCCCTGCGTGTCGATCAGCACCACCACGGGCTCGCCCGTGGCGCCCCTATCGAGCCGCAGTTGCGAGCCATAGGGCAGGTTCCAGCCCTGCCCCAGCGCGCCGTCGCGGCGCAGGTCGTGGCTGCTGTAGAAGCGCTGCCATTCGATGGGCAGCGCGCCCGGCAGGCGGAAGTCGAGCTCGGCCTCGCCGCCGAGGAACTTGCCGCCCGTGGCCGCATGCACCGGGTTGCCGAACGAGCTCACCAGGCCGTGGATGCCCATGCCCACGCCGATGGCGCCCTCGATCAGGCAGGGCAGCGCCTTGCGGCCCTGGCGCGCGAGCTTCGGCAGGCAGCGCAGGCCCTTGTAGATCATCACGAGGTTGAACACGGTCACGGCAATGCGCGAGATCAGCGGCACCTCGTCGGCCACCTCGCGCACGCGCGCGGTCGGCCCGCCGATGAAGACATTGGGCGAGCCCTCGCTGACCTTGGCACCGCACTCGGTGTGGTCGTCCTTGCGCGAGGCCACGCCGCGGTTGATGAACACGGTCTCGGCGCCCTCGGCCAACAAGATCTGCGGCGAGTCGCGCGAGCAGCTCACGGTGTCCATCGGAATGTCGGGCGAGGCCCGCGCCGCGCCCACGGCCTTGCTGTTGACGAACACGTCCGACGAGGCGCTGGTGATGGCACCGGTCACGGTGAGCGTCTCGGGCACCAGCGCATCGGCGATCGATTCGCCGAGGCTCGCCCCCACATAGCCGCCGGCCATGCGCGCGCCGACCACCACCGCGCCCGCCACCAGCGGCCCCGCGAGCCCGCCGGTGCCGACCACGGCCGCCACGGCCACGCCGGCCGCGAAGCCCACGGCGATGCCGCCGATCAGCCCGCCGGCGAACTTGGCCCAGAAGCGCGCATGCGCGTTGGTGTGGGCAATGGGGTCGTGCAGGCGCGCTGCGGGTTGGCCGGGCATGGTCGATGGCGAGGCACGCAGGCGCGGTGCCGCGTCAGTCCCTGGGCTGGAAGCTCGCGAGCGTGCGCTGCCACAGCGCGAGCTCGCTCTCGCCGAAGGGCTCGGGGCTGCTCGCGGTGAGGATCAGCACCGCGCGGCCGTCGGGCAGCTGGAACACGGCCTGCCGCTGGTGCAGCGCCTGGCCGTTCTGATTGAAGCGGGTGGCGATTTCGATCGCGGCCAGGCTGCGCATCGCGGGGCCCACGCCGATGGGGTTGCGCGAGGTCTCCTGCAACTGGCTCACTTGGCGCTTGAGGTCGTTCATCTGGCGTTCGACGAAGGCGGCCAGGGTCTCCTGCGCGCGCAATGCGTCGCGGCTCACGATGAAGGTGACGCCGCTGCCGTCGGGCATGGCGAGCACGTTCATCGAGCGGTCGATGCGGCCGTCGTCGGGGAGGTCGAAGTGGCCTTCTTGGATGTGATAGCGCATGAGTGTGCGGGCCGCTTCAGCGCGAAGGGCCAGGAATGGGGAAGGCCGACGGAGTCGATGGCGGCCGCAGCTTCTCGCGCAGTTGCACGGTGCGCGAATGCAGCACGCCGCGCCGCACCGCGATGGCCGACGACTCGCGGCCCTGCGCGGCCTCGATGTCGGCGAGCACCAGTGTCTGGCCGCTCGAGTCGATGGCGCGCGGCGAGAGGTAGCGGTCGCCCACGCGTTGCAGCGCCCGGTCGATGTTGCGGCCAGCGGCGGGCCAGTCCTGCCGCGCGATGGCTTCATCGGCGGCGCGCAGCAGGGCTTCGGCCTCGTTGGCAAGGGCTTCGTCGTTGGGCATGGGGTGGTCGCTCGCTGCATTCATGCGTGTCAGGGCCACACGCGGTTGAGCACGCCGCCGTTGCCTTGGTAGTAGGCCAGTTTCAGCTTCTCGGCCGTCTCGCGCGCGGCGATGCGCGTCGCGGTGGGATAGCTCATGGGGCTGGCCGAGGGCTGGTTCACCAGTTCGTTGATCCGCGCGTTCTGTGCCTTGTTGAGCAGGTCGCTGTTGATGTTGGCGGGCGTCTGGGCGGTGCGCATGTACATGAACTGGTCGGCACCGCTCTGGGCCACGATCACGTTCTGCTGCGTGTTGATCAGGTAGCCCGCGTCGCCGCCGCTCAGCGAGACGCCGGTGTAGACGGTGTTGTTGGCGATCTGGGGATGCGAATGGAAGACGCCCAGCACCTCCTGGTTGCGCGACACGTCGAGGTCGGGCGCTGCGTGCGCGGACGTGCCCGACACCGGATTGACGAGCGAGAGCTCGCCCTTCCCGTTCGCCACCAGCGTGTTGGCCTGCTCGGTCGGCACGCCGTTGGGAAAGCTCTTGTTCCAGCGGTGCGTGAAGTCGCCGTTGAGCTCGCCGAGGTTCACCTGCGCGGGCGACATGTTCGGAGAACTCGGCACCGCGAGGGTAGCGGCGGTGGCCGGCGGTTCCTCGGCCACGGCCGGCGCGAAGGCCGGCTTCGCGACCTTGGTGCCGGGTGGCGGTGCCGCCGGCGCGGCGCTCCCGGGCACGGCCGGCGCGGAGACGGTTTCTTCCTCCGATTCGGGCGGTGCCGCCCCCACCGGCGCCTCGCAGTTCAAAAAGATCTTCCCGCCCCGCTGATCCAGATCCTCCGTGAAGTTCACCAGCCCCTTCACGCCACTGATCCGGATCGTCCCGTCCTCGAGCAGCACGATCGACGACTTGCCGCAGATCAGCGAGATGCTGGTCTTGCCCATCACGAACACGTCCTGGTCCACCGCCTGCACCAGCACCGACTTGCGGCCCACGAGGTTGGCGTTGCTCTCGGTGGAGGTCACCGAGGCATCGATCTTGGCGACGAGATTGATCGCGCCCTCGCTCGCATGCGAGACGATGTCGCCGCCCGAGACCACGTTGACCTGGCCGCCCTTGGCGATCTGCGTCAGCATGCCGCCCGCCACCAGCTGCGTGAGCTGCGCGCCGGTGGTGAGCGTCAGGGCCGACTGCGAGCGCATCGACACGCTCTGGCCCGAGCTCACGACGATGGGCTTGGGGCTGATCATGGTCTGGCCCTCGGGGCTCACGATCGAGACCACGGGCTTGTCGATCCTGCGCGAGAGGTCGAGCATGCGTTGCGCATCGGCCATGGCGGGGTCGGCATCGCCCGAGACACCGGCCTCGTCGGAAGCATCGCCCCCCGTCAGCGCGCTCACCGCCTGCGCCGCGCCGGCCAGCGACTGCACGCCCTGCGCCAGCCCAATGAGCTGTTGGCCCTTGCCCTTGGCCATGGCGCCGACCAGCGCCTTGGTGGCGGCGATGGCCTGCCCGGCCGACTGCATCAGCGCGCCGCTCTGCGCGAGCGCGGCGCCCATGTGCTCGTGGCCATCGGGGTTGTCGCGCGACACGCGCTGCGTGAAGTCCTGCGTGTAGGTGGTCAGCAGCAGGCCCTTGTCGGCGCGGATCGAGCCCCACTCGTTGGTGCGCAGCTCGAAGCCGTAGCTGCGCTGCACCTCCGAGCCCTGGTTCATCAGGTAGCCCATGTGCAGGTGGGTGGCGCCATGGTCGGTCGAGAGCTCGATGTGCTCGCTGCCGCGCTTGTCCTCGAAGCGCAGCATGTGCTTGCCGCCGCCACCCTTGCTCCAGTGGGTCTGGATGCCCGACTGCGTCTTGTGGCGCGGCAGCTCCCAGGCCGGCATCTGCGCGGCGTTGTAGACGCAGCCGGTGACGATCGGATGGTCGGGGTCGCCGTTGAGGAAGTCGACGATCACCTCCTGGCCGATGCGCGGGATCTGCATGCTGCCGTAGCCGCCGCCGGCCCAGGTCTGCGAGACGCGGATCCAGCACGAGGCGTTCTCGTCGCGCTGACCGTAGCGGTCCCAGTGGAACTGCACCTTGATGCGGCCGTACTCGTCGGTGTGGATCTCCTCGCCCGCGGGGCCCACCACCACGGCGGTCTGCGGGCCGGTGGTGCGCGGGCGCGGCGTGAGGCGCGGCACGCGATACGGGGCGCTGTCGGGCACCACCGCGAAGGCCTGGCGGTAGCTGGTGCTGCTGGTCGATTCGCCGTAGGCGGCACCGGCGGCTGCCACGCGCAACGCGTTCTCCTGGAAGTCGTGGCTCGCGGCCTCGATCAGGTAGCGGCGGTTGTCCTCGGCGTTCGGATGGCGCGCGAGGTCGAACAGGTAGCCCGGCGCGATGTGGCGCAGGTTGCCTTCGGCCTCGATCGATTCGCGCCGGCCGGTCTGCTGCTCGAGCCGCAGCCGCGCGTAGTTCTCGCCATCGCCGAGTTCGGTGTAGCCGCCGGGCCAATCGTAGATCTCGTAGCTGTCGCGGCTGTGGCCCGCGGGCTGGCGACGCAGCGTGTCGATCTCGGCGTGGGGCTTCTTGAAGTCGTAGTCGTCGGTCGCGAAATGGCCCGAGGCGATGTCCTCGGCGTGGTGCCAGCTGTCGATGAAGTCCTGCTCGAGGATCTGCGCCGCGAGCACGCCCGCGTGGTATGGCACCTTCACCGGGCCCGCGGGCAGCGGCGCATGCGATCCCGGGCCGTCGCACAGCACGAGCTGGTGGCTGCCCCTGGCATGCGCGAAGAAATAGTAGATGCCCTCGGACTCCATGAGCCGGCTCACGAAATCGAAGTCGGTCTCGCCGTACTGCACGCAGTAGTCCCAGCTGCGGTAGCTGCCGCTCAGCCGCGCGTCGATGCCGAAGCCGTAGGGCGCGAGCACCTCCTGCACGATGTCGGGCACGGACTTGAACTGGAAGATCTTGAAGTCCGAGCGCCGCGTGGCATACCAGAGCCAGGGGCGCAGCTGGGCTTCGTAGACATGCATGTCGCCGTCGTCCTTGCCCACGCGCGCGAAGCGCGTGACCTGCCCGCTGATGAAGCGCTGGCCCGCGCCACCGAGCTCGGTCGCGAGGTTGACCTCGATCGTCATGTCCTCGCCGAGCATCTGCCTGGCGGGGATGCCGGGCAGCTCGCTGACCAGCCGCACGCGCGATTCGAACAGCGTGGAGATGCGCTCCTGCCCCGTCATCGAACGGAACTTGAGGCGCTCGCCCAGCGCGCTGTGGGCGATGAAGCTGCGGATCATGGGGCCGGGGACTCAGCGACGACGAAGCGGATGCAACGCACGGGCGCGCACGGACCGGCGCGCATCGCACGCCGGCCTGTACGCGCGGTGCTCAGGCTTCCCTGTTTTCCTTGATGTTCCAGCCGAGCTGGGTTTCGGCGCCCTTGCCGCCCTTGTCGGTCTGTTCCCAGTACTGCTGCTTGACCTTGGCGGCCTGGAACGCGTACTGCACGAACACCGCGTCGCTGCCCTGCTCGGCCGTGTACTGCACCGAGGTGACCAGCACCTCCTCGAGCGTCACGCGCGTGTATTCGATCTGCGAGCCGCCGGCCTTGCAGACCGACACTTCGATCTTGCTCAGGTGCTTGCCGCTGGCGCAGTTCTTCAGCACCGCCGGTGCCGCCTTGTCGATACGCGCGAGCACCTGCAGGTCGTTGAAGCTGGCCTTGCCCACGCCACCGCCGCCACCGCTGACCATGTTGCCGGGCTGGGTCGCGCCCCATGCGAAGGACTTGATGTCCGTCCAGTCCTTGTGGTTCGCGTCCTTCGATTCGCCATTCGCGCCTTCGACGCGCATGAACATGTCTACCGCCATGAGCTGCTCCCGTGTTGCGTTGAAACCGCCTGGAAGGTAGGTGATGCGCGATGGGTTCGCTAGTGCAGAAGGTCACGGCGAAAAAAGCACTACCCGCCGCAACCTTAGGAACAATCGGTTCTTTCAGCGGCTCCGTGCGCGAAGACCGAAACAAGGCGACACAAAAAAGCCCGTCATCTCACGATGACGGGCCTGCTTTGGCGAACGCTACGCGCCGGCTCGCTCCGCTTCCGCGAGCCATCGCGCGACGAGCGTCGGCACCTGCTCGGTCGCTCTGCCGCGCATGAAGACGAAGCCGCGCGGTACCTCCTCCATCTCGAGCGACACCAGCACCTTCTCGGCACTCGCGTGCGCGTACCGTGCGAGCGAGGCGGCCGGCTGCACCGCGAGCGAGGTGCCCACCACCAGCACGCGCGCCGCGGTGGTGACGTGCATCAGCGCCTCGTCGAAGTGCTGCACCGATTCACCGAACCACACGATGTCGGGCCGCAACTGCGTGCCGTCTTCGCAGAGCTGGCCCATCTCGATCGCCGCGCCGTCGATGCGGTAGCGATGACGCCGCTCCGAGGTGCCGCGCGCATAGGCGAGTTCGCCGTGGATGTGCAGCACCTGCGTGGAGCCGGCACGCTCGTGCAGTGCATCGACGTTCTGCGTGACGATGACCACCTCGTAGGCCGGCTCGAGCGAGGCGATGGCCGCGTGCGCCGCATTGGGCTGGGCCGCCCAGGCCTTCTGGCGGCGCTCGTTGTAGAAGGCCTGCACGGTCTGGGGATGGCGCTGCCAGCCCTCGGGGCTCGCGAGCTCCTGCCACGGATGGTTGTTCCACAGGCCGTTGGCGTCGCGGAAGGTGGGCAGGCCGCTTTCGGCGCTCACGCCCGAGCCCGAGAGCACGACGATCTTGCGGGGTTGAACGGTGGTTGTCATGAAGAGGACTCCGAAGGGAACAAGAAACCCGGGGCGACGTCGAACGCACACCCCGACCGACCCCGCCATGCGGGATTCTTTCGAGCGGCGACCGAGCGCCGCGAGAATGCCAGAAGCCCGCCGCGGCCCTTCACACGACCGCGCGCACGCATCCGACCACGAGCCATGAACAGCACCACCACCTCCAACCGACCGCTGCAGCGCTTCTATCTTTTCGCCGTCGCCCTCGTGGTGTTCCTCGGTTGCTGGGTCGCGCCGATCGACACGCCCGCGCGCGCGCAGGTCGAGGACGGACTCAAGCGCGCCCTGACCACCTTCGCCGCGGCACGCGCGCTCGGCGCGGTGGTGTCGGTGGCGCAGGGCACGCAGGTCGACGCCACGCCCGGCGGCATCGGCGTGAGCCTTGCGCCGGGCCAGGCGCTCAAGCCGCTCAACGAACTGATCGAACAGTTCGCGGCCATCATGCTGGCGGCCAGCGTGTCCTTCGGCATCCAGCTCGTGCTGCTGAAGATCGGCGCGCATGCTTACATGTCGGTGCTGGTCTGCGCGGTGGCGCTCGCATGGATCGCCTGGCGCTGGCACAGCGGCCGTTCGCCACGCTGGTTGCAGTCGCTGTTGATCGGGCTGCTGCTGGTGCGCTTCGCGGTGCCGCTGTCGGCCATGGCCAACGAGGGGCTGTACCGCGTCTTCATGGCCGACGAGTACCAATCGGCGCTCGCGCTGATCGAGAAGTCGCCGGCCGCCGTGGTCGACACCGCGCAGGAGGCGCAGCCGAATGCGCAGGAGGGCTGGAAGGAACGCATCGAGCGCTGGCTGCCGAAGCTGCCGAACCTCAAGGCCACCTACGACCAGATCATCCGCTCGGCCTCGGACTGGGCCGAGCGCATCGTGAAGCTGATCGCGCTGTTCGCGCTGCAGACCGTGGTGCTGCCGATCGCGCTGCTGTGGATGGCGTGGCGGGTGGCGCGGGCGCTGGTGCGCGAGCCGGTCAGGCCTGCATGAATTGAATGGCTCCCCGAACACGGTTCGAACGTGTGACCTGCGCATTAACAGTGCGCCGCATCTACCAGCTGAGCTACCGGGGAAAAAAGAATGGCCCCACGTGCACGACTCGAACGTGCAACCCCCTGCTTCGTAGGCAGATGCTCTGATCCATTGAGCTAACGCGGGATGAGGATGGCATCTCGTGCGGGATTCGAACCCGCGATTTCCGGAGTGAAAGTCCGGCGTCCTCACCGCTAGACGAACGAGACGCAGAAAGAAAAAACGAGGCGGCGCGCGCGGAAGGAATCGAACCCTCAACCGCTGGTTTTGGAGACCAGTGCTCTGCCAGTTGAGCTACACACGCACGATAAAAACGAAGATGGTCTGGGTGGCAGGACTCGAACCTGCAGCCTCCTGCTTCCAGGGCAGGCCGTCACCTGATTGACATAGGGTCTGTCATCAATCAAACGCCCTCGCGAAGCCCTGTTGCGCGGGGCAGTGCAAGGCGCCCTGAGCGCTGCGTAGCGCGCTACGTAAGCGAAGGGCAACGCCGCAATGCACCGCGCAACAGGGCTTCCCTCCGGGCTGGCCCCGCCATGCGGTGGCTACTTTGTCGGCCGGCTTGCCCATGGGTGACCATGGGCTGCACCGTCCTTCGCGTATCCACCGCATGGCGGGGCCAGCGCGAGGGCGTTTGATTGATGACAGACCCTAAACCCAGAGAAATTTGGTGCCTCGGGGGAGACTCGAACTCCCAGAATTCCGCTTCTAAGGCGGACACGTCTACCGATTGCGTCACCGAGGCTGAATGTGTTTTCTCTTGCTTGCCGAGGTGAGGGGCCGCGCCATCGCGACCCCGCCTCGTCGTTTCGAATTTTTAAGGAGCGTGCATGAGCCGCCTGGCTTCATGCGCTGCAGCACGATCGCTGCATGGGCAAAGGGTTCGGTGATGAAGCTCCAAAGCAAGAAGGCCCGGAACCTTTCGGTATCCGGGCCTCTTGGTGAAGAGCGCTTGGGAGGTCGTCGCCTAAGCGCGTCCTCCACCCGGATGCAATCTGTGGTTCTCGTTCAGCCATGCAGCGACCGTGACGGCCAGCAGAGCGCGCACGAGCGGCCGGACCGGCATGGGTCGGAGGCTGTCGATGCAAATGCGGGCTGCGGTGGTCACGATGGGTCCTGTGATGCTGTGGGTGGAATCGAAGAGGCGCGGTCTGCCGCGCGAAGGAGTCGGACTGTAAATAGTCTTTACTCCGTCGTCAACACATCGATCAAAAAAATTTCGCCGCGGCAATGCACGAGATCGGCATCGACCTCGCGAGCCTTCCGATCGCGGGCCTCACTCAGCCCTTGAGCACGCCCGCCATCATTCCCTTGACGATCCGCTCCTGCCCGATCGCATAGGCGGCCAGCAACGGCAGCGAGGTGAGCGTCGCCACCGCGAGCATCGCGGGGATGTTGGACGAGAACTCGCCCTGGTAGTCCCACAGCGCCAAAGGCAGCGTGCGCATGCCGGGCGAGCTGGTGAGCACGTAGGCGAAGATGAATTCGGTCCACAGGTGGATGCCGTTGTAGATCGCCACCGTGGCGATGCCAGGACCGGACAGGGGCAGGAAGATCTGCCGGAAGATGGTGAACGGACCGCTGCCGTCGATCTCGGCGGCCTACTCGAGTTCGCGCGGGATCTGGCGCATGAACTCGGTCAAGATGACGATCGAGACCGGCAGACTGGTGGCGACGTAGGGACCGATCAGCGCGAACAGCGTGTCGTAGAGGCCGAGGTTGCGCGTCATCAGGTAGACGGGCACCAGCGTGACGTGCAGCGGCACCACCATCGCGGCGACGATCAGTCCGAGCAGCGCGTGGTTGAAGCGAAACCGCAAGCGCGCGAGCGCGTAGGCCGCCATCGTCGACGCCGCGACGATCAGCAGCACCGAGGCGCCGACCACCAGCAGGCTGTTTCGCAGATACCCCGCATAGCCGCCTCGCAGCACCGACAGGTAGTGGCTCCAGTCGAAGCGCTCGGGCCAGGCCCACAGGCTGCCCGAGAACATGTCCTGCTGCGACTTGAGGCTGGTCACCAGCATGAAGGCGATCGGCAGCAGCGTGACCGCGAGCCAGCCGAGGGCCAGCAGCCAGACCAGGCCGCGTGTCAGCGGACGAGAGCGGAAGCGCACGGCGCCAGTCATCTCACACCGGGGTCGAGAAGCGCCGCGTCAGGCGCAGGCCGAGGGCGGCGATCAGCGTCACGACCAGGAACATCGCCGAGGCGATGGTGCTGCCGTAGCCGAGCTGGTAGGACGAGAACACGGTGCGGTACATGTAGGTCGCCATCAGCTCCGAGGCGCCTTCGGGACCGCCGCCGGTCATCACGTAGACCAGGTCGAAGTAGCGCAGCGAGCCGATCACGGCGAGCATCGCGGCGATGCGGATGGTGCCGCGCAGCCAGGGCAGCTTGATGGTCCAGAACACCATGGACGGGCGCGCGCCGTCGAGGCGCGCGGCCTCGGCGAGCTCACGCGGAAAGGAGGCCAGGCCGGCCAGGAACAGGATCATGTGGAACGGGATGTTCTGCCAGCAGACCACGAGCGCCACGGACAGCAAGGCCAGGCGCGTGTCGCCGAGCCAGTCCTGCGCCAGCCCCGGCAGGCCGACGGCCTGCAGCAGCGCGTTGAGCGGGCCGAAGTTGGGGTCGAGGATGTTCTTGAAGACCACGCCCAGCGCGACGCTGGAGAACAGCAGCGGCAGGAAGTAGAGCAGCTTCAGCCATTGCGAACCGCGGCCCGCGCGATCGAGCAGCAAGGCCAGCGCCAGCGCAATCGGCAGCTGGATCAGCACCGAGAGCAGCGCCAGCAGCAGGTTGTTGCACAGCGCGCGCCGGAACTGCGTGTCGTGCAGCAGCTCGATCCAGTTGCGCAGGCCGACGAAGACGCGGCCGGTGCCCAGGCCGTTCCATTCGAACAGCGAGAGACGGAAGCTGTCGACGAGCGGATAGACCAGGAAGACCAGCAGCAGCAGCACGGCCGGCGCCAGGAACACCACCGGCGCGAGCCGCCGCGCCAGCGCGGCGCGGCGCCGTGGCGTCGATGCGAAGACGGAGACGCGCGAACTCACGATGAAGGCTCCTGGTCCGGGCACGGGCCGGTGCTCAGCGCGGCATCCGCGCCGCCAGCGCCTCCATTTTCCGCGCGGCCTGCTCGGGCGTCATCGAGAGGCCGAACAGCGCCTGCACCGTGTCCTTGTGCAGCTCGGCGAGTTGCGGCGGCAGTTCCTGGTCGTACCACAGCTGCACCGACGGCGCGCTCACGACCGTGCTCATCAGCCGCTGCAGCAGCGGATCGGCGAGCTGCAGTCCCTTGACCGGCACCATGCGGCTGTTGGCCAGCCGGGCCCGCACGGCTTCGTCGTCGACCATGGTCTTGATCAGCGCGTACGCGGCTTCGGGCGACTTGCAGGCGCGGGAGATGCTGTAGAAGTTGGTGCCCATCGAGCCGATGACGGCATCGCCCGCGCCCTTGCCGTTCGGCACGGTGGGAAAGGGAAAGAAGTCGACCTTCTTGCGGAACGCCGGGTTCTCGTTCTGGATGTTGCCGAGCTCCCAGCTGCCCATCAGCGTCATCGCGGCCTTGCCGGCATAGAGCAGGCGGCGCGAGGCGCCGGCGTCGTAGTCGAGCCCGTTGAAGCCCGGCGCGAAGGCACCCGCCTGCACCAGCTCCTGCAGGTAGCGGCCGGCCTCGACGAAGGCCGGCGCGGCGAAGCCCTCCCCGCCCGTGCGCGCCGCCGCCTTGCGAAAGGCATCGGGGCCGCCGATGCGGTCGACCAGGTACATGAAGTACATCGAGCCGGGCCACTTGGACTTGTTGGCCAGCGCGAAGGGCGCGATGCCCAGCCCCTTGAGCGTGCCCACCAGCGCCATCAGCTCGGGCCAGGTGCGCGGCGGCTTCAGGCCATGCCGGCGAAAGAGTTCGGTGTTGTAGAAGATGACCGCCGCCGAGGTCTCCTCGCCGGGCAGGCCATAGACCTTGCCGTCGACGGTGGTGGCGTCGAAGGCCCCGGGAAGAAAGCGCGCGCGGAAGGCCTCGTCGCGGGCCAGGTAGGGCGAGAGGTCGAGCACCTGCCCGGCCTTCACGTACTCGCGCAGCAGGCCGCCGCCCCAGTTGGCGAACACACACGGCGGCTGGTTGGCGCCGAAGGCGATCTTCAACTTGACCTTGTAGGCCTCGTTGGCGATCGGCGAGCGCTGCACCGTGTAGCCGGCATGGCTGTTCTCGAAGCGCTTGCCGGCGTCCTGCAGCACCCGCGAAACGCCCGGCTGGGTCTGGATGTCCCATGCCGTGATGGTCGGGGCGCCCTGCGCCGCGACATAGCCGAAGATGCAGCCGGCGGAAATGGCCCATCCGCCGGCGAAAGACCGAGGCTTCATTGCCGTGCCCACTCCTGAAGATTCAGACGTCATAACGATATTGTTAACGTTAATTATCTCAATACTGGTAAATACCATGTAATCCATAGCGAAACCGTGAATAACGTTACATAAGAGCGTTACCCGAACGTTATGATGCCCCGAGTACAACGCTTCAACCTCCAGGACATGGCGCGGACCACCATCACCTTGGCCGACATCGCGGCGGCAGCCGGCGTGTCGGTCATGACCGTTTCGCGGGCCATCAACAACCAGCCCGGCGTTTCGTCGCAGACCCGCGACGCCTTGCTCAAGGTCGCGTCCGAGCTCGGCTACGAGGGCCACCGGGCGGCCTTCAAGTCCGGTACGCGCCCCCGCGTCATCGGGCTGATCGCCACGCGCCTGAACCATCCCTTCGTTGCCGACATCGTCGGCAGCGTGGTCGAAACGGCAGCCGCCGCCGGCATCGAGGTCCTGGTCTATTCGCGCGGCCCGCACGAGCGGCCTCCCTCGGCCGAAGTGCTGCAGTTGCTGCGGCAGTCCACGGAAGGGCTGGTGGTCCTGCTGCCCTACCGGCTCGACCCGATGGCCGAGATGGCGGCGGAGCGCTTTCCAGTGGTGATGATCGACAGCCCCGGCGAGCCGGGCGAGCTGCCCTGCGTCGCGTCCGACAGCTACGGCGGCGCGCGCGCCGCGATGAAGCACCTGGCCGAACTCGGGCACCGCCGCATCGCCTTCGTCGCGGGCGCCGAGAAGTTCGAGTCGGCGCTCGAGCGGCGCCGTGCCTACGACGATGCGATCGCGGTGCACGGGCTCGAACGCGACCCGGCGCTGGTGGTGCCCGGCGAGTACGACTTCGAGGGCGGCCGCACCGCGGCGCGCCAGCTGCTCGCGCTGCCGCAACGTCCCAGCGCCGTGTTCGCCGCCAACGACCTGAGCGCCTTCGGCCTGATGGGCGTGTTCCAGGAGCATGGGCTGCGGATCCCCGAGGACGTCTCGGTGGTGGGCTTCGACGACGTCGCGGCCGCAGCCCAGGTGCATCCCGCGCTCACGACCGTGCGGCAGCCGCTGGCCGACATGGGCCGTGCCGCGGTCAGCACGCTGCTGGCGCAGATCGCGGGCGTCGACGCCGGCACCACGCGGGTCACGCTGCCCGCCGAACTGATCGTGCGCCGCTCCACCGCGGCACCGGCACGCTGAGAGAAGGAGTCCCGCATGACCTCGTCGACCACCGCCTCCCATCCGCACTACGACCGCCTGATCGCCACCGCGCGTGGCCTGCCGCCGCTGCGCGTGGCGGTGGTGCATCCGGCCAATGCCGTGTCGCTCGAGGCCGCGCTCGCCTCGGCCGCGCTGGGCCTGATCGCGCCCACGCTGGTGGGCCCGCGCGCGAAGATCGAAGCGGCAGCGCACGAGATCGGCATCGACCTCTCGGGCATTCCCATCGTCGATGCGCCGCACAGCCATGCCGCGGGCGACGCGGCCGTGGCAATGGCCTTGCGCGGCGAGGTCGATGCCTTGATGAAGGGCAGCCTGCACACCGACGAGCTGATGGGCGCCGTGGTGCGCCGCGAAGGCGGCCTGCGCACCTCGCGCCGCATCAGCCATTGCTTCGTGATGGACGTGCCCGGCCATGCGCAGCCGCTGGTCATCTCCGACGCGGCGATCAACATCGCACCCACGCTGGAGGAGAAGGTCGACATCGTGCAGAACGCGATCGACCTCGCGCATGCGCTGCTGATGCCGGCCGTGCGCGTGGCCATCCTCTCGGCCACCGAAACGGTCAACGCGAAGGTGCCCTCCACGCTCGACGCGGCCGTGCTCTGCAAGATGGCCGACCGCGGCCAGATCACGGGCGCGCAGCTCGACGGCCCGCTCGCGATGGACAACGCGATCGATGCCGAGGCCGCGCGCATCAAGGGCATCGTCTCGCCCGTGGCGGGCCGCGCCAACGTGCTGATCGTGCCCGACCTCGATGCCGGCAACATGCTCGCGAAGAGCCTCACCTTCCTCGGCGGCGCCTATGCGGCCGGCATCGTGCTCGGCACCAAGGTGCCCGTGATCCTCACGAGCCGCGCCGATTCGGAAGCGGCACGGCTGGCCTCCTGCGCCGTCGCGTCGATGCTCGCGAAGGCGGGGCGTGACCGGCTCATCAAGGCCGTGGGGTAGCCTTCGCCCCATGACCATTGCGCCCGAGTCGCCCGATCAGCCCGAGGTGATCGCCCTGATCGCCGAACTCGACGCTTATCAAGACACGCTCTACCCACCCGAAAGCCGGCACGCGCTCGACCTCGCGTCGCTGAAGCAAGCCAACGTGCTGTTCTTCGTCGCGCGACGACACGGGGCGGGCCATCGGTTGCGGCGCGGTGGTGCTCGACACCGCGCAGGGCGAGATCAAGCGCATGTACGTCGCACCCGGCTTCCGGGGCCGGGGCATCGCGCGCCAGTTGCTTCAGGCGCTGGAGTCCGCATCCATCGACGCAGGCTGCAAGCTGCTTCTGCTGGAGACGGGACCGTTTCAACCCGAGGCCCTCGCCCTCTATGCTTCGCTCGGCTACGAGCGCCGCGGCCCCTTCGGCAGCTACACCGACGACCCGCTCAGCGTGTTCATGCAGAAGACGCTCTCGAACCGCTGAGGCCCCCCCTCCACGCGCCAGGAGACACCCGATGAAGATCCGAGAAATCGCCAGCGGCCTGCAGTTTCCCGAAGGACCGATTGCCCTGCGCGATGGTTCGGTGCTGCTGGTGGAGATCGCGCGCGGCACGCTCACGCGCGTGCGGCCCGATGGCCTGGTGCAGGTGGTGGCCGATCTCGGCGGCGGTCCGAACGGTGCGGCGATCGGCCCCGACGGCGCGGTCTACGTCTGCAACAACGGCGGCTTCAAGTGGCACACCGAGGCCGACGGCAGCGTGCGGCCCGTGGGCCAGGCCGATGACTACTCGGGCGGTCGCATCGAGCGCGTGAACCTCTCGACCGGCCGCGCGGAGCGGCTCTACGACACGGTCGAGGGCGACGCGCTGTGCGGGCCCAACGACATCGTGTTCGATGCGCACGGCGGCTTCTACTTCACCGACCTCGGCAAGGTGCGCGAGCGCGACATGGACCGCGGCGGCCTGTTCTACGGCCATGCCGACGGCGCCGCCGCGCATGCCATCGCGCGGCCCGTGATGACGCCCAACGGCATCGCGCTGTCGCCCGATGGCCAGACGCTCTACTACGCCGAGACCGAGGGCGCGCGCGTCTGGGCCTTCGACATCGTGGCGCCGGGCCGCGTGCGCAAGGACGGCTGGCCCTCGCCGCATGGCGGGCGCATGCTCTGCGCCTCGCCGGGCGGGCACTACCAGCGCTTCGATTCGATGGCGGTCGATGCACTCGGCAATCTCTGCGTGGCGACGCTGCTGCATGGCGGCATCAGCATCGTGGCGCCCGACGGCGGCCAGGTCGAGCACCTGCCGCTGCCCGACCGCTACACCACCAACATCTGCTTCGGCGGCCCCGGCCTGCGCACCGCCTTCGTCACGCTGTCGGGCAGCGGGCGGCTGATCGCGATCGACGACTGGCCCACGCCCGGGCTGGCGTTGAACCACGAGGCCTGAAGTCCGCGCGCGGTGCGCGCCACGCAAGCACATTCCCACCGCTCGCGCTTGTACCGAGTTGCTGTTGTCGCGCCCGCGTCAGCACAGCATCTCGGTACAAGCGTGCGCGCACCTGCGTTCCTACGATGCCAGCTCACTCAACAACCAGGTGTGGAGACATGAAACGTCAGGACAGAGGTACGGGGATGAAGTGGTTCATGGCCCTCGCATTGAGCGCGGGGCTGGTGGCATGCGGCGGCGGTGGTGGCGGCGGCAGCGGATTCATTCCGCTGCCCCCCGCATCGGGCGGCAATGGCGGCGACCCGCCCGCGGCGGATGCGAACGCCTATGCCGATCCGATCCAGACCGCATCGGGCAAGGTGTCGGGCAGCACGGTCGGCGAAGGCGACACGCAGGTGCATCAGTACAAGGGCATCCCCTACGGCGCGCCGCCGGTCGGCAACCTGCGCTGGAAACCGCCGCACCCGCCGGCCGCGTGGGACGGTGTCTATGCCGCCACCAGCTACAGCAAGATGGCGCCGCAGCCCTTCCCCGCCTCGCCCGTCTACGACGCCGTGCCCGAGTCGGGCATGGGCGAGGACGTGCTGCGCCTCAACATCACGACGCCCGCGAAGAAGAAGGGCGAGAAGCTGCCGGTGATGGTGCTGTTCCATGGCGGCGGTCTCACCACCGGATCGGTGAACCGCGCGAGCGACAACCTGCCGAACCTGCCCAACCACGGCGTGGTGTCGGTCACGGTGCAGCACCGCATCGGCGCGCTCGGCTACATGGCGCATCCGGCGCTCACGGCCGAGTCCGCCAACAAGTCCTCGGGCAACTACGGCCAGCTCGACCTGGTCGCGGCGCTCAAGTGGGTGCAGGCGAACATCGAGGGCTTCGGCGGCGATCCGGGCAACGTCACCATCTGGGGCCACTCGGGCGGCGGCATGAAGACCAACTGGCTCGTGGCCTCGCCGCTGGCCAAGGGGCTGTTCCACCGCGCCATTGCCGAAGCCGGCTGGACCACCGCCGGCACGCCGCTCGCGCAGACCGAGCAGTACGGCGTAAAGCTGATGGCCAAGGTGGGCGCGGCCGACATCGACGCGCTGCGCAAGAAGCCGTGGCAGGACATCGTCGCGGCCTCGTTCGCGAGCGGCAGCGGCTACACCACGGCCTTCACGGTCGACGACTGGTCGCTGCCCGACACCATCGGCAACCTGATCCTCGACAACAAGCACAGCGACGTGCCCTTCATGGTGGGCAACGGCGGCGCCGAGATCACTGCCGCCAACCCGCTGCGCGGCAACTTCCTCAAGCAGATGGTGAAGGTGCAGAAGTCGCCGATCTACACCTACATCTTCACGCACGTACCGGTGAACTGGGCCAATGCGGGCGTGGCGGCCTATCACGGGCTCGAGGTGTCCTACCAGTACGGCTCGCTCGCCACCGTGGGGCGCATCTACGGCACCTCGCTGCTGCCCGCGAGCCCCGACATTCCGGCCGACCCGGGCGTGAGCGATCGCGACTACAAGCTCAGCGACGAAGTGATGAGCATGTGGACCCGCTTCGCGACCACGGGCGATCCCAACGTCGCCAAGGTCGGCGTGACCTGGCCGAAGTACGACGATGCCGACCAGTACCTCGACATCGGCATCCCCTCGATCGTGAAGACCGGCTTCTCGACCGTGACGACGAAACAGATGCCGCGCTGAGCGCGCCGCCATGAAGAAAGCCGCCGCGAGGTTCGTCCCGCGGCGGCTTTTTCATTGGGCAGGTTCAGGAGAAGAACTTCACCGACTCGCGGTCGCGCGAGTACGACGGGCTCTGCCCGTACCAGTGCCGGTAGAAGTGCGAGAGATGCGCCGAGTCGCTCAGGCCCGCCTCGTGCGCGATGTCGGTGAGCGAGCGGCCCGAGTACAGCAGCTTGCACACGCGCACCTGCTTGCGCCAGGCCTGGTAGGCGCGAAACGACAGCCCGAGCGAATCGGAGATCAGGTGCGACATGCGGTGCGGCGAGAGCTCGAAGGCGCGCGCGAGCTCGACCAGCGTGGCCTCGGGCTCCTCGTCGAGGTAGCGCAGCACCTGCAGCACGCGCGTGTCGATGCGCTGCGCGCGCGGCAGCTGCTCGACCGCCATCGTGACCAGGTCGCGAAAGATCTCCTCGGCCTGCGCGGGCTTGCGCGCGCCCTCGTGCATGCCGGCGAGAAAGCCGTCGAAGGGCTTGAAGGCCTTGCGCTCGAGCACGTGCGCGCCCGGCGGCACGATGCTGCTGAAGGCGCTGAAAAAGGGCGAGGACGGCGGCAGGTTGATGCTCACGAGGCCCGCGTTCGACATGCTCAGCGTGCGCACCGTCTGCGGCGCCACCGCGATCGCACCGCCCACGAACTGCCGCCGCGGCGTGCGCAGCGTGAGCGGCGTGCCGTCGACGGAGAACAGCAGCACCGCATGGGGCCTGGAGGTGGCGGGGAAGTCGTCCTTGCGCGAGGCGTAGACGTAGGAATTCGCACTGAAGAAATACAGGTGGTCGGTCATCGGAGGGGGCAACCTGTCGTTCGGAAGGCAACGCGTGTTTTTGCATCACCACCCGGCATCCGGCCAGCGTGCTAACCCCTAGCGGCTTCGACGACGGGCATCGGTCCTACGACACCACCTGGTAGTACAGGTTCTGCGGATGCTGCGCCTGCGCGAAGAAGAACCAGCGCTCGGCCAGCAGCCCCGGCGCCTGCACCAGCACCGCGAGCAGCCAGGGCAGCGCGGCCGCGCTCGCGAGGCCCCAGGCCAGCAGCAGCGCGGGCAGCGCGAAGGCCAGCAGCAGGAAGCCCAGCTTGACCTGGCGCAGCGCGAGCTGCGAGGCGCCATGGAAGAACTCGCGCGTGTTGAACGAGCCCGCCGACATGCCCATCGACTTCTGCACCAGCTTGTGCGTGCGGATACCGGTGGCCGACTGCAAGGTGGAGCGCGGGCGCAGCCGCGCATTGCGGCGCAGCGTGACCGCGCGCACGGCCCAGGCCACGAGCGTGAAGGCCAGCGCCCATGGGCCGAAGGCCTGCACGAAGCGCGCCTCGCCGGCCCCCGCAGCGAGCGCGCAGGCCAGCACCAGGCCCGACGACAGCCCGATCAGCATGAAGTTGGCGATGGTCAGCGGATGCGCCCACTCCTGGATGAAGCGCAGGCAGGCGTAGATCATCGCGGTGCAGTACCAGAGCGCGACAGCGCCCAACAGCACCAGCACGGGCAGCAGCACCGACCACGGCGTCGCGACCTCGAGCCGCAGCGCGAGCCACCACAGCGCGACCAGCGCGATGAAGGCCGGCAGCACGATCACCTCGCGCGACATCCACGAGGTGCGCCACATCAGCACCGCGCGCCAGGCGCGCGTCTTGCGGCCCAGGTGCATGAACGAGGCCGCGAGGCCCGCGACCAGCAGCAGCTCGGCCAGCGCCAGCGCGCTGCCGATAAAGCCCGGCGACAGCCCGAGGCCGAACAGCACGGCCAGCGCGAGCGCGGCCACCAGGCCCTGCGCGGCGCCGGCCAGCGTGGTGAAGAAGAGGATCGAGAAGGCGGGATGCATGCGCGCTACTCCGGCGTGCCCTGCGCGGGCGCCGCCATGTTGCGGCGCGGCAGGTAGCGGTTGGCGGGGTTGGTCTCCCACTCGGGCATCAGCGGATAGCCGCCGCGCTCGCGGATCGCGCGCGAGACCTCGGAGTCGGGGTCCTTCACGTCGCCGAACAGGCGCGCGCCGGTGGGGCAGGCCTTCACGCAGGCGGGCTTGCGGTCTTCCTTGGGCAGCTGCTCGTCGTAGATGCGGTCGACGCACAGCGTGCACTTGGTCATGACCTGGCGCTCCTCGTCGAGCTCGCGCGCGCCGTAGGGACAGGCCCAGGCGCAGTACTTGCAGCCGATGCACTTGTCGTAGTCGACCAGCACGATGCCGTCTTCCTTGCGCTTGTAGCTCGCGCCGGTCGGACAGACCGGCACGCAGGGCGGGTCCTCGCAGTGCAGGCAGCTCTTGGGGAAGTGCACGGTGTCGGTGTTCGGGAACGAACCGGCCTCGTAGGTCTGCACGCGGTTGAAGAAGGTGCCCGTGGGGTTCGCGCCATAGGGCTCGAAGTCCGCGAGCGGGCCCGCGCTGCCCGAGGTGTTCCACTGCTTGCACGAGGTCACGCAGGCATGGCAGCCGACGCAGACGTTGAGGTCGATCACGAGGGCGAGTTGCTTGGCGAGGGTTTCGCCGGGCTCGGCGCGCTGGCTCATCGGACTCCCTCCCCCTCTGGGGGAGGGTCGGGGTGGGGGCACGACAGCCTTCGCAGAAGCAATGCGCCCGATGGCATCGCCGCTGCCCCCACCCCCGCCCTCCCCCAGAGGGGGAGGGAGAAAGGCGCCAGCGGCTTCCGCCACGGGCTGGGGCTGGGCGGCGCTCGCCAGCAAGTCCTTCAACCACTGCATCATTTCCGCCCCCTCCCCGCAAAGTACGTCAACACCTGCGCCGCCTTGCCCAGCACCCCGGGCGCGCTCGGCATGCTCGCGAACTGCGGATAGCTTTCCTCGGGCTCGCCCGGCTCGGCCGGCCGGATGCGCACGCGCACGTCGTACCAGCCGGCCTGCCCCGTGATCGGATCCGAATTGCTGATGCGCCCGCTGGCCGTGCCCGCGCACGGCAGCTCCTCGCTGATCAGGTGGTTGAGCAGGAAGCCCTTGCGCGCCTCGTCGGCACCCGGTGCGAGCTGCCACGCGCCGTCGGCCTTGCCGATGGCATTCCAGGTCCACACGGTGCCGGGCTCCACCGCCTCGCTGTAGCGCAGCATGCAGCGCACCTTGCCCCACTGGCTCTCGACCCAGCACCAGCCGCCATCGGCAATGCCCGCGGCTTCGGCCGTCACGGGATTCACGTGCAGGTAGTTGTGGCTGTGGATCTGCCGCAGCCACGCGTTCTGCGAATCCCACGAGTGGTACATCGCCATCGGCCGCTGCGTGAGCGCGTTGAGCGGATAGGCCGCGGTGTCGGTCGCGGCCTCCTCGAGCGGCGCATACCAGAAGGGCAGCGGATCGAAGTAGGTGGCGATGCGCTCGCGCAAACCCTCGGGCGGCTGGCGGCCCGCGCTCTTGCCCTGCGCGGCGAGGCGGAAGCTCTGCAGCGTGTCGGAATAGAGCGCGAGCTGCACCGGGTCGTTGCGCTGGCGCCAGCCCTTGTCCTTCGCGAAGTCGAGGTACTCGCGGTTCCAGTTGCGCATGTAGTGCATGGTCTCGGGCATGTGGTACTGGAACACGCAGTTGTTCTGCGCATAGGCCTCCCACTGCTTGGGATTGGGCTCGCCGCGCAGGTGCTCGGTGCCGTCCTTGCCGCGCCAGCCCATCAAAAAGCCGATGCCCGGCTGCGGCTGGAAATTGACGACGAAGTCGGGATAGTCGGCGTACTTGCGGCCACCCTCGGCCGTGGTGAAGGCCGGAAACTTGAGCCGCGAGGCCAGCTCGATCAGCACCTCCTGGAAGGGCTTGCACTGCCCCGTGGGCGGCACCACCGGGATGCGCACCGAATCGACCGGCCCGTCGAACTCCGAGATCGGCCGGTCGAGCATGCTCATCGCATCGTGGCGCTCGAGGTAGGTGGTGTCGGGCAGCACCAGGTCGGCGAAGGCCACGGTCTCGCTCTGGAAGGCATCGCACACCACCAGGAACGGGATCATGTACTCGCCCTGGTCGTCCTTGCGGTTGAGCATCTCGCGCACGGCCATCGTGTTCATGCTCGAGTTCCAGGCCATGTTGGCCATGAAGATCAGCAAGGTGTCGATGCGGTAGGGATCGCCCTTCACCGCGTTGGTGATGACGTTGTGCATCAGCCCGTGGGCCGACAGCGGATGCTCCCACGAGAAGGCATGGTCGATGCGGATCGGCGAGCCGTCGGGGTTGATCGCGAGCTCGTCGGGGCTGGCCGGGAAGCCCAGCGGCGCCGCATTGAGCGGCGTGTTGGGCTGGATCATGCCGGGGTCGTTGAAGGCCCGGTAGTTGGGCACGATGTGGCGCGGGTACGGCGCCTTGTGGCGAAAGCCGCCGGGTGCGTCGATGGTGCCGAGCACGCTCATCAGGATCGCGAGCGCGCGTACGGTCTGGAAGCCGTTCGAATGCGCGGCCAGCCCGCGCATCGCATGGAAGGCCACGGGCCGCGCCTGCGTGGTGGCGTGCCGCTTGCCCCAGGCATCGGTCCAGGCGATCGGCAGCTCGAAGGCCTGGCGCAGCGCGGTCTCGCCCATCTCGCGCGCCAGCTTTCGGATGCGCGCGGCATCGATGCCCGTGATGGCCTGCGCCCATTCGGGCGTGCAGCTCGCCACGCGCTCGCGCAGCAGCTGGAACGAGGGCGCCACCCGCGTGCCGTCGGCCAGCGTGTAGTGGCCCTCGAGCGCGGGGTCGCAGCCGTCGGCGATGCCTTCGGGATAGGCGGGCTTCACCGTGCCGCTGGCCTTGTCCCACACCAGCTTGTTGTGCGGGTTGCGGCCGTCGCCGGGCGGGCCGCGCTCGGGATCGAAGGCGAACAGGCCCTCGCGCTCGCAGTCGTCGAGCACCACCAGCTGCGGCGCGTTGGTGAAGCGCTTGAGGAAGGCATGGTCGATCAGCTCGCTTGCGATCAGCTCGTGCAGCAGCGCCATCAGCAGCGCGCCGTCGGTGCCGGGCTTGATCGGGATCCATTCGTCGGCGATGGCCGAGTAGCCGGTGCGCACCGGGTTGATCGAGATGAAGCGCCCGCCATCGCGCTTGAACTTGCTGATGGCGATCTTCATCGGGTTGCTGTGGTGGTCCTCGGCGGTGCCGATCATCACGAACAGCTTGGCGCGCTCGAGGTCGGGGCCGCCGAACTCCCAGAAGCTGCCGCCGATGGTGTAGATCATGCCCGCGGCCATGTTGACCGAGCAGAAGCCGCCATGCGCCGCGTAGTTGGGCGTGCCGAACTGGCGCGCGAACAGGCCGGTGAGCGCCTGCATCTGGTCGCGGCCCGTGAACAGCGCGAACTTCTTCGGATCGGTGGCGCGGATCTTCGCGAGCCGCTCGGTCAGGATCTCGAAGGCACGGTCCCAGCCGATCGGCTCGAACTCGCCGGCGCCGCGCTCGCTGCCGGGCTTGCGCAGCAGCGGCTGCGTGAGCCGCGCGGGCGACACCTGCTTCATGATCCCCGAGGAGCCCTTGGCGCAGATCACGCCCTTGTTGAGCGGATGGTCGGGGTTGCCGTCGATGTAGCGCACCTCGGGCCCGTTCTCGCCCTCTCGCAGGTGCACGCGGATGCCGCAGCGGCAGGCGCACATGTAGCAGGTGGTGGTCTTGACCTCGGTCTGGTCGGTGGGCGTGGGCGCCGCCAGCGGATCGTGCACGGGCTCGCGGGACAGGAAACTGAACACTGGCGGTCCTTTGTTTTCAAGCGTGGCCCGGCCGATGGTAGGCAGCATCGATCGAACGGAAAAGCGCAGAATATTGCTCACGATGACCGGAAAATCAGATCAGCAGAATTCGACCCGCCTGCGCCTCAACCTGCGCCAGCTCGAGGTCTTCGTGGCCACCGCGCGCGGCGGCAGCACGCGCGCCGCGGCCGACCGCATCGCGCGCTCCCAGTCGGCCGCCAGCAGCGCGCTGGCCGACCTCGAGGGCTCGGTCGGCGCCCTGCTGTTCGACCGCATCGGCCGCCGGCTGGTGCTCAACGAGAACGGCCGCGCGCTGCTGCCCAAGGCCCAGGCGCTGCTCGACCAGGCCGCGGAGGTGCAGGCCCTGTTCAGCGGCGAGCATGCGGCGCCGCTGCGCGTGGCGGCCAGCTTCACCATCGGCGAATACCTGCTGCCCGAGCGCGTGTCGGCCTGGACCGCGCTGCATCCGCAGAGCCAGGTGCACCTGCACATCGCCAACACGCGCGACGTGATCGACGCGGTGGCGGGCTTCGACGTCGACGTCGGCTTCATCGAGGGGCCGCAGACGCACCCCGACCTGGTGGTGCGCGCCTGGCGCACCGACGAGCTCGTGATCGTGGCCGCGCCCGGCCATGCGCTGGCCGACCGGGTCGCCACGCACCGGCAGCTGTCGCAGGCCACCTGGGTGCTGCGCGAGCATGGCTCGGGCACGCGCCAGGTCACCGATGCCTGGCTGATCCAGAACCTCGAGCAGGTGCAGGTGGGTTTCGAGCTCGGCAGCACCGAGGCCATCAAGCGCGTGGTGGCCTCGGGCACGGGGCTGGCGTGCCTCTCGCGCTACACGGTGGCGCAGGCGCTGGAGGACGGGCACCTGGTCGAGCTGCGCACGAAACTGCCCGCGGGCACGCGGCGGCTCGCGACCGTGATGCACCGCGACAAGCTGCTGGGCCGCGCGACCGCGGACTTCCTGCGCCATTGCGGCGCGAGCGTGCCGCGCGGGGCGGTGGCGCCGCTGCCGGGTTAGGCGAGCACGCGCGCCGTGTGGCGCGCGATCACCGCTTCCTCGTCGGTGCGCAGCACCCACGCACTGATGCGACTGCTACCGGTCGAGATCCGCGCCTGCCCACCGGCATTGGCAGCGGCATCGAGTTCCACGCCCATCCACGTGCAGTCCTCGAGCACCCGCGCGCGCAGCGCGGCACCGTTCTCGCCGATGCCGCCCGTGAACACGATCGCATCGACGCCGCGCAGGGCCGCCGCGAGGCTGCCCATGTGCTGCACCACCTGCTCGACGAAATGGTCGATGGCCTCGGCGGCCGCGGGTTCGTCCGATGCCTCCAGCGCGCGCATGTCGCTCGACACGCCCGAGAGCCCGAGCAGGCCCGATTCGCGGAACAGCAGCTTCTCGACCGCATCGGCCGACATGCCGCGCGAGCGCATCAGGTAGAGCACCACGGCGGCATCGAGCCGGCCGCAGCGCGTGCCCATGGTGAGACCGTCGAGCGGCGAGAAGCTCATGGTGGTGGCGACCGAGCACCCCTGCGCGATGGCGCACATCGAGGCGCCGTTGCCCAGGTGCGCGACGATCACGCGGCCGTTCGCGGCCTCGGGCGCCTGCCGCGCGAGCTGGTGCGCGATCGATTCGTACGAGAGCCCGTGGAAGCCGTAGCGCCGCACGCCCGCGTCGTGCAGGTCGCGCGGCAGCGCGAAGCGGCGGTTGAGTTCGGGCTGCACCGCGTGGAAGGCGGTGTCGAAGCAGGCCACCTGCGGCACGCCGGCAAAGGCCTGCATCGCGGCGCGCACGCCCGCGAGGTTGTGCGGCTGGTGCAGCGGCGCGAGCGGTTCGAGCGCGGCCAGGTCCTCGAGCACGGCGTCGTCGATGCGCACCGGCGCCACGAAGTCCATGCCGCCATGCACGATGCGATGGCCCACGCCCGCGATGCGGCCGGCGCCGCCCTGCTGCGCATGCCAGTCGAGCAGCGCGGCCAGCGCGCCGCGGTGCGAGCGCGCATCGCCCTCGAGCTTCGCGTCGTGCAGGGTGCGCCCCTGTGCATCGCGGATGCGCAGCCGTGCATCGAGGCCCGCGCCCAGGCCATCGGCCTGGCCCGACCAGTGCGCGGCGGGCAATGCGCCGTCGGCACCGGCGGCGTCGAACAGCGCGACCTTGATCGACGACGAGCCCGCGTTGAGCGTCAGCAGCTGGTCGGTCATGCGCGGCGCCGCCCGATCAGACGTAGTCCTTGTACTTGTCGAGGAAGCGCACCGGCTTCGACAGCGCATCGCGGCGGAACGGATCGCCAAGCTCGCGCGTGCACATGATCTCGATCACGCAGGTCTTGCGCTGGTTCATCTGCAGGTCGATGGCCTTCTTGAGCGCCGGGCCCACGTCCTCGAGCCGGTCGACCACGATGCCCTCGGCGCCCATGGCCTTGGCGATGCCCGCGAAGCTCTCGCTCTCGAGCTCGCCGGCGACGAAGCGGCGGTTGTAGAAGTCGACCTGGTTCTTCTTCTCGGCGCCCCACTGGCGGTTGTGGAACACGACCGCGGTCACGGGAATGTCGTGCCGCACGGCGGTCATGATCTCGACCATGCTCATGCCCCAGGCGCCGTCGCCCGCATAGGCCACGGCCGGGCGGTCGGGCGCGGCGCACTTGGCGCCGATCATGGTGGGCAGCGAGTAGCCGCAGTTGCCGAAGCTCATCGGCGCGAAGAAGGAGCGCGGCTCCTCGAAGCGCAGGTAGCTGTTCGACACCGCATTGATGTTGCCGATGTCGGTCGAGACCATCACGCGCGGCGGCATCGCCTTCTCGAGCTCGCGCAGCACCTGGCGCGGATGCAGGTAGGTGCCGCCGGTGGGCGTCTTCTCGCCCTTGGCTTCCTCGATGACGTCGAGGCTGAACTGGTCGCGCTCGTGGGTCCAGGCGTCGAGCTCCTTCTCCCAGGCCTCCTTCTCGGCCTTGATCTTCGCGGCGCGCTCGGCCTTGGTGGCGTCGCAGGCCAGGGTCTTGGCCGCGAGGCGCTCGAGCAGGGCCTTGGCCGTGGCCTTGGCGTCGCCGTGGATGCCGACGGTGATCTTCTTCACCAGGCCCAGGTTGGTGTGGTCGGCCTCGACCTGGATGATCTTCGCCTCCTTGGGCCAGTAGTCCATGCCGTGCTGCGGCAGCGTGCCGAAGGGGCCCATGCGCGAGCCGAGCGCGAGCACCACGTCGGCCTGCGCGATCAGCTTCATCGCGGCCTTGCTGCCCTGGTAGCCCAGCGGGCCGGCCCACAGCGGATGGCTCGCGGGGAAGGAGTCGTTGCGCAGGTAGCCGTTGGCCACCGGCGCGCCCAGGCGCTCGGCGAGTGCCTTGCACTCTTCCACGGCGTCGCCCATGACCACGCCGCCGCCCGAGAGGATGACGGGGAATTTCGCGGTGGCCAGCAGCTCGACCGCGGCGTTGAGGCTGTTCTCGCCGCCGGCGCCGCGCTCCACGCGCATCGGCTTCGGGATCTCGGTCGTGATCTCGCCGTAGAAGTAGTCGCGCGGGATGTTGAGCTGGGTCGGGCCCATCTCGGAGATGGCGCGGTCGAAGCAGCGCGCGGTGTACTCGGCCATGCGCTTGGGGTTGTTCACGTGGCCCTGGTACTTGGTGAACTCCTGGAACATCGGCAGCTGGTTGGCCTCCTGGAAGCCGCCCAGGCCCATGCCCATGGTGCCGGTCTCGGGCGTGATCATCACCACCGGGCTGTGCGCCCAGTAGGCGGCCGCGATCGCGGTCACGCAGTTGCTGATGCCGGGGCCGTTCTGGCCGATCACCACGCCGTGGCGGCCCGACACGCGCGCATAGCCGTCGGCCATGTGGGCCGCGCCCTGCTCGTGCACCACGGGCACGAGGCGGATGCCGGCGGGCGCGAAGATGTCCATCGCGTCCATGAAGGCCGAGCCCATGATGCCGAAGATGTCGGTCACGCCGTTGGCGACCATGGTCTCGACGAAGGCCTCGGAGGGCGTCATCTTCTGCACGCCGGTGACGGCTTCGCGGGTGGGTTGCTTGCTCATGGGTCGGTGTCTCCTGCGGATGAAGGGCTGGACGGCGGACTGCAAAAAGCCGGAACGGGAAGTTCCGTATTTCGGGGTTGGCGATTCGGGCGGACTATAGGACGGGTGCAGTGCCGCGTCAAACAAATTCCAAAAAACGGTACGGAATGTTCTATTTTTTGCAAAAGGACTATGATCCGCCGCCATGAAGATCGTCAAGTCGCTGCCGCCTTCCGCCGAGGCCCCGGGCGCCGACACCCCGGCGATGCGGCTGTTCGCGCTGCTCGAGGTGATCGCCGCCAAGGACCAGCGCTACTCGCTGCAGGGCCTGGTGGAGGAGACCGGCCTGCCCAAGCCCACGCTGCACCGCATGCTGCAGCAGATGGAGGGCGCGGGCCTGCTGCAGCGCGAGGGCGACGGGCGCCACTACGGCATGGGCACGCGGCTGCGCCGGCTGGCCGAGAACCTGCTGTTCAACGACAGCCTGCACGGCGCGCGCCACACGGTGCTGCGCCAGCTGGTCGAGGAGATCGGCGAGAGCTGCAACCTCACGGCGCTCTCGGGCAGCGAGGTGGTCTACCTCGACCGCGTGGAGACCGCGGCGCCGCTGCGCTTCTACCTGCACCCGGGCTCGCGCGTGCCGGTGCACTGCTCGGCCAGCGGCAAGATGTTCCTCGCGCAGATGGGCCAGGCGCAGCGCCGCCGGCTGCTGGCGAATGCCTCGCTCGAGGCCTACACGGCGAGCACGCTGACCGATGCCGCGGCGCTCGAGGCCGAGATCCAGCGCGTGCGAAAGAACGGCTTCGCGATCGACAACGAGGAGTTCCTGCCCGGCCTGCTGTGCATCGCCGCGCTGGTGCCGGCTGCGGGCGACAGTCCGTCGAACCTCTGCATCGCGGTGCAGGCGCCCGTGATGCGGCTCGACATCGCGAAGGCCAAGACGCTGCTGCCCGCGCTGCAGCGCGCGGCGCTCGCGCTGAGCCGCATCGATGCCGATGCGACACCCGCGCGCCGCGCCCAGGCCTGACACCTCCCCACCCGCCCCATGAACGACATCGCCGCCCTCCACCCCACGCGCCTCGTCGGCGTGCGCGAGACCTTCGGCATCGACGCCGACCTGCAGGTGCCCGCCTTCGCCGAGCGCGACGCGCACGTGCCCGAGATCGACGCGGTCTACCGCTTCAACCCCGACGTGACGCTCGCGATCCTCGCGGGCTTCATGCGCGACCGACGCGTGATGGTGCAGGGGCTGCACGGCACCGGCAAGTCGACCCACATCGAGCAGGTGGCGGCGCGGCTGAACTGGCCCTGCGTGCGGCTCAACCTCGACGGCCACATCAGCCGGCTCGACCTGGTCGGCAAGGACGCGGTGGTGCTGCGCGACGGCAAGCAGGTCACCGAGTTCCAGGAAGGCATGGTGCCCTGGGCGCTGCAGCGGCCGGTGGCGCTGATCTTCGACGAGTACGACGCGGGCCGGCCCGACGTGATGTTCGTGATTCAGCGCATCCTCGAGCGCGACGGCCAGTTCACGCTGCTCGACCAGAACAAGGTGCTGCGCCCGCATCCCTTCTTCCGGCTGTTCGCCACCGCCAACACGGTCGGCCTGGGCAACCTCAACGGCCTGTATCACGGCGCGCAGCGGCTCAACCATGCGCAGATCGACCGCTGGAACATCGTCGCCTCGCTCGACTACCTGCCCACGCCCGAAGAGATCGCGATCGTGCAGGCGCGCGTGCCCTCGCTGGCCGACGCGGCGGGCCGCGCCACGGTCGCGGCGATGGTGGCGGTGGCCGACCTCACGCGCAAGGGCTTCGCGGCCGGCGACCTGTCGACACTGATGTCGCCGCGCACCGTGATCACCTGGGCCGAGAACCTCGAGATCTTCAAGGACGTGGCGCTGGCCTTCCGCCTCTCCTTCGTCAACAAGTGCGACGAGGCCGAGCGGCCGCTGGTGGCCGAGTACTTCCAGCGCTGCTTCGACCGCGAGCTCGCGGAATCGCACCGGCTCGCGGGCGGCTGAGCGCGGCGCGCCATGACGCAGCAGGACATCCGCAAGGTTCGGCAGGAGGAACGCGTCGCCGAGCTCTGCGCGGGCGTGGTGCGCGCCTTCAGCGGCGAGCGCGACCTGCACTTCCGCGGCCGGCGCCTGCACCGCGGCCGCGTGCCGCTGCCGTGGTTCGCGCCGCACCTGCATCCCTCGCCCGAGACCGACGACTTCGAATCGTTCCGCGGCGTGGCTGATGGTTTGGCGCTGCGCATCGCCGGCTCCGATGCCGCGCTGCACCGCACGCTGCAGCCCGAGGAGCCGGTGGAGCGCATGCTGTTCGAGATGCTCGAGCAGTTCCGCGCCGAGGCGCTGGTGCCCGAGGCCATGGCCGGCATGCGGCGCAACCTGCGCCATCGCCACGCGCAGTGGTCGCTGGCCTTCCACCACTCGGGCCTGACCGAGACCGCGCGCGGCCTGCTGCTGTACGCGGTGGCGCAGATCTGCCGTGCACGCGTGAGCGGCGAGCAGGTGGTCGAGGAAACCGAGGACATGCTCGAGGCCACGCGCTTCGCGCTCGCGCCGCGCATCGGCCATGCGCTGGGCGGGCTGCGGCGCGATCGCTTCGACCAGGCCGCGTATGCCGTGCATGCGCTGGCGATCGCGCGCACGGTCGCCACGATGCTGCACGAGGCCGGCGGCGATGACGAAGCACCCGACACGCGCCAGAACGACACCGACGACAAGCGCAGCGTGTTCAGCCTGGTCGCCGAGATGGACCGCGAGATCGTCGAGCAGCACGTCAGCGCGCAATCCGGGCGCAGCCGGCTGCTCGAGGAGGCCGGCGCCACCTACCGCGTGTTCACCACCGAATACGACCGCGAGCACGAGGCCGCCACGCTGGTGCGCCGCGAGCTGCTGGCCGAATTGCGCGAGCGGCTCGACCGCCGCATCGCGGCGCAGGGCGTGAACCTGGCGCGGCTCGCGCGCGAACTGCGCGCGCTGCTGGCCGTGCCCGAGCGCGACGGCTGGGACGGCGGCCAGGAGGAAGGCCGCATCGACGGCCGCCGGCTCGCCCAGCTCGTGGCCTCGCCGGCCGAGCGGCGGCTGTTCCGCATCGAGCGCGAGGAGCCGCTGGCCGATTGCGTGGTCAGCTTCCTCATCGATTGCTCGGGCTCGATGAAGGAGCATGCCGAATCGGTCGCGATGCTGGTCGACGTGCTCGCGCGCGCCCTCGAGCAGGCCGGCGTGGCCAGCGAAGTGCTGGGCTTCACCACCGGCGCCTGGAACGGCGGCCGCGCGCAGCGCGACTGGCTGCGCGCGGGCCGGAGCGCGCACCCGGGCCGGCTCAACGAGCGCTGCCACCTGGTGTTCAAGGCCGCGGGCACGCCCTGGCGCCGCGCGCGCGCGCCGATGGCCGCGCTGCTGCGGCCCGAGCTGTTCCGCGAGGGCATCGACGGCGAGGCCGTGGACTGGGCCTGCACGCGGCTGCGCGCGCGCAGCGAGGAGCGCAAGCTGCTGCTCGTGATCTCCGACGGCTCGCCAATGGACAGCGCGACCCATCTCGCCAACGATCCGCACTACCTCGACCACCACCTGCGCGAGGTGCTGGCACGCCAGGAGCAGCAGCGCGACATCGCGATCGCGGGCATCGGCGTGGGGCTGGACCTGAGCCCCTACTACAGCCACAGCCACGTGCTGGACCTCGCGGCCTCGACGGGCAACGCGATCTTCCGCGAGGTGATTGGACTGATGGCGGGGCGGCACCGGCACTGAGTTCC
The DNA here is from genome assembly GCF_059415325.1 of Variovorax sp. GW821-FHT10D07. Lineage (NCBI taxonomy): Bacteria > Pseudomonadati > Pseudomonadota > Betaproteobacteria > Burkholderiales > Comamonadaceae > Variovorax > Variovorax sp. GW821-FHT10D07. The sequence goes on along the minus strand of NZ_JBWKMZ010000014.1, from coordinate 37,745 downwards.
GCATGGCCCGCGCGCCATGTCAGCCGAAAGTGTCGCGTTGACAAGCGCCATCGGCGTTTGTACATTGAGTTTCAATTATCCGAACGCTGTTCCAATATTTGGAATTCATCGAAAGCGTCGGGACAACGGAGACGCATGGATTCCACGCTCGCCAAAGGCCTCGCCGTCATGGAATGGATGGCACGCCAGGCACGCGCCTGCCGCGTGACCGACGTCGCCCTTGCCTTCGGCATGGCGCGCAGCAATGCCCATCGCACGCTGCAGACGCTGGTGGAATGCGGCTGGGCGGTGCAGGACGCCGACACCAGCGCCTACCGGCCGAGCCTGCGCCTGTTCGAACTCGGCGCCATGGTCTCCGAGGCGGCCGACATCGGCGCGCTGCTGCGCCCGCACCTCGCGGCACTGGCGCAGGCCAGCGGCGAGACCATCCATCTCGCGGTGCTCGACGGCGCCGAGATCGTCTACCTCGACAAGTTCGACAGCCCGCTGCCCGTGGCCGCCTATTCGCGCATCGGCGGCCGCGCGCCGGCCTGCTGCGTGGCCTCGGGCAAGGCGATGCTGGCGGCCGCGCGACTCGATGCCGCCGCGCTGCGGGCGCTGTTCGGCACGCTGCAGCCCCACACGCCGCACAGCATCGTCGACTTCGATGCGCTGCAGGCCGAGCTCGAGCGCAGCCGCGCGCGCGGCTATGCCGAGAACCGCGAGGAATGGCGCCTGGGCGTCTGCGGCCTCGGTGTGCCGGTGTTCGACGCGCGCGGCACGGCGGTGGCCGCCGTCGGCATGAGCGTGCCCTCCATCCGCTTCGCGCGCACCCAGGCGCGCGAACTCTCCGATCGCATCATGGCCTGCGCGCGCGACGCCAGCGCCACGCTGGGCTACCGCCCCGCCACCGCCCCCGCCACCACAACGAGAAGGAGACCCGTATGAGACTGTCCTTGTCCGCCCCCTGGTTGCGCGCGGGGCTGCTGGCCGCCGCGGCGCTGGCATCGCCGCTGGCCGCGGTCGCGCAGAACGGGAGCGACTACCCCAGCAAGCCGATCAAGCTGATCGTGCCCTACCCGCCCGGCGGCGGCACCGACGTGATCGCGCGCATCGTGCAGGAGCGCTTCCAGACGCTGCTGGGCCAGCCGGTCGTGATCGACAACCGCGGCGGCGCGGCCGGCTCGATCGGCACCGAGCTGGTCGCCAAGTCGCCGGCCGACGGCTACACGGTGCTGTTCACGCTGTCCTCGCACACCATCAACCCGGCCATCTACAACAAGCTCTCGTTCGACACCGCGAAGGACTTCGCGCCCGTGGGCCTGGTGGCCTCGCTGCCGCAGATCCTGGTGGCGAACCCGCAGTTCCCGGCCAGCACCGTGGCCGAGCTGGTCGCGATGGCCAAGGCCAAGCCCGACAGCATCTCCTTCGCCTCGGTGGGCAACGGCTCGCCCGGCCACCTCGCGGGCGAGCTGCTGAAGCTGCGCACCGGCACGCAGATGACGCACGTGCCCTACCGCGGCGGCGGCCCGGCGGTCACCGACGTGATGGGCGGACAGGTGCCGCTCTTGTGGGTGTCGATTCCCGCCGCGGCGCAGTTCGTGAAGGCCGGCAAGCTCAAGGCGCTGGCCGTGTCGACCACCAAGCGCAGCGCCGCCTTTCCCGACGTGCCGACGATGCAGGAGGCCGGCATTCCCGACTTCGACGTCGACTCCTGGTACGCGGTGTTCGTGCCCGCGAAGACGCCGCAACCCGCGATCGACCGGCTCAACCGCGTGATCAACACGGTCGTGAAGGAACCCGACATCCGCGACAAGCTGCTGGCCCAGGGCAGCGAAGGCGTGGGCGGCACGCCCGAGCAGCTCGGCAAGGTGGTGTCGACCGAACTCGTGCGCTGGAGCAAGCTCGCCAAGGAAGCGAACATCCGCGTCGACTAGTTTTTTCTTCTCTTCTTGATGAACGGCGCCACGGGCGCCGAGCGATTTCCATGAACACCTCCGCATCCTCTTCAGAAGCCTCGGGCCCCATCGTCGAACTGGTGGCACGCGCCCGCGCGGCGCAACGCATCTACGAGACCTGGTCGCAGGCCCAGGTCGACATGGCGGTGACGGCCGCCGGCTGGGCCCTCATCGAACCCGCGCGCAACCGCGAACTGGCCGAGCTGGCGGTGGCCGACACGGGCGTGGGCAACGTCGAGGACAAGGTGCGCAAGAACCACCGCAAGACCTTCGGCCTGCTGCGCGACCTGCAGGGTGCGCGCTCGGTCGGGGTGATCGCCGAGGACCCGGCGCGCGGCATCGTCGAGATCGCGCGCCCGGTCGGCGTGGTGTGCGCGATCACGCCCTCGACCAACCCGGGCGCGACGCCGGCCAACAAGATCATCAACGCGCTCAAGGGCCGCAACGCGGTGATCGTCGCGCCCTCGCCCAAGGGCTGGTCGACCGCGGCGCGGCTGATCGAATTCATCCACCAGCAGTTCGACCGCATCGGCGCGCCGCGCGACCTGGTTCAGCTGCTGCCCGCACCCGTCAACAAGCAGTCGACGGCCGAACTGATGCGGCTGTGCGACCTGGTGGTGGCCACCGGCTCGCAGGCCAATGTGCGCGCCGCCTATGCGAGCGGCACGCCGGCCTTCGGCGTGGGCGCCGGCAATGTCGCGGGCATCGTCGACGAGACGGCCGATACCGAAGCCGCGGCCGATCGCATCGTGCGCTCGAAGACCTTCGACAACGCGACCAGCTGCTCGTCGGAGAACAGCCTGGTGGTCGTCGACGCGGTGCGCGCGCGCCTGCTCGCTGCGCTCAAGGACCGCGGCGCCGTGATGCTCGGCGAGGCGCAGAAGGCCACCCTTCAGCAGCTGATGTGGCCCGAGGGCAAACTCTCGGCCGCGGTCATCGGCCAGTCGGCACGCGCCATCGCCGAGCGCGCCGCCGAGGTCGACGGCGCCAACCGCGCGGCCTGGCAGGCGATCGCCGAGGCCGACCCGCGCATCCTGATGGTGGCCGAGGACGGCGTGGGCCACGACCATCCGTTCTCGGGCGAGAAGCTCAGCCCGGTGCTCGCGGTCTATGCGGCGCGCGACTTCGCGCATGCGGCCTCGATCGTCGAGCGCATCTACGGCTACGAGGGCGCGGGCCATTCGGTGGGGCTGCATTCGGCCGTGCCCGGGCGCGCGCTCGAGCTCGGCCTGTCGCTGCCGGTGTCGCGCGTGATCGTCGACCAGGCGCACTGCATCGCCACCGGCGGCAGCTTCGACAACGGCCTGCCGTTCTCGCTCTCGATGGGCTGCGGCACCTGGGGCCGCAACAACTTCTCCGACAACATGAACTACCGGCACTACCTCAACATCACGCGCGTGTCGCGGCCGATCGCCGAGCAGGTGCCGAGCGAGGAACAGATCTTCGGCGCCTTCTTCGCGCAGCACGGAGCGCACTGAGCATGGCGGCGGGCGACAGCGACACCGTCCATGGCCTGATCGAGCAGGTCGCCGCGCGCCAGCCGGGCGCGGTGTATGCGCTGTCCACCGAGAGCGAGGCGCGCATCGACTGCGCCGCGCTCGCGCTCGGTTGCCGCCGCGTGGCCGGCGCGCTGCGGGCGGCCGGCGCGCGGCCCGGCGACACGGTCTCGGTCGTGATGCCCAACGGCCTGCAGACGCTGCGGCTGCTGCTGGGCGCGATGCATGCGGGCATGGTCGTGAACCCGGTCAACCTGCTGTCGCAGCCCGAGCAGATGCGCTACGTGCTCGCTCACTCCGACTGCCGCGTCGTCTGCGTGGCGCCCGAGTGGGAAGAACGCGTGCGCGCGATGCTCGCGGACATCGGCCGACCGGTGCCGGTGCTGGTGGCCGATCCCGACGGGCTCGGGCTGCCGGGGGAAGCCGAAGCGAACGCGCTTCCCGCGCTTCCCGCGCTTCCCGCGCCCTCGCCCGACGCGGTCGCGCTGCTGATGTACACCTCGGGCACCACGGGCCAGCCCAAGGGCGTGATGCTCACGCAGCGCAACCTCGCGGCCAACGCGCAGGCGATCAGTGCCGAGCACGAGCTGGGAAGCACCGACCGCGTGCTCGCGGTGCTGCCGCTCTATCACATCAACGCCTTCTGCGTGACCATGCTGGCGCCGCTCGCGCACGGCGGCAGCCTCGCGATGCCGCCGAAGTTCTCGGCCGGCCGCTTCTGGGAGCAGGCCGCGCGGGCCGGCTGCAGCTGGATCAACGTGGTGCCGACCATGATCTCGTACCTGCTCGAGGGCGAGGCACCGGCGCGCGAACGCACGGCCGCCATCCGTTTCTGCCGCTCGGCCTCGGCCGCGCTGCCGCCCGAGCACCACCGCGCCTTCGAGCGCCTGTTCGGCATCGGCATCGTCGAGACCATGGGCCTCACCGAGACCGCCGCGCCCTCGTTCTCCAATCCCCTCGATCCGGCACAGCGCAAGCTGGGCTCGGTTGGCCGCGCCTCGGGCTGCGAGGCGCGCGTGATCGACGCGGCCCTCGCCGAGGTGCCCGACGGCAGCACCGGCGAGCTCGCGATCCGCGGGCCCAACGTGATGCGCGGCTACTACAAGAACGAGGAGGCCACGCGCGCCAGCTTTACGCCCGACGGCTGGCTGCGCACCGGCGACCTCGGCCACCGCGATGCCGACGGCTTCTTCTTCGTCACCGGCCGCATCAAGGAACTGATCATCAAGGGCGGCGAGAACATCGCGCCGCGCGAGATCGACGAAGCCCTGCTGCGGCATCCCGCCGTGCTCGAGGCCGCGGCCGTCGGCGTGCCCGACCGCCACTATGGCCAGGAGGTCGGCGTGTGCATCGTGCTGCGCGAGGGCTGCGCCTGCGGCGAGGACGAGCTGCGCGCCTTCAGCGCCGAGGCGCTCGGGCGCTACAAGGCGCCGGGCCACTACCGCTTCGTGACCGACCTGCCGCGCGGGCCCTCGGGCAAGGTGCAGCGGCTCAAGCTGCTGCCGCTGTTCGCGGCATGAACCCGGCCGACCTTCTGACGCCGCCGCTGGCGCCGCTGCTGCTCGCCTACAGCCTGTGCGTGGTGTTCGCGGCCGGCGTGGTGCGCGGCTTCGCGGGCTTCGGTTTCTCGGCCATCACGGTGGCCGGCATGTCGCTCGTGGTCTCGCCCGCGCTGGTGGTGCCCGCGATCTTCATGCTCGAGATCCTCGCGAGCCTGAGCCAGCTGCGCGGCATCGCACGCGACGTCGACATGCCCTGGCTCGGCTGGCTGATGCTCGGCAACCTGCTGTTCATTCCGCTCGGCGTGGCGCTGCTGGCCTGGCTGCCGGAGACGCCGCTGCGCCTGCTAATCGGCGCGCTGCTGATGGCCGCCGCGCTGCTGCTGCGCAGCGGCGCGCGCGCCACGCTGGTGCCCACGCGCGCGGTGCGCTTCGGCGCCGGCCTGGCCTCGGGCTTCATCAACGGCGTGGCGGCCATCGGTGGCATCGCCATCGCCGTGCTGCTGAGCACCACCGCGATGGCACCGGCCGCGCTGCGCGCCACGCTGATCGCCTTGCTGCTGTTCAGCGACGTGGTGTCGCTCGCGAGCGCCGCGCTGATGCCGGCCGCGCACGCCACCGGCAAGCTGCTCGGGCCCGACACCTTCAAATGGGCGCTGTGGCTCGCGCCCGCGATGCTGGCCGGCATCTGGTGGGGGCAGCGCTCGTTCAAGGGGGTGTCGCCCGAGCAGTTCAGGCGGCATGTGCTGAACCTGCTGATCGCGCTGGCGGCGGTCAGCGTGGTGCGGTCGGTGGTCGGGCTGGTCGGATGACCATCGCGCCCGCGTCGTAGGCCTCGCAGTACACCGCCCAGTCCTTCGCCACCTGCGCGGCGCACTGCTGCGCGGCGTCGAGCAGGTCCGCGCGCCACGACTTCGCCGAAGCGCCGAAGTCGACCAGCGCGTCCGCGATGACGGAGCCCTGCCGGCCCGCGCTACGCAACTGCGCCCAGGCCATGAGCTGCCCCATGTCGTCGAGCACCGCGCGGATGTCGGCGGGCCGCGTGCGGTTCACGTTGAGGCTCACGCGGTCCTCGCTGGGCTGCAGGCCACGCAGCACATAGGAGCTCTTGCGCGTCACGATGGGATGCAGGAAGGCCATCGACACGGCCTGCATGCGGCGCTGCAGCGCGACCACGCGGTGCGCCTCCGATTCCCAGGCGGGCTGCGCCGTTTTCTTCAGGTGCGGCGCGAGCGAGGACGGCAGCGCCTGCTTGAGGTCGAGCAGGTAGTTGGCATCGGGCGAGCCCTTGCCCTCGACCAGCACGATGTAGCGCTCCACGCCGAGGCTGCCAGTGCCGGCGATGCGGCGCGCCACGTCGAGCACCTCGAAGAAGCCCGGGTTGGGCTGCGAGGCCGCGAAGCGATCGACCAGCTTGACGACGCGCTCGCGCTGCGCTTCGGTGACCGGTAGCGCATGCTTGCCATCGCTGCGGATCAGGCGCCGGCGGCCCTTGCGCTCGGTGCGCCGGTCGAGGAAGGCGGGGCGGGTGCGCGCCTTGAGGGTGTCGAGCAGTTCGCGCACCAGGCCGGTCGCGGTGTCACGCTCGACCCAGCGGGCCTTGCCGAGCGCGAGCGCGCCCGCATAGGCGTCGAGGAAGACCCTGCACAGCGCGGCGGACTCGGCGGCGCTGCGGCTCAAGCCATCGCCGGCCACGAGGATGCTCGTGAGGAAGCGCACCAGTTCCCAGGTCACGGGCGCGAGCGCGGCCTCGTCGAAATCGTTGAGGTCGAAATAGACCAGCCGGTTGTCGCCCTTGTAGCTGCCGAAGTTCTCGAGGTGCGCGTCGCCGCACAGCCAGGCCAGCGGCGCCTTGGCGAACAGCGCGCCCGAGGGCAGGCGGTCGTAGAACAGGTGGCAGGTGCCGCGCAGGAAGACGAAGGGGCTCGAGCGCAGGTTGGCGTATTTCATCGCCAGGCGTTCGGGATCGCGGTCCGCGTTGAAGGCGCGGACGGTCTTGACGGCATTGGGCATGGTGCTTTTGCTTCCCGCTTTCTTGGTGACGGGATTCTGCGGCCCCGCGCCCAGCCGAAGCTGACCGGCGCGTCACACCTTGTCAGGCGATGCCGGCGGCCGTGAGCGGGTCGTAGTCGGCCGCGCGCAGCAGCGCATGCAATTGCCGCCGGCGCACGCCCATGTTGCCGCCGTCGAACAGCGGCAGCGCGATCGCGTCCTGCAGCAGGCCCGCGAGCGGCAGTTCGTGGTCGTAGCTGTCGATGCCCACCACGCGCATCAGGTCGGTGATCACGCGCACGGCGGCTTCGGAGCCGAAGATCTTCGACTGCAGCGCGAGCTCGAGCGCGCCGGGCAGCTGGCGATCGATCGCATCGCAGGCCTTCCAGCCCAGGTAGCGCGCGGCCTCGATGGTGGTCTTGGCATCGGCCAGCGCATAGCCCACGGCCTGGTGCTCGACGATGGGCAGCGCGCCGCCGCGGCATTCGGTCTTCGCGAAGCGCAGCGCCACGTCGAAGGCCGCGCGCATCAGGCCCACGCCCATGATGCCGACCAGCGCCGCGGTGCCCGAGAAGCTGGCCTCGACGATGTCGCGCGCGCCGCCCACCGGGCCGACCACGTCGGCGTCGGGCACGGCCACGCCCTCGAGCCGGAAGCGCGGCACGAGGTGCGCACGGTGGCCCATGGCGTCGATGTCGTGCAGCGGCACCAGGCCCGGCGCGCCGCGCCGCACCACGAGGATCGAGAGCGCGGCCTCGGGCGGCGCCTCGGGGTCGGTGCGGCAAACCACGCTGAGCAGGTCGGCGCCCTCGCCGTCCCAGCCGGTGGCGGCCGACACCCACTGCTTGGTGCCGTGGACGCGCCAGCCGCCTTCGCCACGCTCGGCCGTGGTGCGCACGCCCTCGCCGGGCCGCGGCGCGGCGAAGTTCGCGCTGCCGCCGGGCTCGCTGTTGGCCAGCGCGGCCAGCGGCGCGCCCTCGCACGCGAGAAAGGGCGCGAGCAGGCGCCGGTGCTGCTCGGGCGTGCCGGCGATGAACAGCGGCGCCAGGCCCAGCAGGTTGGCGAACAGCGTCAGCGAGACATTGCAGTCGACCGCATGGAACTCCTCGGCCACGATCGCGAGGTCGACCATGCCCGTGCCCTCGCCGCCGAAGGGCTGCGGCATGAGCCGGCGCAGGAAGCCGCGGCGGATGATCTCCTCGTACATCGGCCGCGTGGCGCGGAAGCGCTCGCCGGGCGTGTGCAGCGCGTGCGTGGCGGCGCGCACCTGCGAGAGCACCTCGCTGGCGGCACGCCGCGCATCGAGCTGGAGCGCGCGGCGCGCGGGGTCGAGGGTGAAGTCGATGGTCATGGGAAATCCGGTCGAGTGATGGGTGGGACCGCAGTCTGGCCGCGCCACCCCCGGGCGGCCTTGTCGTTTCGTGCACGGCGCCTTGCCGGAACGCGCAGCACGGGCGCGCGGCTTGCAAGGCCCGCGTGCCGTCGCGATGATGCGTATCCCAACCGCCCGCCCACAGGTGCGCACATGAAGTCCTGGTCCACCGAAGCCGTCGCCGCGCCCGAGCAGTTCGCCTACTGGCGCGAGGTGGTGTGCGAGGCCTTCGCGGCGCTCGACCCGCGCTCGGCCGAGCGCGGCGCGGGCTTCGCGAGCCGGGTCGACATGGAAGGCATCGGCGCCATCAACGTGGCGCGCATCCGCGCCGAGGCCCACACCGTGGTGCGCGACTTCTCGCAGATCCGGCGCGATCCGCAGGACCGGCTGTTCGTCAACCTGCAGGTCGCGGGCCAGGGCATCGTGCGCCAGGGCCACCGCGAGACGCGCGTGACGCCCGGCGCCTTCAGCATCGTCGACACGGCCCGACCCTACACGCTGCATTTCGAGCAGCGCTTCGAAGTGCTGTCGCTGCGCGTGCCGCGCGAGCTGCTGCTGCCGCGCGTCAGCGAGCCGCGCGCCCTGTTCGCGCGCGCGCTCGGCGGGCCGGCCGGCATCGGGCGCGCGACCTCGGGCTTCATGCAGTCGCTGATGGAGGGCGGCGGGCTGCCCGCGGGGCCCGCGGCCGAGCGGCTGGCGGTGCTGCTGTGCGAACTCGTGGCCGAGTCGGCGCGCGCGGTCGATGCCGGTGTGGCGCCCTCGCCGCCGATGCGCGATGCGCACCGTCAGCTGCTGGTGCGCCGGGTCAAGGCCCATGTGCTCGAGGCGCTCGATTCACCCGAGCTCGACGTGCCCTCGATCGCGCGGCACTTCGGTGTCTCGGTGCGCTACCTGCACCTGGCCTTCGCGCACGAGGGCAGCACGCCGGCCGCGTGGATCCGCGCGCAGCGCATGACGCGTTGCGCGCAGGACCTCGCGAACCCCGCGGACCGGCGGCCGGTCTCGGCCATCGCGCTGCGCTGGGGCTTCCAGGACATTCCGCATTTCACGCGCGCGTTCGGCGCGGCCTTCGGCTGCACGCCCTCGGCCTATCGCCAGCGGCACGGGGGCACCGGCCCCGGCGACGAAGGCGGCCCCTGCCTCAGGGCAGGTTGAGCTGCCACGAGACGCCGAAGCGGTCCTGCACCCAGCCGTAGAGCCGGCTGAACGGATAGGCATCGACCGGCATCAGCACCTGGCCGCCTTCGCCGAGTCCGTCGAACAGCCGCCGCAACTGCGCCTCGTCGTCGCAGTCGATGAACAGCGAGATCGAGGGCGTGAAGCCGAAGGCATGCACGGGCGGGCTGTCGATGCACAGCAGGCTGTGGCCGCCGAGCTCGAAGCGCGCCTTGAGCACCGTGCCCTCGGCGCCCGGGCCCGCGGGACCGTAGCGCTCGATCTCGGTGATGCGCGCCTCGGGAAACAACGAGAGGTAGAAATCCATCGCGGCCTGGGCCTGGCCGGTGAACATCAGGAAGGGCGTGAGCCGCATGGCGGGTCTCCTCGAAGAAGATCAATAGGGCGGCGCCTTGCGCGCGCGCTGTTCGCGCGCCGCTTCGGTCCACCACGCGAGGTCGTCGGCGAAGCGGCCGAAGGCCCGGTCGAGCGAGGCGCCGGGCGCGCCGGTGGGCTGGCCCTGCGCGTCGAGCGTCTGCGAGATCGGACCGACCGAGAGCGTGCTCGACACCACGATCATGCCCATCTCGGAGAGGATCGAATGCCACACCGTGCCCGAGCGCACGCCCGAGAAGCGGCCGGCCGAGTAGCTCGCGATCGCCGCGGGCCGCCAGAACCACTCCTCGAGGAAGTGGTCGGTGAGGTTCTTGAGGCCGGGCTGCGGGCCCCAGTTGTATTCGCCGGTCACGAAGACGAAGGCATCGGCCGCGCGGATCTTGCGCGCCAGCGTCTCCATCGCCTCGGGCGCCGTGCCCGCCGCGTACTCCTTGTACATGCGGTCGAGCATCGGCAGGTCGACGGCCTTGGCATCGATCAGCTCCACCTCGGCGCCGCGCGCGGCCAGCCGCTCGACCAGATAGTCCGCGAGCCGCACGCCCATGCGGTCGGCGCGGTAGGAACCGTAGAACACCAGGATCTTGTCTGCCATCGTCGCTCCGTTTCGCAGGGCCGCCGGGTTGCGGCCCTTGCGCGAAGGGTAACGCTTCAAGGTGGCATTGGCGAAACGGCTCGGCTCACACGCGGGTCCAGGCCTTGCCGATCAGGTCGGTCTGGCGGGTGCACTCCATCTTCTCCATCAGCGAGGCGATCTGCGCGCGCACGGTGTGGTACGACACGGCGTTGTCGATGGCGTACTGCTTCGGCGCCGCGCCGCGCATCAAGGCCTCGAGAACGCGGGCCTCCGAGGGCGTGATACCGAAGGCGATCTCGAGTGCCTCCGCGTTCAGGGCGGCTTCGCGGCGGTCGCGGCAGACACGCACCACGACCAGGATCTCGCCGCTGATGCTGAGCTGGAGATCGGCGCGCGCCAGGTCGAGCCGGTGCGTGCGCCCGAGCGGCCCCGCCAGCACCAGGCGCCGCGCGGGCCCGCCGCCGGCCGCCTCGCGCAGCCTGCGAACCAGCAGGCCCTGCGATCTCTGGTCGGCATGCCACAGCCGGCCTTGGCGGAGCTGCAGCGCGCCCCGCTCGCCGAGCCACGCCCTCGCCAGTTCGGACACGTGCAGCACGGCGCCGGCCGGCGTGACCAGGAAAACGGCTTCGTTGAATGTCTTGAAGGTGGCGTCGACGAACGAGAGCGACAGCGCCGCATCGCGCTGGCGCTGCTGCATGGCGTTCTGCAAGGCGGTGGTGAAGGTGCGCATCGGTTCCGAATCGACGCGCCGGCCAATGTCGTCGGACGGATGGTTGCGCTGCACCGAGAGGCCGGCGCGTCGGCTCGAGGTTTCGACCGCCATGAAGGTCACGATCTGCCGCATGCGATGCACGCACATGAAATCGGCATAGAAGGCCTGCCGGTCGAGTTCGGTCTGGGTGAAGCGTTGCGCGGTGTCGAGCCAGGTGCCCGCGGGCAGGCCATGTCCAAGCGGTGCCACGATGTCCGAGGCATGGAAATGCTCGACGTACTCGCGCTCGGCGCGGGCATCCACGCACTGCTGCTCGAAGCGCAGCAGGCCGCCGCTGCCGTCGAACATGATGAAGGTCGCGGTATCGCCGCCCACCAGCTGGCGCGCCCCCTCCAGCACATCGAGCCAGGGCTGCGATTGCGGTTCGTCGAGGTGATGGATGGCATCCAGCGCGCGGCGCAGCGGAATCTTCTCGCGCATCTGCATGAGCGTCTTCTCCTGGTGGCCTGGAGGCGCGGGGCAGACCGGCGCGTGCCGCGGGCCTGCGCTCCTCCTGCACCAGTGTGGCGATAGCGAGCGCTCCGCGTCAAGGGGCCGCGGCGGCAGGCCCCTCGCCCTGGGCGCCCTAGCGTCGTGTCAGCGTGATGTCGAACCCGTTGCGCGAGCGCCCCTGGTAGGTTCTGGCATCGACCGGCTTGAAGCTGATCGTGCTGTCGCCGCAACCGACCAGCGCCTGGGAGGGATGCAGGCTCAGCTCGAAGCCCTGGCCCTCGGCCGGTGTCCAGCGCGCGGGGGTCGGCAGGCCGACGCAGGGATCGGCGGTGCTGCGGATCGCGAGCTGCCAGATGCCGGCGCCACGCTCCAGGTTCAGGTCGGCGCGGTATTCGCGGCCGTTCGGTGCCTTGAGCAGTGCGTTCCAGGCACCGTCGATGGCGGGTGCCGCCGGGTCGGTGGCCTGCGCGCTGGCGGCCAGCGGTGCGAGCGCCAGGATGGCGCCGGCCATGCATCGGGTGATCGACATGGTGCGGCTCCTCACAGTCCGATCTGCCGCTTCAGCGCCTGCCAGGCCGGGCCGTTCAGGCGCTGCAAGGTGCGGGCGTTGTACTGGAGCTGCGGCTTGACCTGGCGCACCATATACACCGCCCCGCCGTATTCACCGAAGCTGCGCCGGTTGTCGACGTAGGTCGACGGATAGCTGGCGGCATCCAGCTCGATCAGCCGCGCGCCGTTGACCGTGGCGATGCGAAAACCGCCCGTGCCGCCCGCGATGCAGTTGCTCATGGTCGAGCTGGCCTGGGCCCAGTCGCAGATGTAGTAGCGCACGGTGCTCGCATCGACGAAGGCCACGCGCAGGATGTGGCGATCGTCCTGCGCCAGGCCGAGGCTCGCGGTGCCGCCGCCGTTGGCGAGGTTGACGCCGCCGACCGGACGGCCCGCGATCAGCGCTTCGAGCGTGGCGAAGCCCACCGCGTCCGTCGTGACGTCGTTGATCAGAGGGAACTGCTTCACGTCGATGCCGAAGCGGGTGCGGATCAACGAACCGGCGGGAAAGGTGGCACCGGGATCGGCGAGCCCGACGGCCGGGTCGAGGCCGACGATGGTGTTGCTGCCGTCGGTGGCGGCCTGCATCTGCGCCACGACCTCCGACATCTTGCGGCCCGCGATGTCCTGCGACAGCGTGTAGGCCAGGCTCGGAACGCTGCCCCCGCAGAACTCGGTGCGGTTCGGCAGGCCCTGCGTGTTGAAGAAGTCGGTGGTCTCGTCGCAGCGCAGCCAACCGGTCGGGCTCAGGCGGACCTGGCGATAGAGCTGGCCATGCGCGATGGCGACGCCGGCCGTCTTGCCCTCGCGCCGGTCGATGACCTGCGTGCGTCCCTGGCCGCTCACGACGCCGTCGGTCGAATAGGTCTGCAGGTAGTAAGTGCTCGGGTTCGTGAACTCGAGCCGCGCCAGGGTTTCGCCGGGCGCGGGAGCCGTCGCGACCGCCGGATCGACCACGGCGAGCGTGGCACCGGCATGGAGTGCGAGGTTGGTCAGGCCGGCCGCGGTCCGGGCATCGTCTGCGAAGCCTTCGCCCACCGCCAGGCCCTGGTAGTCGGCGATGTCGGCGGCCGGAATTCCGAGCTGTGCCGCCACCAGCGCCCGCGCGCGATCGGCCGCGATGCCGGCGGCGATGGCGGCCTGCACGAGGGTGGTGAGCGGATTGATCTGCGCACGCAAACTGGCCGGCGCGCCGAGATGGTAGGCGCGCATGCCCAGCGGCACGGGCGTGCCGCTGCCATCGCTTTCGTAGGAGCCGCCCGCGGCCACCGCGCCCGACACGATCTTCGCCAGCAGCGGCGCGGCCGCCAGCTTCGCCGCGTCGGCGGCATCGGTGGGCGTGTAGCTGAAGCGGTACTGCCCGTCGGCCGCGGTCTTGCCCGATGCGGGCTCGCCGGCATCGCAGGCGCCGTTCGCATTGCGGTCCACGCACACCACGGCGTTGCCGATGGGGCCGAGCACGACCACCTTGCCGTTCACGCTGACCGGCCCTGGTGGTGCGGGCGGTGGCGGCGCGGCGGGGGGCGGTGGTGGTGGCAGCAGCCCCAGCGGCAGGCCTCCACCGCCGCCGCCTCCTCCGCCGCAGGCGCTCAGCGCGAGCAGGGCCAGGCAGGCCCAATACGTTGCCGTGCGCGAAGACCGGATCTTGGGTGTCATCGAATGCTCCTTCGTTCGTGATGAAACGAAGCGTCCCTCCTGGATGCCTCTGCGAAGAAGTGTTGACGGTGGGGATCGCCCGGGCATCGCGCAATTGAACGATGCCTGGAGCGCTTCGATCGGGCAGCCGATGGGTTTGCACCGCAGGGTCCGCCGCTGGCTATGCTCGCCTCACATGCTCTTTTCTTCCCTCCCCCCTTGCGCTTGGCTGCGACGGGCGACGCCCGTGGCGCTGCTGCTCGTATCGGCCAGCGCCTGCGCGGCCTCCGCGTGCCTCGATACCGCCGCGACCACGCCACCGCCGCCACGCGCCCTCGCGATGGCCGCCGCCGCGCAACGCGAGCACGAGGCCTTCGGCGCGCAGACCCTCGATGCCGAAGGCCGCATGGTCGACGCGGGCAGTTCCGAGGCCGAGGACGGACGCGTCTCGCGCTTCGCGCCCGCGCCGTGGCAGCGCGTGCTCGGCTACTGGGACGCGGTCGACCAGCCGCGCGTGAAGCTGCCTTCGCTGGTGCGCTTCGGTGCCCTGCGGCCGGCCGATCGCACGCTGCTGCTGGAGGCGCTGAACCAGGCCAGCGCCGCGCGGCTGATGGGGCTGGGCGTGGGGCCGGACCAAGGCCTCGACGCAGCGGAGCTGCACGCGATGGCGACCGCGGTGAACCGCGTCGCGGTGATCGACACGCCCTGGTCGGCCGCCTTCATCAGCTGGCTCGCGCGGCAGGCGGGCCTGGGCGCGGACGAGTTCGTGTTCTCCGAGGCGCACGTGGACTACGCGGGCGCGGCCTGGAAGGCCGGCGCCGACGAAGCGGCGGGCCGTGCCACGCGCTTCGCGCTGCGGGCCTGCGATCTCGCACGCACGCCGCCGCGCGTGGGCGACCTCGTCTGCCAGACACGCGGCGCGCGTTCGGCGCTCGACAGCTTCGCCAAGATCGGCACGGTGCTCGCGACGCGGCCCACGGGCGGCGCGGCGCTGCCTATGCATTGCGACGTGGTGACGGCCGTCGACGCACGCGGCTTCGACGCGGTCGGCGGCAACGTGCTGCAGTCGGTCACCTTGCGCCGGCTGGACTTCGCGCGGGGCACGCGGACGCTCGATCCGAGCTACCTGCCCGAAGGCTGCGCGGCGGACGCGGCGGGATGCATCGATCGGCACATGAGCCGGCAGCCGTGGTCGCTGCTGCTGCAGTGGCGCTGAAGCGGGCGCCTCAGCAGTTGTTGCGCCGCAGCCCCGCCATGTGGGCGCAGGGCCGGCGGCCCGGACCGGGGTCGTTCACATGCGGCGGCGGAGGCTGCACGCGACGCCGTGGCGGCGGGTAGGGATAGGGGTCGGGGCCCCAGAGATAGACCGGCTCGGGATCGGCCTGCGCCGCGCGCCCTTCGTCGGGATAGCGCGGAATGATCGACAGCCCCGGGTTCGAGGGTGGCGCCGGCGCGACGGCGCTCGGCGGCGGCGCGTAATCGGGCGCGCGCGCGGACGGGGCCGGCTGCATGGCCGACGGCGGCGGCGGCTCGGCGATCTGCACGGGCCGCGACGAGCGCGTACCGCTCGGGCAGGCACCGTCGGTGTAGACGGTGGCGCCGTTGGCATCGAGGCAACGCACCACCTCGGCCGAGCTCGCCGATGCGCCCAGCACGAAGACCGCCGAGACGATCAGCGTGCGCAACGAGGTGGCGGCGAGCAGAGGGGTTTGCATGAAGATGAGAAGGAGGCCGTGCCGGGACGACGCACGGGCAGGTTCATTCTGTGCGCTTTGTCGCGGCCCGCCAAGCGCCGCAGGCCCCGTCGCTCACAGCAAGCCGCCCATGCGCAGCGCCGCGGCCTTCAGCGCATCGATGCGGCGCTCGGCATCGGCCATCGACATGCGCGCGGTCGGCGCATGCACCGCGAGCGCGGCACGCACCTCGCCGGCCGCGTCGCGCACCGGCACGGCCACGGCCACCAGGCCGGCCATGAACTCCTCGCGGTCGCGCGAGAAGCCGTCCTGCGCGATCGCGTCGCACTCGGCGCGCAATGCGGCAGGGTCGGTGAGGGTGCTGGCCGTCATGCGCGGCAGCGGCAGGCCGTCGATCATCGCGTCGCGCGCCTTCTTCGGCATCTGCGCGAGAAAGAGCTTGCCGCTCGCGGTGCAGTGCAGCGGCACGTGCGAGCCCACGTCGAGCGTGAGGCGCAACGGCCACTGGGCCTCGACGCGGTCGAGATAGAGCACGCGCGCGCCGTCGAGCGTGGTGAGGTTGCAGGTCTCGCCGACCTCCTGCACCAGCGCCGCCAGCACCTCGTGGCGCAGGCCGCGCACGCTGCCGTGGTTCAGCGTGTCGAAGGCCAGCTGCCGCAGCGCGGGGCCGACGACGAAGGAGCGCTCGTCGAGGTCGCGCGCGAGAAAACCGGTGGCCAGCAGCTGGGTGCAGATGCGATGCGCGGTGCCCTTGGGCAGGCCCAGCTGCGCCGCGAGATCGGCCAACGACAGCGCGCGGCCCTCGTGGGCCAGCAGCGCGAGCAGGCGCAGGCTGCGCTCGGCCGAGGAACCGGAAACGGGCTCCTCGACGGGGGCAACCACGGGCGCGGCAACAGGGGCGGCAGCGGAACGCGCGGGACGGGGCATGCGGGTAAACCTCTAAAGTGGAACATTGCGTTCCGAAAATCAATAACCTAGGATGCAGCGGATCGAGGCCATTGTTCCATCGCCGGACCGCACGCATGCCTGACTCTCGCAGTGAAGAAGCCTTCGACTACATCGTGGTGGGCGCCGGCTCGGCCGGCTGCGTGCTGGCGGCGCGCCTGAGCGAGGACCCGGCCACGCGCGTGCTGCTGCTCGAGGCCGGGCCGCGCGACAGCTCGCCGTGGATCCACCTGCCGATCGGCTACGGCAAGACCATGTGGAGCCCGGTCTACAACTGGCGCTTCGAGACCGATCCCGATCCCAACATGAACGGCCGCCGCATCTACTGGCCGCGCGGCAAGACGCTGGGCGGCTCGAGCTCGATCAACGGCCTGATCTACATCCGCGGCCAGCGCGAGGACTACGACCACTGGGCCGCGCTCGGCAACCCGGGCTGGGGCTACGACGAGGTGCTGCCCTACTTCGTGCGCTCCGAAGGCAACCAGCGCGGCGCGAGCGAATTCCACGGCGGCGACGGGCCGCTCAAGGTGTCGGACATCGGCGCGCGGCACGAGCTGATCGAGGCCTTCATCGAAGGCGCCCGGCAGACCGGCGTGCCGCGCACCGAGGACTTCAATGGCGCCGCGCAGGAAGGCGCGGGCTACTACCAGCTCACCACGCACCGCGGCCTGCGCTGCAGCACCGCCAAGGCCTACCTCGCACCGGCGCGCCACCGCCCCAACCTGCGCATCGAGACCGAGGCGCTGGCCACCGGCCTCGTGTTCGAGGGCCGGCGCGCGACCGGCGTACGCTATCGGCAGGGCGGCGTGGAGAAGACAGCGCGCTGCCGCGCCGAAGTGCTGCTCTGCGCGGGTTCCATCCAGTCGCCACAGTTGCTGCAGCTCTCGGGCGTGGGCCCGCGTGCGCTGCTCGATCGCTTCGGCATCGCGCCGGTGCACGAACTGCCGGGCGTGGGCGAGAACCTGCAGGACCACCTGCAGATCCGCCTCGGCTACGAGTGCACGAAACCGATCACCACCAACGACCAGCTCAACTCCTGGGCCGGCCAGCTCGGCCTGGGCCTCGAATGGCTGCTGCACCGCAGCGGCGCGCTCGCGATCGGCATCAACCAGGGCGGCTGCTTCATGCGCGCGCTCAAGGACGAAGCGGGCCGCCCCGTGGCCGCCACGCCCGACATCCAGTTCCACGTGGCCACGCTCTCGGCCGACATGGCCGGCGGCAAGGTGCATCCCTACTCGGGCTTCACCTTCTCGGTGTGCCAGCTGCGCCCCGAGTCGCGCGGCCACATCCGCATCCGCTCGACCGACGCGGCCGAGCCGCCCGAGATGCAGCCCAACTACCTGTCGACCGAACTCGACCGCGCCACCGCCGTGGCCGGCGTGAAGGCCGCGCGCGCCATCGCCGAGGCGCCCGCGATGCGGCCCTACGTCAAGCGCGAGGTGAAGCCCGGCGCGCAGGCCGCGAGCGATGCCGAGCTGCTCGAGTTCTGCCGCAACAACGGCGCCACCATCTTCCATCCCACCGGCACCTGCCGCATGGGGCACGACCCGCTCGCGGTGGTCGATGCGCGGCTGCGCGTGCACGGCATCGGCGGCCTGCGCGTGGTCGACTGCTCGGCCATGCCCACGCTGGTGTCGGGCAACACCAACGCCCCCGCGGTGATGATGGCCGAGAAGGCCGTCGACATGATCAGAGAGGACCACAGGGCGGCTTCAGCCGCGCGCTAGCAGCAACGCATCCCGCACGGCCCGCCGAGAGCGAAGACCAAGAGGCCGCCACGACAACACTCATCGGAGACAACACATGAGCAGTGCACGCGACGACGAGAAAACGATTCGCAGGGTGGTGATTTCGGCGCTGGTGGGCGCCACCATCGAGTGGTACGACTTCTTCCTCTACGGGGTGGTGGCCGGCATCGTGTTCAACAAGCTCTACTTCCCGGGCAGCGACCCGGTGGTGGCGACCTTGCTGGCCTACACCACCTTCGCCGTGGGCTTCGTCACGCGGCCGCTGGGCGGCGTGATCTTCGGCCACTTCGGCGACAAGATCGGGCGCAAGAGCATGCTGATCATCACGCTGATGATCATGGGCGTGGCCACTTTCCTGATCGGCCTGGTGCCCACCTACGCGCAGATCGGCATCGCGGCGCCGCTGCTGCTGCTGGTGCTGCGCGTGGCGCAGGGCATCGGCCTGGGCGGCGAATGGGGCGGCGCGGTGCTCATGGCCTACGAGTACGCGCCCAAGGAGAAGCGCGGCTTCTATGCCTCGCTGCCGCAGATCGGGCTGGCGATCGGCCTGTGCCTGGCCTCGGGCGTGGTGGCGCTGCTGTCGTGGCTGTTGACCGACGAGCAGTTCATGGCCTGGGGCTGGCGCATCGCCTTCCTGATCTCGGGGCTGATGGTGGCGGTGGGCATGTACATCCGGCTGCACGTGAAGGAGACGCCCGAGTTCGCCGCGGTGAAGGCGCGCAACGCCGAGCTGCGCATCCCGTTCATGGACATGCTGCGCCGCTACCCGGGCAACGTGTTGAAGGGCATGGGCGCGCGCTACATCGATGGCGTGTTCTTCAACATCTTCGGCGTGTTCTCCATCGCCTACCTCACGGGCACGCTCAAGCTCAGTCGCACCGATGCGCTGCTGGGCGTGATGGCCGCGGCCATCGTGATGTGCTTCGCCATCCCCTTCTTCGGCCGGCTGTCGGACCGGCTCGGCCGGCCCCGGGTCTACATGTGGGGATCGCTGATCACCGCGGTGTCGGCCTTCCCGGGCTTCTGGCTGATGACGCACAGCGGCGGCAACGTGCTGCTGGTGTGGCTGTCGATCGTGATCCCCTTCGGCATCCTCTATGCCTCGGTCTACGGCCCCGAGGCCGCGCTGTTCTGCGACCTGTTCGACGCCAAGGTGCGCTACACCGGCATCTCCTTCGTCTACCAGTTCTCGGGCATCTTCGCCTCGGGCATCACGCCGATCATCGCCACCGCGCTGCTCAAGTCGGGCGGCGGCGAGCCGTGGCAGATCTGCCTGTACGTGCTGTTCGCGGGCGTGGTGTCGGCCTTCTGTGCCTGGCTGATCGGGCGCAGTCCCTCGCCGGCCGATGCGCCGGTGGTGGCGCCCGCGCGCTGACGCGCTCGGGCAAGCCGCCGTGCACGGTGAATCAGACACCGGCGCGCGGCGGCCGCTACCTTCGTGGCTTTCACCCTGGAGCCACGACGCATGAAGCGCACCGCCTTTTTCCACGACGAGAGAACGCTCTGGCACATCGCCGGGGCACCCCATGCCCTGATGCTGCCCGTGGGCCGCTGGGTGCAGCCGATGGCGGGCGTCGGCATTGCCGAGGCGCCCGACACCAAGCGGCGGCTGAAGTCGCTGATGGACGTCTCGGGTCTCAGCGACAGGCTCGAGGTGAAGTCGGCGCCGCCGGCCTCGCAGGACGAACTGCTGCGCGTGCATTCGCTCGACTACCTCGCGCGCTTCAAGGCCGGCAGCGACGCCGCGGGCGGCGACATGGGCGATCTCGCGCCCTACGGCCCGGGCAGCTACGAGATCGCCGCGCTGTCGGCGGGCCTCGCGATCGCGGCCATGGACGGCGTGGTCGCGGGCAAGCATCCGAACGCCTATGCCTTCTGCCGCCCGCCGGGCCACCATGCCAGCGCCGATCGCGGCATGGGCTTCTGCATCCTCAACAACATCGCGATCGCGATCGAGGCCGTCAAGGCACGCCACGGCATCGAGCGCATCGCCGTGATCGACTGGGACGTGCACTGCGGCAACGGCACGCAGCAGCTCTTCTACGGCCGCAGCGACGTGCTGACCATCTCGCTGCACCAGGAGCACTGCTTCCCGCCGGGCTACAGCGGCGCGCACGACCGCGGCGAGGGCGCGGGGCTGGGTTTCAACATCAACATCCCGCTGCAGCCGGGCGGCGGCCACGACGCCTACATGCAGGCCTTCGAGCGCATCGTGATTCCCGCGGTGGACCGCTTCGCGCCGCAACTGGTCGTGGTGGCGAGCGGCCTCGATGCCAGCGGCGTCGATCCGCTCGCGCGCATGCTGCTGCATCCCGAGTCGTTCCGCCTCATGACCCGGCATGCGATGGCGCTCGCCGAGCGGCATGCGGGCGGCCGACTGGTGATGGTGCACGAGGGAGGCTATTCGGAGGTGGCGGTGCCCTTCTGCGGCCTCGCGATCCTCGAGGAACTGTCGGGCCACCGCACCGAGGTCGAGGATCCGCTCACGCCCTTCTTCGGCCTGATGCAGCCCTCGGAGCGCTTCGATGCCTTCCAGCTCGGGTTGATCGAGGAGCTGGCGGCGCTGCACGGGCTGCAGCGCTGAGCCACGAACGAAGCCGGGCGGCTTCGTTCGCGCCGACTACCTGCGCGCCGCCGCGACCCGCTCGATGGTGCCGAGCGGCATGAGCTCGCGCAACGCCTCGCGCGCACCGGCCACCAGGGCCTCGTCGCACAGCTCGGGCCGCCCGGTGCCATAGGGCGGCTGCGGCGCGTACTCCATCAGCAGCTCCACCATGCGGCCCGTGGCCTCGCCCGCGATCTCGCCGACCACGCGCACGCCGAAGTCGATGCCCGCGGTCATGCCGCCGCCGGTCATGCGGTTGCGGTCGATCACGATGCGGCCCGGGCTCGGGATCGCGCCCAGCATCGCGAGCCGGTCGCGCGCATACCAGTAGCAGCCCGCGCGGTAGCCGTCGAGCAGCCCGGCCGCGGCCAGCAGCAGCGAGCCGTTGCACACGCTGGTGATCCAGGTCGAACGCGCGCCGACACGGGCGAGGAAGGCCTTGGTCTGCTCGTCCTCGAGCAGCGCGAACAGCGCCTTGGTGTTGCCCGGCACGAACAGCAGGTCGGGCGCCTCCCAGCAGTCGTCGAAGCCGTGCGTGGCGACGACGCTGACGCCGGCATCCGAGGCCAGCGCGCCGGTGTGCTTCCACGCGAGCTGCGATTCGAAGCCGGGGATGAAGGACAGCGCCTGCAGCGGACCCGCGAGGTCGATCAGGGTCATGCCCGGAAAGACCAGCGACAGCACCTTGAAGCTCATGACGGGAGCCCCGCCAGCAGTTCGAGCACCTGGGCCGGGGTCTGCGCCACGCCGGTGGTGTTGTGCTGCTCGAACAGCGTGTACCAGCCCGAGGCTTCGACGCCCTGGCGGAAGCCCTCGACCGCCTCGGCGCTGTCCATCTCCCACACGGCCCAGAACGCGGCGGCGGGATCGGCATGGTCGACGCCGCGGTCGGCCGCGCCCCAGCCCAGGGTGCGGATGCCGCCGGCCTTCATGGCCTCGATGGCACCGAGCACGGCGTCGGCGAAGGCCCGGCGTTCGGCCGGCGTGCGGGCGATCCAGGCCGGCCTGGGTGTCCATTGTTCGATGAAGAGATGCTTGCTGCTCATGGGATTCCTCGGGTTGGATGAAGGGGCCGGCCGACGATAGCCAGCGCAGCGCCGGCGGCACGACTGCCGGTGCACCGTGTCTTGCACCAGCGTGCACGGCGTGCGGCCGCGCGGCCCCGCCTTGCTTGTGGCGCGCCGCCAGACCGGCTGTAATGCCCGGACCATGCACGCCCAGTCCTGTTCCACGCTCGACGTTCCCGCCGCCCAGCGGATGCGCTACTGGGAAAGCGCGATCGCGCCCTACTTCGGCCGGCTGCGCGGCGACGACGACGCGGGCGGCCCGGACTTCGAGGCCCGCTGCGACATCTACGACGTCGGCGGCCTGGGCGCGGTGCGCATGCAGGTGCCGCTCTCGCGCGTGACGCGCGAGGCCCGCGACGCGCTCGACAGCGGCGGCGGCTATTTCAAGCTCTCGATGCAGATCGCCGGCGCCGCCGACGTGCACGCGGCCAACCGCACGGTGCACCTGGGGCCGGGCGACTGGATCATGCTCGACCAGCGCCTGCCCTACACCTGGGAATCGGCCGCGCCAGCCTCGCTGTTCGGGCTGCAGATCCCGCGCGAGCGCCTCGCGGCGCTGGGCCTGCCGTCACTGGTGTGTTCGCGCGACGAGGCCCTGGCCGACAGCGGCATGGCGCCGATCCTCGGTGACCACCTGCGCACGCTGAACACGCAACTCGCGCACGTCACCGAGGATGCCGCCCACCTGCTGGCCGAGGCCTCGATCGGCCTGCTCGCGACCACCCTGTCGAGCGGCCGGCCGCATGCGCGCGCGCCGGTCGATGCGCTGGCCGCCGTGCGCCTGCGCGCGGTGCAGTACGTGCGGCTGCATGCGAGCGAGGCCACGCTCTCGGTCGATGCGATCGCCCATGCGCTGCGCTGCTCGCGACGCTACCTCTACAAGGCCTTCGACGGCAGCGACGCGAGTCCCGAGCGGTTGATCTGGCAGACCCGGCTCGAGCGCTGCCACGAGGCGCTGCGCGATGCGCGCAACCACGCGCGCTCGGTCTCGTCGATCGCCTTCGAGAACGGCTTCAACAGCGATGCCCACTTCGCGCGCATGTTCCGCGCGCGCTACGGCCAGTCGCCCGCGCGGCTGCGGCGCAGCCTGCGGGCGCAGGCTCAGGGCAGCCGCTCCTCGTAGGCCTCGGCCGGCCGGTCGTTCGGCGACTGGAAGGCCGCCTTCAGCGAATCGCTCAGCGGGATGTTGATGACGGCGTTGCGCGGCGGGATCGGCGCCATGAACCAGCGCGCATAGAGCTTCTCGAGCGCGCCCGAGGCCATCGCGTTCGCGAGGTAGCCGTCGACCGCGCGCTTGAAGGCCGGGTCGTCCTTGCGGATCATGATCGCGATCGGCTCGATGCCCAGCGGCTTGCCGACGATGCGGAAGTCCGCCGGGTTGCGCGCGTTCGAGATGTTGCCCGCGAGCGTGTTGTCGTCCATCGCGAAGGCATCGGCGCGGCCGCTCTCGAGCAGCAGGAAGCTCTCGGCATGGTCCTTGGCCAGCACGATGTTCAGCGCCATGCCCTTGTTGTCCTGCTCGAGCTTGCGCAGCCGCTGCACGAGCGTGGTGCCCACGGTCGTGACCACCGTCTTGCCCTTGAGCTGCTCCGCCGACTCGATGCCGCTGGCCGCGCGCACCGCGAAGCGCGCCTCGGTGATGTAGGTGGTGCTGCCGAAGGCCACCTGCTGCTGGCGCGCGGCATTGTTGGTGGTCGAGCCGCACTCGATGTCGACGGTGCCGTTCTGCAGCAGCGGCACGCGGTTCTGCGAGGTCACGACCATCGGCCGCACCACGACGCCGGGCAGCAGCTTCGCGAGCATCTGCTCGCAGAGCTCGACGTGGTAGCCGACGTAGCCGCCGCCCACCGCGTACGACAGCGGCGGCGAGGCCTCGCGCACGCCCATCACGAGGGTGCCGGCGGCCTTCGCCTTGGCGAGCGTGCCGCCGGGTTCCTGCGCGAAGGCGGCCAGCGCGGCGGCCGCGAGCAGCGCGCCCGCGAGCATCCGGTTCGGAGTCTTCATGGCGTCCTCCGGCGCGTCAGGCCGCGAGCGCCACCGGCGCGGGATGGGCGATCTCGTCCAGGCTCTCGCGCAGCGCGCGGTCGAGGATCTCGATGGCGCGGTCGATCTGCTCGTGCGCCACGTTGAGCGGCGGCGCGATGCGCCACACCGAGCCGCGCTCGGGCCGGCGCCGGATGTTCATGCTCAGGCCGAGCTCGAAGCACTTCTTCGTGGTGCGCGCGCCGAGCTCGTGATGGGGCAGCCGCGAGTCGCGGTCCTGCACCAGTTCCACGCCCAGCAGCAGGCCCTCGCCGCGCACGTCGCCGATCGCCTCGTAGCGCCGCTGCAGCTCGAGCAGTTGACCGCGCAGGTAGGCGCCGGTGGTGCGCGCGCGCTCGATCAGGCCTTCGCTGCGGATGGTGTCGAGCACCGCCAGGCCGACGGTGGCGGGCAGCGGGTCGGAGACATGGCTGGTGTAGAAGGTGAAGCCCTTCTCGTGCACGTCCTGCTCGATGCGCGGGCTGGTCGCCACGGCGGCCAGCGGCAGGCCGCCGCCCATGGTCTTCGACACCGACATGATGTCGGGCACCACGCCGTAGAAGTCGGAAGCGGTGCGGTGGCCGATGCGGCCGAACGCGGTCTGGGCCTCGTCGAAGATCAGCAGCATGCCGCGCTCGTCGGCGGCGCGGCGCAGCGCCTGCATGTACGACCTGGGCGGCACCAGCACGCCGCCCGCGCTGATGATCGGCTCGATGATGATCGCGGCGCGCCGGCCGGTCGAGGCCATGTCGTACATCTTGAGGCCGAGCTCGAGGCAGGCCAGCGCCGATTCCTCGCCCGACATGCCGCGGATGTAGGGCCGGTAGGCATTGGGCTCGGGCATCAGGTAGACGCCGGGCACGTGCACGCCGTAGCCCTTGCGGTCGCTCGCGAACGACACCGCGCTGGTGCCGCCGGTCACGCCATGCCAGGAGCCGCCCACGGCCAGGATCTCGAAGCCGCCGGTGTACATCTTCGCCATGCGCAGCGCGACCTCGTTGCTCTCGGAGCCGGTGTTCACGAACAGCGACTTGCTCAGCGGCGCGGGCATCCAGTCGGTGGCCATCTTCTGCGCCAGCTCGGCCACCACCTCGGGGATCATGCCGCTGAACAGGTGGAAGGCCTTCTCGCCGGCCTCGTGCACCGCGCGCACGATCGCCGGATGGTTGTGGCCGATGGTGGCGCACATCTGGCCCGAGGTGAAGTCGAGGATCTCGCGGCCCGTGTCGTCGACCACCACCGCGCCGCGGGCGCTGCGGAACAGGTTGGGGAAGGTGTCGCCGCCGTAGCGCACCATGTATTCCTTGGCGGCCGCACGCAGTTGTTCGCTCATGTCCGAATCCTTTGCTGAAGTGGTGAGTGGATTCGCCAATGGTCGCGAGGCCCGCGCACGCGGTCCAATGTCGAGTTTGCATCCGGGCGCGATGCGCCGCACGCATCGCCCATGCACGCAAGCGATGGGCACGCGGCTTGCAAAATGCGCCGCACGCAAAGCAACAGAGGTCGCGATGGACACACGCTGGTTTCAGGATTTCGTCACTTTGGCCGAGGTGCAGAACTTCACGCGCGCGGCCGAGATGCGCAACGTCTCGCAGGCCGCGTTCAGCCGCCGCATCCAGGCGCTCGAGCAATGGCTGGGCGCCAAGCTGATCGACCGCGCGGCCTATCCCACGCGGCTCACGCCCGCGGGCGAGCGCTTCCGCAAGGTGGCCGCGGGCCTGCTCGACCAGATCGCCGACGCGCGCGCCGAGATCGGCGACGCGCCCGCGCGCAACCACGTGCGCATCGCCTCGACCTATGCGCTGGCCAGCACGCGGCTGCCGGGCTGGTGGGCGCGCTGGTCGGGCGCGGGCGACCTCAGCTGCAGCCTCGAGGTCGGCAACGTGCACGACACGCTGACGGCCTTCAGCGCGGGCTCGGCCGACGTGCTGATCGGCTTCCACCAGGCCGCGCATCCGCTGCAGCTCGATGCCGCGCGCTTCGAGCGCCGCGAGCTCGGCCTCGAGCGCGTGCGGCCCTACGTGTCGCGCACGCTTGCCGCCTCGGAGCGCTTCGCGCTGCCGGGCAGCGCGGCCCATCCGGTGCCGCTGTTGATGTATTCGCCCAGCGGCTACTTCGCGCGCGTGGTAGCGACCGCGATCGAGCAGTCGGCGCAACCGCTGGCCGGCTACCGGGCCTTCGAGTCCGAGATGACCGACGTGCTCGGCGACCTCGCGCAGCAGGGCATGGGCATGGCCTGGCTGCCCGACAGCTCCTTCGTCGCGGGCCGGCTCGGCGAGCTGGTGCCGGTGGGCGACGGCGCCTGGGACGTGGAGGTCGCGATCGTGGCCTGGCGCGCGCGGCTCAATGCGCGGCCGGCGGTCGCGCGGCTGTGGGAGCGCATCGGCGACGACGCGCTGCCTGCCTGAAGCGACTTCAGCCGAGCTCGGCCGGCATGCGCTCGGCGATCACCTCGCGCAGCAACGACAGCGCCGGCGCCTCGCTGCGGCCGGCCAGCGTCACCAGGCCGAAGCGCGCGCGGCCCAGCGGCGGGTGCACCGGCAGCGCGACCAGGTCGGGCGCCACCGCGCGCACCGCGAGCAGGATCGCGTCGCTGTCGCGCGCGAGCTCGACCAGGTTCGACAGCTCCGAGCAGCGCAGGGTCACGCACTGGTCGGGATGCGCCTCGGGGCCGTAGGCATCGACCATCGCGCGCACCACGTCGCGCCCGAGGCCGGTGGACGCGAGCGGGTAATCCTTGAGGCTCTGAAACGTCATCGGCCCGCGCTTGCGCGCGAGCGGATGGCCGCGCCGGCACATGAAGGCGCCGCCCATCTCCACCAGCGGCTCGACGCGCAGGTCGATGCTCGGCGTGACGGTGCGGAACTCGACCACCGCGGCATCGAGCGTGCGCTGGCGCAGCGCCTGCACCAGCCGGTCGGTGTCGCCGCGCAGGATGTCGATGCGCACCGGCGCGCCGCGGTAGGCCATGCGCTGCAGCAGCGGCGTGGCCAGCAATGCGCCGGGCCCGGCGCCGAGCCCCACGCGCAGGTGGGCGCCGCCGCCGCCGCGCGCGCTGGCCACGAGCTCCTGCGCATCGCCGACCAGGTGGCGCGCGCGCTCGAGCATCTCGCGCCCGAAATGCGAGAGCTCGCTGCGCCGGCCCACGCGGTCGAACAGCGCGCGGCCGAGCACCTCCTCGAGCGCATGGATGCTGCGGCTCAGCGCCGGCTGCGTGATCGACAGCGCCTTGGCCGAGCGCGTGAAGGAACCCGTCTCGGCCACCGAGAGGAAGTGGCGCAGCTGCACGAAGGTCATGGCATGGAGAGGCCTGTTCATGCATTGGAATTATGGCTGTGGATAGAACAATGCATTGGACGCCTGGCAAGCCATTGCCTAGATTCGCGGCCGGTCCCTTTCCAGAACAAGCAAAGACACATCACCCCAGGAGACAGGTCCCTTCATGCATTCCCTTCGCCAGCTTTCCCTCGCCGCCTGCCTCGCCTGCGCCGCCGTGCCCGCCGCCATGGCACAAGGCGCCGCCCCCAACGCCCAGCGCATCGAGTCGCTCGTGCACGAGGCCTATCCGCAGCTCGACACGCTCTACAAGGACATCCACGCCCATCCCGAACTCGGCTTCCAGGAGGTGCGCACGGCCGGCAAGCTGGCCGAGCAGATGCGCGCCCTCGGCTTCGAGGTGACCGAGCACGTGGGCCGCACCGGCGTGGTCGCGGTCTTGCGCAACGGCGCCGGCCCCACCGTGCTGGTGCGCACCGAGCTCGACGCGCTGCCGATGCAGGAGAAGACCGGCCTGCCCTACGCGAGCCAGGCCAAGGCCACCTGGCAGGGCCGCGAGACCTTCGTCGCCCACAGCTGCGGCCACGACGTGCACATGGCGAGCTGGGTCGGCACCGCGCGCACGCTGCTCGCGCTCAAGGACCAGTGGCAGGGCACGCTGGTGTTCGTCGCGCAACCGGCCGAGGAGGCCAGCGGCGGCGCCAAGGGCATGCTGGCCGACGGGCTCTACAAGCGTTTTCCCAAGCCCGATGCCGCCTTCGCGCTGCACACCTCGGCCTCGTCGTACGGCTACGTCGGCTACCGCGCGGGGCCGATCACCTCGGCCTCCGACGGCTTCGAGATCGACTTCAAGGGCCGCGGCGGCCATGGCTCGGCGCCGCACCGCGCGATCGACCCGATCGTGCAGGCGGCCCATTTCGTGACCGACGTGCAGACCGTGGTGAGCCGCGAGAAGGACCCGGCCGAGTTCGGCGTGGTGACGGTGGGCGCGATCCAGGCCGGCACCGCCGGCAACATCATTCCCGACTCGGCGCTGCTGCGCGGCACCATCCGCAGCTACAAGCCGCAGGTGCGCAAGCAGCTGATCGACGGCGTGCGCCGCACCGCGCTGGCCTCGGCCGCGATGGCGGGCGCGCCCGAACCCGCCATCGGCCTCGACCCGGCGCGCGGCAACGGCGCGGTGATCAACGACCAGGCGCTGGCGCAGCGCACCGTGGCCGCGCTCAAGGCGCAGCTCGGCGACGCGAAGGTGGTGCAGGTGCCACCGATCACCGCCAGCGAGGACTTCTCGGAGTTCGCGGTGGAGGGCGTGCCCACCTTCTTCTTCTTCATCGGCGTGAACGATCCGAAGGAGGTCGCCGACTCGCAGAAGGAAGGCGGCAAGCCGCTGCCCTTCAACCACTCGCCCTTCTTCGCGCCGGTGCCCGAGCCCTCGATCACGACCGGCGTGCAGGCGATGACGGCGGCCGTGCTGAGCGCGCTGGCACCGAAGCGCTGAAGCCTTCTTTCGCTCAATCGATGCGGATCTGCGGCAGGAAAGCCTCGGCCAGCTTCTTCTGGCCCGAGGCATTGGGCAGGTCGCAGTCCGTGCTCCAGTCCTCGGGCGCGAGCTTGCCGTAGACCTCGGCCACCTGCACGCCGTTGTCGCGCGCGACTTCGCGGATCACGTCGTTGAGGCCCTTGGCGAACCGGCCGCCGCCCTCCAGGTAGGCGTCCACCAGCTGGCGGGTTTCCTGCGCGCCCTCGGCGAGCTTGCAGGCCCGGTACGGGTTGTCGTAGGTGCCCAGCACGATCGGGCTCTTCGGTGCCGCCGCCTTGAGCTGCGAGACGATCGACTGCAGATAGGCGCGCACCACGACCCAGTCGCCCTCGGTCGAACGGATCGCATCGATCTCCTGCAGCACCAGGTAGCGCTGCAGGTTCTCCGGCCGTGTGGAGGGCTTGAGGAAGGCGAAGCCCACCTCGTAGCCTTCGTGCACGGTGATGGCGCGCGGGTTGCGCACCTTTTCGGAGGGGTCGCGCTGGTAGGCCGCGATCAGCTCGAGCAGATAGGGCAGGCGCTTCTCGACCAGGTTCTGGATCGTGGCGCGGTTGTCGTCGAAGCCCATCGCCGCCGACTTGGCGTTGTTGACGTAGCGGACCGGCCCGCCCTGCTGCGACGCGAGCGTCTTGTTGAGCAGCGCGCCGTAGGCATTCGGATCGGGTGCCAGGCCCTGCCCGCCGAGCGCCCAGGCATCGCCGGCGGCGATCTGCAGCGGCATCTCCTGCGCGCCCTCCAGCGGGGCATTGGGCTCGTAGGTGGCATCGATCATGCGCACCGCGAACTGCGCGATCCAGTGCGACAGCATGTAGTCGAACTGCTTGTCCCAGCGGTCGCGGTAGAGCAGCTGATCGCCGAGCAGCCGGATCGCCATGGCCCGCAGCGTCTTCTGGTTCGTGGTCTGGTGGATCCACCACAGGGCGAACGAACGCGACCAGTTCTGCGCCGTCATGTGCCACGAGGAATCCGAGGTCACGTTGATCGGCTCGACGTAGAAGCTGTCGGGCACGCGCGCCTTGAGCCATTCGATCTGCTCGCTGCCGAGCACCCGCGCCACCGCGGCCAGGCGCATCAGGCACGGCGCGAAGAACTCCTCCGGGCGAGCGGCGTCGTTGCTCACGGGACAGCTTTGGTCGAACTCCGGCTTCATCAGGTTCGAGGCCACGAAGCTCTTCGCGAATGTCGACAGCGACTCGTCGCGGACCCAGTCGCCCCAGAGCTTCAGATGCACCAGCGCCCATGGCAGGTTGGCGTAGTTGTGGGCCGTGTAGGGCTCGAAGGGGAACTTGGCGCGGTCGTAGGTGACGGTGCGCAGCTCGATCTCCTCGGGCGTGAGCCGGGCGACGAGTTCCTTGATGCGCCTGGCGGCGGCATCGCCCAGCGGTCGGAAGTCCTTGTTGCCGGTCGCGAGCTCGCGCTCCTTCGCGAGGGCCAGGAACCACGAGAGCCCGTAGAAGTCCTCCGCGGTGTTGCCGAACACGCCGCTGTCGCCGGTGGTGCCCTGCATGTTGGTCATGTAGGCCAGCTCCTGCTGCACGAGTTCGGGGCGCAGCACGGCCTCGACCGCCTCGAGGTACTTCCTGTCCCCCGTGTGCCTGTGGATGGCATAGAGGGAATAGGCGGCATGCACGGCCGAATGCCAGTCGACGCAGCCGTGGAACATCGGGCTCTTCGGATTGACGTCGTCGACCCTCGGCAGGCAGTCGAGGATCGGCGGCGCCAGCTGCTTCAGCATGTCGGCGCGCTGTTCCTCGAACAGCGGCCCGAGCGCGGGCAATGGATCGGGCGGCACCGGGGCGACGGGTGCCGGCGGCGGCGGCGCGGCGGCGACCGGCACCGCGACCGGCACGAACACCGGCGGCCCGCCACCGCCGTCGCCGCCGCAGCCCGCGAGGGCGGCCAGCAGCGCGACCGAGGCCACGATGGTTCCTGATTTCGAGACGACGGACAGCGTTTTCCTCATGGTTCTAGAACTCCCTGGTACGTGGTGAAGAAAGAAGAGAAGAAGGACAGCGCGGCCCCGGCACGCGCGCGCCATCGCATCGCACACCGACGGGCGGCGGCGCGATGGAAAGGCCAGGCCGGAAAGGGGCTGCGCAACGGCGGCGAGCGCCGCTGGCTACTGCGTCGGAATCGTGTTCATTGCATCTCCCTGATCGATGACATCCGCACGGCGGGCATGCCCCGTCGCGTGCGCCATCGGAAAGCAAAGCCCGGGCCAATCATTGAGCAATCCAGGCCGATCGAGGCCTTTGCTTCTTATTTTTGTTGAACAATATTTTCATATTGCCCAACAAAAGGAGGGCGAGCACGCGTGGAAACCCTGCATGGCGGATCGCGGATCGAAGGGAGAGCGCCAGCCTCGACGGCCTGGCGGCGTCGGCGGCGCCGGCTACTTCAGCCGGTAGCTGAGCTTCTTGCCGCCGCGCACCTGGGCATCGAGGCCCAGCCATTCGCCGTCGGCCACGGCATACCAGAGGTCGATCGGCTGCTCGGGCCCGCTGACGCGCCAGCGCCGGGCCGCCACGCCGCGGCCGCGCACCTCGACGCGGCCCTCGTCGAGCGCGGCGATGCGCACCGGCTCGAGCTTGCCGGTCTGCGCATTGAGCAGCTGCTGCTGTGCGCGCATCGCGGGGTTCCAGTAGGCGAAGCTCATCACGCAGCCCGGCATCGCGCTGCGCCCGCGCGGCGTGACGACCACCAGCGCGGGGCCGTCGCCCTCCGACTCGCGCTCGGCGCGCACCTCGGAGCGGTCGCCGCCGTCGTTGGTGTCGGCATCGAGCCGGCGCAGGCAGTCGCCGCGCCAGTGCTCGACCGCCGAATGCCGGTAGCGGTAGACCGTGACGCCCAGCAGCTTGACCGCGAACGCGGCCTCGCTGCTCAGCCGGCGCTCGTCGCCCGCGGCCGTGAGCACGAAGCGGTGCTCGCCGATCGGCGCATCGTCGAGCAGCACGCGGAAATTCCATTCGCCCGTGGTGGGCGAGGCCACCGGCTGCGCGCCCGCCGCGAGGGCCAGCGCGCACGCCAGCGCCGTGCCGGCATGGCGCACCCTCATTTCGGCGGCCGGCGCACCGGCCCCGGCACGAAGGCGTTGGTGCGCGCGATGTAGTCGCGGTAGGCCGGCCGCCGGTGGCCGATGTCGGCCTCGAGCAGGCGCACGCCCGACACGCGCAGCAGCAGCCAGGTCATGAGCAGCGGCGAGACCACGCTCCAGGCGCCGCCGAGGCCGGCCGCGCCCAGCGCCATCAGCCACAGCCCCCACCAGACGCAGGCCTCGCCGAAGTAGTTGGGATGGCGGCTGTAGCGCCAGAGGCCGCGGTCCATCACCTGGCCGCGCTGCGAGGGGTCGGCCTTGAAGCGCGACATCTGGGCATCGGCGATGGCCTCGAAGCCGATGCCGAAGGCCGCCAGCGCGCCGCCCGCGATGTCGAGCCAGCCCAGCGGCCGCGCACCCGCCATGCCGACGAACAGCGGCGCCGAGACGATCCAGGCCAGCACCGCCTGCAGCCCGAACACCAGGTACAGGCTCTTGAGGCCGAAACCCGGCTGGTTGCGCGCGCGGATCGCCTCGTAGCGCCGGTCCTCGCCGTGCCCCCAGTTGCGCGACGCCACATAGAGCGCCAGCCGCAGCCCCCACAGCAGCGCGAGCACGGCCATGGCCAGGCCGCGCGGTTCGTGCAGCGGCGCGTTCGGCAGCAGCACCAGGTAGACCAGCCCCGCGCCCGCGATCAGCACCGGCCAGAAGCGGTCGATCAGGCTCGCGTCGCGCCGCGCCAGGCTCTCGAGCCAGACCACCAGCGCGACCGCGGCGGTGAAGGCGAGGCCGGCGAAGGCGGCTTCCGGGGCGCTGAATCTCATGGCGCCGGCTTCAGGCGCGCCGCTCGAACAGGTAGTGGCTGACCCACCAGCGCTGCCCGTGCTCGTAGCCGAACAGCTCGGCCACCGACATGAAGAACAGGCGCCAGCGCGTCCACCAGACATGGGCCTGGTCGCCGTAGGTGGCCTGGAACAGCGGGCGCAGCGCCTCGCGGCGCTGGTCCATGTTGCGCAGCCAGGCCTCGGCGGTGCGCTGGTAGTGGCGGCCTTCCCAGCGCCAGCGGCGCAGCAGCCGCAGGTCGTCCTGGCAGTGCAGCGCGAGGTCGTCGCTGGGCATCATGCCGCCCGAGAAGAAGTGCTCGCTCATCCAGTCGCTGGCGTCGCGCACCTCGAAGGGATAGGGCGCCTCGCGGTGCACGAACACGTGCATGAAGAAGCGCCCGCCGGGCCGCAGCCAGCGCGCCACGTTGGCGAAGGCCTGCGGCCAGTTGCGCAGGTGCTCGAACATCTCGACCGAGACCACGCGGTCGAAGCGCTCCTCGGTGTCGAACACGTTGATGTCGCGCGTGAGTACCCGCACATTGGCCAGCCCGCGCCGCGCGGCCTCGGCCTCGATGTATTCGCGCTGCGAGGCCGAGTTCGACAGCGCCGTGATCCGGCTGCCCGGGTAGTGCGCGGCCATCCACAGCGTGAGCGAGCCCCAGCCGCAGCCCAGTTCGAGGATGTCCTGGCCGTTGTCCAGCCCGGCGCGCTCGCAGGTGCTGGCCAGCGCGGCCGATTCGGCCTCCTCGAGCGTGCGCGTGCCCTCGGGCCAGTAGCAGCTGCTGTACTTGCGGTGGTTGCCGAGCACCTGGCCGAAGAAGGCGGCCGGCACCTCGTAGTGCTGGGCATTGGCCTTCTCGGGCAGCGGCGCCAGGCTGGCCGAGCGCATGCGCCCGACGAACTCCTGCGTCAGCTCGGCCACGGCCGGGGTGTTGCCGGCATACAACTCCGACAGCCGGTCCTTGAGCAGGCGCCGGATGCCGCGGCGCACCACGGTATCGGGCACCAGGCCCTTCTCGACCCAGCGGATGGCGAACGCGATGTCCTGCGGCATGGCTTCTTCTTCCTTCTCGTGCATGTTGGCGGGCCCCGCCGTCCGGGACCGATCACCCCCTGTACGCAGCCGGCGGCGATC
Source organism: Variovorax sp. GW821-FHT10D07 (assembly GCF_059415325.1). NCBI lineage: Bacteria > Pseudomonadati > Pseudomonadota > Betaproteobacteria > Burkholderiales > Comamonadaceae > Variovorax > Variovorax sp. GW821-FHT10D07. Next base: position 4,046 of record NZ_JBWKMZ010000014.1, on the reverse strand, counting down.
CGGATGCAACCGGATGCGTCCGGCGGGCGCAAACCAAGGTTGCACCATGCCCCTGCGCCGGCGCGGGCCTCTGGCCGAACTGGAACAATGCGCCCACTCTCATGGACGGACTCGATCTCATCAAGACATTTCGCGAAGTCGCGTTCCGGCGCAGCTTCTCGCGCGCGGCCCTGTCGCTGGGCATGTCGAAGGCCACCGTCAGCCGCTACGTGGCCGAGCTCGAGGAGCGCAGCGGCGTGCGGCTGCTCAACCGCTCCACCCGCTCGCTGAGCCTGACCGACGCCGGCGAGGTGCTGCTCGAGCGCAGCACCCAGCTGGTCGACATGGCCGAGAACACCCTCAACGACCTGCAGGCCCACGGCGCCCATCCGCGCGGCCGGCTGCGCATGAGCGCGCCGCACGGGCTGATCGCCGGCTGGCTCTCGGACGTGATCGCCGAGTTCATCAAGCGCTATCCCGACGTCTACGTGAGCCTGGTCTTCACCAACAGCGCCGTCGACCTGATCGGCGAGGGCATCGACATCCACCTGACCGGCGGGCGCATCGACGACATGAACCTGATCGTGCGGCGGCTGGTGCAGTTCGACATGGTGGTCTGCGCCACCCCGGCCTACTGGGCGCTGCGCGGCATGCCGCGCGTGCCGGCCGACCTGAGCCGGCACGACGTGCTCAGCTATTCGGCCGCCTCGACCACCCACCTGCCCTTCGAGACCGAAGGCGAGGCCTACGAGGTGCCGGTGCACAGCCGCATGGAGGCCAACGACGCGGTCGCGCTGATCGAGCTGGCGCTGCGCAGCGTGGGCGTGGCCTACGTGCCCGAGCCGCTGGCCCAGTCGCACCTGGAGCGCGGCGCGCTGGTGCCGGTGCTGCGCGAGCACATGCCGCACGACCACTGGCTCTATGCCGCCTACTCGCAGCGGCGCCACAACAGCGCGGCGATGCGCGCGATGCTCGATTTCCTCGAGCAGTCGATGGGGCCGGGCGGCGCCCTGCCCTCGACCATGCCGCCGGCCGTGCCGGTCTCGCCGCCCGCCGCGCCTTCCGCTACATGCGCCCTTTCCAGGGAACCAGGCGCCGCTCGAGCCAGCGCATCAGCAGGTCGAACAGATACGCCACCACCCCGATGACCACGATCCCCATGATCACGATGTCGGTGCGCAGGAAGTTCGACGCGTTGAGCACCATCTGACCCAGCCCCATGTTGGCCGCCACCATCTCGGCGGCCACCAGCGTGGTCCAGCCGAAGCCGATCGCGATGCGCATGCCGACCAGGATGTCGGGCAGCGCCGAGGGCAGGATCACGTGGCGGATCACCTGCATATAGCTCGCGCCCATCGAGTAGGCCGCGTTGATCTGCTCCTGCGAGGCGCTGCGCATGCCCGAGCGCGCGGCCAGCGCCAGCGGCGCGAAGCAGCTCAGGAAGATCAGCAGCACCTTGGGCAGCTCGTCGATGCCGAACCAGATGATGATCAGCGGCAGGTAGGCCAGCGGCGGCAGCGGCCGGTAGAACTCCAGCGGCGGATCGAAGATGCCGCGCCAGAAGCGGCTCATGCCCATCGCGATGCCCACGGGGATGGCCGTGACGCAGGCCAAGAGGAAGGCCGAGAACACGCGGAACATGCTCGCGAGGAAGTGCTGCCACAGCGGCTTGTCGTTGGCCTGGCCGGTCAGGTATTCGTAGAACTGCTGGAACACCGCCTGCGGCGTCGGCAGGAACAGCGGCTTGACCCAGCCCATGTTGGTGACCAGGAACCACAGCGCGATCAGCGTCAGCACCGTGACCACGCTGATCGTGAAGCTCGAGCCCTCGCCCGGCACCTTGAAGGCGCTGGTCTTGAGCTTGTCGCCGGGCGCGGGCGGCGGGACGACTGCTGGCTTGGTGGGAGGCGTCATGGCGACCGGCGATGCGATGCTGGCCTCAGGCATGGGCGGCCTCGCGGTGGTGGATGATGGAGAGCACTTCCTCGCGCATGCGGATGAATTCGGGCTCGGATTTCACCTTGCGCGAATCGCCGTGCGAGAGGTACTGGCGCGAGAACGGCACCTCGTCGTAGACGTGCGAGATGCGCCCCGGGCTCGGGCTCATCACGATCAGCCGGGTGGCGAGGAACAGCGCCTCCTCCACCGAGTGGGTGATGAAGAACACCATCTTGTTCGAGGTCGACCAGGCCTGCAGCAGGATCTCCTGCACCTGCTCGCGCGTGAAGGCGTCGAGCGCGCCCATCGGCTCGTCCATCAGCAGCACGGCCGGGTCGCTGGCCAGCGCGCGCGCGATGCCCACGCGCTGCTGCATGCCGCCCGAGAGCTCGTACACCGCGCGGTCGGCGTATTTCTGCAGCCCGACCAGCGCGAGTTTCTCTTCCGCCACGCGGTCGCGCGTGGCGCGGTCGACGCCCGCGAGCCGCAAGCCCAGCGCCACGTTGTCGCGCACGTTGAGCCAGGGCATCAGCGCGTGCTTCTGGAACACCACGCCGCGGTCGGCGCCCGGGCCGGCCACGGGTTTGCCGTCGAGCAGGATCTCGCCGGTGGACGGCGGCAGGAAGCCCGCGATGCAGTTCAAGAGCGTGGTCTTGCCGCAGCCCGAGGCGCCGAGCGCGACCACGAAGTCGCCGTCGTGCATGCGCAGGTTGACCGGCGCCAGCGCCTGCAGGGTGCCGCCCTTGACGGCGTAGTTGACCGTGAGGTCGCGGATGTCGAGCGTGGGCATGGGCTTTTTTTTGCTTACTGCACCGCGCTCACTTGGCCGCCAGGGCCTTCTCGACGTACGTGGTGGTCACGTAGGCCGAGTAGTCGGGCTTGACTTCCTGCACCCGGCCCTGTTCCTTGAGGAAGGCCGCCGTGTTCGCCATCGCCTTGGCCGCGCCGCCGCCGAGCCAGGTCGGCGAGAGCTGCTCGGACAGGGTCGGGAAGCTGTAGAGCGCCATCGCCGCGCCCACGTCCTTCGGATCGGCCTTGGTCCACTTGGCCATCGCCTTGGTCTGCGGCGAATCGGGCGTCCAGCTCTTGCCCGAGGCCTTGTACTCGTCGTTGGCGCGGTTGAGCGCCTTCACGAACGCGACCATGAAGGCCTCGTTCTCGGCCGCCCACTTGGCATTGACCACGATGCCCTCGAAGGTCGGCGCGCCGCGCTTGCCGATGCTGCCCGAGGTCGCGATCACCTTGCCGCTGGAGCGGATCTTGGAGAGCACCGGGTCCCAGATGAAGGTGGCGTCGATGTCGCCGCGCTCCCAGGCCGCCGCGATCTCGGGCGGACGCATGTTCATCACGTTGACCTTCTTCGCGTCGACGCCTTCCATCTTCATCGCGGCCATGAGCTGGTAGTGGGCGGTCGAGACGAAGGGCGTGGCCACCTTCTTGCCCGCGAGGTCCTTGAGGCTCGCGATGCCCGAGGCATTGCGCGCCACCAGCGCCTCGGCGTCGGCGATGTCGGCCGAGATCCAGAACAGCTTGATGTCCTGCCCCTGGCTGGCCGCGGCCGTCAGCGGGCTGGAGCCGGTCTCGCCCATCTGCACGTCGCCCGAGGCCATGGCGCGGATCACGTCGCCGCCGCCCGAGAACATGCGCCAGTTGATCTTGTAGCCGGTGGCTTTTTCAACCTCGCCCGACTCCATGACCAGGCGCAGGGGGACGAGCATGTCCTGGTGGGCGAAGGTGAGTTCCTTGGCCTTCTGGGCGAAGGCGGTGCCGGTGGTGGCCAGCACGAGCAGCGCTGTGGCTGCGATTGCACGGTGCAGGGATCGACGCGTGTTCATCCGGGTTCTCCTTGTCTGTTGCGGGCGGCGCTGGCCGAGGCTTCGGTGCGAGGGGTACTGTGCATGGTTGGGGGTGGAGTGCAAAGTGCCAGGGGTGGGAGGGGGGAGGTGCCAGTGGACTGGGACTTACCCTTGTTTGGTGCTTGGGGGCACGGGGGAGGTGCGTTTTTTGTTTTGTGGTTTGTGGTTTGTTTGGGAGGTTGGTTTGTTTGGTGAGGCTGTTGGCCGGGTCTCGCCCCGGCGGGCGAGTCACTTTCTCTTGTCTCGCCAAGAGAAAGTAACCAAAGAGAAGGC
>NZ_JBWKMZ010000013.1:0-307311 GCF_059415325.1 Variovorax sp. GW821-FHT10D07 | reverse complement strand
ATCCTCGACGTTCGCGGCATCTCCAAGCGCTTCGGCGGCCTGCAGGCCCTGTCCGACGTCGGCATCACCATCCAGCGCGGCCAGGTCTATGGCCTGATCGGCCCCAACGGCGCTGGCAAGACCACCTTCTTCAACGTCATCACCGGGCTCTACACGCCCGACAGCGGCAGCTTCGAGCTCGCCGGCAAGCCCTACCAGCCCACGGCCGTGCACGAGGTGGCCAAGGCCGGCATCGCGCGCACCTTCCAGAACATCCGCCTGTTCGCCGAGATGACGGCGCTCGAGAACGTGATGGTCGGTCGCCACATCCGCACCCGCTCCGGCGTAGTCGGCGCGATGCTGCGCACCGGTTCGTTCAAGGCCGAGGAGAAGGCCATCGCCCAGCGCGCACAGGAGCTGCTCGATTACGTGGGCATCGGCAAGTTCGCCGACTACAAGGCGCGCACCCTGAGCTACGGCGACCAGCGCCGCCTCGAGATCGCGCGTGCCCTGGCCACCGACCCGCAGCTCATCGCGCTCGACGAGCCCGCGGCCGGCATGAACATGACCGAGAAGGTCCAGCTGCGCGAGCTGATCGACCGCATCCGCCGCGACGACCGCACGATCCTGATCATCGAGCACGACGTGAAGCTGATCATGGGCCTGTGCGATCGCGTCACGGTGCTCGACTACGGCAAGCAGATCGCCGAAGGCACGCCGGCGGACGTACAGAAGAACGAAAAGGTGATCGAGGCTTACCTCGGCACCGGAGGACATTGAGATGAGCGCAGCAGTGCAAACCCAAGAGGAAGTCGCGGCGGGCGCTTCGCAACGCAAGGCCGTCGGCAACGTGTTGCTCAAGGTCAGCGGCCTGAAGGTGGGCTACGGCGGCATCCAGGCCGTAAAGGGCGTGGACTTCGAGGTGCGCGAGGGCGAGCTGGTCTCGCTGATCGGCTCCAACGGCGCCGGCAAGACCACCACCATGAAGGCGATCACCGGCACGCTGCCCGCGGGCGCGGGCGACATCGAGTTCCTGGGCCGCAGCATCAAGGGCCGCGGCGCCTGGGACCTGGTGGGCGAGGGCCTGGTGATGGTGCCCGAGGGCCGCGGCGTGTTCACGCGCATGACGATCACCGAGAACCTGCAGATCGGCGCCTACATCCGCAAGGACAAGGCCGGCATCGCGAGCGACATGGAGCGCGTGTTCGTGACCTTCCCGCGGCTGCGCGAGCGCAAGGACCAGCTGGCCGGCACGATGTCGGGCGGTGAGCAGCAGATGCTGGCCATGGGCCGCGCGCTGATGGCACGCCCCAAGGTGCTGCTGCTCGACGAACCCACCATGGGCCTGTCGCCGATCATGTGCGACAAGATCTTCGAGGTGGTGCAGGCCGTGGCCGCGCAGGGCGTGACCATCCTGCTGGTCGAGCAGAACGCCAACCGCGCGCTGCAGTTGGCCGACCGCGGCTACGTGATGGAGTCGGGCCTGATCACCATGTCGGGCGACGCCAAGGGGCTGCTGAGCGATCCGAAGGTGCGCGCGGCGTACCTGGGGGAGTAAGCGGAGAATAGGCCTGTCGCACTTTGTGCTTCAGGCTGCCAGAGCAACCTGCTCCTTGTCATGCAGCTCACTCAGACTGCCACCGCGCATTACTGAGCCAGTCAACGAATATGCGACTATCTTCTGCGCGAGGCGCGCGGATTCGATTGGAGCCTTCAGATCGACTCCGCTCCCTACTCCGTGGGCATTGAACGCGCAGCACATTTCCCTCGCTTCGAACACTCAAGCCTCTTCTTAGGGCTCTCACGATTGCCTGCACAATCTCGCCATGACGATGAAGCAGGATCTGTCCACCGAGGCGCTGAGCTCGATGGCAATGGAGTGGCGCAGAAGAGCTCTCTCAGGAGAACGCGATGCACGAGGCATCGCACATGAGCTCGAAATGGAGGTGCGTCGGCGCGTGGGCACGCCGGTCGCAGATGTCGACACGTTCGATCTCAGACCCTTGGAGGCCAGGAACGCATCAAGACGGCGCTGGGCGCTGTGGAGCAGAGGCTGAGCACGTGACGATGGGCGAGCATAGGCTCGCTACTGATCGCCTACAGGGCTGAGCGGCGCCACCGGCTACGCAATGCTGTGCCTCCTTGGAACTTCCCAAAAGCGCAAGTGATCGAGCACGTCGACGTGGCCTGTCAATCCAGCTACTCCGACCATACGCCAAAGTGGCGTTGCCTGTGGCAGTTAGGACATAGAGCGATGGCATTCGCCACGGTGTCTTCACCACCTTTAGCCAACGGAACGCGGTGATGGACCTCGAGGTATCCGGTGCCATTCGAAGCACGCAGGAAAGGCGCAGGCGCTCGACAGCCTTCGCACTTTCCTTCAGCGCGCTCCAAGACCTCTGCAACCACATCAGTGTTGCGAACGAACACTTGGGTTCGGACCTCTACCTTGGCCGCGACCGGATCTGCCTGCGCGAGCCTTTGCTTTCGCTGCGCAGAGCTGCTTTGCATCGATATCGCAAGCCGACGATCGAAGTCTTCGATCACGCCCTCAACGGTATCGCAATCGGGGACTGAAGGTCTGCTTCGACCCTTGAGGAAGTAACGAGCGAGTTCGGCGTCTGTCGGAGGGCCTTCCCTTTCGAACTGGTCGATATCATCGAAAGGTATCGGCATCTTGCGATAGCCGACGGCTTCGGATGAGTCCGGGCGCACGATGGTGCCATTGTTGGATCCTGGAGACCATACGATCACAAACCTTGGCTCGCCTTCACGCTCGTAGTCGATCGCTGTGTTGCGATGTTCGAACAACGCTCGGGCACTTCGGATATCCGTTTTTGAGGTCCCATCTAGCGCATGGCCCTCAGTTTCGTGGTCGGCTTCCCGCCACCGATTCTTGGAATGCACCGCACGAAACTGAACGGGACGAGGTTTTGACATGCGCCGATCTTAAGCAAGCAGTGAAAGCATGGAGCTGCCTCTTCAGGTCAAGCGACGGGGACGGCAGCTCGGTGTACTTGCGCAGATGCAACAACCGAATCCGGTAGGTCTATGCCAAATCTGTTCCTGCGAACGGGTTCAGCGCTGGACAATTCGCGCGCGCTGCCGTCTACTCACTCTCCCATAAGCCCAGTATCAATAAAAAGGGGGCAATCATGGTCAGAGGGATCTCCATCGCTTTTGTCGCTGCCCTATTCGGCTCGACGGTACTTGCCGGGGCGGTAGACCGGCCTGCGTTTTACGCGGCCTGTCAGAAATCAAAAACTCTTCCCCCAAGCCTCTTCAAGGGCGAACGTCGTGCGGGGATAGAGAGGATTTTTGATTACTGGGAGAAAACCAAGTACACCGACGAGCGCTGGCTCGCCTACATCCTAGGTACGGCGTACCGGGAGAGTGTTGGCTCGATGCAGCCAGTAAGGGAAGGCTTGTGCAGTACCGATGCCTGTTCGATCAAGGCCGTCACTGCACACTTTGGCTCTGGGAACATCACCAACAACTATGCGCTGCCCGACGCCAACGGCAATTCCTATTTTGGCAGGGGCCTCGTTCAGATCACGCACAAAAGAAAGTACCGGTCTGTGGGCCGCGCCTTGGGCTGGGGTGACGAGCTCGTCAATCATCCTGAGCTTGCGCTTGACCCAGATAAGGCTACCGTCATTCTCGTCGAGGGGATGGCGCAGGGAATGTTTACGCGATGCTCGCTGCCCAACAGTTTTCTCGGCGAAACGAGCCAGCCGCAGGACTGGACAGGGGCGCGTTGTATCGTAAATCCGGGTTCTAAACGCGCGCAGATCACGGCAGATCACGCGCTCGCCTTCTATGCCTGTCTGACTCCCGGTAAATAGTTCGTACGCTCAACGGAGGCACTGAAATGATCTCTATCCAAAAGATTCTTGCAGTTTTTCTCTTGGCTGCGTTCTTCGCAGGCGAATCCGGTGCGCAACAATGCCCAAGCCTCGGGCATTGCCGAGCGGATGCGTCAGAAGGCGGCCTGCTGCTGCATAAGCCCAACAGCAAAGGCAATATCATCTGGACCAGCCCGTGCGGTGACAACACGACCAAGCGACACACTGATCAAATCTGCGCGGAGATTGCGAGCTGCCCCGCCGCGGGGGGCTTTGGTAAGTTCCTGAAATCCGTTACGTTCAATTGCGAGGCCAAACACTTCGACGGTTATTTCGGACTTGACGGAGTGACATTTGGAATCCTGGACTGGACGGCGGCAAACATTCCTGAGCTGGTGCGCGCCTATACAGCGCGAAATCCTGATAAGTTCGATGAGCTCTTTGGCCCACTGAACCTGCCCGTGAAGAATGGCTGCGTCGCCGCGAACTGGGTCTGTGACGCCAACAAGCAAGCCAAGTTCATGTGCGATGCGAAGATCAAAGACGCATTCAGCAAGGCCGTTCGCGAACCAGACTTTCAAAAGGCCCAAGTCGACGTAGCCCTTCGCGCGTACGAAACAAGACTCAAGCGGTATGCCGTGCTCGGCCTCAAAACCGAGTACGGAAACACTGCAATGGCCGTTGTCGGAAACAACCTGGTGAACTCGCCAGCATGTCGCCCCGCAACGTGGAAAGCCTCCTGCGCAAAGCAAAAGGACGAAACGCAACTCGTGGACTGCATGCTGGATGAGTACGTCGCTCATGCATGCCGTGGTAGCAAAGAAGGCTCTCAGGAGCGACGCGCGGCCATCAAAGCCATATTCAAGGACTCAAAGCCAAGCACCATTCTCCATCCTTCAGCGCAGGACGTTGCTGGGTGTACCAGCAAATGGGGAACTGGCTCTTGAGATGCATGCGGCATCGGCGGCGAAGCCGTTGGTCACGCGGCCGTGTTGCATCAAGGAGTGCCGCGGATGGCGCTTTCGTCTCAAAGCGCAGCTTGCGAACGGCCTCAATCGCTTCTGGGGTCGGGTGGGTCATCCAACCCCCGGACTAACCAACAGCCTGCGCTGCGCCTCGAAGAGTTCTTTCTCCGTAACGGCCCAAGCCACGTACAACGCTTCTTGATCGCTCTGCATGAGCGTTTCTCCTCGCGTGCACCAAAACCGCCGGATGTGGCGGCCTGTCGTGCATCCGGATGCACCCGCACCCGCACCCGCACCCGCACCCGCTAAAGTTCAGCATCAGACTTCTCGAGCCAAGTATGCCGTTGGACCCAGAGTATTTTGTTGAACGCTCAGCTACCTTCAAGGGTGACGATGGTAGTTCTAGCGCTCGCCAGCTTTCAGCCTGGCGTCATCTTGATGCCTACGTGCTCCTCGGTGAACCTGGCGCCGGCAAATCGACCGCATTCGAACAGGAGGCCAACGCCATCGGTTCCGGTGCGCGGTATGTAACTGCGCGGAGCCTCCTGGCGCTCGGCGCTCCGGACGGCTGGACCGACGAGATTCTGTTCATCGATGCGCTCGACGAGCGACGCGGCGATTCGTTCGCCTTTTTGAGTTCCCTTGACGAATTACGGCAGAAACTGAATCAACTCGGTCGCCCTCGTTTTCGGCTGTCATGCCGCGAGGCTGATTGGTACATCAATGGAGTGGCAGAACTCGCTGAGGTCGCCCCCGCAGGTAAGGTGGTGACACTTTGGCTTGACCCCTTGACCTCTGAAGACATCAAGTCTTTACTCGAGCATTGGTCACCGCGGCGCGTGGCCGATCCGCGAGTCTTCTTGGAGCGGGCTGAGCAACATGGAATGACGCCGCTGCTCGGTAATCCTCTCTTGCTCGGAATGCTCGTGGATGCGGTCAGTGGAAGCGATTGGCCCAACAGCAAACAAGCGACGTATGAACTCGCTTGCGAAAAGATGGCCGTCGAGCACAACGATATCCGACGCCGGATCACTTCATCTTCGCCTGTGCTTGCCCATGACATCTTGTTGGCAGCAGGTCATCTCTACGCGCTCATGCTTCTGTCCGATGCGCACAGTTTCACGATGAACCCGACCGATGACGAGAAAGGCGTCATCTCATTGACAGTGCTGCCAACGGAGCTTGCACAGAGCGCGAAGACGGCATCGGAATGTCTAAGCTCCAAACTTTTCATTGCCGACGGAGATCGCCGCATACCGAGGCATCGAACGGTCGCGGAATTCTTGGCGGCCAAGGCGCTGGCTCGGAGCATTGATCGTGGTCTTCCCGTTCAACGGGTGCTCGCGATGATGTGCGGTAGTAGCGGTCGTATTGTGGAGCCGCTGCGCGGCTTGTATGCGTGGCTCACAGTGCACTGTCTACGCGAGCGGTCTTACCTAATTGATCGGGACGCACTTGGACTCGTGATGTACGGTGATGTTCGCCATTTCTCTGTGCTCGAAAAGCAAGGCATCCTGGACGCTTTCTATCGTGAGGCGGAGCGCTTCCGATGGTTTCGGAACGGAAACTGGGATGCTCATCCCTTTGGAGCACTTGGCACTCGCGACATGGAACAGACGTTTCGCGGACTGCTCACCTCGACAGCTCGCGAACCAGCACATCAGGCGCTGCTGGATTGCGTGACCGACGCCATCGCACAGGGCGAGCGTGAGCTGCAGTTGCCCAGAGAACTCGAGCAAGTCGCTCGGGACTCGAGTTATTGGTTGGAGATACGACGCTCAGCACTCAATGCGTGGCTCGCAAAAGACGGCTATGACATTGATGCGGCAAAGCGTCTGCTGGAGGACATTCGGGCGGGTGTGGTCGCCGATGAGGATGACCAATTGGCTGGCGCGCTATTGACTGCACTGTACCCGGCTCACATGTCAACGGCAGAGGCCCTTCAGCATCAGCGACGCAGGCGGCAGGAGTTCAACATCACCCGGTTCCACATGTTCTGGGCTCTTGATTTCTTAACGGTGATGCCAAAGGCTGATCTTCCGGCCGCTGCGGATATGCTCGCCGCGCGCCTCGCTTCGGAAAGACGCAACAGTGATGAGGAAGGTTCGGCCCGAGCACGCGATGAGACGCAAGAACTTGCCTTGAAGGTAGTCGCGGCAGCCTTGCTAGCTGACACACCCGACTTAAGCCCGGAACGTTTGTATGCCTGGCTGGGCGTTGGAATCGACGAATACGGCTCGCTCGATGCAAGCAGCGCCGAGGCGACGGCCATCGGCGAATGGCTCTCAAGTCATCCAGAGCAGCAGCGCCTGGCGTTCGCGTATGGCCTCTCACAGGTCGTTCCCGACGTGCAGGACGGACGACGCCACTTTTGGATGGCAGAAGAGCGCATGTTTCGCTCCAAAAGAGCCGGGAACTGGTTCCAGTGGCTGCTCGAGATCGCCGACGGTACGGACGATCCAGAGATCGCGAAGTATTGCCTACAGGAAGCCGGGCGAGCAGCCCTCGGCGAGATGCAGGATTCCGGCATTACTGTCGAGGAGATCGAGGACTGGGTCCGTCTGCACCTCACTCAGTGGCCGCTCGCCGAGCAGTGGAAGACCGACGTATTCGCTTGGCCTCTAGATGCTTACCAAAGCGCCAACTACGCGCGCAACCAGAAGCGGCGCTCCAAAGCGGCAGCGGAACGGTCCGCGCGACAGCAGCGATTGGCGCCGCACCTTGCTGCCATCTCTACCGGATTGGCAGATCCGCGCCTGCTCGATCAAGTGGCCAATGCGTATGCGAAACGATACGCGGACATTCGGGGCGACACCCCGCAGGAGCGAGTTCAAGATTTTCTTGTCGTGGGCCCCGAGCAAGCGAGCCAAGCCATCGAGGGGATCAAGGCCGCGCTTGCGAGACCAGACCTACCAAGCGTTGACGATGTGGTCTCGACGCTGGCCGAAGGCAATTTCCTTTATATGAACTCGGTCTGCCTGCTGGCAGCCAAGCTCATTCACGACGAGCAGCCGAATGCGTGGCGTTCCTGGCCCGCGACACTGGTCGACACCATGATCGCGTTCTGTCTCGCCAGCACCCAAAGCCAACTCCCGTCTTGGTATGTCGCGCTGGCGAATGAGCGCCCTCAGGTGCTAGCCCCCATTCTGCTGCGCTTCGCGCGCCGCGAGTTGTCCAAAGACACAAGCCCTTTTTTTCAGCAGCTGTATATGCTTCGCGACACAGGAGGTCCTGTGGAACTGGCGCGGCTCGTAGTTCCCGAGCTATGGCGAATTTTTCCGCCTTGCCCAAGCGCCGGACAACTGCGCTTCGTAGAAAACCTCATTCTCCCCGCATCGGCGCTGCATCTTGAGCAGCGTGAATGGCACGGCTTGGTGGAAGACAAGCTGGCCAAACCAGGTATCAGCGATGAACTTGCCGTTGTGCTTCACGTAGCCGCAATGCGCTTCGATGTCGCCGCCCATTGCCACGTGCTACTGAATCTTTGCGAACATAATCTAGAGCTCAGGAGCACCCTTGGAGATGCTCTCACGAGACAGCGGCGTGACGAGATCGCGTTGTTGGCGGACTCACCCGAACTCATGGGGCGCCTCGTCGTACTGCTTGCGTCGGGGTTGTCTCCAGAACGGCCAACGGAGGCTGACACTATCTCCTCCTCGGATAGACGACGCGATGCCGCGCAGACCTTGATACGTGCTATCGCCAATGCCACAAGCGAGGCTGCTGGATCCGAACTCCGGCGCTTGCGGGATCTGCCAGCGTTGAGCAGTTGGGCTATCTACATCGACAGCCTCCTCTACGATCACGAACGCATCGCTAACAAGGCATCCTTTCTTGTCGCCTCTCCAGCGCTGGTCGCGCAGGTTTTGCTCAATAAATCCCCGGCAAATGCACGCGACATGGCGGAGCTCTTGAGGGATCACTTGAGGCAACTAGCGCAAAGAATTCAGTTCGAGGAGTCGAATTGGATCGAGAACTTCTATCGGCCCACAGCAAGAGGAAAGCCTAGCAAAAGTGGTACCGGTAAGGGCCCCCAAGCGACCCAGCCCAAGATCGAGAATGACTGTCGCGACCTTATCCAAGGACTGCTGCGAGATCGCGTCCTGCCTCTTAACGTACAGGTCGAGAAAGAGAGCTACGCAGCGGGTGACAGGCGTGCCGACCTCCAGGCGACGACCATTGCAGACGGACGACGTGTCATCGTGCCGATCGAGTTAAAAAAAGACGATCACCCGGAAGTCTGGACTGCATGGCACGATCAGTTGGCGGCTCGCTACACATCGAATCCGGCCGCTGAAGGCATGGGGGTGTACCTAGTGCTGTGGTTTGGGTACCGCTCGACGCGCGCACCCGACGGTGTGAAACCGAGGTCGGCGCAGCACATGGCTAGTTTGCTCAACGCTCTCATCCCAGCCGAGCAACGCGCTCACATCGTCGGCCTTGTTGTGGATCTTTCGAGAGGTTTGCGTTGATTTTTCAACTGTTGACGACGCCTCAGAAGTAATTGATCACAACCTCAAGGGCTGGGAAGCGAACAGGCTTGTGATTGCTGAATGGCAGTCGTGCCTTGCGCGGCAGCTTCAGACTGCAAGCAGTCGGTGAACCCTTGCCGATGAATGGCTGCTACTACGAAGAGCGGACAGCGAAGGCTAGCCCGGTTTGCCTGTTCGAACATCGAGACCTGACACGGCCAGCTCGGTCACTCGTGGACAGCCGCATCTAAAAAGATGCACCTTCATGACCCATCTCGATGGGAGACCATCATGAAAACCGCTTTACCAGCAGCTCATCGCGAGCCTTGGAACAAGAGAAAGATCGTCGGTCAGAAGTCACCGTTCAAGCCCAAAGACATCTGGGCGCTGCGCGTGCGCCTTCAGATAGAGAACCAGGTGCGCGAACTTGCGTTGCTCAACTTAGGGATTGACAGCAAGCTTCGCGGGTGCGATCTGGTGCCCCTCAAAGTCCGCGATGTCTTCCACGGTGATCAGGTCCCCTCACGAGCCGTTGTCATGCAGCATAAGACTAAGCGTTGCGTCAGTTCGAGATCACAGCGATCGCCTGGGACGCACTACAGAAATGGATCAGCGGGCGGTGGACTTGGACGAGAAGCGTTCTTCGGCACGAACGGCCTGGAGCTCCAGCAGGCGAGAAGAGCTTCAGACCTGGTGCCGATGTTTTCAAGACTCGAGCGAACTTGGCTCAGGGCTCCCGTATCGGTCAAAACGTTTGCGTGAGATCTGGCGTCTAAAGAGTACAAGAAACCCTGATTTTTTTGATGGCAAGCCGGTGTGGTGACGCGTGATTAGCTTCAGTCAATGTCCAGCTTCGCCTTGGTCGCGAGCTCCTTCCACTTGCGAGTGTCGGCCTCGATGAACTGCTGCGCGTCCTTTGCACTGCCCTTGCCTGCGATGGAACCGCTGGCCACCAGCGCCGGTTGAAGCTCGGCCGAGGCGGCAATGTCGTTGACCCAGGTGTTGAGCTGCTGCACCTGCGCCGCCGGCACGCCCTTCGGCGCCGCGACGATGTACCACTGCGCGGCGTCGTAATCCTTGAGCCCTGCCTCCTGCATGGTCGGCACATCCGGAAGGCTCTCGATGCGGTAGCGAGTCGTCACCGCATAGGCCTTGAGCTTGCCGGACTTGATCTGCTGCAGCACCGGCGTCACGCCTAGCATGCCCAGCGGAATCTGCGCGCCCACCACGTCGACCACGGCCTGCCCGCCGCCCTTGTAGGGCACGTGCGTCATGGCCGTGCCTGCGCTCACGTTGAAGAGTTCGCCGGCCAGGTGCTGCGACGTGCCGTTCCCAGAACTCGCATAGCTCCACGCGGCCGGATTCTTTTTCATCTCCTGAATGAGATCGGAGAGCTTGGCAGGCGCGTTCGGCATGCGGCTCACCAGCACCATCGGCCCCTGCGCCAGCGTGGCGATGGCCGTCAGCTCCCTGCCCACTTCGGGCGGCTGCGTCGCGTACAGCACGGGGCCGGGCACGGTAATGAGGGTGTAGCCGTCGGGCGCGGCCTTGGCAGCGGCCTGCAGCGCGATGGCGCCCGAGGCGCCGGGTCGGTTCTCGATGACGACCGGTTGTCCCGTCTTTTCGCCGAGCTTGCGCGCGGCGACGCGCGTGAGCACGTCAACGGTGCCACCGGGCGGGAAGCCGACGATCCACGTGATGGGCTTGGCATTGGGCCAAGCGCCCGGGTCGCCGGCAGCGAACACTGCTGCAGGCAGGAACAGCGCGGCGGCCGTGGCCACCAAAGCGCGTCGAAGAAAGGACAGTGTGGACATGAGGAACTCCTGAAAATGCTGGATGGACGGACGGCGCTCAGTCGGGCTTGCCCGGCGGCGTATTGGGAAACTGCTGGCAGCTTTTATTGAAGGCCTGCACCATGCGCAGCACGGGGCCAAGCACCCAGGTGTTGAAGACCAGCACGTCGGTCTCCTCCTTCGGGTCACGCGTGATGTTGAAGAGGTAGGGTGACTCCAGCTTGCCCTTGCCTTCGTTCACTTCGGGCTCCCAGTAGAAGTGCAGCTTCCAGTCGCGCCACTTCACCGCGCGCAGGTCGTTCTTGATGTAGAAAAGAAAGCCCTCCCGCGCCGACTTCTCCTCTTCGCCGAACAGAAAGGCGCGCTGGTCCACGCCGTCGATGGGGCGGTCGGCCGGCAGCGGTGCACCGGCAACGGCCCCCAGCGTGGTGAAGAGGTCGGTCACGTGCACCAGTTCGTTGCTGGTGCGGCCAGCCGAGATCTTTCCGGGCCAGCGCGCGATGAAGGGCACGCGCAGGCTGCCTTCCATCGCGGTGTGGTACGTGCCGCGCCACGGGCCGGCTGTGCCGCGGTACGGTGCGCGGAATTCCGGTCCGTTGTCGCTGCAGAAGATGAAGAGCGTGTCGTCCGCGATGCCGAGCCGCTCTACCTCGTCGACGATCTGGCCGACGCGGTGGTCCATCTCGACCATCGAATCCGCGAAGTCGCCGGCGCCGGTGCGCCCGGCGAAGTCCGGATGCGGCAGCGTCGGAAAGTGCAGATGCACCAGCGGCAGATACAGGAAAAAAGGTTTGCGCGCCGCATGGTGTCGCTGCATGAAGGCCTGCGAATGCTCGACCAGTTCGGCATCGATGCCGCGGCGGCTGTCGAGGTCGTAAACCTTCACGATCTCCGATGATTCGCCGCGGCGGCCACGCATGATGTGCGGGACGTCGGCGACCGATGGGTCGAAGCCGACCGTCGAGGTGAACTGGCTTTCGTCGGTGGTGCGTGGAATGCCGTACCACTCGTCGAAGCCGCGGTCCGACGGGTAGCGGCCCTCGATGTCGCCCAAGTGCCACTTGCCGAAGTGCGCCGTGGCATACCCCTGAGCCGACAGCAACTCGGCGAGCGTCACCTCCCAGCGCGTGAGGCCCTGCGGCAGACCTGGCGGGACCGATTGCAGGCAGCCGGTGCGGATCGGATGCCGCCCGCTCATGAGCGCGGAGCGGGTCGGTACACAGTCGCTCTCGACGTTGAAGTTCTGCAGCAGCAGGCCTTGGCGTGCGAGTGCATCGATGCGAGGCGTGGGTGCGCCGCGCAGGGCGCCGCCGCCGTAGCAGCCGAGTTCGCCCCAGCCGAGGTTGTCGGCGACGATCAGGACGATGTTGGGTGGATTCACGGTCGGTTCTCGTTGAAGCTGTGATCGCTTCAATCTAGCCAGGCCGATGCCAAATTGCATTCCTCTCGATATAGATTTCGATAACTTGTGGGAATGCCCGGTGATGCACCTCGAACGATCCTAGAGACCGATCAGCGTGCGGCGGGGGTAGCGCCTAGCGCGCGCTCCGCCAGAAGGAGATCGCGGAAGGCCGACATCAGAGGCGACCACGTGGCCTGTGGCCGTGTGAGCAGCACCAGCGTGCGCCGCAACTCGAGCATCGGCAACGGCAGCGCCTCCACGCGTCCGCCCCAGGCGCGCATGACCGAAGCCGGCACCAAGCCCACCAGGTCGGTGCTGGCGATCACGCCCATTGCGGCTTCCGACATGTAGTCGGCCTCCAGCGTGACTCGCGGTTCCGGCGCACCGGCCCGCTCGAAGATCTGCATCACCAGTAGGCGCGCAGCGCTCCGGCGGCTCGGCATGGCCCAAGCGCAATCGGTCAGATCCGACAGCGTCAGCGCGGCGCGGCGAGCGAGCGGATGGCCGACGCGCGCCGCCACGCGAACCGAGTCCTCACTCAGCGCCAACTGATCGCAGCTGAAGGAGATTCCTGAATAGGACGGCACGACGGCCACGTCGAGTTCGGCCTTTTCCACTGCCTGATTGAGCGCATCGGACTTCCCAATGACCATCATCAGGCGCAGGCCCGGCCGGTGGCGCACCATGTCCGAAAGCACGCGCACCGCAGGCCCGTCGCCGGCCGCGTTGGTCAGCCCAACGCGCAGCAACCCCGCATGCTGCGCCCGCAGTTCGGACGCAGACCGCATCAGCTCGATGTGCTCAGTGTCGAAGCGCCGCGCCGATTCCAGGAAGAGCTGACCCTCGGCAGTGAGGCGAACGCCGTGCGCGCCGCGTTCGAATAGAGCCACGCCGACCGCATCCTCCAATCGCCGGATCGACTTCGAAACCGCAGGCTGCGTCACACCCACGGCCTCGGCGGCACGGCCAACTTGACCCTGACGGACCACTTCGAGGAAATACCTGATGTCAGCTGGAGAAAAGGTCATCCATCAAGTCTGCCGGATGATGCGAAAGGTGCCAGGCCGGGGTCTATTGTTCCGTTTCACCCAGATTGCCGCGAAGTGGCTTGAACAGACCAGTCGATGAGCAAGCACCCTGATCGACCTCCTGGTTCGTATGAACGACAGGCTCCCGGATATGGCGTGATCCAACTAGCGAAAAGCTTGAGTGCTTTCCCGTTGGTCGAGGGTCCGTTCCCTGCCGCGAATAGGCCTCCCCTGCAGTCGCCATATGGAACTGCGTACCCTCCGCTACATCATCGCCGTGCTTGAGGCCGGGAGTCTCTCGCGTGCAGCGGGATCGGTCTTCGTGGCTCGCCGCGCTCACGGCGCAGATAAAGCGCCTCAAGGCTCTCTAAGCACAAAACCTTGCTCTCGGGCACGCGGTCTTTCACAGAGGTCTGTCGCTTTGCGACGGCCCGTTTGGGCAAACTGATTGCTCGCTCTTGCCGGTCGTGCGGGGAAATGCCAGGCACTCTTAGGGCGCGCTGCCACTTCCGCTTTCCCTTGCGATGACCCGGCCACTCGAGTTCTGGATTTCGCTGCGTCGCTGCAGATTCTCGGCCGGTCTTCTCGCAGTATGAGGTTGGACGATCAAGAAGCGCCTAGAGGTTCGCCGCCCTCCCCTTCCCCACTTCGCGGGCTCGCACTAAAGCTCGTCATTCGACGCATCCCGACAATCGCTGGAGACTTTTCGGGAGCGTTGAGATGCCGATCACCAGGCTAGAACCTCACCTGCCTCAACGCGTACCGCTTTGGCTTTCGCGTTTGGAACAGTTGAACCACGTCGAGGCATGCCGCGTGTCGGCAAGAATCACCTTCAGGCCATCGCTGGTGCCGACCTGCATTGCCTATCTGTTGCGAGCGCCTCGGTGTTGAACCGTTCAACACCCAGACAAAGGTGGCGCTCTACCACCAGTTACGGGCCGCTAGCGCTGAGGGGTGTTGTCAGGGCGCTGCTTGTCGTTTTTGATGTGGAACGCTTTGGATGCCAAGATTCAGCAACTCAAGTCACAACGCTGCGCTGCCAGAAATTGCCGCTGCGGCGCACTGCCTGAAGACCGATCGCAACTCGGCCGCGCGGAGCCTAGGCTGAAGGAGGCGGGGCTATCCGGTACCGGTGGTTCGCTACGAACGCGCGACGCGGGGCGAGCGAGTGCGGTACATCCACACCGAGCGCCTGGGAGACATCTGGGGCGTTGGCTACCTCGAGAGACTGCACGCTCAATCACGACCGAAGCTGGCTGGGATGCGGTGCGCCTGATCTCGACGACCATTTAAGAGAGTCCGCTGCCCGAGTTCTACCCGATGGACGCACTACGCGGTACCCAGCTCCTGCAGCGGACGGTGGCTACCACGCGAGCCTGGGTGCGCGCATCGACTGGGTGATGAGCGACAACGGCTCGAGCTACAGAGCTGCCAGGTTGTCTGCGATGCAGGTTGGGCGTTTCAGCACATTAGCACCCTACTCCAAACGCCTACGACCAATGGCAAGGCTGAGCGTTTAGCAAATACCAGTTTTGCGCGAGCGGGCCTCTACCCTGTTCCACGAAAGCTCAACGCTGCGAGAAGTTGCACTGCGGCTGTTCATCCAGCGCTGCAAAGCGCCGACCGAACCGCGCACTGAACCGCTAGCCAGCCCGAACAAATCCTTGAAACCCAACAACTAGGCGAATGTTCGCTCCGGTGTTGAACCGTTCAACGGTCTGAAAAGTGAGTGTTGAACGGTTCAACACCTTGCGCCCCGAAGTCGAAGGGGCATTCTGATCGCCCAAAAAGAAGTACAGGCTCAACGTCAAAGCTCGACAAGCCGAAGCGGCATGGGCGCCCATAGAGCTCGGAAATGCACGGCAGTTTCAATAATCATCCGTGCTATTTTTCGATGCACAATCCTGTCGATCGAAGTTGGAAGAATAAAAGTGTCGAAAAATCAACGAGTTACGACCAACTTTGAAGTTCGGCGGATCATGAGTGCCGCCAGCGAGCTCTCCGGCCATCCAAACTCGAGACCGGCTCACATGAGTGCAGCAAGTCACCAGCATGCTTAAGTTTTTTCTTAAGTTCATCTGATGAACTAGCGACTTGGAGCCACATCGCTGCACTGCGCGGTTGCGACCTAGGAAAGAAACAAAAAAGCCGCCCATTGGCGGCTTTTTTGAAGTGAATACTTACTTTATTTCAGTTCCAATCCGGCCTCCAGCCACGCGACCAGCGCAGCTTGACGCTCAGCCGTCAACACTCCAATGTCGAACCGTAGGATCGCCCGTCCGCTAGCGTCATGGCTAAGCACGGCACCCTTCCCCGGCTTCCCAAATCGCACCTCGGTCACAGAAGGTGTTGAACCGTTCAACACCTTATCTTCCGGCTGAAGCAGCGAATCGAGAATTTGCTTCGCAGACATGGTTCCCCTGCGGGGCATCAGTGCCTTCGCGCGGGCTACCAACCCTTCTGGGTCACGCTGCAGTACCTCGCTCAACGGTTGCGCCCAGCGAAACTGGATATCCAGAGGGGACTTGAATGCGCTCACCACAGAGTCAGGAAGGCGGGCCAGCGCAACGCTTTTCGAGATGAGCGAGAGGTCCACGCCGATCGACTCTGCGAGCTTGCGCTGCGAGGGATAAAGCCCCCCGTCCAAAGCCCTTCGATACATCGTTCCCTGTTCCCAGGCGCTCAGATTCTTGCGGGCGCGGTTCTCTCGCTCCATCGCTTCAAACAGCCCCTGGTCATCAATTTCGGCCACCATTGCTCGAACTGATAGACCCAATTCCAGGCAGGCGCGATGCCGACGATGACCGAACACGATTTCGAAGTCATGCTCCGGATCCTCGCCCTCCGCCAAAGGCCGCACGCATATGGGCTGCACATTCGAACCGGAGGCAGCGATGTCGGTACGCAGCTCCTCAAAGTCCTTATTGGCCAAGCCGTCGACGTGCCGATTGGCCCACACGGACCCGCGAATGCGCGCGGGATCAAGCATGCGCACCGGCACAGCGCCTTCGAAGGCCCGCAGCTTTATCTTGAGCTCTTCCGCCTCCTTCACTGCGGCGGATTGGGCCGCCATGAAGACGGCCATGGATCCAGGGGCTGTTCTGGGCCTTCCATCCACTGCGAGCGAAGGCATCGCTGCTCGGCGCGACGCCGCCGAAGAGGTCAGGAGAACAGGGTTGGGCACCACGGGCTGAGATGCAGCAGTTGACTCGGCAGGCGTCGCCTTGGCGCTCTCATCAGTGCCATCCTCCGTCACGGTAGGCGGCGACGATATGGGAGCTGCCTCTGGCGTCCTCGCCGGCGGCATTTGGATCAGACTGGCCTTCGCCGCAAGCTTCTTGCTCATTCCTTGCCCTCCTTGCCAAACATTTCCCCAGCACTGTTGAACCGTTCAACACATCGGATCTGGGGGAGATTTGATAGCCAACCCTTCGAAAAGGCGATCACCATTGACGCAGTGTTGAACCGTTCAACACCTTCTCGAGACAACCGATCTGTCATCGACGTGCCTCCTTAGGCCGGGCACCCCCAGCGGGTGTTGAACCGTTCAACGCCCCCAGCTGGCGCGCCCAAACGGTACGGATCGAGCCCTCGACATGACCAACAAAGCTGTCGTATGCATCGCGTGCACGTTTAAAAGTTCGTGCACCGCCGTCATAACGAGAGACGTCATAAAGCGTACCGAACTCTGCACTCGCCACGCCAGTGACCGCAGTTTTAGGGATCTCCACTGGAAGAACCTTCTCCGCGTACGTTTGGCCGATCCACTGTCGAATGACGGTGCTCGCAGCATCAGCAGAATCGACGCGAGCGAGCAGTACGTGGATGAAATCAAAGTGCTTGTCCAACCCTCGCTTGGTCAGCAGCTCCCCAGCCAAGTCCGAAAACAAGCTCCAGAACTGGGACGCAGACGCAAAGTCCAATGCGTTCGGTGGCAACGGCATGATGATTCCATCCGACGCCATGAAGGCATTGATCGTGGTGTACGACAGGGCAGGGGGCGTGTCGAGGATCACCACGTCGTACTCTCCTCGGATGTCATCGATGCCGAGATCGAGCACACGCCAAAACTCGAACCCTGGTTCTTGTGTTTGCCTCGCCGGCAGCAAGAACTCCGCGCCAAACAAGGAAGGCGCAGCCGCAACCAGGTCGACTCCATCCCAGTACGTCGGCCGGATGGCGTAGCGAATGGACGTTTCCGTCCCCATGGCCAATGGCAGGATCGTGTCCTGCTCCTCTACCTCGGTATCAGGCAGGATGCCAAACAAGGTTGTCAGCGACCCTTGCGGATCCGTGTCGATGACCAAGACCTTATGGCCCAAAAGCGACAACCCTTGAGCGAGGGTGACCGCTGTTGTCGTCTTCGACACGCCACCCTTGAAGTTACCAATCGAGATGGTCACAGCCTCCGCCCCCTGGGGCCGTAGCCTGTCTCGACGGTACTCTCGTGCCCAAACCCGGGTCTCCGCCAACGTGAACTCCCTGCGGCTGCCAGCCGCATTCAACTTTCCAGGCGGCAGGTCCCCCTTCGTCAGTCGATGAGAAACCGAGCCCTTCTCAACGCTGAGCATGGCGGCAAGTTGAGATAGGCTGTAGCTGGGAGCGGTTTTTCGCGCCGTTGGAGCCAGCATGGTCGCGCGGATCTGCTCCATCATGGCTGCCGCACGCTCAGCTTGGTCGGCAATGTCGGCCAAGCTGATGAGCTTTGGTTGAGGTAGTGGTGTTGAGGTCATTGTGTTAACTCCGGTTGGCCGTGAGTTTACTGGCGACCTTTACGGAAAGCGTGACCTGATGGTTGAAATCGTCAAGGATGCGGAAATTCGTTTGTTGTTCGGGCAACGACAAACTCCTGTGTTTGGAGATTTCAAATCCTTCAATCCCTTTAAACTCTTTAGGGTGCCAAATCTCCTTTGGCAACAACGACTTAGCTAACCTCATATGCAGGTCGACGGGACGATCTGGAGATTCTTCGGGATGAAGCGCGTGGGATACGGGATAAGTCGGCGAGTTTTAAGGTCTTGGCGTGAGTGAATACGGGATACCCCATGCCGACCCTCGCCACTGCTTGAGGTGAGAGTTTTCGGGACCTTCGCGTGACCGTAGGCACCATTTGTATCGCGTGAGGCTCGGCACAGCTGCCGGGAGCAGCGTTGGCAGTGACGAACGGACGCGCAGGACAACGGAATGCGCCTCCACCAAGCAAAGTGCTTCCACGCCGAGCGTGTCGGTCCCGAAAACTCTCCGCTTTGGAGCGGCCCCTTGATCCTCCCTCTCATGAACACGTGAGAGTTTTCAGGATCACGCAACCTCTGTCCTGAGGTGAATCTCGCTTTCACACATCGCGTACAGTTGGTCCATGCCGCGCAAGCCCAAATCCTCCATCGCTGCGACCGAAAGGAACTCCGATTCCCAGGTCGATGGCCAGCGACTCGAAAGACCGGACGACAGCCAGCTGTTGCGCAAGGCCGTCAACACCTTGGCCATCGTGCCGAAGTCCACCCGGATCACGACCTTGGGACGCAAGAGCTACAACGTCTTGCTCTACCAGGCACAAGAGCAGGGCTTGGAGAAGGATGTCTTTCGAACGCCACTCGATACGGTCGTGAAGGGGCTGGACTTCGACAGCAACGACCACGCTTTGATAAAGAAGCACTTACGGGCCATGGTGTCGACGACGGTTGAGTGGCAGTCTCCAACGTCAGGGGAGGGCGCCACTTGGAACGTGAGCGGTCTGCTTGCTCATGCCAAGCTCAGCAAGGAGCGTGGGCAAGTCTGGGTAGAGTGGTCTTACGCCGTAAACCTCAAGCAGGAGCTTCTGGAGCCCACGGTCTTTGCGCGGCTACGCCTAGAGGTCATCAGTCAGCTGCGTACTCACGCAGGCGTCGTGCTCTACGAGATCTGCACTCGCTACAAGGACATCGGTCGCACTGCGCGACAACCTTGGCGCTGGTGGTACCCCGTGCTCAGCGGCAATCCGCCTTCGGAAAAATCGGAGCGCCTTGAGTACCGCATCTTCAAGCGCGACACGCTCAAGCCTGCGCTCGCTGAAGTCAACGCGATCACTGATCTCAACATCGAACTGGTCGAGCACAAGCAAGGCCGCTTCGTGGACGAGGTTCAGTTTCATATCGGCGTCAAGAAGCAAGCCAGCTTGGCGCTGACACGCCCGCCTACACCAGTGGATGTGAGCCTCATCACCCGGGCTGCCGCGATGGACATTCCGGAGGAGGCTATTGAGCCCTTGCTTGCCGCACACGGAGAGTCCGCAGTGCTCCTAGCGTTGGAATCGCTCGAGCGCCGCCTGGCCAATCCTTACCCCGAGGCGTTGCGCGACCCGTTGCGCTACCTCAAGGCGTTGCTCGCAAATGCCACGCAACCAGTCGCTGCGCCAGCGGCGACCAGTCCAGGTGAAGGGAGCGCACTGGCGATTGCACGAGAGTTGCCTTCTGCGCGTAAAGCGCGCTGGCAAGCAGAGTGGACGCGAAGGGAGAACGAGCGTTGCGCCTCCGCCCTCGAAGGCCTGTCCGAAGACGCACAGCGCGATCTTGAGGCGCAGCTGCTTGAGGCTCTTCGTGCGCGCGATGCACATCCGTCGATCATCAAGCGCCTCGCCTCAAGCGGCTGGCAGCATCCCATGGTCCGCCAAGAAATGCTGCGATTCTTCGGTGATGCCACCTTCGGTGCCGGTTGGGACAAACCCAGCGCCGAACAGTTGCTTGAGATCGCGTCGGAGCTTGGGGCGGAGGCCGAGTCGGGAGAGTAGGGGGCTGCACGGCTCCAAGGTCCCTCCGCACTCATCGTCTTCACCGCGAATCTGCCGCGGTGCTAAGGCGTCAATGAACCGGACAAGCGAGCACGCAATCTCGCGTTCTCGGTCTCAAGCTGGGTCATACGCTCTTGAAGAGGGCGAACGGCGTGCGCCACCTCTTGCTCTGAGAAACGCTGCACGATGTGCTGCGGACAGTTCCAGTCGTAGCTCTCGAGGCGAATCCTAAAGATGCGCTCTATCATTGCTTCGTACCCTGGCGTCCTGACCGTGTCGGTCAGGGCCGGATCAAAATCAACTGAAAGCGTTTGTACTCGCGCAAACACCTTCAAACGCGCACTTCGCGCGTAGTCCATGAAGAACAGACATGCGCGATCCTCGGCAGCAAGGTTTCCAGTAGTGATGTACTGCCGATTTCCTCGATAGTCTGCAAACGCAAGCGTCCGATCATCCAGGACTTTGAGAAATCCACGCGGCCCACCACGGTGCTGGACGTAAGGCCATCCCGTTTCGGAAACCGTCGCGATGTAAAAGCTATCGCGCTCAGCAATGAACGCTGCGACGTTAGCCGTGAGCCGATCGAACTCTCGGTGACCCTGGAAGTCTTCCCACATATGGTCCGTCCCCATCTGAACCTGGACAGCCCGCACACTAGGGGTCACAGCAATATCGAGAAAGCCATACGACATGGAGACACCTCGCAAGATCTTCGGAACTGGGCGCGGTCGATGCCAGCGCCCATCTATTGCTTAACCAAGCTCGCTCGCGCGAACCACCGGGAAATCGATGTCAGTCTTCGCTACTTCGTTCAGGTAGTTCGTGAAGCTGTTCTCCGCCACCAAGGCAACGATCTCCACGATCTGAGCGTCGGTGTAGCCAGCGCTCCGTACCGCGGCGATATCGTCGTTGCTCACATGCCCGCGCTCCTGCGTCACCTTCGCAGCAAAGCTCACCGCCGCGTTCGCCTTCGCATCACCTGACTCTCCCTTTCGATTCAGTGCAATCTCCTGCGGGCTGATCTTCGCAAGATTCAGTCCTAGATAGGTATGAGCGGAAAGGCAGTAGTCGCAGCCGTTGATCTGGGCAACCGCGAGAGCAATACGCTCGCGCGTCTTAACGTCCAGTGTCTTTGCCAGCGCACCATTGAAGCTGGTGTACCCGGTGAGCACCGCGGGGCTGTTTCCAATCACTCGGAACAAGTTGGGGACCACGCCGAGCTGCTTGTGCACAGCTTCCAACGTTGGCTTGGACGCGTCAGGAGCAGTATCAACGGTAGGTACGGAGAGTCGGGACATGATGTATTCCTTTTTAAAGTTGAGAGCCGAAATCGGCTCGGGCGATACGAATCATGTTCCCTCTCGCCTGAACTGATAATCCGGCAAGAGCAAGAATGTCTCTACCAATATCCGGAAGGATGAGATGGATCGCCTCGAGGCAATGTCGATGTTGGTGGTGGTGGCAGAGCGGGGAAGCCTCTCCGCCGCGAGCCGTGAACTGAAGGTTCCACTTGCAACTTTGAGTCGAAAAATCTCCGACCTGGAGGCGCTGCTGGGCACACGGCTGTTGACTCGCACCACGCGCAAGCTGACTCTCACCGATGCGGGTTCTGTCTATGTTGCCGCCGCACGTCGCATCCTCGAACAAGTCGAAGAGGCAGAGCAAGAGGTCGCTGGCGAATTCACCGTGCCCAAAGGGGAGTTGGTCCTCACCGCACCGGTCATGTTCGGTCGACTGCATGTGCTGCCTGCAGTGGCGGACTTTCTCGCAACGTTTCGCGAGATCAATGTTCGGCTCATCTTGATCGATCGCAATATCGATCTCGTGGGTGACCAGGTCGACATGGCGGTGCGGATTGGCAAGCTTCCGGACAGCTCGATGGTCGCGACGAAGATCGGCGAGATGCGCACGGTGACCTGTGCGAGCGCTGCACTTCTGGGCGCACATGGCACGCCACGCAAGCCCGAAGACTTGGTTCGTCTTCCTTGTGTGTCGATCGACACACCCATGCCGTTCCCTTCGTGGCGCTTTCGGCATCCGCAACTCGGTAGCGTTATTGATGTCCCCATTCAGCCGAGATTGACGGTGACGACGCCCGAGGCTGCAGCCCAAGCAGCCCTTGGCGATGTGGGGGTGGTGAGACTGCTCCACTATCAAGCCGTAGATGCGATGCAGCACGGCAAACTGCGCCTTGTTCTAGAGGCCTATGAACCGGACGCCGCGCCGGTTCACTTGCTTCACGCATCTCGCGGCCAGATGCCCGTAAAGATGCGAAGCTTCCTCGACTTCGCTGCTCCCCGGCTTAGGGAGGCGTTGAAGAAGATCGCGAGCTTCAGGCCGCCGGAGTAGCTGATCCTAGGCGGCTACGCACAAAGAAACGTTGTGACCAAACGGCGTAAACACCCAGCGTCCTCAACCGCAGAAGGGGGCGCTGATGAAGAGCATCAACGTTCTTAATACTGTCGGCCTCATTGTTCCCTGTCACTAGCATGACTTTTTATGCCTTGCAGAGGAATAGATATGAGACAAACGCTTATGAAGATCTGCGCGACTGCACTGACTGCGGTCGCCTTGACAGTATCCAGCGTCGCGATGGCGCAAGAGTTGAAGATCGGAACGCGCGGCACGCCGATGCTGGATCCGCACTTCTTGTTCTTAGAGTCCAACGTTGCCTTCGGCAAGCACATCTTCGAGCGTCTAGTCGATCGCGACCGTGAGGGCAAGGAAGTGCCGCAACTTGCAACTTCCTGGAAGCTTGTGGAGCCAACCCGTTGGCGCTTCGCTCTTCGTCGGGGCGTGACCTTCCATGACGGGAAGCCCTTCACCGCCGACGATGTGATCTACAGCTTTGCGCGTGTACCGAAGGTCCCCAACAACACAGCTCCGTACACGTACTACTTGGCGAGTATTGATCGCGTCGAGAAAGTCGATGACTACACGGTTGACTTTGTCACGACTAAGCCAAATCCGCTTCTTCCGAACCAGACCTCGGGGATTGCGATCGTCTCCAAACGAGCAAGCGAAGGGCGTAGCACGGCGGACTTCAATTCCGGGGTCGCGGCAATCGGCACCGGACCATTTCGCTACGAGGAGTATCGTCCCGGCGAGCGTCTGGTTCTTAGTCGCAACGAGACTTACTGGGGAGACAAGCCGGCATGGTCTCGCGTGACGTACCGCATCATCCCGAACGACGCGGGTCGAACCGCGTCGCTGCTGGCGGGGGAGGTGGATCTGATCGACAACGTGCCGTTGAGTGATGCGGTAACGCTGAAGAACAACAAGGCCGTATCCTTGTTCCGCTGGCCAACCATGCGGGTCATGTACCTGGCACCCAACGAAAGTGTCGTGAATTCGCCGGCTCTGACAGATAACGATGGCAAGCCGCTGGAAAAGAATCCATTCACAGACCTGCGCGTGCGTCGCGCAATCTCGTTGGCCATCAACCGTACGGCGCTGATCGAGAAAGTCTTGAACGGAAACGGCGAACCAGCACACCAAATCGTGGCGAAGGGAAGTGCCGGCTATGTGCAAGGCCGAAGCGTTGACCCCTACAAGCCCGATGAGGCCATCCGCCTACTTGCAGAGGCGGGCTATCCGAAGGGCTTCAAGACGACGCTGACGTGCTCCAACGATCGCTATCCGGCAGACGCGCAAATGTGTCAAGCACTCGGCTCGATGCTGACTCGCATCGGGATCAAGGCGACGGTGGAGGTCTACCCTGGAAGCGTGTTCTTCACGCGCACTGGTGGCCAAAGCACGATGCCTCTGTACATGGTGGGCTGGTCCAACGAGACGTTGGACGCCACTCGGACGCTTGGCCCGTTGGCGCACACTTATGACCGTGCGAAGAGCATGGGGGTGAACAACAACGCTCACTACTCGAATCCCGAAGTAGACAAGCTCATTGAGTCTGCAGCGGAGGAGATGGATGACAAGCGCCGAGGCGAGCTGCTCGAGCGGGCGGCGCGGATCGTGACGGACGACTACTTCGTTGTTCCACTGAACCTGTCCATGGCCATCTTCGCAGGCAAACCTACGCTCGACTACATCAGCAGAGTAGATGACAAGACGCTTGCCATGAGTGTCGTGCCTCGCGCTGCGGGCAAGCCCTAACGAAAACTTTCGACGCGAAGCGATGAGCGATTTCGTTCATCGCCTTCGTCGTGCGTACATCTTGCGGCGTTAGGAGCTTCTTTTGTTTGCCTATCTCACTAGACGCCTCGTTCAGGCGCTATTCGTGATGGTTGCCATGTCGATGATCGTGTTTGCTGGCATCTATGCCATCGGCAACCCGGTCGACATTCTGGTGAACCCCATGTCTAGCCAGCTCGAGCGCGAAGCCATCGTGCGTTCTCTTGGCTTGGATCTGCCTTTGTGGCAGCAATACCTTCACTTTGCCGCGAGGGCCTTGCACGGAGACCTCGGGTCGTCCTTTGTATTCAATCAGCCCGCACTTCAGTTGATCGCGCAGCGCATGCCCGCCACGTTGGAGCTGGCCATCGGCGCGACGCTGCTTTCGCTGCTCATCGGCATGCCGCTGGGTTTCATCGCTGGTTTGAAGCCCAAGTCGCCCGCGGCATCGTCCATCATGGTCACAAGCATCTTTGGGTTCTCTCTGCCGACCTTCTGGATCGGCTTGATGTTGATCTTCCTGTTCTCGGTGCACCTTGGTTGGTTGCCTTCGAGCGGGCGAGGGGAGACGGTCTCGTTCCTCGGCATGCGCTGGTCTTTTCTGACGCTGGACGGCCTCAAGCACATGGCGATGCCCATGATCAGCTTGTCGCTCTTCAAGATCAGCGTGGTGATTCGCCTCACAGCCTCGGGTGTTCGCGAAGCGGTCCTCCTGGACTACGTGAAGTTCGCTCGTGCCAAGGGCCTCACGAACGCTCGAATCATCGGCGTTCATATTTTGAAGAACATCCTGATTCCGGTTATCACGGTGGTTGGTCTGGAGCTTGGCTCGACGATCGCGTTCGCGGTGGTTACTGAGTCAGTGTTCGGCTGGCCAGGCATGGGCAAGCTCATCATCGACAGCATCAACGTGCTTGATCGGCCAGTCATCGTTTCGTATCTGATGTTGATGGTCCTCGTGTTTGTGATCATCAATCTGTTGGTGGACGTGACGTACTCGGTGCTTGATCCGCGCGTTCGGTTGGAGAACAAGGAATGAGCATCACATCATTGACCAAAGGTGCATCCGTGGCCGATGAGACACCGCTGCGCCGAATCTGGCGCGAGTTCACAGCGAACCGGATGGCGTTGGCCGGCTTGTGGGTTTTCATGGCGCTTGTCGTTCTTGCGGTCCTGGCTCCGTTCATCGCACCGCAGAATCCTTACGACATTGCCCATCTAGACCTGATGGATGCGAAGGCAAAGCCTGGAGAGCAGGGCGTCAGTGGGACGACCTTTTGGCTTGGCACCGACGACCAGGGACGTGACATGCTCTCGGCCATTTTGTATGGCCTGCGCATCAGTCTGATGGTTGGCGTCGGTGCGACGGCATTTGCCTTCGTTGTCGGTACGTTGCTGGGGCTGCTTGCTGCATATCGAGGTGGAAAGACAGACGCTTTGCTGATGCGTTTGGTCGATCTCCAGCTCTCGATCCCTTCGATCATGGTGGCGCTGATGATCCTGACGATCCTTGGCAAAGGCATCGGAAATATCGTCCTTGCACTGGTCATCGTCGAGTGGGCATATGTGGCGAGAACTGCACGCGGTGCGGCGTTGGCGGAGCGTCGCCGGGAATACATCGAGGCTGCGCAGTGCTTGTCTCTGCCGGTGCATCGGATCATTCTTCGACACCTGCTGCCGAACTGCCTACCACCGCTGATGGTCGTGGCCTCGATGCAAGTGGCCAGAGCGATCGCGCTGGAGGCGACGCTCTCGTTCTTGGGCTTGGGCGTGCCGATCACCGAACCCTCTCTGGGCCTGCTGATTGCGAACGGGTATCAGCATCTGCTGGCAGGTAACTATTGGATCTGCTTCTATCCCGGCATAGCTTTGCTGTTGACGATCGTCTCTATGAACTTGGTTGGAGACCATCTGCGCAACGTGCTCAATCCTCGTTTGCTTCGCTGATCGCCATGAGCTCTGTTCACACTTTGGAGGTGCGCGACCTGCGCACACATTTTTTCACTCGAGCTGGCACGGTCAAAGCGGTCGATGACATGTCGTTCGTCGTGCCGCGAGGCAAAGTCCTTGGCATCGTCGGGGAGAGCGGATCCGGGAAGTCGATCACCGGCTTCTCAGTCATGCGACTGATTGACGAGCCTGGTCGCATCGTCGATGGAAAGATCCTCTTTCAAGGGAGAGATCTGCGCGAGATGTCGGAAGAGGAGATGCGTCAGATTCGAGGCAACCGCATCGCGATGATCTTCCAGGATCCCATGATGACGCTCAACCCGGTGTTGCGCGTCGATACGCAGATGATCGAGACGGTGCAAGCCCATAGCGATGCAACGCGCGAGGAGGCTCGTCGCCGCGCAAGTGAGGTCTTGCAGTTGGTGGGGATCTCTAGCCCGGACGAACGGCTCAAGGCGTATCCACATCAGTTCTCGGGTGGTATGCGCCAGCGAGTTGCGATTGCCATCGCGATGCTGCACAAGCCCGACCTCATCATCGCCGATGAGCCGACGACGGCTTTGGACGTGACGATCCAGGGGCAGATCCTTGCGGAGATGCAGTCGCTGGTGCGCGAAACGGGAACCAGCTTGATCTGGATCACGCACGATCTGACAGTCGTTGCAGGCCTGGCCGACTACATCGCGGTCATGTACGCAGGTCGTATCGTGGAGCAAGGGAGTGTGGATGACGTGCTCGATGCCCCGATGCACCCGTACACACTGGGATTGATCGGCAGCGTGCCTGGACGCAACAAGCGTGGCGAGCCACTTAAGCAGATTCCTGGTACCACGCCTTCGCTTTTGAACCTGCCTCAAGGGTGCCCGTTTCAGTCCCGGTGCGAGCGAGCAACGAACCTTTGCAAGGAAGAGCCGATCTTGCGCGAGCTCGCGCCGGAGCATGGAGTGCGATGTCATCACCCATATTTGCCCGCGAACGCTGTTCGCTTTCCGAAGTCCCATGAGGTCGCGCTATGAGCACCACCCCGATGATTCAGGCGCGAGGTGTCAGCAAGCGCTTTACCCAGAAGCCGGGCTTCGTTAGCCAAGTTGCACAGCGTCTAGGCGCGCCGAAGAAAGAAGTCACGGTGCATGCCGTGGACGGCGTCGATCTTGAGATCGCGCAAGGGGAAGTAGTAGGCCTCGTCGGTGAGTCCGGATGTGGAAAGTCCACGCTCGGTCGGATCGTTGCGGGCATCATGCCTCCGTCCGAGGGCTCTCTGTACTGGCAGGGGGCGGATGCCTCTACGTTCTCCGCGCGTGAAGCGAAGGCGGCAAAGCTTTCGGCGCAGATGATTTTCCAAGATCCGATGTCTTCCTTGAATCCGCGCATGCGGCTGAAGGACATCATCGGCGAGGCCCCGAGAGTCCATGGCTTGGTTGGGCGAAGTGAGATCTCAGACTACGTGGACGAGCAGATGCGGCGTGCAGGGCTGGATCCATCGTTCAAGAATCGCTTTCCTCATCAGTTTTCAGGCGGCCAACGCCAGCGCGTGGGCATCGCGCGTGCACTTGCAGTGCAGCCGAAGATGTTGGTTTGCGACGAATCGGTGGCTGCGTTGGATGTGTCGATCCAAGCGCAGATCATCAATCTCTTCATGAAGCTGCGCTCGGACCTGGGGCTGACGTATCTCTTCATCAGCCACGATCTTGGCGTCGTTGAGCACATCAGCGATCGTGCGGTGATCATGTACCTCGGTCGAGTGGTCGAGAAGGCGCCAGTGCAAGAGATCTATGGCCACGCCAACCACCCCTATACCCAGTCGTTGTTGGCCTCAGTGCCTCGGCTGGATGCACGTCGAAAGTCGTTCGCTGTGGTGAAGGGCGAGATTCCAAGCCCGCTGAATCCGCCCTCAGGGTGCCACTTCCATCCGCGATGCCCGCACGCCTTTGAAAGATGCAGGCTGGAGCGGCCTGCGTTGAAAGAAATTGCCCCCTCGCACTTCAGCGCTTGTCATCTGAACGATTGACTCACGGCCGCGCGAGGCCAGCTCGTGCGCTACCTGTCATTGATCCCTGGAGACCCTACTCATGTCTGATACCCCCACGTCCAAGTTTTCCGATCTCTATCGCTCCGCGACCATCTGTGATCTGACTCTTCCCTTCGCGGCTCACTACATGGGCCGAGAGTCCATCCTCAGGCGCATGCATGCCTCGGGGATCAGCTACATCAGCCTGACCGTGTGCGGCGATTTCGAGACGACCGGCGAGATGATTCACAACGTCGCGGGTGTGCGAGAGATGATCCGCCGGAACTCGGACATCATGACCTTCGTGCGCAGCGTGCCCGAGATTCGCGCCGCGAAAGCTGCGGGCAAGCTTGCTGTGGGCTTCCACTTTCAAGGCAGCAGTTCTCTCCAGAGCGACGCCAATATGGTCGAGTTGGTGTACGACCTCGGTGTCCGACACATGCTGCTGGTCTACAACCTCATGAACGCCGCGGCGACTGGCTGTCATGAGCGAGTGGATGCGGGCTTGAGCAGCTACGGTCTGAAACTGGTGTCGGAAATGAACCGTGTGGGAATGATCGTCGACTGCACGCATACCGGCTATCGCGCGACGATGGAGATGATGGAGGCCTCCACGACGCCGGTGATCTTCAGCCACTCGAATGCCCGAGCGGTTTTCGATCACGAGCGCAACATTCGTGATGATCAGATCGAGGCTTGTGCGAAGCAGGGCGGGGTGATCGGTATGTGTGGAGTCGGCAAGTTCTTGGGCGCTGAGGGGACTGCTGAAGTGAAGGACATGATGCCCCACATCCGTTATATCGCAGACAAGGTGGGGCCGCGTCACATCGCTCTCGGCATCGACAACGTCTTCTTCGTGGAGCAGCACGTGGAGAAGGTCACATCGCGCAAGGATCTGTGGCCCAAGGGATACCCCGCAACCTGGAACTACTTCAAGCCCGAGCAGGTGCCGCCGCTTTGCGAT
This sequence comes from Variovorax sp. GW821-FHT10D07, assembly GCF_059415325.1. NCBI lineage: Bacteria > Pseudomonadati > Pseudomonadota > Betaproteobacteria > Burkholderiales > Comamonadaceae > Variovorax > Variovorax sp. GW821-FHT10D07. The sequence continues at coordinate 278,011 of NZ_JBWKMZ010000013.1, read as the reverse complement.
GCACTGCAGGCGGATGGCTTCAGCGACGATGACATTCGAGGGATCTTGGGTGAGAACTTCTTGCGGGTCGCAGAAGCTGTCTGGAAGTAGCTCGGCTTCCGCCCAAGCCGTCGGACGCTGTCTGCCGGGCTCACTTACCGACCGGTGAGCTCGGTGTTCCGCTCAGCTGACGTTTCAGAGCGTCACGTAGTGCCGTACTAGTTGAGAGCTGAGTGCTGAGTGCTGAGGGAGCGACGGCGCGAACTTCAAAGTGAATAGGGCACCAGAGGCGCATAACGAGGCTGACGGAGGGGGTGGACTGGTGCTCCACTCTTATTTCTTCCGAAGCAGAATACCTTCTCCGGTGCGCACACTTCCCGCAAGATCTTCTCTACTGCGGGCCCTCTGCCGGACTTGTGTCCGATATTGCCCCAGCTCACCACGACCAAACGCGCGTCCCGAACAATGCGACGAATGTGTTCATCGTTCTCCGGAAGATTCACTGTGTCGGCATTTTTCAGGTCGGAAGACTTGGTTCCACGGATCGACATGACGTTGAGCTGATAGTACGCACCGACCCCCCACTCTCGCTTTGCTCGGCGCGCCATTCCAGCGACTGTTCGATCGTCCTTGTCCTCGGCAGCCCCCGATGGGTTCATGCTGATCCCACAGGCGTAGTCATCAGGATCGCTCCAATATCGAAAGAGCGTGAAACGGTGAGTTCGATCCTCGTTGAAAGCAGTGCGTGCCTTGATGAGTGGATCCAGATCCGAGGTTGGTAGGGGTGCGGATGACCCGATGGTCGCTACCGAAAGGGGAAGCATGGTCGATCTAGCGTTGATCATGCGTCGCCTGGTCTTGATTCGAGTCGAAAAGCTTTGCGCAGCTGAAAGACGTGTGCCGGGACATCATCTAATGGAGTTCCTATAGGCTCCGGGTTGCAACGCGATGCCGTTACCTCTTCGATGAAGAGGGGGGCAAATTCCTCATCTTGCCCTTCCGTGGGCTCGTGCCTGCCGATGTCGAGGCAGCCACCGATGACCTAGTCAAAAATCTTGAAGCAAAAAAAAAAGAGATTGCGCAAGCTCCCGTCGCGTCGTTCGCTGACTGGTAACAAGTTCGTGGGGTTAGACATTTGCCGCTGCTGGGGCCTGTCTCGGTTGCCTAGCGCCCAGCAGATGGGAATACCTGAAATCAAGTTAGCGAAGGCCGCACGGGACCACGACACTCTATTGCGCATCGCTATCCATTTCTTCGAAGTCGAGACGCACTGCATCGAACATGACTTCCGTAGTCCCAGCCGTCAACTGTCCGTAGCGCACGCCGATCTGCGTGACGATGGTTCGTACGGTTTCTGCCCTACGTCTCGCGCGCTGATATCGTTCCTCGGAGATTGACCTACGTTCCTCAATCTGACGAAGAGCCGTAAGGCAATATGCTAGTTCACGTTGTACACCGAGCACGCTCATGAGTAAAAGCGGTGGAAGATCTTTCGATAGGAAACTGCGGTACGCGATCTGCAGTTCCTCGACCCGCTCTGTGCGAAGCGACATTCGTTTGCCCATCTGTTGCTTCATTTTTGCAGCGATGTAGTCGAACGTCGCCGCTGTCTCCCTCGTCAACAAGAGAAGCGAGCGGGTCGCCGCCATTTCGGACAGCCTGTCCGCCTGAATCTTTGCCTCTATCGCCGTCTCATGCGACACGTGGAGTTGATATGCGGCAGCGCTCCATGCGACCACGATCGCAAGGATAGATGCGAACGCTTGGACCCATGACGCCCAGTCGCCAGGTGTCATGGGGCGATGCTTAATGACCAACGCGATCAAAACTAACAGGATCGCACTGGCCGTTGCGACGACGAGCTTTGTCGAGTTTCTTTTCCACATGGTTCCCTCCGGTTTTGCTCGAAGTATGCCGTAACTACGTGCTTTAGCCGTTTGCCGGATTGTTGACTTCCAAAACTGGAGCGGGTAGTGCAAGTGCAGTGCAGCTATGGATTGCGTCGCAGCAATTTCACCGCTCGAGCGAAAAGAGAGATACTTGAGAACGCAGTGCGTGTTAAATGAAATTCATCACACGAGATGAGTCCGAAGCAGTGTCGCTGTGCTTCACACGCCAACTGATCGATGGTCTATTCGTGGAAAGAGTGACTTCCGCTATTTAACGGATGAAGGAGTCTTATGGGACTAGCCAAGCGAGCGATGATGGAAGCCGAAAGACGCGGCTGGCATGATGAAGATAGTAGGTTCGTGTGCGCCGAGTGTATTCACGAGGATTTCCTGGCCGCCATGATTGCTGCTGCCTCCGTGAACAACAGGTGCGATTTTTGTGGACGCTCGCAGGAGCAGCCCATTGCCGCGCCATTTCGTCTGTTGGTATCCAGGGTCGCCGAAACGGTGCTGAAGCGATATGGCGATGTCGACAGAGTCGGGACACCATACGCCGACGGCCAGTACTTAGATCAGCCGATGTCGACAGAAGACGTGCTTGGCGAAGTTGGCTTCGACGCGACCCCGGAGGTGTTGCAGGCGGTGGAGGAGTCGTTCGAAGTCGTCGACTGGGTCGAGGCCCCTAACGGGAGTTGGGGAACTTTGCCACTTAACCGAGAACTCGACGGTGCTTGGGAAAATTTCTGCTTTGTGGTCAGGCACCGAACACGGTTCCATTTTCATCAGCGCTCGTATGAGCATCCTGAAGACGGCATTGCGCCTGCGGATATGCTCGCGGCCATCGGGAGCCTCATTGGCAGGAGCGGACTGGTGAAAGTGATTGCACCTGGTGAAGCATTTTACAGAGGGCGCATTCTTCGTCCCGGCGCCAACTGGGAGCCGGTTGCGGAGGCGCTTGGAGCTCCACCTAGGGATGTAGCAACTTCCGGTCGAATGAATCCAACAGGCATTCCGTATCTGTACTTGGCGTTCGATCTCAACACAATGATTGCTGAGATGGGCGCGCTGGGGCAGGATGAGGTGATTCCAGCGGCGGTCTATCAATCGATTGCTCCACTGCGTGTTGTCGACTTCACCCAGATTCCCCCAGTGCCATCCCTTTTCGATTCGGATCGTGGCCACCTATACGACGAGCTTCTCTTTCTTCGCAGCTTTGTCCAGGAAATATCACAGCCTGTTGAGAGGCCTCGCCTGCCGGACATTCACTACGCGCCCACTCAGGTTATGTCAGAATTTCTCGCTCAGGGCTTCGAATCTTCGGATGGTGGTCCGCTGGATGGAGTCGTCTATCCCAGCGCAGCAAATCCTGGTGGTCGGAACATCGCAATTTTTCCTTCAAGGAAAATTCTTGCTTTGCCCTTTGAAGCAGTCAATGTCACGCGCATCCTCACTTGGACCGAGGTTCTGTCAGCTGCTTTTGAACAGGCGCAGAGCTGACTGGATACGACCAGCGCACGGAGCGGAACGGTCTAAGAAACGAATCAAGCCTGGATCAATTCGCGCAGACAAGTAAGTGTTGATTGTGGGGCACGATTTTCGAAGCGCTTCACGGCGATCTCACATCTCGATCGTCGCCAAACCCTTGAGACTTTTCGCCAGAATGACGGGCCAGCCGGTCGACGCCATTTTCATCCGGCGACCTTGATACGCGCTACACGTCCAGCCCACCAAAAAAATGTAATGTCAGGAGTATTAGATGCCTGAGCTCGATCTCACAGGTGAACATGTTGCCCAGCTTGGGGACGAAGACCTTAGGCTACTCGTGGTCAAGCTTTGCGAGGCAGAGCTGCGTCGTACCGGCCGGCCTTTTTCAGCCGTGCTTGCGGGCGGAAATCAGACTGCCCCGGATGGGGGCGTGGACGTTCGCATCCAACTCGATACTGTAGACAACGCTGTTGATGCCAGTATCGCGGGTAGTGGGCTTAACGCCGATGCCCTGAGTACTGATGAGCCCACGGTTGCCAGCGCTGCTCCTGGTTCCACGTCTGCGAGCATTTCGCATGATTTTGTTCCCCGTGCGAATACTGGATTCCAGGTGAAGTGCGAGAACATGCCCGTGGGTGAGATTACCGATGAGATGCGCCCAAAGGGCGTGCTGCGAAGCTCCATCAAGGAACTCATTGTCAGTAAGGGTGCATATGTCATCGTGAGTTCAAAGGGGACAGTGGCCGACGCGTTTCTTGCTAAGCGCCTCGACGCAATGCGAAAAGCCGTGACGGATCAGCCTAACCACGCCAACCTAAAGGTTGACTTCTACGACAGGGAACGTTTGGCGCGGTGGGTGCGCCAGTATCCGGGCGTCGAGATGTGGTTACGTGAACGGGTGAACGCACGCCTGCGGGGCTGGCAAGGCTACGGGGCCTGGTCCGGATCAGAAGGTGTTGCCTACGTGCTTGATGAGACGGCCAGGCTTGTGGAACGCACAGGAGGCAGCGCAGCGACTGCGTTGCCGATCGCCGAAGGTCTGGGCAGGCTTCGTGCTGCTCTGAACACGCCTGGCCAAGTACTTCGTATCATCGGCCTGTCCGGCACAGGAAAAACTCGCCTCGTGCAAGCTCTGTTTGAAGGTGGTGTCGGAAGTGGCAAGCCGCTCGACCAAGCATCCGTGCTGTACACCGACTTGGGGAACGATCCCGAGCCAAGCGCACGAGAGATGCTTTTACGTCTGGGTGCTTTGCAGCAACGTACAGTCGTTGTCGTCGACAACTGCAACCCGAAGACGCACCGAACGCTAGCCGATGTCGTCAGCGCGAACAACGCGCATTTGAGCCTTGTCACTGTCGAGTACGACGTTGCGGATGACGACGCCCCCGACGCGACGGACGTGTTCGAGCTCGCACCGGCATCGGACAAGGTACTTGAGAAAGTCCTAGAGCGCTTGGTACCTCACGTCTCAGCGCCTGACCGCCATCGCATCACAGAGTTTTCTGGCGGTAACGCGCGCATTGCGCTGGCCCTTGCCCGAACTGTTTTGAAGGGCGAGACCCTCGGGGTGCTGAACGACGCTGAATTGTTTTATCGTCTTTTTCGGCAGGGGCAGGACGACGACCCGGAGTTGCTCAGGGCCGCTCGAGTCTGCTCGCTCGTCTACTCTTTCGATGGCGAGGACATCAGAAGTGATGCTGCGGAGTTGAGGGTACTTGCCCAACTGGCTGAAATGACGACGACGGAGCTGTACAGACACGTGGCAAATCTGAAGCGGCGAGATCTAGTGCAGTCGCGCAGCAGATGGCGTGCGGTGTTGCCGCCGGCGCTGGCCAACCGCCTCGCCAAGTCGGCTCTGCAAGAAGTGCCCCCATCCGAGATCATCGATGCTTTTGCTATCAGCGAGCGCCTTCTCATTTCGTTCAGCCGCCGCCTCGAATACCTACACGATAGTGAAGAGGCTTGTGCGATTGCCGGCCGTTGGATGGATGACGCGAAGTGGCTAGCCAACCCCTCGCAGCTAGACCAACTTGGCCGCAAACTGTTTATCAATCTTGCTCCGCTTGTGCCCGAAAAGGTCATCGCCTCCATGGAGCGCGCATTGGGGGAAGGAGGTTCCGACTTTGTGCTACGGCACAAAGACTCGATGCATGAATGGAGTGCGCTCTTGCGGCACCTGGCCTACCAACCCCAGTCTTTTGACAGCGCCGCGACCCTGCTACTTGCCCTTGCACAGCATGAGGAGAGCAAAGCCGTAGACTGCCGCAACGCCTGGAAAGAGATGTTCCGTATCCAACTTTCGGGGACGCTAGCCCTTCCAGTTCAGCGGGTCCGGTTGCTGGAGCATCTGCTGGCCACGAGCACCGGTAAGCGGCGCGAGCTGATCTGGGTGGCAGTCGATGCAATGCTCGAGGCTGATTACATCAACTCCTCGCACGATTTCTCTTTCGGAGCACGACCTCATGGTTTCGGCTGGGAGCCAGCCTCACACACCGAAGTCGTTGCATGGTTTGAGAGCGCCTTTTCGCTGCTTCGCCTCATCGCAGATCAAGGAGCTGACGGCCTCCAGGCGGCGCGCCAAACCGTCGCGGCACATTTTCGCGAGGTATGGGCTTGCGGTGTAAACGCCCAGTTCGCCGCCTTGGTGCTCGAACTAGCTGGTACAAGCGGCTGGCCTGCGGGATGGATAGCTACGAGAAGCGCCATTCGGTTTGATAGCGACCGAACGTCGCCCGAATCACTGAAAGCATTGAAGGAGCTGGACGCAGCGCTTGCGCCCGAAGGGCTCGCGCAAGAGGTCCGCGCGTACACCTTGGGCCACGCCGGGGGCATGCTGGACGTAGTTGATGCCGTGGATGAATCAGATGAGGCTGAGGAGAGTGATCTGGTCAGCTCCTGGGAGCGAGTTAACGACAGGGTCGTCGCTTTGGGTAGCGCTCTTGCTGCAGACGACACTATTCTGCGAGAGATGCTGCCAGATCTTTTTGCTGGAGAGAGCGGCCGGCAGCATCTCTTGGGGCAAGGCCTGGGCAAAGGAACCCCTGATGCACAGCGTCACTGGAAGCTTCTTCACGACGCCTTTGTACAAGCGCCTGGCGAGCCAAACCTTGCTGTGCTGGCCGGCTTCGTCCATGGCCTGCGCACAAAAGATCCCTTAAGTGCCGCAGCGATTTTGGACGGCATCGTAGGCGACGCCAAACTCGATGCGCATTACCCAACGGTGCTCGGGGTGCCTCAGGACGATGCGGATGGCGACCGGCTCATTGAGTCCATGAAACGCGCGGTGTCCCGGCCTTACATGTACTCCCTGCGAACACAGCATGGAACCACCAGTGGACTGTCGATAGTGAAATTTTGCGCAGCTATAGAAGCGCTTTCCCAGATGGAAGACGCCGTGTTAACTGCCATCGATCAACTCGGCACCGAGTTTTATCAATGGAAGACTCGTCAGGTGACCGTTCCCGTAGAACTGGTGCTGCTCGCACGCCGTCTGCTAGCGCGCTTTACTTTTGAAGTTCACACGCCCAACGCTGCTTGGCGAGTCAATGAACTAGCCAAGATCGCATTCTCAGGCCCAGAAGCAGTTGGCTCCGCAGCGCAATTCGCTGCGCGGTTCGCAGTTGCCCTAGAGGACTATCGCACTCATGGTGACCACTTTGGTGACCTAGCCTGCACCCTCTTCAAGCTGCAGCCCTGGGTCGCGCTAGATGCATTCATGAGCAAGCCGAACCCCAAGCGCCATTTTGGATTTCGCGCTAGATTCATCGCGCGCCACGGGCCCGTGGTGCAATGTGCGCCCGAGGACGTTCTTCTGCAGTGGGTGCGCGCCGAGCCTGATACGCGCGCCGTACTCATGGCGCGGGAAATCAATATCTTCGCGACCAAGAGCGACATCGAGGTCGCGTTGGTTACGAATAGCGATGACGGCTTGGCACTGGGTAGCGGCGAGAGCACAGCGAAACTAAGTCCCTTGGCGGCTCGCCTCTTGGAAATCGCACCTGACAAAGCGGCCGTGCTCCAGGGCTTCGGCAAGCATTTCCACCCAAGCCACTGGTCTGGCAGCCTTGCGCAGACCCTAGCACCTCACTTGGCTCTCTTGAAAGAGCTCGTGAGGCATGCCGATTCTGTCATTGCAATTTGGGCCCAGGAAGCTCTGAAAGCAATGCAAAGGCGCATTGAGAATGACCGGGCGACGGATATCTTCCACGAGCAGTCGTTCGAGTAAGTTAGTTGCCTGCCGCGAGGCGCAGCGGAGACATGGTTTCTGTATTGAAAGGGCTCGAGCAATAGGAAGAAAGTGCGTCTTTCTCCGTCATAGGTATCACCCTTTTGATCTTCGCAGTATCTTGAGGCTCCGCTCGAAGGGACGGTGCCGCGAAAGAGTTGACGCAGGCTTGCGGTGACGCAACGGCCGGTCAGTGAGAAACCTTCAAGGACTGTGAGGTCGCGCAACTCATGCATGCATGAAAAAAGCATCTTCTTCCAATGTTCGAAGAAAGCGGTGATGACCTTATAATTAAATCAGGCGTCAGCACCAAATGGCATCCTTCGGAAGGCCCAGTGAAGAGATCAGTTCTTTGCCTAGTGGTCCTTGAATCGATGAGCGTACTAAGTCACTGACCTGCTGAGGGAGCGAGCCGAGTTCGCCCTCGCGGGAGGCAAGATAGAAGCTGCGCGTCATGCTTTCGTTTGAACGGCCGTGGTTGCGGAACGTTGTAAGAGGGACGACGCGTAGATCTTTGGCAAACTGTCTCGACTGCCACAAACACAGAGGCGTAGTTACCGCAAATCCCATCCCTGCTGCGACCAAACTGAGCATGGGGTCAGTGGTATCGAGCTCACAGCTTCGCTCTAGGTCCGCACCGTGTCGATGAAGATAGCCGTCAATCTGCTGACCGATCAGAGATCGAGCGCTGTATCGGATGAAGGGCAACTGCTTGCCCACAGCTTGCAGTGAGTCAAGATCTTCAAGACTGAAGTCACGCGGCACGACGATGAAGTAGCGCTCGGAGAAAAGCTGCGTGCGCACCACGTCGCTGAGTGGACGGTCACTGGTGATCACCGCCAAGTCAAGTTGCCGATTTTCTATGGACGAGTCCAGCGTCGGGCCTATGCCTGACCATAAGCGGATCTGGTGCGAGGAACTTGTCAAGGCACGTATAAGGATCGGTCCGATCGTTGCCGCAAAAGAGTCGACGCAGCCGAAGCGAACGATCAGCCGCTTGGCGCGGCTCACCGCACGCACGCTCTCCATCATCTGGTCGGCTTGGGTCAGCAGGCCTTTCGCATGCTCGAACAGTCGCTGGCCCGCAGCCGTAGGGTTGGCTGGTCGGGTACTTCTGTCTAGAAGCGATGTCTGAGTAGCATCTTCGATCTGTTTGACACGTTGCGAAACAAGAGCTTGCGACACCCCGAGTGCAATGGCGGCCTTGGAAACGCTCCCCGACTCGACGACCGCTACCCAAGTCGCTAGCGATTCCCAGTCGGGGAGCGCACCTGCTCTCGATGAAGTCATGGTGTAGGGATCTCCGTTTCTAGAACGTTCAACCACAAAAAGGTCGATGGAAATGTACCGCACAGACCCGTATGAGGTACTTGCCACCGCATCGACGTATGGCTCTACGTATGTAATGACCTCACTCGTAGACAGGCCATATCAAGGTTACGCCGCAAAGTTCTCGGCACGACTCCAACTCTAGGAAAAGCGAAATGGGGAAGGTTTCCCGAGGCGAGGGGCTTCGGGAAAGTTGCAAGAGTTCATCGCTCATCTGTCTTCTGACTGGTGGAAATAAGAAATTGATTGATAGATAATGGCGCTCCAATCAACTAGAAGGACCCTATCAATGGCAAAGTTGACTTTCATCGAGATTCAAAAGCAGATCGAGCAACTTCAAAAAGAGGCTGATCAACTTCGAACGAAAGAGGCCGCTGAAGTCTTGGCGCGAATCAAAGAAGCAATCGCCGTATATGGCTTCACCGCGGCGGAGCTAGGCGTTTCTGTCGGACGAAGCACTCGTGCAGCCAAGAAGGTTGGGCGGATTGCCGGCGGTCGTGGGGTGAAACGGAAGGGTGCAGCCGCGCCCAAGTACCGTGACCAAGATGGAAATGTCTGGAGTGGTCGAGGCCCCCGTCCCGCATGGTTCAAGGCTGCGTTAGAAGCGGGTAAGTCTGCTGAAGAACTGCTTGCGAAGTAAAGAAAGCGGAAGGAGGCAACTGCTGGCTCTTCAGGTGACTGAGAAGCATGGCTGAGGATTCTCCTGAGCGCTTGCCTCGGGAGGATTCTCGTCTCCGACCGGGGCGTCGGCGAAGTCAAGAGCGTCCGGCGCCCGGCCAATCTCTTTGGCTTGAGAAGCCAGAAGTCAAGGAGGTCATGGACACGGAGAGTGGCGAGCATTTATCCGTTGCGGCAGTGATGGGCGCGGACTACGAGCGGTTGATGCGGCTTCGCATGGAGGTTCGTACTCGAATGCTCAAGGATGACCCTCTGTATCGCTGTTCGTTGTGTGGCGTCGCAGTACATATTTGTCGCACCAAAGACCGTTTTAGATTTTTCTTCAAGCATCGGCATGACGATGGAAGTTGTCCTGCCACCACGAAGGGGGTGCTCAGCCAAGACGAGATTGACGCTCGCAAGTACAACGGTGCCAAGGAAAGCAAACTTCATCTCCGAATGAAAGAGTGGGTCTGCATGTGCCTAGTGGCAGATGGCCGCTTTGAGCATATTGCTCAGGAATCCACGTGGAAGGGTTTGCTGACGGGTAGGCGCCGCCAGCCGGACGTGCGCGCCGTCTACCGGGGCCTGCCCATCGCTTTCGAGATCCAGCTATCGACGACGCACTTAAACGTGATCGCAGCCAGGCGCGATTTCTACCTGCAAGAGGGCGGCCTCTTGATATGGCTGTTCGCCGAGTTCGATGCGGAACATCGACGGATGACTGACGACGACGTCTTCTACAACAACAATTTGAATGCATTCGTAGTTAACGTGAAGACTGTGGAGGCTTCCCTTCACGCAAGAGAGTTTCTGTTGGAATGCGTCTGGGCGCGACCAACTTCAGGCGGCGGACATTCGGGACTTCATCGCCAGATCGTTTCTTTTCACGCTCTGACGCTAAACCCGGCCACTCAGCATGCGTACCATTTTGATTACGACTCCGCGAAGCAGGTCCAGGAAGGAAACCTAAAGCTTGAGAAGCAACGGCTTAGAGACGATTTTGAAGCCTGGATGGGTGCTACTGGCTACTACGGTACTGACGCAAAGAGCGACTGGATCGAGTTTCGTTCGAGGTTCAGGCAACATGGGGTTGAGCTCACGAGATACCTTGGGGAGTTTGATCGGCGCTTGCTGACGTGTCTCTACTCAGCAAAGCACAATCGTCCGTGGGGACAAGGCCAGAAAAAGCTTGTTGAGGTGGCCCATCGGGTGGCGAATAGAGAGAAACATCACCTTCAGTGGTTCATGCACGCTGTCCGGAAATACGGACGCTTCGAAACAATGCCGAGCGAAGGCGATCCCGTGCTGTGGAAGAGGCGCTATGAAAAAAGCCGAGCGGAGTACCGATCCAACCCGCAGCCGTTTGAACCAGCTCGTGACCATCAGCGAATGGTAGAGCTGCTGTTCCCGGAGTTACTTCCGCTCCCATAGGGACAGCAGGTGGGGTATACCCCTTGGCTTGCTCTCAATGAGAACCTAAAAGATCGACCCTGACTAGCAACAATATGGCGCCCGTAAAGATTCCCTCGCTCAGTGAAGTCTTCCCTCGTGAAATGTCCCAAGCACTCGCCGCACTTGGTGATTACGTTTACGCCTACTACAGACCCGGTGAGTTCAGGCCTTTCTATGTTGGGAAAGGAAAAGGTGCTCGTGTGCTGCAGCACTGGCGTGAGGCGGTCGGCTCGAAGACGAACCCAAAGCCGCATGAGAGTGAGATTCTCGCAATCCTGCGAGGCGGGGGGATACCGGTAATCAAGTTGCTCGCGTATAACTTGGAGCAGACGCATTCAAGCGAGGTCTACTCGACGGTAGAGCGTGCGCTTCAGGACGCTTTTGGGATTCAAGTGGTCTGGGAGAAAAAGGCTAGCCACCAAAGAAAAGTTCCTCATGAGGCGGCACTCCTTCAGAAGCGGGAGGACAGCGCCAAGCACCCAGTACTCACCCTTGAGGCGGTGCTTGCCAAAGCAAACCTGCGGAAGACGGTCAGCAAGGAGGAACTAGCAGCGCTTGTTGGTGTACCGACATTGCTGGTCGGGCTATCAAAGACTTATCACCCTTCCTACGAGCCACAGCTTGTCGCCGAGATGGCCCGGCAATTCTGGGACCTTGAACGCTACGCCAACACAAGCCTTGGGCCGTTCAAGAAGTCGAGAGGGGCAGTGCTGCTTGCATGGTCATCCATGACCAACCGCCTGCCGATGATCGTTGGCGCTTGGCGTATCGGCCCGGGGTCTGTAAAGCTCGTACGTGGGGACGACCGCTATCAGATGAAGGTCTTGCCCGGCATCGACCATACCCTTCGCAAGAAATGTTTGGGGCTTCGTTTGCAAGGCACGGGGACCAACTGGGAGGGCCCCCGGATCTTGCTTCCGGTCGCCGCAGATTGAGCGCTTGCACGAAGGACCTGGAGCGCGCATGAACGAAGGTCCTTGTGCCGAATTTCAGCGCGCTCGCGATTTCATCTCAAACGACAAGTTCAGTGGACAGTGCCAGCTCCTGAACCGCTTCGTCCAGCTCGTGGTTCGTGATCGGGTGCTTGCCCAGCAATGCTTCAAGGTGGGATCGAACGATTAGTTCGACTTGATTGGCCGAGGCCTGCTCCCTAGCCCCAGCCGTGAAGCGTTGGTTGGTCACAGCTACCCGTCGGAACCGGGTACCCCTAAACCGTGCCTGATACCTTGCAGCGCCGGCCGTCACTTCTTTCACCGCATCCCAACCGACCTCCGCCGATTTGGAGCTTTTGCATTGCAGAAGTTCTCCTTCTCGGCCTTTGAACGCTATCACGTCAATGCCACCATCGCCGCGGCGCTTCGGGGTGACGGTAGCTTGGAACCCTTGCTTCTGCCAGAGCAAGCAGCAGAGGATCTCTAAGCCATCGCCGTCTAGCCGGTCGACATCGTCCATCGTCAGATATCGCTTCGGCATAGCCTCACCATCGTCCCCGCGCCCGACCAGTTCGGTGAACGTCGCATCCTTGCCAGAACCGTTGAGCATTGAGGCGAGGGTGTTATCCAAGCCACCATCGTCCAATGTGGAGCCTGCCAGACCAGCCTTGCGTTTCAAAAGCTGATCGAGCCGGACCTCGAAGGTATGGAAGTCGTCCGCAACCACTGTTGGGCAGTACACGTGGACGTCTAGCTGTTGCCCGATGCGGAAGGCGCGGTCGGTAGCCTGGGCTTCCTTGGAGGGATTCCATGCACGGGTAAAGTGGAAAACATGGTTTGCAGCGGTGACATTGAGGCCCGCTCCCGCTGCAAGGGTGGATAAGATGATGACGTCAAAACCCGGCTTGGCGGAGAACTTGTCGATGTAGCTTTGCCGTCCTTGTGAGTCGCCGTTGATGATGAAAGGGCGCAGTCCAAAGGACTCTTTCAAAAAGTAGTACAGCGCGGCTTGAGCCTCTCGCAACTCCGTAAACACAATAGCTTTTTGACCAGCACGCCGAACTTCCGCCAAGTGGAAAAGCAACCAACTCAACTTTGGGGAGTTCGCGAGGTGCGGATCGCGTCCCGCCTTGTCGACCATGAATTTCGTGCCCGGGAGGCAGTACGGTTCCGCGCAGACCGCCTTCATCAGGTGCAACGCACCGAAGGACAGCTGAGCGCGCTTGCGGCCGTTTGATTCGTTCGCGGCGTCTTGAAGCTTCTTGAGCCCGCCTTTGTACAGAATGCGTTGATGCTCTGTCAAAGGGATTTCAAGAAGCTCGTCATCAGCCAGCAAAGGCTTGAACTGCAGTTCCATGTCCGCAGCCTTCTTGAAAGCAAAGAGCTTCTTTGGAAGGTCCGCGGCGATGTCTGCTTTTGTGCGTCGAAGCGTCTGTGGCGCAATGGCAGATTGGAGGCGCCGTAACGCAGCAAGTTGCTCTTCCGTCTGGCACTCGATGGGTCTACGGTAGGTTTTTCCGAAATCTTCCAAAGCACCTAGTAGGCCAGGCTGCACCAAATCGAACAGGCACCACAGGTCGGCAAGCGAATTTTCGACTGGAGTCCCAGTGCACGCGATACGGAAATCAGCTTTTAGCTTCTTCGCCGCAAGCGTTACCAAAGTCCCTGGAGTCTTGATGCGCTGAGCCTCATCGCAGATCAGGAATGCAAATGGCTGCCTGGCCAGTGAGAATTCGTAGGACGTCAACACCTCATAGGTCGTGACAATGATTTTTGCTGTACTAGCCCAGCCGGGCTTCAGAAGCTCGACGATGCCCTTATCTTGCAGCTGGCGGTCGATCAAGCCGAGCGGTTGCTTGCGAGCCCTCAGTTCGTCGCCGTAGAGAACGAGTACCTCTGGAAAAGAATCGTTGAAGAACTTGCCCGCCTCATTCGCCCAGTTCTCCAGTAGGCTCTTCGGCGCAAAGATGACAGAGGGGGCCGCGTTCGAGTTTTTCTCGTAGTACCAGCCGAGGACGCATAGGAGTTGAAGCGTCTTTCCAAGTCCCATGTCGTCGGCAAGTAGGGCGCCGCGGCACTCAGCTGGTGTCCTCGATACTAGGTGCTGGAACCATGCCACACCATACAGCTGATGCCCTTTCAAGCGAATGGACGGTCGCAGAGACCTCGGTAGAACTGCTTCCCATCCTTCCGGCAACGCAAGAGACGTTCGACGCTCTTCCAGGTAATCGACGCCGTGAAAGTTGGTTTTGATCAGAAGAGTTTCTCGCGACCCCTTCGCCACCTTCTCGCCAGTCCCACCGTCGATCTTTACTTTACCTTCGCCGAGCATTGCCTTGAAACCATCGACAAGCGCTCGAGCTTGTGAGGTGGCAATCGACGTTGGCAGGCTTGTATTGCGAACCTCCGCCATTCCCTGGGTTTCCGCTTCGACAACTTGTCTATCGAAATCCCCGACCCATTCCTTCGTCAGCGGTATGAGGACCTGGCCCTCATGCCCGCGTAGAGTCACCTTCACCATTGGCGTCAGGTCGGGCGGCAGCCATCCGGACTCTTCCTCATGTTCCTTCTTTTCACGCTGGAAGACGGGGACATAGATTGGCTTGGCCACGCCAATGCCTTCGATCCGATGACTGTAACCATCAAGCTGGTAGACGTCGTCGAGGCTGATATGCTGGGCTGGCTGAGTGCGCCACAGGTGAACTAGTTGGATGCCTTGTTCAAGCCGGGTAGTAGAGTCGGCATCGATAGTGAGATCGTATTCATCCCAAGGGAAATTTTCTCGATCCTGCTCGAGCGCGGACCTTAGCGTTCCTAAAAATTGATCCAGCTCATCGGGTGTCTTAAAGCCCTTCGTATCGGTCCTCGCGGCGCCATCGCCGAAGTGCTCAGTGACCAGCAAATCCACGGCCTCGATGCGGCAGTGTTCAGTCCGCCCGACGATGCTGAAAACCGCGGCGACAGCTCCGGCTTCGGCCCGGTCTTCCTCGAACTCTCGCTCGCTTAGTACCTCATGCGCGCTTTCTCCCAAGAAAGCAAATGGATTGTGGACAAATTTCTCAGCCCTGGCCCCGGCCACCTTGCGGTTTGGCATCTCGCGCTTGATGACCCCCAGTACCTTGCGTACCGGCTCGGAAATCACTACGCGAATGCGCCCGGCTCCACGTGTGAAATCGTAGTGGGGCTGCACAGAGTTAAAGCCATCGAACGCCGTGAGCCAACCATCAGGAGCTCCTTCAAACGTTGGCGAGACCGTCAATACTCGCCCAAATGGCGTTTGTTCCTTCGCCAAGGGTAGGCGTAGGCTCTCGGGCGTCAGCACCAGCGTTGTCTCGAGATAGGGGTTTGCGTAAAGTGCGCCCGCATGCTCAGCGAAGCGACGAATACGTCCCCAAGCAAGTTCCTGGGGATGTTGTGCTCTTTCCTCGGATGGGCGGGATTGAAATGCTGCAATTTCGGTCACGACGGACCAAGCCGCTGCTGGCAAGAGTTGAGGATTGCCAGCCACAGTGACAACTGCGCCATCAAGCTGCTCCACAGCTACTTGCTTTATGCCATCGGTCCAACCTGATATCGCGAGCGAGAAGTCGTCAGAAGATAGAGTTCCGGCCCCATCGATGATCGGGCGCAATGGACTTGGCGGTGGAAGGTCTAGCAACTTCAGTGCGCCAACGTGCTCTGCCGCTCCCAGCAGTGCATAGATGTCGGCCCAAGGGATGGTCGCCCCACGAGTATCTACCTGACACCGACGCTCTGACGCGAGCTGAGCCAGATATGCTCCAAGTACCGAGTCTTCTGCGTTGGCCCGATGAATGGCCTCAAGTAGACCCTCAGCGGTTGGTTCGGGGATCTCGCTGTTGAAATCAACACGCACGCCTTCCAAAGTCCAAGTCGTTGCGAGGATGGAGCCGGAGCCTTTGGAGGCCGTGGCACGTTTGAAGAAATCGAGTAGTCCCATTAGCTCTCCGGGAAGTACCAGGCCTGACGGCTATTCGCCCACTTGAAGCCGAGCGCCTTCAGCTCCGATGCCAGCTGTGCGCGTTGATGTGGGTCTTCAACCCATAGTCGCCCCCCGTTTGAAGACTTTCGCCTGTCGTCGATGGAGGTTCCTCGGAATCGAGAGAGAAGTGAGTTCAGCCTTCTCATATCGGGTCCCACTGTGGTCAACTCGGGTATCGTCGCGCTCAAACGTTCGGTGTTTGTTGTGCTGGTGGTAGTAGCTGTTGCGGCGGAAGACGAGACGCGCCGAGGTCCGGGTACATCGGGGAAGATTCCAAGATTTCGGAGATCGTGCTCTGCACGTAAACCCCAACCTTCTCGATGAACGATACGTAGCGCACAGCCGTCCCGAAAGCCAGCGGCCAGGTCAGTTGTGCCGCCGTCGTAGTGACGCGAGTAAGGCTCAAACGGTAGTTGGTCTGCCTTATAGACGTAGCACGCGTTGGGCTTCTTGCTGAACTCGATGATGAGGTACGAGCCCAACTGCATCATGAATGCATCAACTTCAGGCTTGTTTGCCAACTGCGCATAGGCGCCTTCCTCTCGGCCGATAAGTTCGCGCACGCCGGGATTGGTCCGCCTCAACGCCATAGTGTCGGCGCCGAAGACTAGGCGGGTCCAAGAGATCTGCTTCAGATATTTTGACCAGAAGGCCAACCGCCCCTCGTCTGCGTTATTTCTGGCAGCGAGGATATCGAAGAAGTCCTTGAGATTGCGCTCGTTGACCCAACTGAGCACCATTTGCCATACTGAGTCCGGAACTCGGTTCCAAGCGGTGGCGATACCTGCCGCTTTGAGCTTTGGGTTTTTCCAAACCGTCGTTTGACAGACGAAGTCGCGCAGACGCTCATCCGGTGGGGCTCCCTTACAAGCGTGGTAGCGGATTAGGATGGCTTCAATCGCATCGTCTCGAAAGCCTGGTTTGCCCTGAATGAGTTTGATCAGTTGGGGGACAAGCCTGCGGAATTCAGAGTCGGCCTCTGCGGCTGCTCGTCTCACTGCGCCAAACACCAATGCGTGCCAAAACCAGCTCGACGGTGGAATGCCCAGATTTTCCGCGAGACGGTTGATGGGTTCGATTTCGTCTCTTAGGTAGGCTTGCGCGTATTTTTCGACCGGATTCTTGCTCAGAACAGCAGACTCCAAGCGCAGCACGTTCACCCAGTCGGGAACCATTTCCATGCCGGCCTGCCGATCGATCAATGGCCACGTGCGCTCAAGGAACGACCGTAGAGACTCCCAACCTTCCTTCGCGGCCTCGCTTTTTGCCGTCTCGAGGTCAAAGTTGAAGTACGAATAAAGAAGGCCGTGCCAGGTGAGGCGCCACAGATCTCCTTGCTTCGCTTCGGCTTCGTAAGAAGCGAGCAGAGCCGCCAGGTTCGCTGAGGCAAGTGCCAAGGCTCCAGAGTGCTCACGAATGGGCTCGGCCAAAGCGCTGGCGACAAGATCGCGCTGCCACGTATCGAGCGGCTGTCCTCTTACGAAGGTCCGCGCTGCCGCATAAGCATCTTCCTTGTTGGGCTTGGCTTTCGCGTAGCCTTGGAATAGCTGCTCTGCCTCACGTGTAGGCTTCTCTACCAGCTCAGGCCTTCCGAACTCTCCTGCATGCAAACCCATCGCTGCGATTGAGGCGGCAAGGTCTCTGCTCAGATGTTGAAGAGCGGATGCGGCTAGCACCTTCCAAACTCCTTGCCCTTCAAAACGTCGCTCGCGTCGGGAACCCGTTCGTCCAAACCCCAGAAGTCAATCTTGAATTCGACGCGGCGACTTTCAGCTTTGTCTTTTTTTATGGAGTTGAAAGAATAGCCGCCCACTAGGAACAACTCCTGTACCTTGCGAAGCTGTTCAGGCGTCAGCACCTCATTGGCTGCGCTGCCCTGAAACAGCGAGCAGACCACGCTGCGACTGCGGTCAAGGCTGAGTTGGAGGTTGTAGAGGTAGGTGCCGTCCTCGTCGGTGAACCCCTCGACGACGACACTGCGCATCCATCGTTGCCCTTCGGGCGTGTCCTTGGCCTTAAGAAGCACGGGGATGTAGCTTCGCAGGAACTGCCCTGCGGTCGCGTTGATGGTGTACTTGCCGCTGTCAAATCGAACTTCTTTGCCCAGATCGATACGAAAGTTCTGTTGATCGACGCCAACGCCTGAGCTCTTGGGGTCTTGAGCAATCATCGCCATTACTCGGTTGATCGCCGCACTCCTTTCGATGGTCGCTCGAGTCGCGGCGTCGATGCTTTGGGTCACCGAGACCAACGTTACGGCCATTACGACCAAGAACAGGACCATCAACGCCGACATCAGGTCGGAGAATGAGATCCAGAAGGGGCTTTCGCCTTCGTGCTTACCGCCTCGCTTGAGAACCAGTCGAGCGAGCACGTCAGGCCCTCTTCATGCGTTGCACAGCGTTAGCGAGTTCCTGAACCACGCCGTTCAGATGCCCGGTTCCTTGTGCGAGATGACGGTCGGTCTCTGCGATGGTCGACTTGACCTGGCTCACCAGTGAGTTGCCAAAGTCGCTGAAGGCCTTTACCAGCGCTGCATTGACTTGCTCCAGGTGGGAACGAGATTCCATCTCCGACTGCTTCATCGCCTCCGCGCTGGACTTGATGCTGTTGACAAGCTCTTGCGATACGCCCGCTTCCTTCTTGACTGACTCAATAAGGCCCATGAGGGCGGCCACCTGTGTGTCCACGGTCTTGCGTGTGGAGTCATACTGTTCAAACCCACGCTGAACCGCAGTGGATGCAGCCTGGAGGGTGGCGGCGGTAGATGCCAAAGTATTGGCTGCTTGCGTCGATCGATCAAAAGCACCTGTGACAGAACTGCCGGCCGTCTCGAATCGCTGAGCGGCCGTGCCCATCGTCAATGCTCCTTGATTCATGCCGTCGATGGCTCGCAAGGAGACATCGCCCAGCGCGTCAATGTTGCGCTGGGTTTTTGTGACCTGATCCGAAACCGCTCCAAGCAGGGATTCGACCTGAGTCGTCAAACCCCCGACCAACTGATTGGTCTGTACGGCCAGCCTATCGTTGCGGCCAGATTCCTCGGCTGCGGAGACCTTGCGCAGGTTCTCCAAGCCCTCCATGGCAGTGGCGACCTCGCCAAGAACTTTCATCACTGCTTCGTCCATAGCCTGCTTGGACTTGTGCTGTTCGTCTGTGACCAAGCGTCTGAAATCCTGCACGAACTCGCGCATTTGGTCCGTGAGCAGTTGCTGGTTATCTGCAGCCTTCCTCATCGCATCTTCGAGCGTTCCGCTCATCTGAGACGCTGCTTGCTCGTTTGTCTGCTTGATGTCGGCTAGAAGCCCCTGCAAGGATGCCTGCACCGCTGCCATTGAGTCCATTGAGCGCTGCATCTGCTCATTGATGCCGCGCATCTGTCCACCGAAGGTGTCCTCTAGCTTGGCCATGAACCCGGTCAGCAAATTCTCGAGCATTGAGTTGACCTGCTCACCGTTGCCACGAGCCGTCACCTCCATGGCATCACTGACGCGTTTCATCGGCTCGGCAATGGCCGTTGAGATGGCCTCACTGATGTGTTTACCCAGTGCGAGGGAGGAAACCTCCTGCGCCGCGATCTGTCGATCGACAAGGTTGGTCATCATCTTGTGAAGGTCCTCCACAAGAGCATCCTTGAGCTGCGCGGTACTGGCAGCGCTTTGCTCTGACGACTTGACCAATCTTGCCAGGTACTCCTCGCCGGCTCCCGTTTGGTACAGGCTGTCAATACCGTGCGTCAGGTGTTCGACGAGCCGATAGAGGTACGCCAGTGCGAACCGGCTGATGAACACCACCAGCATCGCGCAGGCAATAGCGGCGCCGGAAGCCACAAAGGCGTGCTGGACGCCTTCCAACAGAGGGCCAAGCCCGTTGACTGTGTTTTGGATCTTCTCGGGGTCAACCTTGAATTTCTCCAGCCCGCTCAGCAAGCCAGCAAACGTTCCGATGATGCCGAGTCCAGTGAGTACACCAGGGAGGTGTCGAGTGAACTCATCGAACAAGCGACCATCGACCAAGACCTCCTTGGTGAACATGGACTCAGCGGGAACGGTAGCCCGAAATTCAGCAAGCGCGGTCGTTCCGGAACTCGCCTTGCGCAGCTCATGCAGCGTATCGGCGTACTCTTCCCATAGGTGTCTCAGAGGCTCCGATCGAAATGCGGGAGCAACTTTCTTCGGATCTGGCGCGGTACCTGCCGTCCGGAATCGACGAACCGCCTTTATCGTGGACCTGAGCTGCCACCAGACCTGTGTTCCCTTGAGCGCATATCCAATCAAGAACGCCAGGGTAAGCACCGCAACCAGCAGAAATACGTAGAGCGGTAGGCCATGAAGACTTGCAAGCGACGGATGGACCGCGCCCAAGGCGTTGGACACTTCATTCACTCACTGTTCCTCCTATGTTGCGGATTCCCTCGCGGGAAGGCTTTCCGCTCTTGTTGCTCTCGGTGCGTGTGTGAAAGCTTCCGACCGTGATCTCCAGAATGTCGCCCCAGATCCCATGGCCTTGCTCTGGCGCAGTGGCTAGGAATGGGCTTGACCTCGGTATGCTTTCGGATAGCCGCCCGACCGTCTCTTCGGCGCTCATGTCTCAATGCGTTGCGCTTTGCAACATACTGTACACGATGCTGTAGTAAATATGTCTGCAGGCGACTACTGGCCTAACCAGTCGGATCGTGGCCTCCTCTTCTCAACCAAAACCGCTTGCAAATCACCCTGTAGACGTTCGCGGCGACCGGCTTTTGCTCGAAACTTACAGGCCTATGAACGCCGCCAGCGCCTCACTTCTTCACAAGATCGCGCGAGCTCGCGCCGCCGCGCCTTTTGATCTACCTCTCGTACGAGACTGTGCGGATGCCGTGCTCGCATGGGCGATGGCAAGTGGCGAACAAGAGGCGGCGATGGCTGGCCTGAAGGCTGCCCACGGGTCAAATTGGTCGCTCGTCACCGCGCTGCAGCTTCTTTCCGGGAGGCGTGGCCTTTTCGCCGTGGAGTGCAGCGCTCCTGATGAGCGCGCTAGGCTCTATCACGCACACCTGCTGGCAAAGGTTTGTTGCAACCAGGCCAATTTGGGAGCGGTAAGCATGCCGACAACAGAAGAGGTCGAGGAACTTCGCAGGCTTGCAGAAGAGCCGTTGCCAAAAACCACCTAGAAGGTTGTCTGAGGTGCTCGAAGATACAGCCCTCGCCCGTACCGGGGTGTGAAGCCAGCTTTCCCACTCCACTAGGAGGTCAAGAAATCACTGTGACGCCGTCGGCGTTGCAACCCGAACCGGGGGGCGTGTATGTTGCTCCTCGTTCGAATAGTGCAGAGGCGTATCGCGATACTCAGTCGAGTGGATGACGTACGAGCGCGCTTTAGTAGCGATTTTCGTCAGGATATTCTTCGCCGTCGACAAACCAAGCATTTTTGTAGCCGCTATCAAGGGGCGCCAGATTCTGTAGAAAACACGGGCACTCATCGTTGGCTTTATCGATGATCTGAGCTAGGAGAAGTAGGTTCAGATGCTGCTGTTCGCTGAATGTTGCTTTCTTTGCCTCAAGCTCATCGATGGAGTTTTTCTCCAGAAAGCTGAAGTGCTTGCCGAGTAGGCCGCACACTACGTCTGCGATCTCTATGCCAGGCTCGCTTCTGGAATTGGCAAAGCTGTAGGTCAGCTCGCGACCGCCCTCTATGAAGCGGAAGCGACGTAGATACCTCTCAACCTCAGGCTCCTCATCGAACGTATGACTTGCGTTCCGGAATGTAGCGAGGCGATCGATGAACAAGCCATGGAATCCTCCGATGAGCGTGTTTGGTTCGTTGCCGTCGAGGAAAACCAGGGGTGTTCCGCACGATGCGATTGAAAGCATGTCGAAGAAGGCCATCGCCTCGTAGTTGCGAAATCCGCGAACCTTGTCGAAGAGGTACGCCCTGACAGCTTTCAAAAATTCAGCCGTTTGCTCTGATGGCACGTTTGGATAGTTGAAGGTCTTCAGGAAGCGGAAATAGCCGAGCGGGTCGAGCCTTACGATGGAATGCAGCTCATTCTTCAGCTGAAGATGGTAGGGCCATAGATTTTCGAACTGCTGGTCGGTCAGTAGAGAGTCGACCAGATCGATAATCGACCAATTGAGAACACTGAAGTTCGTAAAATGTATATACAGAGGACTTTCAAGTAGCCAAGTCAGAAGCGCTTCGAGTCGATGCGATGAAAGTATTTTTTCATAGGGTCCCCAAGCTACATGCTTGAATTTCATCTCTGGAGCGTTTGCGGGAATGCGAAGATCTTTCTTCAGCTGCGCCACATCGGGAAGAGTCGTTCCAGGCCTGAGGGCGATTCCACCTAAAACAAAGCAATCGAGCGCTTCTTGATTCAGTCCAGTCTCTGTGAGGGTAAGCCGACGAATGTTGTTCGTCTCGTCATAGAACAGCGAATACTTATCGTCAGCTGAGGGGATCAACGTCAACTCCGGCTTGCGAAAAATGCCGACATCCATATCTCGACTTGCACTTCGCTTATCACTCATAAACTCCTCAATTCGACTGATCGCGATTGCGTAGTGTTGCGAGCGACTTTTGCTACCTTGGCTGAAGCGCCAGGATAAGAAAAATATGCAATCTTGAATAAATAGCCGTCGATGATCCAAATCCAGACATGGGAGAGCGGGCTCGGATCAATGTGCTTTTGAGTGAGCGCTACAGATAACGCGGAGAAAAACCTTAGCTGGCCAAGCGCTGATGTCACCCAGAGCATGCATGAACGAGCGACGGCGGGGCGCCTCCCTTCTCGGGAATCGACAGTGTTGATCGACGTTCCGGAAAGGGATTGCCTGCTGCTTGTGGATACTTCGAACGCTATGTCGCCTTCGACGGTGACCCTCGTACAAAGAGCCGACGTCCGAGCAACCCCTTGGGTCACCCGGTGATCGATGTCAACTTCTTATCAGCCAATTCTTTTCTAAGCCAAGCTAGTTGCGCCCGTACCGCCTCGACGGCTTCTACTCGACCGAGGCCTCGCCTGACAGTGATGTCGAAGGTCTCAGCTGACCTCTTGGGCATGCTCCCACCTGCTTTTTTCCGGATCTCGGAAGCGAACGCACGCAACGGCTCGCGTGTGTTTTGGCGGACTGACCGAAGATCTAGATACGTAAACAGGTCAAACTTGTTGTCTCGGTTGGCCACGCGTACGGAAACTGGGAAAAAGTATTCGTCCCGATCCTCGACGAGGCTTTGCCAGGAACGCAATGAATACCACGCCTTGATCCGCTTCACATCAGAATCCAGATCCGCAGGAAATTCTTTGCTCAGACTGTTGAAAAACGGAGCGAACCGCGCGCGCTGGCGGCATTCGTCCCACAAAAGCGATCGTGTGTGATAAAGCTTGAAGAGAGACAGCGTCGCGCGCCCTTCGGCGCTTCGTGTGTTGCCTGAAATGTCTTCCAGCACGTTCAGGAATTTTCCACCAGCGGGCCTGCCGATCGCGCACATGGTCTCAATCGCTTCGCCATGCTTCGCTGCGACTGAACTGATAAGTCGGCCCTTGGCCGATGCGCTTGTCGACTCCTCGTCCTCGTCTTGCACTGCATCTCGAAATTCTGCCAGTGTGCGGCGTACGTCCGCGGAGATCGCCGGATCGTTCTCCTGTTCAAGGAGGAAGCCATTGAGCCAACTGTAACTGACCGGAAGCCACTGATCATCTTTCGGCTCCGCCTCGAGTTTGTCAAGAAAGATGTAGACCTTCTGGAAGTCAGGGAAGCGCTTCTCAAGGACCGCTCGATACCGCCTGAGTTGGTCCGGTGACTCGCCCGCGCCGAACTTGTTTTCTATTGCGATGCACACCTTGGTCATTGGCTCGATGACGACGACATCTAGCAAGTTCTTTCGGCTTTTCGCGCTAGTGGCCGGCGCGTTGCGCTGCTCTACTCGCAGCTCGATGTTCACCAGCATGTGCGAGAGAGACAGGTGGTGGATGTTGTGCGGCCGCAGAAAGTCCTGAGTCGGCTTGTCCAGCATCGAGGCCTTATCCAGCTGTCCTGCAACGATGAGCAGCGATCGCAGTGCGCGGTCGCCGAGTCCGTGCCCTTCAGATGGATCGAACAGCCAGGCAAGCACGCGTGATACGTTGATCTCGCGAGGCGTGCAGACTTCCAGGGTGCCGCGCCGCGCGGTCGCGTTCAGAAGCTGATGAACCTCCGGATCGCCGAATAAATCGCTAGCGCAGTCGATATGTCTCATTGCCAATTCATCTCTCTGTTGGTGATGTGCAAGGATAAATGTATCCGTCGTCAATCCGCCTGCATAGCTAAATGCTGATGTGATGCCGCGCCGCCACACCTGACTCGGTAGCTCAGAACTGCCTGGTGGCGATGCGTCTTAGGTTAGAACGCTAGTGGATCCATCAGCCTGATAGACGAAGATGCGGTTAAGAAGATTTTCAAGGCTCGTGCTCTTATCGCGGAGTCTTGTCACCTGAACGCGAATCGCCCGACCGAGTGTTTCCGCAAGCTTCGTGCGGAGAGGCTGCTTGGCGTATGAATAGCGGTGATCCTGCGCCCCTGCCAGGGCTCAATACGGATTGAGGCCTTGTGGGCATGCGCCCGCAAGGGCGGGCTTGGTCGTTTATGCGAGTAGGCCTTCAGATCCGGCGCGGCCTCAGCGTTGGTGAAAGCGAAATCATCAGAACGGAGAAGCCAAAGAGAAGCAATGTGGAACTGGTAAAGCTCCCCGTCGCATCGCGCAGCGCACCAACTGAGAGCGGGCCAAGTGCTGCCACCACGTAGCCGATCATCGAAGTGAACGCTGTCCAAGCATTTGTTTGGTGCGGATCGGATGTGTTGTCCAGCGGCAGCGTCATTGCGAGCGTGAACGCGCCGCCCAGCCCGATCGCTGTCAGCGCGATAGTGCCTACGGGGCTCAATCCCGGCACCGTGGCCATCAACACAAGCCCGATAGCCGTCATAACGGAACAGCCGAACAACCACCCCCGACGATCCAATGACTTGCTGAGCATCCCCACGGCGAAGCTCGCAACCATAAAGACTCCTGTGAACACGCCGAGCAGCAGACCCACCCGCGTGCTTGACAAGCCAACTTCCAGAAAGATGGGAGCAATCCAGGCGATCAACGCATAGAAGATCAGGTTGAGCGCCGCAAAGAAGATGGCGATCCTCCATGCAGTTGCATCCTTCCATGGAAGCGGCGCTCGAGGGAATGCTTTGCTTGTCTTAACGGTGTCCTTGGGCGCCACGCTCTTCATCACAGCGAGCCACGCAAAGATTCCGGCAAGCCCGAAAACACCCCACATGCCAACTGCCAGACGCCAACCTCCCGCCCCCGACGATATTGGTGCCGAGGAAACCGCGGCCAGTGTGCTGCCAAGAGAAAGCGCCGTGGCGTAGATCCCCATCATCGCTGCTGCGCGGTGTGCGTAGGCTGCTTTCACAAAGCCGGCGACGAGTGTTCCTGCGATTGCGATGCCAATGCCCACTCCGCCGCTGGTTAAAAGCAGTACGGCCACGTTCGTTGAGAGAGCGCGTGCGACTGTGGAGACGCTCAACAAGGCAAGGGCGAAAAGAATCATCCGATCGCGACCAAACCTGTGAGCTAGCCATGGAGTGGGCAACGCCAGAAGTCCCATCAGCAGATCGGGGATGGTGGTCAACAGCGCAGCGACCCAATGCAGAAGACCGAAGTGGTCGCGGATCTGATCCAGCGTCGGTCCGATAGAGACTAGGGAGGGGCGTAGAGCCAGCGCAACCACCACAACGCCAATGATCCCAACCAGGTCTCGCCGGGCCTGCACCCTCGGGCCCGTCTTCCCGATCGTGCCGGGCGCGCTTGGCGAAGTGGTGGTGGGACGTGTTGTCTGTCGATCTTCCATAAACCCCAAGCCTTGTCGGAGGCTGCCTGATCGGCGTTTCCGCTCTTAGCGCCCCCCGTGTTTTAGTAACCTGTAAAACGTCACAGAGAGGTTACTTCGGGGTGCTGGCCAAGTCAACCGTTTTGACGGGGGTGTGGGCACGAAAGGCGGGGTGACCTTGCTTGCCAGTCTTGTGCGCCAAGCCAAGGAGCCTTGTCGGGATCTGCATTTGAGGGGCGGTAGGCACCGATGCCATCTCCCTCTCAGTGTTGGTGAAGTGCCTTGGATCTGAAAGTCGCGGTCTGCTTATTCATCCATTGGTGTGACGAGAGACAGAGCATGTCGAATCCAGAAATTTTCAGCCCTATATCACCGCGTCGAGCTCTAGGGGTTGATCGCTTCCTAGCGTTGCTAGATCAAGGAGCTCAGCTTGCGGGTGGACACGGCCAAGAATCCTTCTGGTTCTGGCCGATGAAGTTCGCCTTTTCACTATCGAACTGATTTTCTCGAGCACTCAAGATATGAATTCATTGGAACCGAAATCCTTAGATCCTGATTCTGGGGAGTGGAACGCCGTGTTGCCAACTTTCGTCGTCAAGCTTCTGCGTCAAAAGGTCTCGCGTTCTGCGATGACCACGCGGTCTTGTTCATGGGCTTCAAGCGAGCGGATATGACTTGGACGCCTTGTTCTGCCAGCGTCATGGGCGAGCCACAGGGCATTAGTGCACTTGATGCCGCTGCGTCATTGGGCCTGAGTCCGTTCAAGTCGCCGATGCGCCTTTGGATGGAGATGACGGGGCGACGAACGATGCTGCAAGCCGAAGGCCCACACGGCGGCTGCGGCGCCATCGATCCCGATGCGAGCTATTGGGGCAATGTGATTGAGGCGTTCATGAGCGCTCACTACAGATCGCGCACTGGCCACAAGCCACGCCGCGTCCCGCAACGCAGTCATCTGCAGCATGGATGGATGCTCAGTGGCACGGCGCAGGTTTTGGGCGGCTCATCGGTTGTACAGCTTCTCATGTGTGCAGTGGTGGGGGTGTCTGAAGCTCCTCACTGGGACGGCGACATACCGCTATACGCAAGGGCTCGTGCACTTCATGAGCTCGTAGTTGCGGGCGCAGAGGCTCTCGATGTCATGGTTCTTGTCGGGGGGCGCGATCTGCAGATTCATCGAATCCATGCGACGCCATCGGCCGCGCGAGAGATCGTGGCGCAAGAGCAGGCGTTCTGGGAAAGCGTTCAATCACAACGTCCACCGCCGCTCGATCTCGCGATGGAACCTCGGATCGTGCTCGATTTGCCGGTGCAGCGCGTAGAGCGAGCCTATTCGCTGCACGCGCCTGCGATCTGATCGCCTCGCCTCTAGTCCCTTCCTTCTTCAACTCCCTTTTCCTCGTGGCCCGCCTTTCGGTGGGCTTTTTTATTTGTCCAACAGCTTCAGGAGATTCAAGTGCTTCTATTTTTCGATTCCTGGTCGTGCGTTACGGGCGCCGAGCCTTGCTCGACGAGCTTGACGTTCTTCTGCAACCTTGGAGGTTGATATGGAGACATCGGTCTCTCGCGGCTCAAAGCAGCATGTGATACGTGAGAAGTTGCGGCGCGTGCAAGCCTGCGCTTCAGTGCTGGCCTCCAGGCTGGTCGGGAACAGACTGTGGTACCTGGCCCGCGCGGAAACTGGCGACGGCTCATTCTGTACATGGATTGGGCTGACGCTCGTTGAGTGCCGCAGGGGCGAGGTCCTCGTCAAGAGCATGGACGAGAGCAGCGGGCCTTTCTACTACGACTGTCCACTAGCCTTCCTTGCACAAGCCGATCCACCGGGCGGCCCCTATGCGGCCGCCTGGCGCGAGCGGGTGCGCGCCTTCCATGCCGCTCGTATTGCCCGTCGTCCCTCGGTTCGTCCAGGGACGCGGGTGCAGTACGGAACTCAGGTTTTCACGCTTGTGCGTAGCCTGAAGCGCCGCGGCTGGAAGGTGCGTCGCGAGAGCGATGGGGTCGGCTTTCACATGACCTGTCGCCAACTTGCGAGGGCAGAGATCCTTCGTGCCGACAGCGCTCCCGTCACAAGACAGGAGCGAGAGTTGCATTGGGTTGACGTAGCACGGTGTGGGGAGCTGTCGCAGTGAGCGCCCGGATCCAGACCGTCGTCTTCACGGCGCAGGTTCGCATCTTGGATGAGGACGCTCTGCGCGAGGCCGCTGCCCAACGCGCGATTGATCACGGAGTCAGTGCACACGATTGGGTGTCGATGAGGTCGGGCTGTCGTGACGATGTGGTCATGCTCCTGGACCCCGGGGACGTCATGGGTGTTGGCTTCGAGATCATTCAGTCCCGATGCGAAATGCTGGATGTTGGCGCGAGTGAGTTGGATCCGGGCTCCTCGGCATGAGCCACGAGCGTCAAACGAATGTCGAGTTCGTGGTCGATCTGATGGAGCACTCGAGCCATGGCGCACTGATTCAGGCGTTCGTTCTTCAAGCCATTTGGATATACGCAGGGTCAGTCGCCAACAGCTCTGCGGAAGAGCTTGATACCCCCCTCGTGGCTGGCGAGGCCTGGCACGGCTGCGCGCAGGAGCTGCGCAGCAAGCTGCAACGCTATTTCGGTCGTTGACAGCGCATTTCTCCTTCAACGCGCGTACTTCGACGGCGGCTTGCCCTCCTACAAGGGCAAGTCGCCGTCGGTCGTATGCCGCAACTTTCAAAACATCGACATGAATATCAACATCACCATCGAAACCATGAGCCGCCAAGAGCGCAAAGCTTTTTGGATCAGAAACTTGAAAGCCGCGCGGCGGATGATGCGGGCTCTTACACCCGAGAAGATCGACCTCGATCGTTGGCGACACACGTGCGGCACGGTGTCGTGTTTCGGTGGCTGGATCCCAACTGATCCCTACTTTCAAAGTCTGGGCGTAACGGCGAACTCGGTGCTTGGCTACCCTCAGTTGCCGAGCGAGGACGACTCGATCGAGCATTTCGAAGTCGCGATCGTGCTCTTCGGAGATGAGAGCTTGTTCTACGCGCGAGACTGGAGCATGCACAGCGAGTTTGAGGCGAACATGAGCCACACCGATCATGAGGTTGTGCTGCACCGTATCGACGCTCGACTGAGCAAGCTGGGCGAGGAGGGCTGAGCCATGAAGTTCTCCCGCCACGTTGTCACGCATGACCGCCTTGGTATCGCGCGTTTCGTCGCTGTCTACGAACGGCGCAGGCGAGTGCTCGCAGGCCTGACTTCTTAGGGCTGATCCCAAGGGTAGCTCGGACGTTGACCGGGCTGGGTTCGAAGAGGTCTGCTGCACGGACCGCCACTTGCGCTTACCGCTTTCGGCTCGACGGTAAGGGCGGCCCATCTCCCGTCTCCCCTCTCTCATCTTCTGCGCCGCGAACGCGGCGCTCCCCCATAGCAACCAGGAGTACTGCCCATGAGCAGTCGCATTGCCGCGCGCGCCGCTCGGACCGCTTGGTCCGAGCCTGCGCCAGTCAAAACTTTCCCAAATTCACTCACATATCACTTCACCCGAGTCAGTCAGAACGCGAAGACCGGTCCGATGCCGGTCACCACCACCAGCGCGAATTCTTGCCCTCCCAGCTGCAGCTACCGATCCAATGGCTGCTATGCCGACAGTGGTCCTCTTTCCCTGCACTGGCGCGCCGTTAGTGAAGGTCGCAGAGGAGGCAGCTTCGAGGAACTCCTCGAAGACATCGCCACCATTCGGCGGCGTGCCCTATGGCGGCACAACCAGGCGGGCGACCTGACACCTGCTACGCCCGGTGTGCTGGACGCGGCCAGCCTTGACAGGCTTGTGTGGGTGAACCGAGGTCGCCGAGGCTTCACCTATACGCACTACGAGCCCAGCGAAGCCAATCGAGCGGCGCTGCGCCGAGCGAACGAAGGTGGGTTCACTATCAACCTGAGCGCGCAGACGCTCTGGCAGGCTGACAGCTACGCCGCAGTTGGTTGTGCGCCTGTGGTCGTCGTTCTTCCCACGAGCGCTGAGCGATCCCTTCGCACGCCCGAGGGCCGCTCGGTGGCTATCTGCCCAGCGACGTTCGCACAGACGGACTGCTTGAACTGCGGTCTGTGTCAGCGGGTGGATCGCGATGTCATCGTGGGATTGCCCGCACATGGACGTGGTGCGCGCCGCGTGGAGCAGATCTTCTTCGCGGGAGGCCAGCATGAAGCGAGCGCGTAGCCCTGCAGTGGGCTCGTCAAGCCACGCGCAGTTTGGAAGCGAAGGCCAAGCCGAACATGACCGCATGGCTGCAGGAGATGGCGACGACCTTCTTGATGAAGCATTTCTGACGGCGGTGGATCGGGCAACGCTTGCACACAAAAAGGATGATCCTTTTCGGTTTCAGCGGCTGCCCTACATCCTTGCGCAGGAGATTCAGCATGACCGCTTGGCGCTGATCCATCAGGACCGCCCGAGTCGGTCGGAAGGCTGGGACTAGTTTGTCGCAGAGAAAGCAAGGCGGCACGCGGGAGAGGCCCGTACTCCAGATTTTTTGGGCCACATATGACTTGGTGGCGTAGGAAGAACGAGACCGAGTTTCGCCCGAGGAGACGCCGTCCCGTACTTGATGCTCCGTCGCGCTCCTGCGCTTTGACTGACACCTTAACCCACCGAGTCGCAACCCCCGCTCGGGGGCGAGCGACGCGAAACCTCTCATGGAAAGCGACGATCACTCTGACTACTCTGAACCTCTCGACGCGAGCTACTGCTCTCGTGACCCTCGCGACGAGCCTTGCCCGATCTGCAAGTCCCCGCACGTGGGCTTGCGAGAGCTTGGTAAGCCCACCGGCGCTTTGATCGGGACCGTGGCGGGCATCGTCAGTGGCGTGTGTGGCGCAGTGCTCATCGGCGCCCCGGACGACGATGGACCGCTCGCCGTCGCTGGCTCGGATTCCTCCTGGCCTGGCCTTGTTTCTTCTGCCGTTCTCGGCGGCATCAGTGGCGGCGTGGCCGGTTGCCGCATTGGATCTTCCCTCGGCGCAGCGATTGACACCTCCATCTTGCGCAATCGGCGCTGCAAGGACTGCGGGCACGCCTTTTCACTGCCAATTTTTTAAGCAATCGGCGTTTGTATCAACCCCAACCAGAACCTCAACTTCAACCTCTACTTCAACCAAGGAAACCCACTCATCATGTCTACCATCATCCAATCCCCCGCTGCTAACGAGCAGGCGGGCCGTCAGCGGCCGGGCCACGTGCTCGAGCCGCACCAGTCCGTGGCCGCCTGGGCTCGCAAGGCCGGCATGGACTGGATCATCAAGGAGGCTCCTGTTCGCTTCCTTTCCGAGGAAGGTACTTCCGCGGAATCGATGCGCAGCTATGAGGCGCAGAAGGTGCTCTATCGCAGCGACTCGAAGCTGCCGCTGTCGGTCGTGAGCAGTCGCTACCAGGTTGTCCAGCCCCTGGAGGTGCTGGAGTTCTACCGTGACCTGACCGAGATCTCCGGTTACGAGCTTGAGACGGCTGGAGTCCTGAAAGGCGGGCGCAAGTTCTGGGCGCTTGCACGCACTGGGCGGGAGGCCGTGCTGAAGGGCAACGACCTGGTGCGCGGCTACCTGCTGCTGGCGACCTCGTGCGACGGAACGATCGCCACCATCGCGACGCCCACGACGATTCGCGTGGTGTGCGAAAACACGTTGACGGCAGCCTTGAACAACGCCAAGGGCGCGGTCAAGGTTTCCCACAGTACAGCCTTCGATGCCGATGCGGTCAAGCTCGAACTGGGCGTGGCTGTGTCGGGCTGGGACGAGTTCATGTTCGGCATGAGGAAGCTGGCCGAGCGCAAGGTCAAGATCAGTGAGGCTTCTAGCTTTTTCCTGAAGACCCTGTGCAATACCGAGTGGAGCGGCGATTCCACAAACAAGCTGGTCAACGAGCGTGCCTTGAAGAAGGTTCAAGCGCTGTATGACGGGCAGGGTAGGGGAGCGGAGCTCTCGTCGGCAAAGAACACGGCCTGGGGCCTCCTCAACGCCGTGACCGAGTTCGTGGACCACGAGCGTCGGGCCCGCAATGCGGACTACCGGCTGGACAGCGCTTGGTTCGGCCAGGGGGCGGCGCTGAAGGAGCGGGCGCTGAAGGCGGCTCTGGAGCTTGTATCGTGAGACAGATCATCGCTGCGGCACAAGGCCCCGGAATCCGAAAGGATCCGGGGCCTTGTGCTTATGGAGCGCGATGTGCTCGTCAGCGTGAAGGGGGAGGGCGGGAACGCGCTCCGTGCTCTGGTGCCTCGGGGGCCGCGTCGATGGCGAGGCCGAGAAAGGAGCAGCGATGCTAGGAAACGCTAGCCCGCTTGAGTACCTGGTTGCCTACGCCGTAGTCCTGCTTTTTGGGATGGCGATGGGCATTGTCTTGGGGCTGAGGGGGCGTTTGGACTGGTGACGAACACAACGATCGGCCTGCTCTTTCAAGCACGACTGATTCCGACGAGCGGGGTCTACCCGCCCTCAGCTTGGCGCTCTCTGTATTCCGGCTACTCGGCGATCCTGACGGCTATACCTTTGGCTTGCGCGTTCGAGTGGCAGTGGGATATAGCCGCTGTGTTCTTGGCGCGCGTAGCAGTGTGTCGTCGAGGTTGTGCACCTTTGCAAAATCCGGCCTAAGCAACTCATGGGCCGGATGACCGATCACCGTGGCTATGCGTTCAATGTTATCGATAGAGATGTTACGTAGACCTCGCTCAAGCGTGCCGATGAAGGTGCGGTCCAACTGCGCTTCGTCGGCTAGGCGCTCCTGTGATATTCCTGCGTTTACTCGCATCAGGCGGACATTTCGGGCAAACACCTGACGAAGAGAGAGTGGGGCACCTGAGACACGTGGCATGCCGTTGATGCTTAAAAAACGACGCGTTTAGTACCACGGTGTTTAAATCCCATTAACATTCGCGAAACAAGACTTGAAAGTGCAGCGGTGACATCGCTAGCTTCGCTTTCTTGCGCCTCATAAGGAGACCTAAACACATCTTCGAACCATGCTTGCACGGATCTCGCATGTGGGGGCTTCGTTCAGCGCGGCTGGTCAGTTCCGGCTCGCAGCTGAGTTCAGCACGCCCACGCGCGAGGCTTATCAATCGAAAACTCAACTATCCATGGACTCTTTCAGCATCTTTCACCTACTCATCCTGGTCGGCCTCGTTGTTCCGCCCGTGCTGGGCTGGCGCGTCGCCAAGAAGCTCGGCTACCACGGCGCCTGGGGCCTGCTGGCCTGGACGTTCTGCTTCCCGTGGGTGGGCGTCGTTGTGCTTGCTGTGCTGGCGTTCATCAAGCTACCGCAAGAGCGCGTGGCTGAACGCGCATCTGCAGAGAGCACGCGGATCGGCGGCCTGTAACCGGCGCCGATTCCAAGACGGGAGGCCTTGCAAGCGCTCACGTTGACGGACCAAAGCCGCGCTGACCGAGCGCGAAGCTCTCTCTTGTCTCGCTTCATCACCGAATGCTTCGATTCGGAGGGCTCTGTGGCCAAGCCTTCTTATAGAGCGACCAGGCTGCTCAGCGAGGAGCTGGTTCTTGCCGTCTCGCGCTTGGGGATGAATCAACCACTAACACCATGAAAACTCAAACTTTCAAGCTCGTCTTCCTTGCCCTTCTTCCCGCCTTCCTGGTCGCATGCTCGAACGCCGATGTCGAGCGTGTGAAAGCCAGCAAAGGTCTTTCCGGATC
This sequence comes from Variovorax sp. GW821-FHT10D07, assembly GCF_059415325.1. NCBI lineage: Bacteria > Pseudomonadati > Pseudomonadota > Betaproteobacteria > Burkholderiales > Comamonadaceae > Variovorax > Variovorax sp. GW821-FHT10D07. The sequence goes on along the minus strand of NZ_JBWKMZ010000013.1, from coordinate 244,539 downwards.
CCTGCTGCCCACTGGGATGCCTTTTGGGGAGGTGGTTGAGAACTCCAAGGCTTGTCGCTCACCCAAGTGGGAGCGTACAGAGAATGACTACAAGCAGACCTTGGTCGTATTCACCTGTACGGCCGGAACCTCGGACGTGTCGATCAAAAAGATGCGCGAGAACAGCGCGGTCGCTCTTGAGCGCGCTGTGAAAGAAGCTGAGAGGTACTATCCAGAGCTTGTGGAACGCGTTAAACGAGATCTGTCCTTTCAAAAGCAGATGGCTGCTTCGACTCCATCGGCCACTCAAGCCGACCGGGTGCGCTTGGCCGAATACCTCGATGGCATCCAGGCCTATGAGAAAGCGCTTGCGGGCGAAGATGCCAAACGCCCTGAGCGCCGCGACTGGCGAGTGGCGAGCGAGCAGCAGCTGGCTAGCCTGAAGCGAGACTTTCAGGATCTGAAGGAAAAGATCGCGAACGAGGAAGCCAAACCCCAGCAGCAGGGCAGTACGGCTGTTGCGGAGGCACAGAAGCGCCTTGATGACATCGTTGCTCTGGAGGGCAAGTACGCAGCCGCCTTGAAAACCACTGAAAAGTCCGTGACCTCGGAGATGGACGCGCACTACTCTAAGTCTCGGGAGTACCGCCTAAGGGTGGTTTTCAGTGTTCCGACGGATCAGCCAGTCCGGATACATTCGCTCGAGTGGAGCGCTGAAGGCAAGCCGCTCCCACTGTCTCAGGGTGGTCCCGCGCTGTACAACCCACAAGACTTCGATGAATCTGTAACTTGGATCGTTGAGAAATCGGGCTATCTGGAAGCGGGAGACCTCTTCTGGACCAAGTTCCCTATCGATTGCAAGTCAGACTCCTACGGCGTCACTGGGACGTGTCGCGAGAAAAGTTAGATACGCAAGGAAGCCGTGAACGCTTGACCGACTGGCTACGCGAAGATGAACGAAAGAGGACCGCGGTCCTCTTTTTTTTGTTTTGGCTTGTCTCGCCTGAGGCCGAAACGGCTTTTCGCAAAGGAATGAACGCGCCGGGTGCGCTCACTAATATGCTTTACGTCCGCTGGTCCTCTACCGCAAGTGTTGGCGTGAGATCGAGGCGCCGGGCTTGCATCAGTTCTCGTCCGAGGCGGCCACCTTCCAGGCCACAATCGTTTGCCGTGACGAGAGTGTATTCCTGCAGAATCTCGAGAGGACATGCGGTCTCTGCGACACGGACGCATGTTCAATCCGCAATTTCGCGTGGCAGATGTTCATTCGCTCTTGCGGTCGTATCGTTAGAAAGGACAATCGAGTAAGACCGACCTGTCCCACCTTACTTGTCTGTTGTGCCGCTTACACCTACCGCCTTCTATCAATCGTCTCTGGCCGATTTGCATCAACGCCTGCTCCAGCACCCGGTTACGAAGGAACATTTGACGGGTATGAACATCCGATACGACGGCGATGACCTGACGCCTGCAGATCGTTTCGAGATTCCGCCGAGTGAAGGCTCGCTGTCTACCCTGGAGTTCGCACACCTATTTTTGGTCTTCAATGGAAGTCGCGTTCACAGGCAAGCTCAAAAGGGGGTAGGTGTCGATGATGCTCCGCCTGGCCTTTACTTCACGGTGGTGAACGAGCATCTCATTAATGGCCCTCACAAGAACAGATCGGGCCTATTCATTGAAGAAACTGGGGAGACTGACCTTTTTATCGGGGGACTGCACATCGATCATTTCTTTCTGAGAGAGCGCAACTCGCCACCGAGCCTTGGTTCGTTTGCGTTCGCGCTATGCGCAATCACTGCGCATCTGGCCGGTCTTGGGCAAATCTCGCTCATCGCCGCTGGCGGCAAGGGCTTCAATTTTCGGCACATTGGCTACAAAGTCTGGCCAAGGTTAGGTTTCGACGCCCCCCTTTTGCCCGGTGAAACAGATCAAGCACCGGAAGTCCTTAGGCCTTGCCGGTCGGTTCAAGACGTATTCGCCCAGGATCCCGCATGGTGGGATGAGAACGGTTCGCAACGCCGCATGACCTTCAACTTAGCTCCGGAGAGCGCGTCTTGGCGGAAACTGGTACCCTATTGCATAAACAAGGTCTCTGTATGAGCACAGCTACCACCTCCCCGCGCAAGAAACCTGGCCCAAAGCCGAGCAAGCCGGCTGGGGCAGGCCGCGTGTATACGATCTCGCTGAAGGGGATCCCCCGGCTGGATGCGAAGGCCAGGGAGCGGTTAGATGCAGCTGCCCGGAGTTCAACCGGTAAGCGTCGCAACTACCCCGTGGTCTCGTAAGACCTTTTACCCCCGCACAACCCGCCGTCAGGCGGGTTTTTTGTTGGCGCGGCATTCGTAGTGCGGCTGATTCGGTCGAACGATGGTGCGCCGATTCACGACCAACTTCTTGAACCATCTCGAAGCCTGTGAAACAATATTTATGTGTATCAGAAGAGGTACGTATGAAAGTTGTTCCGTATGGCGCCTTGGGCGAACTGCTTGTATCCTTGAGAAAGAGTTTGGGTTGGACTCAGCATGAGTTCGCTTTGCGGGCTGGGGTGACCCAGCAAACGATCAGCCGCTGGGAGCAAGGGCTGTCGCGCCCTCGGTCCAAGGAGCTCCCAAATCTGACTTTGTTGCTTAACGCAGATCTGGCGAGGCTGGAAGCCGCAGCAGGGTATTCGTCACCAGGGGGCGCCCTCGGCAGGGTGTCGGGGGCTCCAACGTACGACACGCCGTTACCTCTGCACAACCTGCGGCCTGACAGCTTTGAGAATTTCTGCGCCGACTTCTTGACGCGTTACTACCGTGATCGCGCAGGCGTCGCAAACCGGTTCGGTGGTGCGGGCAGCGAGCAGCTCGGCATCGACATAGAAGTTCGTGGCTCTTTTGGTGCGCATTCCTTCCAGTGCAAGCGTGTGGAGGAGTTCGGTGAACAGAAAGTCCATGCAGCGGTGGCCAAGCAAACCTACGCCGCCGAACTGAAGGTCTTGCTCTTGTCCAATATTGCGAGTCCTCGTGCTCGCTTGGCTATCGCGCTGCATGACGGTTGGCAGTTGTGGGACAGGGTGGACATCTCCGCTAAGTTTCGGGAACTGCCGATGGTCGATCGGCGTGATCTGGTGGACACGTATTTTCGCGGCCAGCGGCAAGCACTGCTGGGGGAGCCTGAGGCGGGACCGTTCCAGACGCCTGCGGAGTTCTTCAAAGGCTTTGTCGAGCCCGACCGCTACTTCACTCATGGTTGGGAACTGGTTGGCCGGCAGGAGGAGTTGGCCCAGTTGAAGGAGTGCATGGTCGATGACACTGTCCTGGTGACCATGCTGTTGGGAGCTCCAGGCAACGGCAAGACCCGTGTGCTGCGCGAAGTCGTTAACCGCATGCAGAGTGAGCGTCCAGAGGTCTCAGTCCGCTTTGTGTCGCCTACTGAAGATGTCAAGGCTCAGCATCTGGAGGAACTCGGCCAAGGCGAAAAATTGCTTGTCGTCGACGATGCGCATGACCGGGAGGATCTCAGCCAACTGATGCGATACGCCTCGGCGCCGGAAAATAGGGCCAAGCTGCTGCTCGCATTGCGCCCATATGGTCGTGCCATGGTCCGCAATCAAGCCTCGCAAGCGGCGGTGGATAGCGCGCAGGTGGCAACGGTGGAGTTGCGTGCTCGAACAAAAGAGGACGCCCGCGCGCTAGCAACGCAGGTGCTCCAAGCATGTGGTGGCCCGGTGGGTGCAGCGGACGTGATCGCGGAACTGACCTACCTTACCCCATTGGTGACAGTGCTGGCTACGCAAATCCTTGCTAAGGAGAACACTCCGCCGGCACTAGTTGGAAACAGTGAAGATTTTCACGGGCATGTGCTCGCCAGGTTGGAAAAAATCATTGCTGGTGAAATCGTCACGGGCACCGACGTGCCGAAGCTTCAAGCTGTGCTGCGGATGGTTGCGCTGCTGCAGCCGGTGGTTTTCGATGACCCAGGCTTGCTCAACATCCTACGAGATGTTGAAGGTCTGGAGCAGGAAGATGTCCAGCGCCTGCTGCGATTGCTGAGCGAAGGTGGCGTGCTGTTTAAGCGGGGTTTGCGTCACCGACTGGCACCTGACCTGCTTGCCGATTCCATCATCCAGCGCAACTTCATTGACGCCAACGGCACTGCCAGTTCGAAAGTACAGCAGGTCTTTGATCGCGCCGACTCTCAGTACCTGAAACACCTGCTGGTGAACCTTGGCCGCCTAGATTGGCGCCTTCGCAATGGCGTCACAGACGGCAGCACCTTGCTTTCAAGCATCGTCCACAAGCTGAAATGGTTCGATAGGTACCACAACCCCCACATTGAAGCAGTCGAGGCTGTGGCGTACTACCAGCCCCGCCTGGCACTCGACTTTGCCGCTCGGCTTATCGAACAGGGACACGGCGAGATCGCAGGTGTCTGCGGCATGGTGCGCCATGCAGCGTTTAATCTCGAGCATCTGGAGGAAGCATGTCTTTTACTGTGGCAGGCTGGAAAGTCAGACGGTCGAGCCCTGCATCAGCAGCCGAGCCACGGGATTCGCATCCTCAAGGAGCTCGCGGAATTTGCTCCGCAGAAGCCAGTGGATTGCGTGGAGCGGGTGGTCCAGTTCGCTTTGGAATTGCTTCATCGCCCCGCTGCCCTACAAGGACCCTACACGCCATTCTCAGTCCTTGAAGGCGCGCTTCGCACGGATATGGAGGAGCACAATTTCAGTAGGCAAACCTTTACCATCACCCGCTACAGGCTGGACCTTGAACTGGCAAGAGCTGTTCGTGGGCGTGTGATTGACGCCCTCGTGAGTTTTTTGCGCGATGGCCCTCCTCGCAAGGCTTTTCTTGCTGCGGAACTGCTGGCCGAAGCGCTGCGCAGTCCGATGCATGGCGACGAGGACATCGAGGTCTGGGACAACGCACATGCGCAACTTCTGGAGCGTGTCTGCGAGGTTTTGCAGGCGCCCGCTGTCCATCCGGCTGTATTGGTGAAAGCAGCTCAGTCCGTGAGCTGGCATGCGATGTACAACGATGGCTCCGTTTGTCAGCCACGCGCAAGATCCATCATCGCTATGTTGGACCGAGATCTTCCTACGAGGTTGGTTCGATTGGTTGTTGATGCGTGGGGTAGTGACACCTGGCGCGACGATGAGTCTTTCGACCGAAAGGCTCATCAGGCTGACCTCGCGAGGGCGGTCGAAGATCTTTCCCGTGAGTTCCCCGATGCCGAGCTCCTCCATAGCTTTGTGAAGCATTGGCTTGTAGAAATTGCCACGGTGGGTGGCGCTGGCTTGGGCACGGCCCAGCCGTTGATCGGTGCGCTGATGAAAAAGCGGCCAGATCTTGCCAAGCTGGTGCTGGCAAGGCACGACGATGTGCAGTCGCCGCTCATGCGCTTCGCTGGAACCGCGCTTGCCTTGCTGATGGATGACCCAAAGAGGCATGTGCTCCTCGCTGAGCTTTTGACCACCGCCACATCGAAGGCGTGGGAGCTGGTCTCGGAGGCGTATTCACGTCAGTCTGAGGGCTTCTTTGTCGAAGCTGATCACGCTATCGTTCGGCAAATCTTCCTGTCGAAGGAACCGGTTGTGCTCCGGAACGCAGCCATTATCGTGCGTCAGATTGCGACCAAGGATCCCGCAGTGGCGGTTCAACTGATCTGCGCGGCTGATTTCGAGGTCAGTCCGGAAGCGACACGTGAGTTTTTGATGTGGCTCTCGCACCGGGATACGATTCCACTTGAGGTCGTCGCTGACGAACAGTGGGGAACCCTGCTTCAGAAACTCGGGCGCTTGCGCCAGTGGGATGAGCACTGGACCAATGCATTTCTCGTGAAGGCAGTGGCCGCCCATCCAGCTAAGGTCATCGAGATGCTCAAGGCTAGACTATTGGAGACTGCTAGGAGCTTCGAATTTCAGTTCCTCAGGCGGAGTCGCAAAGGGAATGGGCTTGCACTCCTCTCACATCCCGACGGCCTTCAGCTTCTGCGTGAGTTTCTCAACTGGGCAGTCAATCAACATGCCGACGACAACTTGCAAATTGACTTCGGTCGTGCAGTGTCCGGGCTATGTGGCAAACATGGGCCAAGCCTTCAAGAGCTACTGCTTGGGATGCTTGCCGGCGGTACGCAAGCGCATGTCAATGTGGTTGCGAGTGTGCTTCGCAGCGCTCACCAGACTTTCCTGCTTGAAGAACCCTCTTTCGTCCGGCAAGCACTTGATCGAGCTGAAATCCTCGGGGAGAAAGCTGTGAAAGTGCTCTCATCGGCACTTTGGTCGGCAACTGTGAACGGCGGGCGAAGCGGGGCCGTTGGCGAGCCGTTCAAGGAAGACCTGGCTTTGAAGGCCCACTGCGAAGAGGTTCTGAAGGGTCTTAGCAAGTTGGATCCCGCACACGCTCTCCATCTAAGCCTGCTTCGACATGCAGAGGACGGCATTGATCGACAGGCACGGGAGAAAGAAGCTCTGCTTGAAGAGGACTGATTCCCGGGAAGACATGCCTTGCATGACGATTTGCATCGAAATTTTCTAGGACGGGCCACGGGGGGGGCGAGCCTCGCGCCGGAATTTCGCGCCATTCTTAAGCGTGCGCGGATCCTACAGATTTAATCTTTAAGGTCAATCCTCCGGAATGGCACTGTGAAGCTCTCGAATTGGCGTCCCGAGGGAGTAGTAGTCATAGTAAGCTGGAGCTCTAGTGCAGAGCGCCAATAGCATCCTATTTGCAATGGTCAACAGCACATGGTTCTGTCGAATCACGTGCACGGGACCTTCAGATGGAATGGGGTTTCCATGCGCGGCGCGGTTACGTCCGCCCCACGCCGCTTGCTCGGTCTTGCCGATCTCGAGGCCTAGCTTTTCGAAGCAGCGTACGAGCGCCTGATTCTGCGGCAGTACATTTACCTGATCTATTTTGCGAAGCAGCAAGTCTGTCGCATCGCTGCCTAGCTCCGCGTCAGCGATGACCTGACGCAATTGCTTAAGGATTGGACGCCAAGTGGCCTTTAAAACAATAGCTGAGCTGGTCGGGCCCGCTTGCTCGAAGTAGGAGTTCTGCAGGCTTTCGACGACGGCTGCGAAATGAATGGCGGCGATGTGGTACGGAGCTGCGAATGCGTGCCGGTATCCCCACATTACTGCCTGCAGCTTATAGGTCTCATACTCGCGTACAACTCCAGAGACGATGTCGGCCAGGAATGCTTCCTGAATCCCCCATTGGTAGTGAACGTCCAACGGCGCAGGTGGCTTGGTGGGAACGCTGTGTACGGAGCCGGTTATAGAGACTGCACTTACTGCAAAGGCATTCAACAGATCCCAACTGCCGGTGAACTCAGAGCAGCCAAGATAGACGAGATGGGATCCAAGGGCGAAAGACAGCCCGTCTCTTATCTTTTGACGAAGCTCTTCTTCCGGATTTCCTTCGAAGACTACGAATCCATCTCCGGCCTGCTTGCTTCCCTCCGGCAGCAGGCCTACGAAAACTGCAATCCCCGCCACCTCAATTCGAGCACAACAGCGCGTGAGTGAGCCCCCTTTTGAAGCTGCGGATGGCTTCCCCAGCCTAAGCTCACCGCTCGAACTAGTCAGAACAGTCGCACAATCTGTTTGCCCATGTCTATCGACCATAGCCGGCCAATGAAACGAGCTAGGCACGTTGCAGATCCACTCCACCACATAACCAACTGTTCCGGTCGAACGTGTTTTTAGGGCGAGGCTTTGGAGCCTTGCCTTTTCGTCTTTCCCGCGTCCAGGAATAGGCGAAAACATCTGCACGTTAGCGTGCCGTATGGTAATGCCCTCAGCCACGGCTATCTCAGCCACAGAATCTGAAAATACAAGCCGACCAGTGGCGGGGCCCACAACTCCAGCCGCCGGAAACTCCAGGCTTTCCTTGGTCCGCCAGTCGCTAGAGGCTTCGATGTATATCTGCAGGTCGTTGGGATCTCTGTAGACCCGAAAGTCCGTAATGGGGCCACTCAGACCGTCCCAGAATGAAATCTTGACTTCGGGCTTTGAAAGCTCCTCAAAGACTGCGTCACGTTCTGTCAGTTGCATGTGTGGCTCTTCTCCGCTTTCCGACTGTATTCTCAGGTATCTCCCCGAAGAACAGCGCGGGAAACCCTACTCATAGAGTTCGTAGATCGCGAATCAGCACTATCGATGCTGAAGTCATAAGTCGGTCGTCGGATTGCGCAACGTGCGAAGACGGCGATGACGCAAATTTCGAAAGCTTGCGCCCTATCCGCAGTGAGAGGGGGAAAGTCCTTAGTTGCTCCAACCCTTTGAATTCTCTGATCTCGCCGAGCCTCCGTCGCTGCGTCGTGCGGTAAGCCTGCCTAAGCTGCCTCCTTTTTGCCGAACTACACTGCTCGATCAAGCTTCTCCTTTGTTGTTAGCGCCTCGCAGTCCGGCGCTTGACCTGCTCGCCCGCGCTGTGCAGCCCGCGAGAGGGCGATGCCGTCGAGGTCATCTGGCGCCTCTCGCCAGAGCTTCCAATTCCTCGACCGTGTGCCGCGCGTGAGACAACGCTCTTTGCGCTGCAGACGCCTCAACCGCCCCTGATAGCTGTTGTGCGATTGCTTGCAAGCATTGGTTCAAGAGCCGCGTGGGCGCCCCGAGCGTCCCCTTTTCGTACCTGCACAGACAACTCCGATCCACTCCGTGCAAGCGCGCAAATTCCGCTTGCGTCATCTCTCCCCGAACCGTACGGATGAGTTCGCCCTGAGTTGTCGGATACCTTAACGTCATATTGCTATTACAGCACAAGTGTGTGATAATTACACAAACCGGTCGCGATGGTGTTCGTGGCCTAACATCGGTACAAGGAAAGCTCGATATGGCGCGCGCAGATCAAGTCAAAGCGCTTCTACGTGCCTATGCGGGCAACGAGGAGAAGCAGTTCATTTCCGTCGCACTTCAGATGGCGGCGGATGAGGCGCAGCGTGGGCACAACAAGCTAGCGTCGGAGCTCAGAGACCTGGTCGAGGCTGCTCGTTCGAGGTCGCCGCGGCCCGTGGGAGTGCGCCCGGTTCCGATCGCGCAGCCCCGTGGAGAACTCGCAGAGCTTCTCAGCGTGCTCTATACGCAACATCACCTTTCGCAGATGGTGATCTCGAGTGAGGTAGAAGCGAAGCTACAGCGCCTCCTCAATGAGCAGCGCAACCACGAACGGCTTAGCGGGCATGGCTTGGCCCCGCGTCGAAAACTGCTTCTCGTCGGCCCTCCAGGGACCGGAAAGACGCTCACTGCCAGCGTTATAGCGACCGAGCTTCGGCTGCCGCTTTTTGTTGCTAGGTTCGATAGCCTCATCACCAAGTTCATGGGTGAGAGCGCATCAAAGCTTCGCATCGTCTTCGAGGCCCTGAAGGCCACCCGTGGCGTCTACCTTTTTGATGAGTTCGACTCGCTCGGCCTGCAACGCGGCAGCCAGCATGATGTTGCTGAAATGCGTCGAACGCTGAACATGTTCCTGCAACTCATTGAGCAAGATAGCTCAGAGAGCATCATCGTGGCAGCGACTAACCACGGAGCGTCTCTCGATTCGGCGCTGTTTCGTCGGTTCGATGACGTTGTGCAATACGGTCCACCAACGAAGAGCATGATCGAGCTGCTGTTGAAGAACAATCTTGCAGCGATGACCCAAGGCAGCTTGGATTATTCGATTTTGGCGGACGCCGCACGTGGGCTTTCCCATTCTGACGTCGTGAGGGCGTCGAAAGATGCCATGAAAGACGCAGTCCTCAAGCATCGGGACTACGTTGACGCTGCCGATGTCTTGCTTCATTTGCGGGAGCGTGTCTCTAGCCAGAACTTGGCATAGACGGAGTCGATGTTGTTGGGCTAGAGTCTTTCCCCAAAAAAAGGAAATCTAGCCGAATGGCCACCTCACTGAATCACCTGTTTGTACAAAGCACCGGCGAGAGCGTCGAGTACAAGTCTGTTATCGGAGGAGGGGGGCGAGGCGTTGGCCAGCGTAGGGACCGGCAGACGCATTCCCTTCGCTTGCTTGCGGAGTTGACGGCTCTCGGCGTAGAGGAGGCCCGAATCGCTCAGCTGCGCGCTGCGAGTAGTGTTCCCACAGACGCAGGGTTAACAGTTGCTATAGAGGTCGAACCTAAAGGTATCTTGGATTTTGCCAAGATCGAATGGTCTAGAGACAACATTCAGGTCCTGAGCGTAGTCGAGCACGAGCGCTCTGAGGTCGTGTCGGTCCACGTGCCGCGCGGACAGCTAAGCGCTTTCGAGAAACGCGTCCGCGACTACATGACAAAGGATAAAAAGCCCAAGAAGGACGGAAGCGTTGGGCCTGTTAACGAGGACCTGGTCAACGCTATCTCAGCATTTCGTCTCGCTGTATTCGACGAGCTCTGGACCGACTCGATCGCGCCCCCGGGTGAAAAAGAAGTAGCGTGGTACCAGGTGTGGCTACGGCATACGCCTGCCGGCGCGGCTGGTACACGCGACGCGTTCGTACAGCGTTGCGCTAGCCTACCGCTTGTGGTCGACCCTGGATGGGTGTCCTTTCCCGGCCGAACGGTGATTGCTGTGCAAGGAACCCGCTCAGCACTTCAGCAGGCTCTAGAACTTCTTGATCTTGTCGCTGAAATCCGGAGTGTCAGACCGTCTGCCGAGTTCTTTCTCTCTGAGCTCAAGCCATATGAGCAAGCCGAGTGGGTCAACGATTTGCACGCCCGGGTCCAGTACGCTCATCCTGAAAGTAACGCCTATGTGACGCTACTGGATACTGGAGTGAACCGGGTGCACCCCCTAATCTCGACTGCTCTTCAGGAGCCCGACGTTCACTCATTGAATCCGAATTGGCCTATAACCGATCATGAAGGGCATGGCACAGGAATGGCCGGCTTGGTGCTGCACGGTGACCTGACGCTGCCCCTTACGGGAGTCGGTGAACCAGTACTCGGTCACCATCTTGAATCGGTCAAGATTCGCCCCCCGAAAGGTGACGAGCATGCCCCCCGTTTGTACGGTCGGGTCGTTTCGGACGCGGTGGAGATGGTGGAGGCGGTCGACGCGACCCGGAAGCGCACATTTGCCATGATGACTACCTCTGCAGGTGAGACTTCCGGCATCCCTTCAGAATGGTCAGCCCAGGTCGATCGTCTGTCTTTTGGTGTCAAGGCGACCGATGAAGGTGCCACTCTAGACCTTGATCGGAAGCCGAAGCTTTTTGTCCTAGCGGGGGGGAACGTCAGGGACTGGGATCTCTGGGAACACTATCCAAGCCCTAATTTGGCGTACAACGTCGAAGACCCCGGGCAGTCATGGAACGCGTTGACGGTCGGAGCATTTACTAACCTTGCGGCATTCGATTCAAACAAGTGGCCATCCCTGAAGCCCATCGCTGCAACTGGAGGCCTGTCACCTGGATCACGGACATCGGCGTTATGGTCGTCGCAATGGCCGTTCAAACCTGATGTTGTGGCGGAGGGCGGAAATGCCTGCGTAGATACGGCTCGGGGTGGAGTCACAATTGGTCCGGCCGATCTACGTGTCCTCACAACATCGCACGAGCCGTCCAGCTCGATGTTGGCGGAAAGTGGGGACACCAGTGCCGCGACGGCTGAAGTTGCCCGGATCTGCGGGCATCTTTCTGCTCGGTACCCAGGATATTGGCCTGAGACGCTGCGCGGCCTGGTAGTTCATGGTGCGCGCTGGACCGACACCATGCGGAATGGTGCGAATGCTCAATCGACGGGTGCTGTGAAGCGCGCGCTGGTCCGTACCTATGGATACGGCGCTGTTGATCTGGAGCGTTCAATGGTCTCGCAATACAGTGATGCGACGCTCGTGCTGCAGGAGACGATCGTTCCATATGTTGTTAAGGAAGGCGACGTTAAGCTGGGAAACATGAATCTTCACGCGCTACCATGGCCAGCAGAAAAACTGCTTGATCTAGATAGCCGCGATGTCGAGCTTCGCGTTACCTTATCCTATTTCATAGAACCCAACCCGGCTCAGCGCGGGTGGCAATCCAAGTTCAGGTACCAGTCGCATGGCTTGCGGTTTGCCGTGAAAGCGGCCTCCGAGAACCTCAATCGATTCCAGCAGCGAATCAATAAGCTTGAGCGGGAAGCAGCGCATCTAGATGACCCCGCAGCGGAAACTCCAAGAAAGAAGGAGTCAATTCCAGATCCTGAGGCGATGAATTGGTTTTTAGGGGCCAAGATGCGCGCGCAAGGATCGGTGCACTCGGACGTGTGGAGTGGAAACGCACGTACATTGGCCGGGATGGATCACATTGCTGTGTATCCAGTTGGTGGCTGGTGGAAAGACTGGAAAGGCGGTGGGCGTCAAGACGCACCGACTCGCTATGCCCTCATCGTCAGCCTTCGTGTGATTGGAGACACGACAGTTAACATATACACTCCCATCGCCAATAGGATTGGCGTCATGGTTCCAGCAATTTCTATTGAGCTGTGAGTCTTTGAGCGTTAGTGGTGGTCCATAGCTTTGCCCATTAGTCGTGAAGCAATGGGATTGACGCTCTCGCCTTCCAGCTTCCATTTTGACCAGGTGGTGGCATTCTCCGCACCTACTAACGCGCGTGGAGAGTGTGCAGGCTTGTGCCAGCGTGTAGCACTCGGCGCGCAAGCTGTACACCACAGGGCACATCGTGAGATTGATGGTCTCGCAACGTCCATCGTTGCGCTTCGAGGCAGTTCTGAGCATCGAGCGGTGAGCTGTCCTCTTGCCGCATCAGGTTCTAGGAGGTCCTGCCAAGACGCACAAGGATCAGGCAAATAAAACTCACGGCTCACTTAGAAAATACAGCCTTATCGTGACGCAAGGCATTGTTTGTGTCCGCGCATGTCTCAATCGTCGCAGCTCCTCGTTCGATAATGACCGCCAAGAAACAGCACTTTGTTCCTCAGCTTCTCCTGCGCCGTTTCGCAACGGAGAAGAGAGGTGAGTCCAGGCTTAACGTCTACGACACTGAGCGCCAGCAGTACCGCCCTAATCAAAACATCAAAGATATCTGCGCGGGAAACTACGAGTATGAGATAGATGACTCCTTTGAACGGTTTCTGAGTGAGCATGTGGAAGCCCCTGTTGGCGATGATCTAAAGATCCTCTCCGAGGTGAAGGATCGATTCAATCCCGTACCTACGCCCGCGCTACTGCGGTTCGTTGTCGTTCAATTGGCGAGAACGCGTGAAGCGTACGAGAGGAATATTGCCTTCGTGAACGCTGGGGTTCGGACGATCTTCGCGGAGATCGCACGACTGAACAGCCTAGAGCAAGACGACATGCGGCGATTGCGTGTCACTCCATCTGAGCCTAGGGTCGTGAAGGCCTATCTCGCCACGTTTGCCGCAACGCAGTACCGGCTGCTTCGTGACCTGCGCCTTGCGCTTGTCGTCAACAAGACCGAAACAGAGTTCGTTCTCTCAGATCATCCAGTATTTCAGCATAACTGGTATCTACGCGAGTCCACGCACCCGATGAGTTCGTCTATAACCGTCAGAGGGATTCAGTTCTTCCTGCCGATCACGCCTTCCGTAACTTGTTGTCTTTACGATCCCGGCGTGTATCTGTATCGTAACGCATCTGCTGGAATTGTCATCGAAGCGTTGGACGAGGACGTTCGGCTGTTGAATTCCTTCCAGGCAATCAACACCTCTGCGGTGCTGATGACGCGTTCCGATTCCATGAGGGCTGGGCTATGCGAACTCGGTGCAAAGTATTCGAAAGTCAAAGCCTTCGTTGAGACTGCAACACATACTCCAGCCTCGCTCAAGGCGGATGGGACGCTCCGTAGCACGCACCTTACTCTACGGTCGCAAGTGCGCTTACCTGCTATGCCGACGTTCGTCAAGATCAAGAATAAGGTTCGAAAGCAGCGCATCGAATGTATGGATCGAGAACCAGAAAACGTGTGGGCTCATGAGCGGTTCAGTGAGAATCTTCGCCGTAGGGATGGCTTCTCTTCCATGTAAATTGGAGAATTCGCTCTTGCGAGCTTGCCGGATGAGGACGGCACAGAGTTTTCGACAGGTGCGGTGGTCCGTCTGTAGCCTGGATTCGATGGGACGGCCTTTCTTGTTCTCGCTGCATTGCATCACTTTTGCCGACTGCGTGGCCCGGCCAGGCTCGGGTCGTTGCTTCGCGGACGCGATTGTTCGGTGTTGCGCGTCATCCTTGGTGTGCGGCTGAAAAGCGATGGGTTGATCGCTGAGATCCCATGCAGTGACGCAACTTGGCTCCCGCTGCATGAGCCGGCTCCTCGGCTCCGTTCGGACTTCATGATTACTCTCAATTTCCTTCTCTGACCTCTCCCTTCGCTATCTGCGTCTCTGGTTGAGCGCGATCTGCGTCATGAGAAAGCGGTGTCTCAGAAGACATGGGCGGTTTGAGCCCGTAGCTCGGAGCCGCCGTCAAAGAAAAAAACAAGCACCACACATCGCGCATAGAATTTCTACAGTTTTCTGTAGTTATTTCTTAGCAATGGTTGTGCAGGTTATGCCGCAAGTTTGGATTCCTACATCACTTGGAAAGTTCTTCACGGGTGCTCCCGATTGGAGACTTGAGTTGGACGGAGAGAAGGTGAAGCTTTCCGTCGGGGGGGCGGTCCTCGACGCGAACGTGGACAACCTTGAAAGCACCACCGTGACAGGTGGACTGTTTTGGGCGACGGTACTCATACTGGGTGCGAAGGGGCAGCGGCTTCAGCTTGACGGGATCCCGAACATTGAGGCGCAGCAGCTCAAGCGAGCGCTGACCGAAGCGATAGAGGCTAAGCGCAAGCGAGTAAGGGTTGAGAAATTCATCCGCAACTTTGGCCTGAGCGTACTTCCAATCCAATTTTGGGCGGAGTCGACGTTGAAAGCTTGTAGCCAGCGGCTCGCCCATCGTGGCTGGCTCAGTCGAGAATTTGCACAGCATCACGAGACAATAAAACCATCAACGGCACGCAGCATGTTCGAAACCCTGGAGGTTCGAAAGCACTTAGAACTCCAGTCAAAAGAGATCCAGGATGCCGTCCGGATATGGCAGCATCCCTTCGAGGAATATGTCAAGACCGTCAACGCTCAGCGGCTATCTCGAGCTCTGATCAAGGACAAAGATTTCTTTGACCGAGTAGAAAAATCGCGACTGACCCCTGAGCAGCGCGAAGCCGTCATCTGTTTTGATAACCGAGTACTTCTTGTTGCGGCGGCAGGATCAGGCAAGACATCGACAATGGTTGCCAAAGCGGGATATGCGCTTCAGCATGGCTACTTTGCTGCAGATCGCATGTTGCTGCTTGCCTTTAACAACGACGCGGCGGCGGAGCTGCGTGAGCGGATCCGAGCGAGACTGGGGCCTTTGAACCTTTCCGCAGATCAGGTAACGGCTAAGACTTTCCACGCCTTTGGTCTGGATGTTATCGGTGCGGCCACCGGAAAAAAGCCGTCACTTGCCCCGTGGCTTGAAGACGGAAAAGACCTCGAAACGCTGGTGGCGCTGGCGGACGAGCTCAAGGACAAGGATTCGCAGTTCAGAACGCAGTGGGACATGTTTCGAGTCGTCTTTGGACAAGACTTACCGAAATTCGGAAAGGAGCAAGAAAATCCCGACGCATGGGACCCGGACAAACGTCGTAGGGGTTTCAGAACTCTGAACGACGAAGTTGTAAAAAGCCAGGGAGAGGTGGTGTTAGCCAACTGGCTTTTCTATAACGGGGTGCGCTACGTTTATGAAGGCGACTACGAACAAGATACCGCCGACGAGAACTACCGACAGTACAAGCCGGACTTCTACCTGCCTGATGCCAACGCGTACTTAGAGCACTGGGCTTTAGACGCGAGCGGGGAGCCGCCAAAGAAATTCATCGGCTACAAAGATGGCATGGTTTGGAAACGGGCACTACACCAGCGCTATGGGACGGTCCTGTTGGAGACCACTATGGCTGAGTTGTGGTCCGGCGCGGCCTTCGAAAAACTAAGTCAAGAGCTTCCAAAGCTCGGCGTGGTTCTAGACCCCAATCCAGATCGTCCCGTGCCAGGACGATTGCCAATCGAGAACCGGCGCCTTGCCGGAACGTTCCGGACGTTCTTGACCCACGTGAAAAGTAATCGACTCACGACGGAGGATCTACAAGGAAGATTGTCCCAAGGGGAGGCCGGAACATTTCGCTTTCGCCACGGGATCTTTCTGCGGCTCTTTGAAGGCCTACGGCGCGCGTGGGACCAAAAGCTACGAGAAGCCAAGTGCATCGACTTCGAGGATATGCTCAATCTTGCAACGGACTGCATGGAGTCGGGCAAATGGCACAGCCCATACGAGCTCGTCATGGTGGATGAGTTTCAGGATGCAAGCCAAGCTCGCGCACGAATGGTAGCGGCCTTGGTGCATGGGGAAGACAAGTATCTGTTCGCCGTGGGTGACGATTGGCAGGGGATCAATCGCTTTGCCGGCGCGGATCTCACGGTGATGACCAGTTTCGAAAAGCTGTTCGGCAAGGCCACCACACTTAAACTCGAGACTACTTTCCGGTGCCCGCCCTCGCTGTGCGAAATCAGTAGTGCCTTTGTTCAGAGGAACCCTGCTCAGATCGCTAAGCAGGTCCGTTCGCCCAGGGCTGATATTGCAGAGTCCGTGCGTATCCTCCAGGTGGAGAATGAAAGTCTTCTTAAGGCGGCGGTGGAAAGGCGAGTAAGAGAGATTGGCCAAGCGGCCGCGGCGGCAGGTAAGAAGGCTTCCGTCTATCTGTTGGCGAGATACCAACGAGATCGTAGCTTCATGCCAACGATGTACGACGCGAGCTGGGTAGAGGTGGTGTTTCTTACCGTGCACCGGTCGAAGGGCCTTGAAGCCGATCACGTCATCGTTCCCCGTGTCACCTCAGAGATACTGGGCTTCCCGTGCAAGGTTGCCGATGATCCGGTGTTGCAGCTTGCTATGCCCGATGGGGACCCGTTTGCGTTCGCAGAAGAGCGTCGCTTGTTCTATGTCGCGCTCACTCGGGCCAAAGAGACGGTCACACTAGTCACGGTGCAACATGCGGAATCGAGCTTCATTAGCGAGCTTGTCAAAGAGCAAAGTCTGAAAATTCGTACTGTGGATGGTGAAGAGGGAAAGAGCGAGCTTTGCCCCAAGTGCGGACGAGGGTTCTTAAGGCCCAGGGTTTCGAAGTTCGGTCCATTCTTGGCGTGTAGCACTTTCCCTCGGTGTGACTACAAGCGGGACGATAGAAGGAAATCTTCCAGCGGCCGAATCTCACAATAGATAGCCGCGAGAGATTGGGCGATGCGCTTCTTGTCTCCGCGAGCTTGTTTGTCCACTGCGATGAAAGGTTTCGTGGAAATATCCCTGTATTCTCTGGCTGCCATTTTTTAAATGGTACTGCAAATAATATCTTCATTAGATAGTAAATTTATGCGAATACTAATTCAAACACTCTCGTTCTGTCTTTTAGGTTTTCTATCTGCGCCTAGTTTCGCTCAAGCACTTTGGCAGGGCGCGACATACGGGATGTCTCCAGAGCAAGTCCGTCAGAGTATTCCTGATGCAGTAGAACCAGTCGGAACACCAGAAGCGATAAAAAGTGGGGCGAAAGGCCTGTTGGAGATTCCGAAGGTAGATCTTGTCGGAAGAAGATTCAAGGCAACTTTTTTCTTTTCAAGTGAAAAGCTGGTTCAAGTGACGCTGAAGCTTGACGCGCAGGAAAAGTTTTCTTCGTCAATGTTGACCTACAACCGGTTGGTTGATGCACTTAGAGTCAAGTATGGTCAAGAAATTAGCAATAGAAATCAGCGGGGAATGCTAAACACTGCGACGGCCGACTGGATTTCTGGAAAAACGAATGTAAGCCTTCTTGCAATGTCAGTTGGGGACAATGACGCCATCTTGAACTTGAACTATCAAGTTCGGCTGGCGCAAGACGCTGAGAAGCTGTAGAAGTTGACGAGTGCGTCGCTGATGGGCGCTGCCGTGCTCAACGGCAAGGTGACGGTGATCGAGACATCGACTCGTGTGAGCTCGATACGGATGTCACACGGTGGGCGCAGCAGGGGCAGATCCGCATTTATCGCGCGTTGGGCCTCTGCGGGTCCGGGCCGAAGAATGGCGTTCTCCCCCTCTCTGCGATGAGGAAGACATGCCCTGTATTGCCCACCTGGCGCATGAAGCATTCCATCGCTATGTGAATACCAATGAAAATTCTTTCGAGGCAGTCTAGAAACTTGGCCACAAGCGCAGCCGTGACGTAGATTTCACCGGTTGATTGGCCGTCTAAGGTCGGCTCGTTCTTAACGAATTCGACGGTTCTGGTATTCGTTTCAAGAAGGTGCCCCCCGGTGTGTACGAGGGCGTTACGTAGGTGCTTGCAGCCTCGCAAGAAATTGAAGCTAGGTGCCAGCTCAGCCAAGTCGAGCTGGCTGTGCTTCTTTAGAAAGGAAAGTGCAGGCCCGACGCCAGATCCGCGAGAGTCAGCGAGACGAGCTGAAATCTTCAACTCTTTGCTAATACCCTCACAGATTGAAGCGAGGCGTGCTTCTGCGAAGTGAATGAGCATGATGAAGGTTGCAGCACGCTGGATGCTCGGGAGTTCATGATCGACATACCGCAGTTCTGATGCAAAGTCGCCAACGACATCACCGTGCTCCTGTGGGTCGGCTGCTGCCAAGGCGGCATCGAGCTCGTCCGAAACCGCCTTTGCCTTCGCTTCGTGGAGGCCCTCGACTTCGAGGAACAATTGGCGACGCTCAGCAACCTGCCAGCGGTAGTCGTACACCTCTATCAAAAACTCCCAGGTATATGGCTTGTCGGGGTCGGTCGATGTTTCAGACATGTAGGTGAGCTTTGGAGTTTCCGCAGACGAGCTGTGGCAAGTTCTGTCCGTACAGTTGGACTTTGTTTGTCTGCGCCGATGGCGAGCTTTTGCCACCATCCTAGCTCGCGCTGTAAACGCCGTTTCCCGATGTTCAACACGGCGCCCGCGGGAATCGGTGTACTGTGGCCGGAGTTGTACTCGTGGATGAGACGCAACTCCCCTACGTTCAGGCCGCATTTTGTCAGACCTCGGGCGCCAAGACCTCCGGCGGCTTAACGGGAATGGGCTTGCCTGGTAGGATGCTTTGCTCTACCTTGGCGTACACGTCAACGCCGAGTTTGACGGGCGTGCGCTTGCGCCGCATCTCTGCGAGAGCGCGCCCCGCCTGTGCGGGACTTCCGAAGCTGTCGAATTCCGCGCGCAGGAACACATCAGCATTGCGCTTGAACACTGAGCGCTTGATGCGATCAACGATGTTCATGATTGCAGGTCCCAAACGGCCACGAACCGGATGCATATCTAGAGGATGTTCTCGAGTGGCTGTCCACGCGCCCGGCCGGCAGCATTGCAGAACTGCGGCCACATCCAGTGTCAAAGCTAGGATCTCTGATAGTCAGGACTGCTCAGCGCCTCGAGCGCAACCAGCACGCCCCGGCCACAAGCAAAAAACCCAGGACGATCAGCGCCGCCCCGGCGATCTTTGTCTGATCTACAGAACCCTCTGGCGCCGAGGTCACCTGCAGAAAGGTGTGCCCTGCGCGAGGCGGCGTATCCGACAAAAACTGCTGCAGGTGCATCTACAGGTCCACTGGAAGCAAGTCAGCCGACGGCGTGCAGAGCATTGCTCCCAGCACTACCGTGCACCATCCAATGCGAGTCAACCAGGTGATCATCCCCAGCTCCTGTCAAAGTGATGTCGCAATAGTACGGTGAGTCAACACCCAGATCGTCAAGATGGGATGGCAGAGCGCCGACCGATCGACTTCCCAAGCACTGTGCTGAAAGCGGCTCCTTCAGTCGGGGGCGCGTATCGTCGCCGAAGCTCAGCGCGTATGCCTCGAGTCAGGCGCCACGGGCCGAGCCGTTGTCACATAGGGCGAGACAAGCTACTTGTGGTCTTTTCGCGCATCTCAACCTCTACAACGAGTGCCGACAGAGGACAAGAGCTTAGAGTTTGCAGCAGCAGGCCTTCCGCCTTTTGCAGGGCGGTGCCGACGAGGCGGTTCGCTGCTGCTTCGACTGGGCATTCCGGGTTGTCGTCCGCCGGCCCTATCGCAAAGACGTTCCCGTGACCAATAGCTTCATAGACATCGCGAGCGCTGACGCTGCCCAAGTCGCATGAGAGCGTCCAGCCGCCACCGCGCCCACCGGTCGACGTAACGAGTCCCGCATCGCGTAGCGCAGCCATGGTTCGACGCACCACCACAGCGTTGGTGTGCAGCATCTGGGCGATCGTCTCCGAGGTAGTGGTGCCGCCACGCAGATGCATGTGAACCAACACGTGCAGCAAACGGGCCAGTCGGGTGTCCTGGGTCATAGAGGTATTTTGCGTAACT
The DNA here is from genome assembly GCF_059415325.1 of Variovorax sp. GW821-FHT10D07. Taxonomy (NCBI): domain Bacteria; kingdom Pseudomonadati; phylum Pseudomonadota; class Betaproteobacteria; order Burkholderiales; family Comamonadaceae; genus Variovorax; species Variovorax sp. GW821-FHT10D07. The sequence continues at coordinate 224,243 of NZ_JBWKMZ010000013.1, read as the reverse complement.
TCAAGAGTTACGGTATTCTTGGCTTTCCAACACTATCGCTCATCGCATCATGAAGCCCGCACGCGAACACATGCTAGAGGTCAATGGCCTCCATCTGCATCTGACCGAGCAAGGGGAGGGGCCGCTGGTACTGCTGTGCCACGGGTTTCCGGAGACGGCGTACGCTTGGAGGCATCAGCGCGCGGCGCTGGCTGAGGCGGGCTTCCATGTGGTGGCACCCGACCTCCGTGGATATGGGCACAGCGACGCTCCAGCCGATGTCAATGCCTACACCACGCTGGATGTGGTCGCAGACCTGGTGGGATTGGTTGACGCCCTGGGTGAGCGACAAGCCGTGATTGTTGGTGGTGACTGGGGCGCCACCATTGCTTGGCAGGCCGCGTTGCTTCGCGCTGATCGTTTTCGAGCGGTGGCTGCGCTGGGCGTCCCTTTGATGGGGCGAGCTCCGTTGCTGCCGAGCAAGTTGTTCCCGCAGACCGACGACGCATGGTTCTATACGCACTACTTCGCACAGCCAGGCCTTGCAGAGGAGGAGTTCGAACGTGATGTGGCAACGACACTGCGCAAGATCTACTTCGCCGCGTCCGCAGACGCTGGCCCACGAGAGGATCCCTGTACGCCGAATCCGTTTGGCATGCTCTCTCGCAGAGGTGGAATGCTGGACGGCATCCCAAATCCGCAGACCTTGCCATCCTGGCTTGGCGCAGATGACCTGGCAGAGTTTGTTGCCAGTTTCGAGAGCAGCGGCTTTCGGGGTGGACTCAACTACTACCGCAACCTTGATCGGAACTGGGAGCTGCAAGCGGCTTTCGAGGGGATGAAGGTTGAGGTACCGGCGCTGTACTTGGTTGGGGAGCGCGATCCGGGGCGCGCAATGCCGGGCATGGACAGCATTGTTGCTGCCATGCCAGCGTTGGCACCGAAGTTAGTGGGTTCGCACGTCATTGCGGGCGCGGGCCATTGGCTGCAACAGGAGGCGCCGGGAGCGGTCAACACGGCGCTGCTGGAGTTTCTTCGTTCTTTGTAGTGTGGAGGACGAACTGTGCGCCGCCGGCCCGCTTGCGTACAAGACCATGGTCTGGAATCGCAGTCGGGCAGGAGTAGTCAGCACCGTGCGCGAGGACGCCGGTAGCCGGTCAGCCTTCCTACTCTGACTCGAAAGCGGTCTCACGCAGCTAGACTTTCGTTATTGGCTAGGATCGGACTTTCCCGAGCTCTCCTACTCCCTTCTCACTAAATGATGCTTGGCGCTTCCGGCGTCAAGAGTTCAGTGTTCGACTGCCTCGGGTGGCAGCTTGGCTTCCGACAGCGCTTGCATCGAGGCGTTGTGTCCCGCTCGTCTGCGACAGCTCAGGTACGTAGAACTACACGGAACGCAATGCCTCTAACACCATACGAGCAGAGGAAGCGACGATGGAAGTGAGCATGCTGACCGAGGGCCAAGCGACGCGCACGGCCGTTCGCCTTGTTCGGAAGTGCATTCGACTTCATGTCGCAGTAGCTCCCAACGGTCGTAGTTGGGCCCGAAGCTGGACTAGCGGTCGCCGTAAGCCGTCATTCGCTAGCCGGCAAAAAGTCAAACTTCATTCGGGAGGGATCAATACACGGGCCCTATGGAGGACCAGCCAGTCAGGGAGAGCAGGTGCATCCCAAAGTCCCGGATCGCGCCGGAGGCAGGGGACTGGCGATTTATCACGCTATAGCCTGTTTGGTCGCGTATTTCGAGCACCCATCGCGCCCCGTCAGTCACCTGCATGCCAGAGGGTTCGACGCTAGGGATTTGGCGTAAGTTCGAAACTGCAACTACTTGCTCCAGCGTCTGCAGCTCTGTTACCGAAAAGAAGCGCGTCACTTGGCGCAGCACCTGCCCTGGTTCGTAGCCGCCCTGGCCGTCCAACTCAACGGCGTGCAACGTGGCGTGACGGTCTGCAATAGTTACCGTTATGACGATTGGATGATGGAAAGTTCGCAGCCAGAGAAAGCGGTACTCCGTTGCAGCATCGTTGCACGTGATCGGTAACTCACCCATGGCCGTCAAATGAGCGCTAAACCACTCTCGATAGAACCGATCCGCGCGCCCATCGGAAGGTTCAAGTGCTCCAGCAGGGTAATAGCCAGAGGCAGGCAGGAGCGCAGCACACTCCGGGGCTTTTCCTAGCTTGTCACTATGGGCGCAAGCAGCGAGCAGCAGCATCCCGAGCAGCAACATGAGCCAAGATGGTGTTGCCATCCCCAGAAGAGGCTTTTCATTCTTCATTGAAGACGCTTCCATATCACAAATTGAATTCGGCTTTAGACCATAATGGGCAGGCTTTTGATCGCCTGGTCGTAGCCGATATCCGCCCGTCGCACACTGCGCACCTATCTGTGTGCCGCACCATACGCTCGTAGCACCTCTTCTTTTTCCTGCAATGGAAGAAAGAAGATGCCCGGCTTGAGGATGGAAAAATCCGTGCCTTTCAAAAGTAGCAATCGCGGGGTTGTATCGTTCTGGTGAGCGGACCGAACCTGCCCGAGGCTGTAGTGCATGAGCGGATCGAGCGGTAGTACGAGCAATTTCTCTGGAACTCGTGCGGCGGTCGTAATCAGAGTCTCGTCGACGGCTACATGAAGACGTATGACATTGTTCAAACCGGGTCCCGTACGGGCTTGATCATCCACGATGGGAAGGCCATTTCCGTCGACCATGTCAACGTGGACGACGTGGCCAACGAGCACATGATCGGCTCCCGCCGCCATTTCGGCGAGCGACATTTGCAGCGGCAAAGTCGCGAATGCAACCAAAGGGATCGTTGCTGCGAGCGATAAGAAAAGGCGTCCCATCAGGCGTCCAACCATTTCATGATCTCCATGAACTTCCAGTTTCTCTGGGGCCCGGCCACGGCAATGGCTGCGGCTGGTCGACTGTAGCCGGTCGCGCAGATGTCGCGAAGGAGCCCAAAGCGGGCTATCGATGTCTTACCCAGAGAGCCGTCGTTGGGACGCAGGTCTCAAAGATCACCACTAGAAATGTAGAACGTTTTTCGATGTTCATCGCATTCGAACCACCTTATCGTTGGGTCGTCAAGCTTGACTTCTGAGAGGCTTTTCCATCGCGTTGGAGCAAGACGATAAGAAGCGTACTTGCAAGCCACCTTGTCTGAGAAAGAGACCGACCCACGGGGTAGCCAAGCCGCTTTCATCGGTCCGCACCGAACGTGAGGGCTACCACCACCAAATGCGAACCGTCCGATCCCCAAAAGTGCGCCCTTGGTGGCACGACCAGTTCCGCGCTGGGTGTCCGTATTAGACCGCCTGTCAGTGAAGCTCCATTCGTAGTCTGCCCAATAAGTTTCCTCACCTGAATTGAACGTGGTGGGAGCCTTTGCGACACTGGCCGCTCGAAATGATGTGAATCGAATCGCGCAAGTGCCCTCGTCGCCGCGGATTAGCAGAACGTTGTCGCTGGGCGCGGCGACTTGATGCCAAGCGATCGTCGCGGAATCAGATGCTTGCAACATCAATGGATCAAAGTACGAAAGCACCTCGATCGAAACAAGCGAAGTGGCAAGCACGACCATCCATTTTTTAACGGCAAACGATTTCATCGGGGCATCATTCCTCCGTTACAGAGCGTGATAGTTGAAGGACCGACTCTGGCCGAATGTAGCCCGACGCGCAGCCTTCGCGAAGGGGCTCCGCACAGACTTTGCCATTGCTCCTAGCTGGTCTTTCGTCCCGCACGGTGAGTCTGTGCGGCCCCCCTTGGGTGCTATGCGTCGCTATTCCTGCATCGGGAAGGGTAGCAGCCCCGCCTTCAGTCTGTTGGCCGCAGGAGTCGGGTCGAGGTAGGAGACCCGGCCATCGGCGCTCCGCACTTCAAGCCGGCCATCCGCTTGGAGCGCGAGGCGAAGGCCCCAGTTGTCGAGGCGGTAGACCTGTGGCGCCACCTCCTTGAGCGGTTGGCCCAAACCATTGCCCACGCCACTGGAGATGTCGCAATTTTGGACCAGGACAGGCTCGCTCGGCTGGGGCCCTTGCAGGATGGCCCAGCCACACTTGGTCCCAGGAACTACGCCTTCACGCAAGTCCCACTCTCCAACCACTGTGCTCTTCGAAAAAGGGGGAGTGGGGGTTAGGAGAGTCTCCCCATACGGCGTGTCTTGAGCCTGGGCGATGCCGGGCACACCGGGAAGGAAGAAAGTCGCGGTGAGTGCCGCCGTGACACGCGAGCGGCGGGGGTTATGCGTCATGCCCGGATTGTCATGGCGCCTGCAGTGTGCGGACAACAGTTTTGCACTGGCGCAGGGCTGGCGAGTGGGAAAAGGGCTTTGGCGCGCCGCTCACTTGAGGTGCCTCGCGAAGGGCCGGTGTTGGCGGCGGATTCAACCGGTCAGTCGCGCTGTGGGGCAAAATTCGGCCATCACCGGTACGTCATTCAACATACTCGAACTCATGCAGCCAATCCGCAAGTACTATCGAACGTACAACGAGAGTCATGAAGGGACTCCTGGACTCTTCTATTGCGAAGTCAATGACGGCATGATCATTCGGATGATCAACAGCTTTGAGCATGATCTGTGGTGGGCAACCCCTAGCGCTCATAACAACGAGCAGTATGACTTCACGAACCGTCCCGAATTTCCGGAGTCCGGTATAGAAAATCTGAAAAGGGATGCAGCCCTCACCGAACTGTCCCTCGAAGAGTTTGAGGACTTATGGCGCCGTGCAACTCGCCAGGCTTGAGGCTTTTTACAGGTCGGCAATCTGCCTCGCCTCGCCACTCGAATGACTAGGCGATAGGCCGCTTTGGAGCGAATCGAACCTCGGCTTCGGGCCCATTGCGGTCATTCGCGATCTGCGGTAGCGAACATTCGTAGCGAAGCTCCCTAACGCCCCACCAGCGCCTTGTGGTGCATAGCTTGTCAAGTCAAATTTCCTGAGTAATGACGAAAATCCCTGACAGTGCCGCCCTTTAATTTTTCAAAGTTATCTCGATACCGCCATGAATTTCCATCACATGCACATAGGGTATCGACACTAGTATTCGACGACAGCTATCAACATCGTTCGCGACAACTAACTGCCCCATTGGTCGCAACGTCTGCATGACCTTCAAGCTCTCTATCTCATCAAATCGCAGGTCATCATCGTCTGTCACTGTTTCATCTCCGAGCTTGGATGCGTCAGGGACAATCATGTAGGAAATTTCCCCCGAGGTTGTTTTCCACTCTGCAAAAACTCTGCCTACTGGAGCGAGATGAGAAAAAATGTCTTTCCAGATGTTTGAATTCAATTTCGAATAATTAGCTGTTCGGGTATGCAAGCTTTTCTCCTCTAGCGCGCCGTAGCCTTCTTCTGTAGCGGCATCAGGTCAAACGTGCCGAACCCGCTGCAAGACGCACTTCCGTCAGGCCAGTGGGGATGATCGCAAGGAAGACCACGTTCGCTCCTTTTTGATTGCGTGGATGACCGAGTGATCGCTTCTGGCCGGTGGTCGCATTCTGCCGGTGCCGTGCCTGGCTGCAGCGCTTACCGGCAACCAGTCACGTCGCGCGACGTAAGCGCGATGGCGGGTTGATGAAAGAACAGTGTTGTTCCGCACCAGGCCGTCATCGTGTTCCTGCGATGATCAACGCGAAAGCTGTGTGCGGAGGACTTTCCACTCTTCCCACGCTGATTCAGGGCGAACATCTTTGTAACCCCGCTTCTCCTCGACCGCTTGTGCGGCCTGGAGATTTCCCACCATCACGGAGGCGTGGTCCCTGATCCTCTCAACCTCAGCTTGCATCAGTGGTGCACCCTTGAGGGTCTCAGCGCGAGCCAAAAGCGCCGCGAGCGACGGAACATACTGAAGCACAAGGTGTTTGGGATTGGGACGCTTCGCAAGTGCGACGTATTCCCCGACCTCAAGCTCTGTGAGCGGCGCTGTTGGCTCCACGGCGTGTCCTGCTATCGAGAAAGTGAGAAGAAATAGGGAGACAAAATGCCTTGAGAGGTTCATTGCGAGTTCAACTGTGAGCGATCGGCGAACGACAGCTTTTGGCCGACTGTAGCCGGTCGCGACAGCATCGCGAACGGGCCCAAACCGGCTATGCGGATTTCTCCAAACCTGACCCTCAAATTGGCGCGATGCAAGCGGACTTTGGCCGCGACCGGTGAAGACGGAGGGGCCTACGGTTGGTCCCTAGCCGTCGGGTCTCCCAGCCACCATCGCATGGTGCGCGCGGCAGCAATTTCGCAGTCACTCAGGCCTTCAGTCGCTTGCACAGACGCGAGCGCATCGATTGCCGCCTGCTTCCCAAGCACTCGGGCGAAATACTGGGGAAGTTGCTCGACGCTGAGGTCGTAGCTTGGCAGAGACGCTCGCATGCATTCGACCAAGTCAAATTCCTTGGTCGGCTCTGCTGTATCGAGCAATCTGCCAGCCAGCTCTTGCCTCTGAGACCGAAATTCTTTGGGCGCACTCTCGACGAAGACCCCGAACAGGCCTGCAAAAACCTCAGCGGGTGCACACCGGCTCAGTCGCGACCTGAGAAAAGCGAGTTGCTGGGGGTTGTCCGCTCCGAAGCGGTCTGCCGACTGGACCACGGCAGCAAGAACCTCATCACGTTTCATTGGCCGCCCTTCAACTTCTGGTTATGGCCAATTGAGTGAAGCGTTACGCGAGCGCAGTGTGGAGGTGGCGATTCGCGGAACCTACAAGAAAGAGCGGCTCTTCGACTACCGCGAGCTCTTCGTCGAAGAGCATCGCATGTACGTCGCCAAGGGGGCAGTGCGAAACCGTAAGGCCGCCTTGCCACTGGTCTACCGGCCACATCCCTTCGTCGAGCAGACGCTCGAGGAGCACGGCTTCGAGCGCGGGCCGGATGCCGGCGGGCTGGAGGCCATCGGCATCCTGATCGCCACTGGGAACTACGCCGGCCTTCTTCCTGAACACTACGCGCAGTTGGTGGCGAAGCGGCATCCGCTGGCCGAAGTGCCCGGAGGGCCCATCTACAGCAACAACATCGCCGCCATCACCGAAGCCTCCAGGCCGATGACGACGCGTGTCGAACTGTTTCTGGACATCCTCGACGAATTGCACCGAGAGCGTCGTTCGGCGGGGACGCTCGGCGAATCTGTGTAGCGGGGCATCTTTTTTGTGAATGGCAATTGGGCCGTAGAGCAGGCAATTCAAGCGCCGCCAGACGAATTCGCCGGGATCGTCCTTTTGAGCAATGCTCTCATCCGTGCCGTCGTACTAGGGTCGATGCAAGCGAGGTGGTAAGCCATCTTTGGCCGAGCAGGCCTTGGGATCCCTCGCTCGCTGCGGTCACAGTCCCTGTGACTTATGCAGATGTGGTGCAGTCGAGCGCTTGCTGCTAATGCGCAGTTCTGGGCTGGAATATCGGAGCTGCGACAAGGTGATCGGGCGACTCTGTCCCAGGCTCGCCTATGAACCATTCGCCATCAATCTTGGTGGGGAAAAAAACAAACGGTCGCCTTGGGCCGTCGGGGAGCTCAACCTGAACGAACACTCGACCACTTTCCGGATCGATCAACGTCGTTGAGACCGCCAGAACGTTGTGCTGCTCGACTATTGCACAAAGGCGCTCACGTATTTGTTCGAAGAGCCAACTAACCGTGAAATCTTTGGGCGCTCCATTCAAAGGAAATACAGTTTCGACCTTGAGCTCAGAGTCGATGAATGCGATGCCAAACGGAGGGACAGTCCCGGTATCGCGCAGCATCATTTGCGCCATTTGCGCCGATGTCCATGCGGCAACCCCGAAGGGGTCATCCTCGTGAGATTTGCTCATCCTGATCCTACTTTCTGTTGATCTTAGGTTTCGAGTCACTTTGCCCCGAGCAAAAAAGCGCTTCCTTCGCCCTCCGTACTGGTGACTGCGCGCCCATCCAGTGGTCAATGCCTAAGTATGTGTCTGCGGCGCCTCGCGTTCGTGGCGGCGCGGCCATACCCATTGATGAATAGATGACGAAGGCCGATTGAAGCGCGGCTGGCAGGCGAAGCGCAAGTAAGCGGGTGAAGAAACTCTGGGTGCTGTCGCAGGAGTGTGCGATGAGTTGAAGGCCAAGGCTCTCTTTCTTTAGGTCGTCACGATCTTCCGATATCGAGGGGTTGTGGACGTTGAGCTTGTAATTCCCGCTTCTGATCGATGCCCGGTAGAGCGAGGAAGCGCTCGTCGCCTACCTGCTAGATCTCCGCCGGATGCGGATGCGCCTGGCCTGCCTCACGAAGATGGGTTAGCTGAAAGCGTCCCTCTTTTCTCCGACTTTAGGTGAATCACGTGGCACTTCGAGCAAACGAATGCCCACTCATGGTTCCAGGTGCTCTCCGGCGATGAGTGGGCCCGACAAGCGGCTTGACGGTGCCGGGGGGCGAAGCCGCGTCGTTGTCCAGATTCGCGCTCCTTCTGATTTCTCAGGCCGAGCTGGGTCTGGTCTGCAACCCCCCAAAGGTTGGATGACATGTAAATCGTTTAGGTAGATCGTGCTACCTCCTTCAGCCGGGGCGCCCCATCGCATGGTCGCGGAAGGGGCAGGACGCCTTGATGCAAGTTTGATCCGCTCAAAAATGTAATCGAAAAGTTCTAAAATGTAAGTGTTGCAAATCGATGTGAGCAAGAATGTTAGGATTCGCTTCGAACATCTCGTGATGCGGCCTTGTCTGACAGACGCGAGCGAGTTCGTTCTATAGGGAGACTGGGGTGCATGCAGATCTGGCTTTGAAAATGATGTCCGACTTGTTCTGGACCGGATTGCTGCTGTGCCTACCTCTCTTGGGGCTGACCATGCTGGTAGGCATCGCGATCAGCATCATCCAAGTGGTCACCCAAGTTCAGGAAATGTCCCTGACCTTCGTGCCAAAGCTGTTCACCGCGGGTGCGGTGTTGATCGTGGCTGGACCCTGGATGCTCCGTAAGCTGACTCAATTCACAGTTCAGCTTTGGAGCGGGATTCCCGCGATGTTCTGACGCTGCGGATCTCTTGTGACCCCCCTTCATTTGCAATCCGCTGCGGCGGTGCTGGCCCCCGGCGTGGGCGCCGCATGGATCACCGGCGTCGGTCTGGTGGCCTTGCGCATCGCAGCGACCTTTGCGATGACACCCGTCTTCTACGCGTTGCCGCTTCCCGCGAGCGTTCGCTCGTTGTTGATCCTCGGACTCGCCATCGCTCTTGCCTGTGGATTCAACGCGCCGCCTGAGCAATGGGCGGGATGGAGCGAGCTGCTCCTTGCCGCGTTGCGTGAGTTAGCGCTCGGGGTCACCCTCGGCCTGGGCATCCTGTTGGCCTTCGGCGCTTTCTCTGTTGCCGGCCAGCTTCTTGACGTTCAGCTGGGTTTCGGGATGGCTCAGATCGTTGATCCGGTGACGAACAGACCCATTCCGGTCCTGACTTCGGCCTTCAACTACCTGGCCGTACTGGTGTTCTTCCTTCTCAACGGCCATCACGCGTTGCTGCGAGGCATCGCCTACAGCCTGGACAAGTTTCCGGTGGGTGCGTCCTGGTCGGTGGGGTACGCCGTTGCCCCATTGCTCAAGCAGGCAGCAGGGCTCTTCAGCCTTGGCTTCGCCCTCGTCGCCCCTGTGGTGTTCTGCATCCTGTTGATCGAGTTCGCACTTGGCGTGATCGGACGCAACCTTCCGCAGATGAACATGTTCGCGATGGGCATTCCCGTCAAGATCGTTGTCGGCTTGGTGGCTCTGTCGTTCTGGTTCACAGGTGTCGGAGCCGTCATGGCTCGGGTGTATTCGGGCATCGCCGTAACGTGGGACGGGATCTTCCAGGCCGCTCCCGCCAAGACGCAGGGAGCGCGCTGATGGCCGAGCAGGATCTGGATCGCAACCAGGCGGCGACGCCTTTCAAGCTCAAGCGCGCAAAGGAGCGGGGCCAGGCCGCCAAGAGCGTGGATGTGGTGTCCGCGCTGGTCTTCTGCGTGGCGGTCGTCTACCTGACCTGGCGTGGTTTCGGGTCGATCGAGAGCCAGTTCCGATTCGACATGGCCCTCCTGATCCAGGCTGCCCGCATGGATCCCTCGGGTGCGGGTCTGTGGTTTCTCGTCGAGCACTCGTTGCGTGCGGCGCTGTCGTTGGCGGCGCCGTTCTTCGCGGCGCTCATGCTCGCGGCGATCATCGGCAATGTGATGCAGACGGGGCCGATCCTCTCCATGGAGCCCGTCAAGATCGATTTCAACCGCATCAACCCGGTGCAGGGGCTCAAGCGCGTCTTCTCGATGCGCGTGCTGTTCGATACCGCGCGTGCCGTGATCAAGTTGGTGCTGCTTGTATTCGTGGCCTATGTCGCATTGAAGGCGCTGACGGGGCAGTTCTATGCGCTCGCTTCGCTGTCGCCGGTCGGCTACCTACGAATGCTGATCGATGACCTGTCGAGCATCGGACTGAAGATGGCGCTGGTTCTCGGCTTGATCGCACTGCTCGATCTCATGTACACGAAGCGCGAGTTCGCCAAGAAGATGCGCATGAGCCAGCGAGAGATGAAGGAAGAGATCAAGCAGCGCGAAGGCGATCCGCGCATCCGGGCGCGCCTGCGTGAACTTCGCCGTGAAACCTTCAAGCGCAGTGTCGCGTTGCGGCAGACCCGCAATGCGGACGTACTGATCACCAACCCGACCCATATCGCTGTCGCGCTCAAGTACGAGCATGGCCGCATGGTCTCCCCGCAGTTGCTCGCCAAGGGGGCGGGCAACATGGCTGCTGCCATGCGTGAGATCGCGGCACGGCATCAGATCCCGGTCGTACAGAACCCGCCGCTCGCGCGCAGGTTGTACAAGGAACTCGCGGTGGATCACATGGTCCCGCCGGAGCTGTACGCGCAAGTCGCGCGCATCATCGTGTGGGTCTTCGCCATGCGCGAGCAGCGCCAGGGGCGCGCCGCCGCCACAGGAGCGCATGCGTGAACGCCCTGGGTCGCGTCATCGGAAAGCACAGCGACATCGCGCTCGTCGTTCTGGTGCTGGGTGTTCTGGTGGTGCTTTTTGCACCGATCCCCAGTGGCCTGCTGGACTTCCTGATCCTTAGCAACTTCGGGTTCGCTTTCCTGGTGCTGCTGCTGACCTTCTACATGGCGCGCCCGGTCGAATTCTCGACGTTTCCATCGTTGCTGCTGATCGCGACGTTGTTTCGCTTGTCGCTGAACGTGGCAGCCACGCGCCTGATCCTCTCGGATGGCGATGCCGGTCGGGTCATTGGCGCCATCGGTGCCTTCGTAGTGGGCGGCAACTACGTCATCGGGCTGATCGTCTTCCTGATCCTCATCGTGGTCCAGTACGTGGTGGTCACCAGCGGTGCCCAGCGCGTCTCGGAGGTGGCGGCGCGTTTTACGCTCGACAGCATGCCGGGCCAGCAGATGAGCATCGATGCCGACCTCAACATGGGATTCATCGACCAGGCCGAAGCCCAACGTCGACGCAAGAACATCGAAAAGGAAGCGGGCTTCTACGGTGCCATGGATGGCGCGAGCAAGTTCGTGAAGGGCGATGCCATCGCCGGCATCATCATCTTGCTGATCAACATCATTGGCGGCTTGGTGATTGGCGTCATGCAGCATGGCCTTCCCTGGGGGCAGGCGCTGCAGACCTATACCTTGCTCACGATTGGAGACGGCATCGTCACCCAGGTGCCGGCGCTCGTGATCGCGGTGGGTACCGGCATCATCGTCACGCGCTCCTCTTCGGACGTGAACCTCAGCCGCGAAGCGCTGCGGCAGGTGAGTTCCTTTCCCAAGACCCTGATGCTGGTGGCGATGGCGCTGGGCGGGTTGATCTTGCTGCCCGGCATTCCCGCGGTGCCCACGCTGGCTCTGGCCGTCTGCTTTCTCTTCGCGTCGATGATGCTCTACCGAAGCGCTCGCCTGAAGGCCGACGAAGGGGCCTCGGCAACTGGCGCGGATGGAGTGAGTGCGTCGGAAGACGGCGATGGCGCCAACGACGCCAAATCCGATGATCCCTATGCCCAACTGCAGGTGGAGCCGATCGAGGTGCATATCGGCAGCAACTGGGTGCCTGTGATCAACCAGCCCGGCAGCGTCTTCATGGAGCGCGTTGCCACATTTCGCAAGCAGCATGCGCAGGAGCTCGGATTGGTCCTGCCGCGCGTGCGCTTTAAGGATTCCGCACGCCTGTCGGCCGACCGGTACGAAATCCATCTGGACGGCGTGATGGTGGGCAAGGGAGAGGCTCGAGCGGATCGGCTGCTGGCAATCCATCCCTCCGGCGACACCAAGTCCGTGCCGGGTGAGCCGACCCGGGATCCGACCTATGGACTGCCGGCGCTCTGGATCGAGGAGAACCAGCGCGAAGCCGCCACGCAGGCGCGCTACACGCTGGTGGACGCGCCTACGGTGTTCATGACGCACCTCACGGAGATGCTGCGGCGTGAGTCGGCGACGCTTCTCACCCGTGCGGAGGTCGATCGGTTGCTCGCACGCGTGCGTCAGAACCAGCCCGGGCTCGTCGAGGAACTCATCCCGACGGTGCTGTCCTCCAGCGATGTCCAGAAGGTGCTGCAGAACCTGCTGCGCGAGAAGGTGTCGATTCGCCATGTCGAAGCGATCCTGGAAACGCTGGCGGACGCCGGTCGAACCACGCGCGAGTCGGGGCAGCTCACCGAGATCGTGCGGCAGCGCCTCGGTCATGCCATCTGCCAGGGCCTTCTGGGCGAGGCCAATGCCTTGCAGGTGCTGACGCTCGATCCCGCCATTGAGAGCCAGTTCCTGCAAAGCATCCATGCCGCTGCCGACTCGGCAGGCGCACAGGGCTTCGTGCTCGACCCTCGCATGTCCGAGCAGTTGATGAAGCGCCTGGTTCAGCAGGCCGAGCGAATGATGAAGAGCAATCTGCTCCCGGTGCTGCTGTGCGCACCGGAGCTTCGTCGTCACGTGCGTGCGCTGTCGGAGCGGGTGATGCCGCACCTGCGCGTCCTGTCGATGTCCGAGGTCCCCCACACCGTCGAGCTGAAGTCCTTCAGCATCGTGCAACTTTGATCGAGACAAGAGAAATCCGATGAGCGACGTTCTGGCCATCACCCTCAACGGCATGCAGCAGGACATGGCGCGCCTGGAGCGCATCAGCATGAATATGGCGAACGCCACGACCCCGGGCTACAAGCGGGAAGTGGCGAGCAGCCTTCCCGTGGGTGCTGGCGGCTTTGCCGGCGCCATGCGCGGTGCGGATGCGGCACGGCGCGCCGGCGGGACTGGCGCAACGGCCACACCGGGCTCCATTCCGGGAGCGCTGGCGGTGGCCGGCTCCTTGATGGTTCAGACCGACGACCATGCGGGGACGCTCAAGACCACGGGCCAGAGCCTCGACGTGGCACTCACGGCGCCGGGCTTCTTCGAAGTCTCCACCGATGCCGGCCCAGCGTACACGCGACTCGGGAGCTGGCAGCTCGACGCACGCGGCAGGCTGGTGACGGCACAGGGCCAGCCGGTGATGGGCGTGGGCGGCGAGATCGTGCTGAGTCGTCCAAACCCGGTGATCGATGCCAACGGCCAGGTCTTCGAGAGCAAGCCGGGTGGTGGCTTGGAGACCACCCCCGTTGGCCAGTTGAAGGTCGTGCGCTTTGAAGGAGCGGTCCATCTCGAGCACCTGGGTAGCGGCCTGCTGCGAACGGATGCGGCACCGGTACAGGTCGCCGATGCCGATGTACAGCTGCGGCAAGGGTTTGTCGAAAACTCCAACGTCAACTCGATGCAGGAAATGACCCAACTCATCCAGTCGATGCGGCATTTCGAGTCGATGCAGCGCGTGGCGCTGGGCTATGACGAAATGATCGGCGCCGCTGTGCGCAAGCTCGGCGACCTGTCCTGAATTCCGTCCGCACGTTCACCCATTCACCTCAAGGTCCATCTTTCATGTTTGATGCCCTCTACATCAGCGCGACTGGCATGCAGGCGCAGCAGCTCAACGTCGACACCATCGCCAACAACCTGGCCAACGTAAACACGGCCGGTTTCAAAAAGGGCAAGGTCGGTTTCTCGGACCTGATGGTTCGAGAAGCCGGCAGGCTGCAACCCGTGGCGGACGAAGCGGGCATCCTCGGCGCCGAGAACCGTCTTGGGGCAGGCGTTGGGATCGCGTCGGTGTCCAAGCTGTTCGACTTGGGTGACCTGAAGAAGACCGAGTCGGCCTGGGACCTCGCGATCCAGGGGGAAGGCTTCCTGGAAGTGACCATGCCTGATGGTTCGAGCGCCTTCACGCGAGGCGGCACCTTCAAGGTGAACAAGGACGGGCTTCTTGCAACATCCGCTGGCTATCCGCTGAAGGCCAACGTTGCAGTGCCCGACAACGCACAGAGCATGCAGATCGATGCCGACGGTCGCGTCCGTGTACAGGTCGCCGGTCAGAGCACGCCCGTGGAGGTCGGCCAGCTCGACTTGGTGCGTTTCACGAGTCCAGGAGCGCTGCTGCCCCAGGGCGACAACCTCTATCGCTCGAGCACCGGTTCGGGCGATGCGATCGCGGGAAAGGCTGCGGAGGACGGTATGGGCAGCTTTGCACAGGGTTTTCTGGAAGGCTCCAACGTCAAGCTGAATGAAGAGATGGTCAATCTGATGGTGGCTCAGCGCGTGTACGAAGCCAACGTCAAGGTGATGCAGGCGTCCGACGAGATGCTCGGGATGATCAATGGCCTTCGCAAGTAGTCCGATGACGTGGCGCTGCGGCGCGTTGGGCATCGCTTTGAGTTCGGTCGCCGCGATCTGGATGATGACGGCCGGCTGCGCGATTGCCGGCCCCCAGGTCAATCCGATCGTTTCGATCGAGCTGCGCCCCAGGGTTCAGGTGGACCATGTCAACGTGCGGCTTGGCGATATCGCGTATCTGACGAGTCCGGATCTGGCGTCGCTGCGTCGACTTATGGCGCTGCCCATCGGTTCCGCGCCGCGGCCGGGTTCTCCCGTGGCTGTCGATCGCGACACGATCGTGCGCTGGGTGGAGCTCCGCAGTGGCGCACAGGCCAACGCCGACGGGTTGCCTTTCGTTCAATGGGGTGGCGCCAGCGAAACCGTGATCGAGAGTGCGGCGCAGGATCTGGCTGGAGAGGCAGTGGTCGCCGCCGCGCAGGCGTCGTTGCTGAACTGGCTCAAGCAGCGCAGCGTTCGTGCGCAGGTCCAGGCCGTTTCCACGGCGCGAGACTTGGTGCTGCCGGCGGGGCAGCCGGTCCTGCGCGTGCGTCCCATCGCGGACCAGGCGCAGCCCTCGCGTCGCATGCTCGTCTGGGTCGACGCCTGGGTCGACGACCGTTTCATCCGGAGCACGGCTGTTGCGTTCGAGGTCAATGCCTGGGCGCAGGCCACCGTGGCTACCGCTCCCATGGCGGGAGGTGCGCAAGTCGATGGCGTCGTGCTGAGGGGCGCGACCGAGACACGTGAGGTGGACCTCACGGCCGTTCAGGGAGGACGGGCCGTCCGCATCGAGGGTGCAGAGTCTGCAGCCGAATCTGCCGTGAGCGCACAACGGCTGCGCAAGCAACTCAAGGCGGGTGAGGTACTGACCGACGCCCATCTTCAGGCCGCACCCTCGGTCACGCGAGGCAACTGGGCGCAACTGTTGGCGCGCAGCGGCGACGTATCGGTCGAAAGCCGTGTCGAGGTGCTCCAGGACGGTCGTGCAGGTCAGTTCGTCCGGGTGAAGGTGCCCGGCTCCAACGGTGAGGTGCTTGCGCGCGTCACAGGACCAGGCCGGGTGGAGGTCCAGCCATGAGGATCGGATCCCGACAGGCACTACGGGTGGCGATGGTTTGCACCGCCATGGCGTGTGTGCACCTGCCTGCTGTGGCGGAAAGCCTTTATCAGGAAGGCACTTTCCGGCCGCTCACGGCCGACAACAAGGCCTTTCGCGTTGGCGACTCGCTCACCATCCAGGTTTTCGAGAACTCCTCGGCGAGCACCAGCGCCAACACCGGCACGCGCCGCGCGAACGACATCGCCGGCTCCGTGACCCAGACAGGCAACCGCGTCGTGGGCACGTTGGGTATCGGCGTCAGCGGCGAATTCGATGGCGGTGGGCGCACGCAACGCACCAACAAGCTGCTCGCTACCTTGACTGTCACTGTGAAAGACGTGCTGCCCAACGGAGAGCTGCGCGTCGCGGGCGAACAGCTTCTCACGGTCAACGATGAGCTGCAGAAGGTGAATCTGGAAGGGCGTGTGCGTCCCCAGGACATCTCCGATGGCAACGTCGTGCTCTCGACGCGCTTGGCGGACGCGCGCATCACTTACGTGGGCGAGGGGGATGTCTCCGACCGGGCACGTCGCAGCGCGTGGCGAAAAATTCTCGATTGGCTGGGGTTGTGATGCGTCGATTCGTCCTGAGGGCATTTGCCCATTTCCCCCCTCGCCAGTCGATCTCCGGCGTTGTGACCACGATGTGCACTTGCCTGGTGCTGGCCAGCCTCGCGCTGGCTGTCGGCGTCCCGGCATATGCAGCGACGGCTTCGGACGCCGTGCGTGTCAAGGATCTCGGCAAGCTCAAGGGCTGGCGAGACAACGCGCTGGTCGGCACAGGCATCGTCACGGGTCTGGCGGGCACGGGTGACTCGCCATCCAACCGCACAACGCGCCAGTCTCTAGCCAACGTGCTGTCGCAGTTCAACCTGACCATTCCGCCGGAGGCGGTGCAAAGCCGCAATGTGGCCGTGGTGATGGTCAGCGCCTCGTTGCCCACCTTTGCGCGCGAGGGCGACACCCTGGATGTGACGGTGAGTTCGGCCGGTGATGCGCGCAGCCTTGTTGGCGGGACCCTGCTGGTCACCGCGCTCCAGGGCGCAAATGGCCGCGTCTATGCGCTCGCGCAAGGCGCGCTTTCGGTGGGGGGCTATCGCTATGACGCGAACGGCAACGTGGTTCAGAAGAACCACCCGACGGCTGGCTCCGTCCCGAACGGCGCGACGGTCGAGGTGGGCGTCAACGCCAACATGGTCGACGAGCGCCAGAACGTGACCTTCGTTCTCTCGGAGCCTGACTACACGACGGCAAGTCGGGTGGCTGATGCGATCAACCAGCAACTCGGTGGCGGCTTGGCGAAGGCACGGGACGCCACGGGAATCGAGATTGCGGTGCCTCCGGTCCAGCGCGACCAACTCGTGAGCTTGTTTACCCGCATCGAGAACGTCACCGTGGAGCCAGACCGGCGCGCCAAGGTTGTGATCAACGAACGCACCGGGACTGTGGTGTCCGGAGGGGACGTGCGAATCTCCCGTGTTGCGATCTCGCATGGCGACATCAAGATCGCGATCTCCAGCCAGAACACAGCCTCCCAGCCCTACAACGTGATCGGAGGCGGGCCCGATATTCGCACGGCGATCGTGACCAACACGCGCGTCGATGTGGAGGAAGCCAACGGAACCGGCTTCGTCAGTGGCAGCAACACCGTATCGGACCTGGTTCAGTCGCTGGCGCGCCTGAAGACCAGCACCCGTGACGTGATCTCGATCCTGCGGGCAGTCAAGGCCGCCGGTGCCTTGCACGGCGAGCTGGTTGTCCAGTAGCCGCCGCTCGCCGCCCAACACCCCATCGAAGACTTTCATGAATTTTCTCGGTATGTGGAGACAAGGATGACTGACGGAATCGAAGCAGTGACCCGATCGGCGCTCGCGCTCGCGCTCGACGCAGCCAGCATGCGCCAGCAGGCGATCGCGACCAACATCGCCAACGCGAACGTCGTGGGCTACGTACCGCAGCGTGTGAGCTTTGAATCTCAGATGGTCGAGGTCCAGCGCAGCATGGAGCAGTCGGGTCGCATCGACGCGTTCGCACTTGCGCAAGTTCGCCCGCGCATCGAACCGGCCGTGGACGAAACGGGTGCTGCGGGGCAGGTGCAACTCGATGTGGAGGCCGCCGAGATGGCCCGCAATGCTGTCCATTACCAGGCGCTCGTCAAGGGCCTGTCGCGGCATTTTTCGATTCTTTCAATGGCTGCCGGCGACGGCAGGAAGTGAGTACAGCCATGGACTACAGCCAGTCTTTCGCCATCAGTGCCGTGGGCATGAACATCGAGCGCACACGCGTGGATGTGGCCGCGTTGAACCTTGCCAATGCCAACACGGTGCAGGGTGTGGGAGGTGTCAGCTATCAGCCACTTCGCGTCATTGCCCAGGCGGGCGGATCCGGGCCGGTGGGCTCTGGCGGAGGCGTTGCAGCTGCGTTCGGCGCGCTTGTTGCCCAAGGTCTGGATGCCGATACGAGCGCGGCATCGGCACCGACGGTGCAGGTCGTGCCGACCAATGCACCTGCGCGCCTGGTCTACGAGCCGACGCACCCGCTGGCCAACGACAAGGGCTACGTGGCCTACGCTGCGGTGGATAGCGCGACGGAGATGGTCAGCATGATGAGCGCCACGCGTGCCTACGAGGCCAACGTGTCGGCCATGAACACAACGCGCACGCTCGCGTTGCGCGCTCTGGACATCGGGAGCAACGCATGAACACGTTTCTGCCCGTCGAAGCCCTGTCGGCGCTTTCTCCGCAGGCGCAGTCCATGGTCGCCGGCACCCAGGCGTTGCCTGCCGTACAGGCAGGCGGTGCTGCTGGCGCGGTCGATATGTCGAGCGCTCAGGACATTGCCAGCGTGTCGGCGCCAGGTTCCTTTGGCCGCATGGTGTCCGACGGCATCACGCAGATCAACAGCAAGTTGGTCGAAGGCGAGATCGGGCTGCAGAAACTGGCTGTCGGTGACGCACAGAACCTGCACCAACTCATGATCAATCTCGAGGAAAGCCGCCTGTCGTTTCAGGTCATGATGCAGGTCAGAAGCCGGCTGCTTGAGGCGTATCAAGACATCATGAAGATGCCGATATGAACTTCTGGCAAGGTTTGACGCACCGCGCTCGCGCGGGGTTGATCGGTGGTGTCCTGATCATCGTTATCGCGGTCGGCGTAGCCGCGTGGTGGGTGTTCCATACGGAGTACCAGGTTCTCTTTTCGGATCTCAAGCCGCAGGATGCGCAGGCGATGACGACCGAGCTCGAACGGTTGAAGATCCCGTACCGCCTCGGCGACAGCGGCACCGCGATCCTCGTCGACAAGGCGACGGTCCATGCCACGCGCATCAAGCTGATGGGCAAGGAACTGCCGCTGCAGGGGGCGGTGGGGTTGGAGCTATTCAACAACACGGATTTCGGGATGACCGAGTTCGCGCAGAAGATCAACTATCAGCGTGCACTGCAGGGCGAGCTCACCCGCACCATCCAATCGCTGTCCGAGGTGCGCGAGGTCCGTGTGCTGCTTGCGCTGCCGGAGCAGGGGCTCTTCAAGCAGGCGACCTCCAAGGCCAAGGCCTCGGTCACACTCACGATGCGCCAGGGCCAAGCTTTGCGTCCGGAGCAGATCACGGGTGTGCAGCGTCTGGTTGCAGCGGCGGTACCTGGCATGGCGACGCAGGACGTCACGATCGTCGATGGCCATGGAGTGGCGCTCACCAGGGCCGAGGCTGGCAGCGGCGAGTTCGACTTGAACAGTGCCCGGCTCGACCTCAAGCGCGACACGGAGGCCTATCTTTCCCGCAAGGTGACTGCCGTGCTGGACCGCAGCTTTGGCGCTGGACAGGCGCTTGCCAGCGTTGACGTCACCCTGAACATGGATCAGATCCGCACCACGACGGAGGATGTGCTGCCTGCCGCTTCGCGCTCCGGCCTTCAGTCCACGGGTGTGATCGTGCGCGAACGCGAGATGCTGCGCGACAACGCGGGCAACGACAGCCGGATGGTCGACATGGGCGGTCCCCGCGCTGGCAGTGCGCAGCGTGATGTCGAGTACGCGGTGGGACGCCGGGTCGAGCAGGTCGTGAGCCAACCGGGCTCGATTCGCCGTGTCCAGGTCGTTGCCGTGGTGCGCAAGGCGCTCGATGCCGTCCAGGAAGAGCAACTGCGCAAGGTGATCGCCGCAGCGGTAGGGGCTTCGCTCGAGCGAGGCGACACGGTGGTCGTCCAGTCACTGGCGAACCCAGCCACGACCTCGTCTAGCGTGCCCATGACATCGGCATTGGACGCAGGTGCAAAGGCAGGAGCGGGATCCGTGCCGGTGGCGATCGATGAGGAGATCGTCGCTGCGCCCACAACCGCTGTCGCGACGGATGCCGGCGATATGGGATGGCTGCGCTGGATCGTGGGAGGTGCCGTGCTGGCGGGGGGAGGCCTATGGCTGTGGCGCGCCAGGGCGCGTGATCAACGTAGCACTGGACGTGCGGCTCAAGGTGCCCCGACGGTTGCCCCGACTGGTGCGGCAATGACCGACGCCGAGCGCGCTGCGGCGTTGCGCCGCGTGCGCGAATGGCTGAACGAGCCGGACGCGATCACCGCTGGTGGGACGGTCAACACCCGCGGAGGCCGCGGATGATGTCGCTCGTTGGAGGCTCGGTCGTCGGTTCGCCCGGACAAGCGGGCGGCCTCGAGCGCAGTCGTCACTTGGGTGCGGGTGTCTCCGAGTCGGGTGGCGCGCGTCACGCGGCGTTGCTGTTGCATGCCATGGATGCGGAAGATCGCGTGTGGGTACTGAACGCGCTGTCGGAAAGCGAGCAGGCGTCGATGCACCGTTTGCTGGCGGAACTCGAGGCGCTGGGCATCGAGCGGGATGCGACACTCGTTGCGCAGGCCACGACGGGCATCGACTTCGATGAGCCCCCAGAGCAAACCGACGAGGCCAGGCTCATGGCGCTCGACGCGGTGGGCGTTCAGCGGGCCGTTGATTGTTTGCGCGCGGAGCCGGTCGGACTGATCGTCCAATGGCTGCGCATGGCACCATGGCCATGGAAGCCCCAGTTGATCCAAGCGCTGGAGCCGGTGCAGCGCAGGCGCCTGGAAGAGGCGCTGTCCACACCGCCAACCGTCAGGCAATCCGTGCCGCCGGCGATGCGCGCGGCCCTCATCGCCGAGGTTGCGCGGTACGTGCGATCGGCGCCCGAGTCCGAATCCATCCGTTCGCCTTGGCAGCAGATCCGGCACTCGGTGGGAAGCCTTTGGGCCCAGCGTCGAGCGCGTCGGAGTACGCAGCGATGACACCTTCGCTTCCTCGCGACAGAGCGCTCCACGACGCGGTGGACGCGCCTGAGCCGGCGGCGCGGGTGCTGCGCGATGTTGTCTTCCAGGGACAGGTCTCGCCCGGTAGGCCTCGCCATGCGGCCGTTGGGATATCTGCGCCGAAGGACGAAGCTGCGCTGAAGTTGGCGGCCAAGCGCTCTCCTGCGGCTGGTAGCGCGTCGCCCTCGTCGGCGATATTGCCGACCACGCCACCAGCGTCCACTTCCCCGTCTGTCCCAGGCCTCGCCACCGCAAGTGCAGCGCCGACTGCCGCCCCTTCGGGGGAGGACTCGGGCTTTCGCCGCGGATACGACGCGGGGCTGGCCCAAGGCCTTGCCGAAGGCCGCGCAAAGGCCGCTGAGGAAGCGCGACAGGCCAGCGAATTGGCGAGCGCCAAGGCACAGCAGGAGCTTGCCGAGCGCTCGGAGAAGATGGGCCGCGAGCTGACACAGCAGGCGCAGGCCGCGTATCAGGCCCGTGCCAAGGTGTTGACCCAGCTCTTGGAGGCGTTGCCACAGCGCATCGAGGAGCGGCTCGCGGCCGTCGAAGACGACATGCTGGCACTGTCGTTCGAGGCAGTGTGTCGAATCCTTGGGGAACATGCCGCAACGCCCGAAGGTTTGCGTTCCCAACTGCTGCAGTCTGTGCGCGCGCTGCGTGGAAGGCGCTTGGTAGCGGTGCATCTGCATCCCGACGATCTCGCCGCCGTGCAGCGCGAGTCCGCACATGTGCAGGTCCTCGCCAACGAGGACATCCAGTGGATTGCGGATCCCGAGATCCTTCTGGGCGGTTGCATCGTTCGCTCGCCCGAGGGCGGTCTCGACGCCCGGCTGGAAGTACAACTCCAGTCGTTGGGAGGTCTGCTGCAGGATTCGCGGTCTTCGGTCAGACCCGCTGCCGCGGAGGGTGGGGTCTGATATGAATGCATTGGCCACGAGCCGCCAGGCATTGCGCGCCGCTGTCTTGTCGCGGCGCATTGGCTGGGTGCGGGAGATGCAGGGTCTGGCGATCGATGCCTCAGGTCCCGACGCCGCTGTGGGGGAGTTGTGTCGAATCGTGGTTCGGTCTGCTGGTGGCACGGACCGCGCAGCCGGACGGAGTGCCGATGCCGGTGGTGTCCTGGCCGAGGTGGTCGGTCTCAAGCCGGGCCGCGTCACGCTGATGCCCTACGGCTCCATCGAAGGCATTGCTGCCGGCTGCGAAGTTCATGCCCTGGGAGCGGATTCGCAGATCGGTGTTGGTCCCGCTTTGCTCGGGCGTGTGATCGATGGCTTTGGTGAGCCGCTTGACGGCAGACCGAGGCCGATGGCGACTTCGCGTCGCTCGCTCAAGGCCAAACCTATCAATCCGATGCAGCGCCCGCCAATCGATCGGGTGCTGGAGACCGGCATTCGAAGCATCGACGGGTTGCTCACACTCGGACTGGGCCAGCGTGTAGGCATCTTCGCGGG
Organism: Variovorax sp. GW821-FHT10D07; assembly: GCF_059415325.1. Taxonomy (NCBI): domain Bacteria; kingdom Pseudomonadati; phylum Pseudomonadota; class Betaproteobacteria; order Burkholderiales; family Comamonadaceae; genus Variovorax; species Variovorax sp. GW821-FHT10D07. The sequence goes on along the minus strand of NZ_JBWKMZ010000013.1, from coordinate 201,776 downwards.
CAGCGGTGTAGGCAAGAGCACATTGCTTGGGTTGCTGGCCCGTCATGTCAAGCCGCAAGGCACCGTGGGTGGAGTCGCACAGCCAAGCGGGATCAACGTGATCGCACTGATTGGTGAGCGTGGGCGGGAAGTGCGCGAGTTCATCGAGAAGCAACTTGGCCCGGACGGACTGGCCCGCTCGGTGGTCATCGTGGCCACCTCAGACCAACCCGCGCTTGCGCGGTTGCGCGCGGCCTACGCGGCGCTGTCGATTGCCGAGCACTTTCGCGACGAGGGCCGCCATGTGCTGCTGACCATGGATTCGATCACGCGCTTCGCTATGGCGCGCCGCGAGGTCGGCCTGTCTGCCGGCGAGCCACCGACGGCTCGGGGCTACACGCCTTCGGTGTTCGCCGAGCTTCCTGAACTGTGCGAACGGTGCGGCATGGCGCCCGGCGGTGGGTCGATCACGGCGTTGCTGACGGTGCTGGTCGAAGGTGACGATTTCAATGAACCCGTTTCGGACGCCCTGCGCGCCATCCTGGACGGCCACATCGTCTTGACGCGTCAACTCGCCCATCGTGGCCACTATCCGGCGATCGACGTGCTCAAGAGCGTCAGCCGGCTGATGCCGGAGTTGGCCAGTAAGGAGGAGCGCTCGCTTGCGGTGCTGGCTGTGCAGAAGCTCGCACTGTTGGAGCGCAACCGTCAGATGATCGACATCGGCGCCTACGAACGAGGCTCGAACGCCGAACTCGATCGCGCATTGGATATCGAGCCGGCGTTGCAGGATTGGCTTCGTCAGAGCCAGGGTGGCGTGGAGCGCGCGCAGGCCATCCAGGCGCTGCGCACCGCGCTGGCTTCGAATCCAGGTGCGGTGCAGCGTGCTGCCGGAGGCAACGCATGATGGCCTCATCCAGCGTGGAGAAAGCGGGCGTGCCGCGCGATATCGATGCACGAGGCTTCGTCTACGCGCTCGAACCGGTACGGCAACGCCAGGAGTGGCGCCTCGACAAAGCGATGGCTGCACTGGCTCAAGCGCAAAAGAGGCTTTCCGAAACCGAGGCAAAGATGGCAAAGCTGATGGCGTCTCACGACGAGCAAGCGCAACTGCTGAGCCAAGCGCTGGTCCAGCGCCTCGATCCGACCGCGCATCGCCGCAGTCTGGCGTATTTGACCGATCTACGCGGACAGTGGCACCAGGCGGACGCGTTGGCGAGGGAGCAACGCGCGGAATGTGACGCGTTGCGAGCGCAGTGCCTGCAGGAACAGGTGCGTCTCGAGGGCCTCACCCAGCACAAGGAAGACGCTCTCTTGCAGTACGGTGATGAGGCGCGCCAGCGCAGCCTCACCGAGCAGGATCGTGACTGGCTGGCGCGTCTGCCGGCCAACGCCGATCGCTCCGATTTTCAGGAGGACCGTCAATGAGCACGACCGATCCCACCGGAGCCACGCCCAATCCGGCAGGCCTTCTCAAGCGGCCGGTCTCTGCGGATGATGCCCGGTTCGGCGACAACTCCGAACGTCGTCTTGCCTGGGCCCGTGAAATGGAGCGTGCGCAACTGGACAGCTGGTTCAAGCCGATGCTGGCCGCACCCAGGAACAACGAGCCTGAAGTCCCCAGGACAGCGAGCGCAGGGCCGATGCGTGGTGTTCACACGTCCTTTGCGTTGTCACAGCCGTCGCGGCGGTTTGTGACAGTCGAGGATGCACAGTCTTCGAAGCAAGCTTCCCACGAAATCTACGATCGGTCTTTTTCGGAACGTGAGCGGCTCGGTCAAGAAGCTGGAGAGGGCGAAGCTCTCCCGCAATCGTTGTCTGCGAAGCACGATGTCCGGAAAGCGCTCCGCACGGATGCCTCGTCACATTCACGGTCGGCATCTCAGGCCCTCTCGGCGGAGACGCCCAGTGCTTCCGCGAGCGAACTTGTTGAGCACTCCGGTATGTTGCCCGCGCAGAAGTTCGTGCAAGGTGAGCATTTCGCCGGCGACGCGCTCGATGAACCCAGGTCTTTCGGCATGTCTAACCTTGCGACCGTTGCATCCGACGCGCAAGCCATCGCCACCACGCAGGTCCCGCCGATGCCTGTGTCCGTTGCGACATCGGAAGGGCTGGATGCATCGCCTGTGGGGATGCTTGATGCACCAGGGAGGGTACTTCCTGCGCAGGTCGAGATTTCTTTTTCGCTTGCGGCTGCACAGGCGCCCGCGCTTGCCAACCCAGAGGTCGATGTCGCTTCGACGCGAGCGGGCGTTGACTTCGCACTTGCAGCAAATCCGATGGGTGAGGCGCCAGTTGGTGCACAGACGTCAACGCAAGCCCGAGGTGTGGACGTCCACCCCGCCTCGCAGAACCGAAACCCAAGTCCGGTCCGCTTGCATGAGGAGAGCACGCCGAAAGGGCAGGCCGTATGGATTGCCATGCGCGCGGACGACGCCACGCTTGCCGCGATGCTCCCCCAGTGGATCGACGATCTGCAACGCGCGATGCGATCTCGCGGCGAGCGGCTGCACCAGGTCGTGTGCAACGGTCAGATTGTCTGGCGTGACGGCAAGTCGGCGCCTGTGCGGGCAGCGATGGGTGCGAATGCTCCCTCGTACCCATTCATGTTCGATTCGATCAATTCCAAGGAGGCGTGATGGCCATCGATGCAGTGAGCGGTTCCGGTACAGCCAACCTCCAGGCGAACAGCCTGGGGATGGAGGACTTCCTGAAGATCCTTCTGACGCAGCTGACCTATCAAGATCCCATGAAGCCCGTGGACAACCAGCAGTTCATGGCACAGATGGCCCAGTTCACGAGCCTGGAGCAGACGCAGCAGCTCAACACCAAGATCGAGACGCTGATCACCAATCAGGCAGCGCTGCAGTCTGTGGGGCTGATCGGCAAGACCGTGGACGTGATCAGCGCCTCCGGCACGGTCACCGGTACTGTCAGCGCGTTGTCGCTGTCGGGCGATGCGCCGCTTCTGACGGTCCAGACCACCGCCGGCGCCACGCTGAACAACGTGTCCCTCAGTCAACTCGCCGCGGTCCGCTGATCGCAACTTCATTCCAAAGGAAAAACCCATGCTTGAATCGATCTATGTTGGCATGACAGGCCTGTTGGGCTACTCGAAAGGCTTGCGCGTGATTGCCAACAACACAGCCAACCTCAACACCCCGGGCTTCAAGAGTTCGAGCCTGCAGTTCGCCGATATGTTCTACAGCGGCAGCGGTGCGAGCGGCAGCGCCAATCAGGGTGAGCACGTGGGTTTCGGCCTGAATACGGCCGGTACGACCTTGTCGTTCAAGCAAGGCGAGTTGCGCCAGACCGGCAACGATCTGGACATGGCCATCGATGGACAAGGGCTCTTCGTGCTCAAGGACGAGCAAGGAAAGATCACCTACACGCGCGCCGGTCAGTTCAAGTTCGACACGGATGGCACGCTGGTGAATCGGATCAACGGCGAGAAGGTCATGTCGATGGACGACAGCGGTAGTCTGGCCTCGATCTCTTTGAACGGCAAGATGATCAACCTAGGCAAACCCACGACACGCGTGGATTTTTCCGGCAACTTGTCCAACACGGTCACCGAGCAGACAACGGCTGGAATCAACGTCATCGACGCCGGTGGTGCCAGTCACGCACTGTCGGTCAAGTTCTCCGTCAAGAGTTCTGACGCGACCGGCACGACGATGAAGGTGGAGTTGCTCGATGGCAGTGCCGTCGTCAACACCAGCGAGATGGTGTTCGTCAACGGCAAGCCGACGGCCGCCACCGCGACTATCCAGGCCACCTACACCCCGACCGGCCAGCCTCCCATGGCCCTCACGCTGGATTTCAGTTCCGACGTCGTGTTGTTCGCCGGCCAAACCAGCCTCAAGGTTGACTCTCAGGATGGCGTCGGACCTGGCTCGCTCAGCGGCGCTGCCTTCGACACCACCGGGACCTTGGTGATGACCTACTCGAATGGGCAGACCGTCAAGGGAGCCCGATTGGCGCTTGCACGCTTCGACTCGTTGGACGCCGTGGGTTCGGTTGGCGACAACCAGTTCGAAGCACTGGACCAGAACGCCTGGCACTACGGCTCGGCAAGCGACGGTGCCTTCGGCAAGGTCCAATCCGGGCGCGTGGAAATCTCCAACGTGGACTTGTCCCAGGAGTTCAGCGACCTTGTCATCATGCAGCGTGGTTACCAAGCCAGTTCGCAGGTCATCTCGACGGCCAACGACATGCTGCAGGAACTGTTCTCGATGAAGAGCAGATGATTGCCTCGACGATTCAGGAGCGGCACCAAGGTGCGCCGAAGAGCGCGCTGCTGGATGCGGATGCATCGATGCGCTACGCGCGGACGCTGCGCAGCTGGTCGCAAGCACACAGAGCCGACCTGAGCTCGCGCTTCGCGGCGCTGGTCGATGCGTGGAGCCAGGAATGGCTTCCTGTGCGTACCGATGTCGTCGCAACGCGCGTGGATGTGCTGGAGCCCGACGGTATCTGGGGCCTGGAGTCTTCTGAGACCGCGTGCTGGGCATTCGATCCTGTGCGCCGTGCGGGTGATGCTCGCGCGAATCTCTCCGGGCCGCAAGGCGCCTCGGCAACGCAAACGGACGCGACCTTGCCAGCGATTCGCGCGTTGGGCGAACGCATGTTTGCGGCGGAGGACGGTTCGGCGAACCTGTCGAGCGCTTCGAGTCAGCTCAAGACCAGTCTCACCGCGCCCGGCGGTATCGGCTTGGCGGGGACCCTGGCGCGCGCGGCTTGGTCCGATTGGATGAATCGCCTTGGCGTGTTTCTGCAGGATCGGCCGCTGCAATCTCGAGCGGGCCTCGACACGGCCGTTGCGCGACCCTGGTGCGGCGCGCTGTTCATTCGCGCAGCTTGGTGTGGCGGCGAATGGACGCTTGCCTTGCCTTGGGAAGCGGTGGCGGGTGTGCTCGGCGACGATTCGAAACACCCTGTCGGCGCGAGCGCAACCGCTGCGCACAGCCGCCAGCCCAAGATACGGCTCGACAGCGTGCTGTCTGACCATCGCGTGACGTTGCATGTGATGCTCGAAGGAGCGCAGCTCGACCTCGGACAGATCCAGGGCTTGCGCGTAGGCGACGTCATTCCTCTCGAGCATCGTCTCGATGCGGCCGCACGGGTCCTCGGCACGGACGGCGAACATATCTGCGACGGCTGGTTGGGACAAAGCGAAGGCCATCTGGCCGTGGAGCTCGCTGCCATGCCTTCGCTCGGTTCTTCCGAGCCAGCGCGCTCGCCGCAGCAGACGACACCATCGCTCTCGTTCGGGCGCCCCCAGAACAACACTCAAACATCGAAGGGAAACTTCAAATGACGACCGCTGTAGAAGGGATTGCGGCAGACACTCGCGTGAGTGCCGCAGATACCAGAACCCGCCTGGGCCAGAGCCATTCTGCTCATCCGACAGCCCAGATCATCGCCTTGCCCGATCTGCATCCGAACGCGGAAGGTGATGGTTTGCAGACGTCGACTGGGGCAGGCGTGCTCAAAAACTGGAATCCGCTCCACCAGATCAAGGCCAAGCTCCAGGTCGTGGTGGGAGAGGCCAGCATCTCCGTGGGTGAACTGCTCGCAGCCAAGGAACATCAGGTCTTGCGCCTGGACCGCGAGATCGATCAAGCGGTGGACCTGACCATCGAGGGCAAGGTTGTCGCACGCGGTCAACTGGTTGCCGTGGATGGACATTTCGCAGTTCGCATTACCGAGCTGCCCGTGGCGTTGGGCCTGACTGCCGGGAACTGAGGGGATGACTGAACTGGCACCGTGGTCGACCACGGCCGAGAGAGCCTGTGCGCGCGGCGCCTCTTGGCGGCGACTCGTTGCCGCGGGAATGTGGATGGTCGGTGTCTGTCTTGCGGCGCCCAGTTGGGCGCAAGGTGCGCACGAACGATCCGCCGAGGAAATCGCCCCGCAGCAGCCACACGCCGCGGGCGCGTCACTGCCCTCGAGCATTCCGGTGCGGCGGGACAGCGCAGGCAGTGGGGATCCGGACTTCGGTAGCCGCTGGTGGGCGCTGGCATTGCCTCTGGGTGGCCTGCTGTTGTACGGCGTAGTGATAAGGCGCCGCAGGCGCGGTGCCAAAGTGTCGAGCGATGCGCTCGGTGCTCCTGGCAATGCGACGGCTTCCTGGCTGCGCTTCGGTGGATGGATTGACAAGGTCTCGTCCAACGAGATCCAGCGTGTCGCGAGTACCCGGCTGTCGCCGCGGCACAGCCTCCATGTCGTGGTTTGGGATGGCAAGCGGCTGTTGCTGGGCTGCACGGATCAATCGATCCAGGTGTTGTCTCAGACCTCCGGGGCTGGATCCGGGTCACCATCGGCTGCGGAAGAGAGCGCGCAGATGGAGAACATGCAGGGAGAGGGCAGGCAATGAAGACCTGTCGTCAATCACGCTCGCTGGCATGGTTCGTCCTGCAGCTGCTGACGTTCATCGTCTTCGCTTGCGCCTGCGCTTTCAGTGCGAGGGCCCAGGAGGTCGTTGGGGCCGAGTCCGTCGCGGTGCCACCGCAGAGCACGGCTGCGCTTCGTGACGCTACCTCCTCGGACGTGTCGGCCCTTCCGGAGTCTGGCGGCGACGCTTCTGTGCAGCCGACGCCCTCGGCGCAGGTGTCTTCGCCTCCCTTGCCAACTGCGCAAGGGCTATCGACATCGGGCTCCGTTGAACGCTCGCCGAGTGCCGTGAAAGCACCGTCGGTGGGTATGGGCGCCGTGCGTTTGGGTGCGACTCAGCCTGCGCGCAGTCCCGCGTCGGGTGGTTCGACTTCGGCCGCGGCTACGCCAGCGACGGAGACCGCGCAGGCGTTGCGCGTCGTGCTCGGCCTGACGGTTTTGGCGATCCTGCCGGCACTGCTGGTTTGCCTGACCAGCTTCCTGCGGATCATCGTCGTCTTGTCCATGCTTCGGCACGCTATCGGCATGAACGAGACGCCTCCCAACACGGTGCTGATCGGGCTGGCGCTCTTTCTCACCCTGTTCACCATGTCGCCCGTGCTGCAGAAGGTCAACCATGATGCTTTCGAGCCCTTCATGGCAGGGAAGCTTTCGATGGAAGATGGCTACGGCAAAGGTGTGGCGCCCCTACGCGAGTTCATGGTGCGGCAAACACGCGAAGCCGACCTGGCGCTCATGGTTGAACTCTCCAAGGCACCCACGCCAAAGTCGATGGAAGACATCAGCAACGTGCAGCTGATTCCGTCCTTCATGCTGTCGGAGTTGCGCGCGGCCTTTCAGATCGGCTTCGTGATCTTCCTGCCGTTCCTGCTGATCGATTTGATCGTCTCCAGCGTGCTCATGGCTTTGGGCATGATGATGATGCCGCCGACGACGATCGCACTGCCTCTGAAGATTTTGATGTTCATCCTTGTGGACGGCTGGAGTCTGGTGCTCAAGGCGTTGGTTGGCAGCTTTCACTGACCGGCCATCGTCGATGCGCGACTGAAAACCCATGGGACGTTTGAGCTCCTCGCTGCCCAAAGCTGCGGTTATCCCGCTCGCTTCGCTTCCCGTGTCGGAAACGGTGGCTGGCGGCACTGCGCTGCATGGCGTTGGGGAGAAGTTGCCGAAAGAGCCAGATCTGAGTGCATCGCTCTGGGCACGCTGGCGTACGGCAGGCGATGAAAGCGCGCGCGAGGCCTTGATTCGTCACTATCTGCCTTACGCCCGCATGATGGCGGCTGGGCTCTATGGTCGTCGCTCGCACAACGATGTGGAGTTCGAAGACTACCTGCAGCTGGCAAGGGTCGGTCTGATCGAGGCGGTGGATCGGTTCGACCCGACACATGGCAACCAGTTCAACAGCTTCGCTTCGAAACGCGTGCATGGAGCGATCTTGAATGGCTTGGTGCGGCTGACCGAGAAGAATCAACAGATCAGCGTGATGATGCGATTGCGCCAAGAGCGGCTCGCATCGATCAAGGAAGCTGCGGCGCAAGATGAGACCGATGTCACGACAGAGTCCGAGGCCACGACTTCGTCGCAGCGCCCGGAAGCCGCCACGGCGCGCAGTGCCGACAAGCTGTTCAAGTACTTGGCGGAGGTCGGGATAGGTATCGCCCTGGGGATACTGCTCGAAGATACCGGCATGGTGGACGCAGAGGCCTTTGACGGGGAGGAGGCCGTGCATGCGCCCTCACCGGAGGTCAGCTATTTCCGCAGAACCGAGATCGTCCAGCTGGGCACTCTCTTGCGCAGCTTGATGGATCGTCTCAGCGATCATCAGAGGACAGTGATCCGATACCACTATCTGCAGGAGGTCCCGTTCGACGAGATCGCCTCAAGAATGGGCCTCACTCGCGGACGGATCTCGCAGTTGCATAGACAAGGGCTGCTGCGGCTGCGCGAGTTGCTCGGCAAGGATGCCCGGCTGGACGTGTCGTTGTGAACTCGTTGCTCAGCCAGACCTTCATCTTCATCACCAATCTGATCGCCCACTGCTGCCATGAATGACATTCCCGCGAACCCAAGCAATACTTCGACGCCTTCTTCAGCTGCGGCTGCCTCGCAGGCTGAGCCGCGCGTGATCGCTGCGCGGCAGCGGCTTGAGCGAATGGAGGGTTTCCTGCGCGAAGATCCGTCGAACAATGCACTGCTGATCACCGCCTTCGAAACGGCGCTGTCCTGCGGTGAGTGGGAGCGCGCCGACTTCTACATGCGTCAGGCGCAGGCATTGCGTGCCGACGAGCTCGGATGGCGCTTGCGTGAAGGTGACTATTGGTTGGCGCAACAGCGCTACGACGAAGCGCAAGCCGTGCTGGAAGCGCTTGCGGATATGCCGCAGCCCCCACCTGGGTTCATCGACGTGCTGATGCACAACCTGGCATTCATCGCGATGCGCCGAGGCCGCAACGCCGAATGCGTGGAGCGACTTGCAAAGGTCCTGGAAGCACCAGCGCCTCCCACGGCGGCAGCTGGACAGGGTTCTTCGCCGCCCGTGGCTGCGCGTGCCTTGCAGCAGCTATGGCTGCGTGCTCTGCATCACGACGGCCAACTCGAGCGGGCGATGAAATGGGCGCTCGCGGCACAGCAGCATGGAACGCTCGACCCGCAAGCAGCAGGAATCGCAAGCCTGATCGCGATCGACGCTTCCGACTTCCCAGCGGCGCAACGATGGTCCGACCTGAGTCTCGCAAGCGGTACACCCCAAGAACAGCCGCCAGAGGCGTTCACGACCAGTGCCTCACTGGCCTTGGCCAGAAGGGATGCGGCAGCGGCCAGCAAGCTCGCCGATGCGGCACTCGAGCGGCATCCAGGTGATGGACGGGCTTGGTCGACACGTGGATTCGCATTCCTGCTGAGCGGAGAACTGGGGCAAGCGTTTCAGGCGTTCCGACGCTCCCTCGCCGTCATGGGTCAGCACATCGGTACCTGGCATGGATTGGGTTGGACTCAGCTCCTGCAAGGAGACTTGGCCGGTGCCCAGGAGAGCTTCGAGACGGCGCTCGGCATGGATCGGAACTTCGCGGAAAGCCATGGCGGGCTGGCGGTTGCGTTGGCCATGCAACAGAGGCAGGGTGAGGCGAAGGAGCATGCGGAACTGGCCCTGCGATTGGATCGTGCCAATCTTTCCGGTCGCTATGCTCAGGCGCTGTTGACGGGTGACGTCAAGGATGCCAGCGATGTGCAGCGGTTTGGTCGACGTCTACTGGCCGGGATGCCGGGTCCCTTGGGAGAAGATATGGGTGATCTATTTCCCGCGAAGTGATTTTTCAAGGCCGTGATCGCCTTCGCAGTGGCCGCATCACTCCCGACAAGAACTCGGTTTTTTCCGTACTGCAAATTCCGCGATAAGCTTCTTCGCGACGGCTGCGTTCGGCCAGATGCGGACATCGAACCGTTCTTTGCAAATGTCTTGTCGTTGATAGAAGAACCCTATGCCATCCCATGATGTTTCCCAACGCTATGCAAGGCTCTATTCCCTCGCGGCGCGCGGTGAGACCGGTGAACTTCTTGCAGAGGTGTCAGCGCTTCTTCGCGATGAGGGAGATGATGACGTAGGAAACTGGGCATTGATTGCAGCAGCGGAGGCTAACCAGACCGACACCGTTGTCGCGTTGCTTGACGCAGGGGCAAACCCCAACGGCGCATCTGTTCGCCAGCACATAAAGCCTCTTTGGAAGGCAGCGAAGCGAGGCAGCCTCGACGTCGTTAAGTTGCTTTTGTCCCGCGGCGCTGACCCATATGGCACAGACAACCTCGGGATGACCGCGCTCGACTACGCTCGTCGCTACTCGCGCACGGATGTTGCAGCGCATCTGGAGTCGTTCGTGGGGAACGCTCGCCTTGGCGCATCTGGTTCGTTTCGGGCGACCGAGTAGCATGGCGGGAGCCGGCCATAACAATTCATGGCGTTTTGAAAGAGGAAGGCCCCGGCAATGAATGAACTCGCGTCGCTTCAAACGTGGCTCGATGAACGAATCCGGCAGACGTCCTACGCAGTCGAGGCGATGAAGGGTCGCAGTTCCACCCTTGTCCTACCCGACTGCATGGAGCGCCTGACTCGCTACAAGCAGGCGCGTTTGACGCTCGAAGAGTATGACGAATTCATGAGGGATTTGGAGCCGCCACGCTCTCCCTGAAGTTCGGCTTCGGAGCAAGTCGTACAGCCGCTTCGGGCCCGAAGCGGCTGTACGCCTCGCTCCAAAGCGGTCACTGGCCGGCCGTGGTGCGGTAGGATTCGGTCACCGATGCTGGCACATGACGGACTGGGGAAGCACTGATGGGCGTTCGAGTAAAGACCGGAGACCTCTTCTGTGTTCCTCTCAACGACGCCGCCTTTGGGTTGGGCATCATCGCGGCGAGCTGGCACTCAGAGCTTTACCTCGTGCTCTTTGCTGAGACGGTCTCAAGCGAGCAGCTAGCGGACGTCAACACCGATGTGCTGACACCGCTGCTGGCGTCCTCCTCGCTCGATGCGAAGCTGTTTGTCGGCGACTGGCCCATCCTCCGAAGCGGGGTCGACAATACAGCTCTCAGTCAGCCTATCTACAAGATAGAAGAGCCTGACGGCACCATCGCCGAGTCATTCGACCGAAAAATTCGCTTCCCAATCTTGACCAACGTTGCTGAAAGACTTCAGCATCGAAAAGGTGTCGCACCGGTTAGGTTGGAGAAGGCCTTAAAAGCCCATCACGGCCTTGGCGAGTGGCTGGCTCACTTCGATGAGCTTCTTTACATCAATGTGCTGCACTCAAATTCGGTGCTGACGGAGTCAGGGCTCCTGCCCGCCGTGCGCCCGAACTGAACTTCCGGTGTTGGCCGGAAGGCGCCGGTTGCTAGCCGCCGCGAACACCGATGGCGCTCCGTAGCCTACGGAGGTCCGGCGCATCGGAGTCGACGAAGAAGAGGTCCTCTGTGACACCGGTGACATTGTCGGCAATGCCGATGACGAACTCGCGGGCGTATGTCGAGCGCAGCGTCGCCAAGTACCCGGCAACGCTCTCAACGTCTCCGAACCATCCTTCAGGCTCGTCGCCTGGTTCTGGCAGTGCCATGTTGATACCAAGGTCCCAGTCGGGTAAGTCGTCAGGGTGGCTGCCGGCCCCCTCTGCCTTCTGATTCACCACAGCCGGCCTTGATGTGACTCAGCCTGGCGCAGTCGCAAGCTCGACAAGGCGCTCCTCGATGGACGTGGCGACGTCTTCTAGGTCAGCGCCGTCTACGTACGCATACAGGGTGTGTCGTTGCATCGTCTTACTGGAGAGTGGGTCGGAAGGTCAGCTTCTGGCCGATTGAAGCCGATATGTGGTCAAGCTGGCACATATGATCATTTTGCAGAAAGATCTCGATCAAGAATCAAAGCTTCGACGTTTCGCTTCAACTCGGATGGCTTGAAATCAAATCTAACTGCACGAGGACCGCTCCAGTTGATCCCCACAAGTAAGCCGTCGCGCTCCATGTCCGCGATCCACTTCTTACAGAACACGTCCCAGGAAATAGCTTCCGGATGGAAAGCTGAGTAGGCTGGAACTGTCGCGATGATCTTTTCTGCACGAGACCTCGACGACCAGAAGGGCTGCGCACGCTGCCCCGAGGCAGTCTTAGGAGCGGGATAACCGATATCGTCACTGACGGTCCACAACGTTCTCGACCGCGCGACTTCACGGTAGAACGCCCAAGCTTGCGATCCCGATTGCGACATACTAGGTTTGCGTTCAAAAGGCCGATGTTGGCCGCATTCTGCCGGAGCAGTGAACGGCCGGTTGTGGCCGGTACCGGCTTTCACTTCTGACCGATGGTGGCCATTCAGGACCTTAGGAGGCTCTTTGTAGGCGCCATTGTGAGAGATACCTCGGTGCAGCCTTGCCCACAAGAGACACTGGGATGCACTCCCGAACCTGGTCGGTGGAAAACTAGAGGTGAACCACAGCGGCTGCAGTTGAGACTTTCACCGGCCATGACTGCATGCAGCATCACGTCCATAGCTTCCAGCTCTCGAAGCAACTCGCGACGTTTGGGGTCATTGGTGGCGCTCACACTGAACTCTTTTACGAGGTTGATGGAAATTCCGCTGCTGGCCTATTGCGGGCTATCGTATCAGCGGCGGCTAGGAGCCCTCAGCGACACTCGTTCTCGGATTATTAGTGAAGTGGGAGCTTACGTCCAAGATGATCCTTTCAAGGTACATAGTGGGCGCTCAGTCCACTGTCATGCTTAAAAGCGACTTCTTCGATCTCGATCGCGATCAGTGGAAGCGCCTCGATGCATGAAGCGCCGAATTTCGCACGGACTGTCGCTTCGCCTGCGTACGTCACTCTTGAGCCGCCGAGCATTGGGATAGTCTTACTCCATTGACTAGTCAAGTCGCCGACGTCCAATGGAACAATAATTCCCGTGCGTCTTTCGGACGCTGAAGGACAGAGGACAGCAAGCGCCCCGGTCACGATGAGAAAACCTTGAGCTACCTCAATCTGCGTTGGCCGCATCTCTATCTTTCGAGCGAGCAGCTCACCAACAGAGATCAAAATCAGGTTTGATGTCATCACGAATGCCTACCGGAAGCCGCTTGTTTAAGGCGGACCTCTGCAGCCCTCAGGAGGCCACAACCACGCCTTTTAACTGCGCTTTGCAGAATGACCGCTCTTGGCCGACTGCAGGCTTGATTCATTGTGAGCAGTTAGACCAAGCGGACGACGCGGAAATCGGGTTCCGGTGGTTCGGCGCCCGCGTCCAGCAGCTTTTGCAAGACGTCGGGTGAGCAGTTGCCCCAAAAGGCGAACTTGATGGCATCCATCCCGTCCTCTTCTCTTTTATAGCGTGCGTCCGCACCGCTATCTAAGAGGGCTATTGCGGAGGCGCTTCCCTTCTTCTTACCGGCCGAACATGCATTCATCAAAGGCGTCATCTGGTTGCCATCGAGAACGTTGAGTGGAGCGCCAACAGAAAGCAAGTATTCGACTGCCTTTCCTCCCCCCGTGCTGGCAGCAGCGTGGAGTGCCGTGCGGTTCCATAGCGGGTCGCGCTCATGCACAGAGGCGCCATCGTCGATGGCGGTGCGCATCAATTTGACGTTGCCCCTTTCGGCCGCCGACATCAGCTTGCTGAGCGGCCCTTTGTTGTACTCCTGAAGGATGCTGCGGATTTCGTCGGTCGTCATGGTGGTGCCGTTGAAGGTTTTTCGGTAAGCGCCCGCAGTATGCCGCGCGACGCCGTTCGATTGGTTCTGGCCGATTTGAACGGCGACGGCGAACGGCTGCTCCTGGCCGATAGCCGAAGTCCAACGAGCCGCCGGGGTGCTGTCAGTCCTTCGAGATGAATTGCCGTATACGTCTAGCGCATAGTGCGTGTATGAGACGGGCCCTCTCCTGGAGAGACAGCGTCGGCCAGCAAAAAGTCCCCCGCTTCGCGCATGGCCTCTTGCAGCTCCGCATCAGCTTCCATGCGCTGCATCACCGTATCAACAAGTTGATCGAAAGCGTGACCATCGATCCGGTCACGACCAAGCGTTTGGAGCAAGAGAGATTCCAAGAAAAGACGGAATGCCTTGCGTTGACGCTGAGGATCATCGGGAGACAAGGCCCGCACTCGAAGAGCAACCATCTGCTGAACCTGCGCGTCAGCGCTGCCGGTTCCGAGAGGGCTTGATTTTTCATCATCAGCCGCGTTTGTGCGACCTCGCGCGATCTCCGTCGAAGCAGCTTCGCGCGTGCGTGACTGCACTTGGAACTGCGCTCTGAATTGAGCGCGGATCATCGATGCGAGCTGCGTGGTGGGATCGATCATTCAACGACGGTGCGAAAGTATTGCCGAAGACGGAGCCGTGGGGATCAGTGCAGCCGGCCGTGTTGCCCATAGTTGGCAAGCAAGACATGCGCGAGCGAGTCCTCTGCCGTTTCGCTACCACTGTCTAGAACTTGATTCTCCTGCATTGAGGGGGCGTCAGATCGGCCCAGCAACGCTTCAATGCCTGCGACTACCTTTTGGATGTCGCTGGAGAGCGCTTCGTTCGCACTATTGAGTGCCAAACCCTCGGTATAGCAAGCGAGCGCTTCGTTGAACTGGTCCTGAGCCAGGGCCGCGAAGCCTCGAACGAAGTGGGGCAGCGGATCAGTGGCAGGAAGATCCAGCAACGGTTGCCAAGTCAGTAACGCCACTGCGGCACGCCCCGAACTGAACTGGAGCAAGCCGAGCTGATAACGCGCCAAGGGAAAGTTGGGTGCAAGCATCGTGGCATTCGCCAAGGCCGCCTCGGCATTGACCATGTCTCCGAGAGCGGCGTATTCAGAACCAAGCATGAACTGCGGGAGTGCGGCACTCGGCTGAAGTGCGCTTGCATGCTGAAAACCTTCGATCGCTCGAGCAGCGTCGTTCGCTTGGCTCGCCGCCATGGCGCCGGCCATGAGCGCTTCAAATGCTTGTTGGTTGGAGTCTTGCATGAGCTTGCCTCAAATCTGGCTGTAAGGATCGAACCGAGAGGATGGGATTGTCCCCTAGTGTGCAAAAACCTCGAAAAAATCGGCGGGCTCCGCGAGGTTTTTTGTCAGGTTTGCTAAACGAGACGAGATTTCCACGGATAAGTTGGGAGGGCGATATCTGGCTGCAGGGCTAAAACGCCGGGCAGGGTCCTCTTGAACATCACTCGGAAGAAGCCGTCGGAAGCGATCCGGGATGATTTCGAGCGGGCAGCGCCCTACAGAGGCCGACGGAGAAGGTCGGTGTACATAGCAACTTGAGGAACTTGAATGTCGAAGAATAAAAGAGGGCACTTTGCTCTTTCGTTGTGCCTTGCCCTGTTGATCTCTGGGTGCGGGGGTGGGGGAGGAGGTGGTGGTGGAGGGATTCCAATTCTGCCCGGGACGTCGACGACGACGCCGACGTCGAACTCCAATCCACCGCAACCTGAGACACCGGCGGATCCACCAGCGCGTCCCATGGTGACGGCGCGCTACTCCTACATATTGGGCGATGCCGACGTGCAGAATTTTGAGATGTTTCTTGCAGATTTCAATAGCGCGAAGTTTACAAAATGGGAGCCATTTATATTTTTAATATCCTCTGTTTTTGATTCCGCTCTTCCGAAGTATCGTGCTGTCTACCAACGTCGCGACGACTCCGAATATGTGCATCGGGTTGTCCCGTCTGTAGATGCTTTCAAAGTTTCTACGCTCAAAGCGATGGGTGCAGATGGCTATCTGGACTCGACGACGGTGGGCCTTATCTCGGAAACGGGTGGCTTTCCGGCGATTTTCAGTAAAGAAACCACGTCAAAAAGCACATATGAATTCGCAGATGCGGGGCTTTTTCCGCTGAAAGAAGAGGGCAAAGCCGAATTTATCGCGTCGTTGAACAAGTTGGGCGAGCAAGGATACTGCAGGCTCGCCCTCGAAACTGAGTCTTCAGACAACGCATCATCCCCATGGCGCGCGTATCTGGCGCGAGAAAAGCCGACCACTGCAAGGTGTTCGTTCAGCGCCGGTCCTGCTGTTACGACAAGAGAAGAACGCGTTGTTATAGGAAACAAGCTTGGCGCTGAGGGGAAAGTCCGGCTGGGAAATCTGTTTGGTTCGACCGCCGAGGATCTCTATGTCAAGGACACGACGCAGCAGGCGGTCTTCAAATCTCACGTGGTCGAAATTGCGGTGGACGGATGGACTGGTGGAATTGAAGATGCCAAGAAGATCGTGGCTCTTCTCAACGAGGAAGGAGCTCGAGGGGCTGTCCCGACGGACATTCGCTCAATGCCACCTGAAAAGAAGACTTCCGTGATCTTTACTACGGCTTACGACTGCACCGGAATTCTCTGCCGCTGACATTCGGCAAGCTTGACTCACCTCGCTTCGGCTGACCTCGTTGGTTCAGAACGAAGCGAGGACAGATTGCCCCTTGGTGACTTTACGAAGTGCCAGTGGTCGCATCGGGTGAAGCTCGTTGTCTACTGGTCTACGGATGCAAGGATGCGAATTTTCTTGCGAAAGGTCGGGCGCAGAATCGGACCTTCGATACTCTCCAAGCGCAGGCCGAACGCGCGACGAAGGGTTCCGTCCAAGATGCCCAACCCAAACTGATATTCGTTTTCGCACGATTGAGCAAACTGGTCTCCTTCGAGATACATGCAGGAGCCTCCACAGATCTGCAGCACCGGGCAGTTGCTGCAGCATTCCCTGTGCGCCCAGTGCGTGGAAGTATCCAGCCGCACATCTTCCATATTCAATGCCGAGCCGAGACGGTGTTCACCCGAGCCACCCGTGTTGTGGCAGGTCAGAACGTTGGAGTGAAGATCCACGGCAAGATGATCGCTGCGATCCATGCCGCATTTCTGCCCCATTGACGTAGACGGGGTTTCCAGCTCGATGAACTTCAGAAAATTCCTCGCTCGCTCGACGAGTGCCGGCATCTTGAGTGCCTCGCCGGTCTCGAACGATTCGGCAACGGCGTGCTTGAGCTTCCCATACTGTTCCTCGGACCATACGCCCGGACCCGCGAGTGCCTTGTCGTCATGGGTGGCGACAACCCCTTCGAAGGATGTGACGATCGAGTCGTCGCCGAGCTTTTCGACGAACCAGCGCCTGATTGCGGTTGGATCGCAGTTCTGCGGCGTGAGCACTGAGCTGATCACCATACGTTGGTGAGCTTTTCGATCCTCCCACAGGCTGCGAATCGCCTGGAAGCGGTCGGGATCGTCGAGTGGATCCTCGCCTCGCACATGCTGGCCGGGGCCGTCGTGCGAGAGCGTGATGTTGATGTCGTAACGTGCAATGAAGTCCACGATCTCCCGTGTCAGCAGGCTTCCATTTGTCACCATGGAGAAGTCCGCATTCGGGAATCGTCGGTCGAGCTCTGGGACGAGAATCTCGAGCTTTCGGAAGTAGAGCAGCGGCTCACCGCCCCAGAATTCGATCTGGTCGGGTGCTCCTTCAATCCAGGAATCGAGGTCGCGCAAGAATGCGTAAGCGTCCGAGGTCTTGGTCAACGCCATCGAGCCGACTTGGCTGGATTGATTGCAGTACGTGCAGCTGTAGTTGCACGCCAGGCCGAGCTGGATTTTCAGAACGGAGGGGTTGCTCTGCTTGCCGGCCGGCTGCCCTGGATGGACCCGAAAGGCGTCCTCCCAGGTCACTGATCGGGCCGCGGCTGCGTCCGTCGCGAGAACGGGTGTCCCGTCAAAATTCGTGAGACCGCTCGTGTGGGGGTCGTACGTCAGGCGTACAGCACTCCCGGCCGTATTCTTGCAATGGAACGTGAACATCCGGGAGGCCTCCGTCGACTCTTTTGATCAGTGCGCGCTCGTACGCAGCACGCGGCGCTTGGCGCGCGGCGTGTCGGGCAGCGGCGAGATGGCGCCGCAGTCGTTGGTGGCGGAACCTGCGATGAAGATGGATTGGTCAGACAGAAAGTCGATGTTTCTGGCTTCGACCACCACTTTGCATTCGAGTTGAAGGGTGGAGGCGCGACGCTCTGCGGTGTTGTTGGTGAGATGGTTTTTCATGGGTACTCCGGGTTGAAGATTGGTGAGGGGAAAGGAAATGGGTGCGGTGCTCGATATGGGCCTCCTGGCATTCCGAAGTCAGGTGCAGGGGTGAATGCCGTGAGAGGCGGAGAACTTCGATGAGGTCCTGAGGGACGCCACGCACCGGAGGCCCAGAGGCTCCAGTCCGTAGCCGAACCACAATGGGATCAAGCCGGTTGCGAACGCCCTGGCCACATGCAGGGGCTGGCGCCCCTGATCGATTGCGGCTTCCGGTGGCGTCAGGTCGCAGAAGATGACGTGATGGCCTTTTTCGAGCAGCACCGCCAGAAGTTCGGCTGAGGTTTGTGCGCGAGCGTAGGCAGCGATCTCTTTGGTTGTCGCGAGCGCAGTATTCCGTAGCCACCAGTCCGCCTTGTCGAAGGACGATTTCGTCGCGAAATACTCGCCGTGCTGGTTTGCGCTGATCACCTGGCTGGCCCGCAGGGCCACGCCAGCGGCTTTGCCGTGGTGCTGCTGAATGCGGCTTTCTGCCTCGCCGATGCAAGCGTCTAGCGCTTCATCCAACTCGAGGCCCGCGCCAGTTGTCAAGGCAGTCATGCTTCCGGCGCGGCTTTGAGCGAAGCACGCGACCACCGGCAGCACATCCGAAGGCAGCCAGTGCAAAGAAATGGCGTATCCAGCCGCTCGCAGTTGGAGGAGACGCTCGCGGGTGGGGGCGGCGATCGTGGATTCGTTGATCCTTGCGGGGGCGCTTCCGGACAGCCATTGCCGGCAGAAGGCATCGCGTTCGACGAGTTCCATGAGCGCGCGGGTTTGCGCTGTTTCCCTGTCGCTGAATGCGGCCAACCCCGAGGTGTTGGATCGGGTGAACGGCGTCTGCGACTTGCCGCCGTTCAGCGCGCTTGCAGCGTAGACGCACTGCGCCATGACCCACCTGGATCTCCCATCGGAAGCATCGGTGGCTTGAACCCATGGATATGCGCGGGCGGAAGAGAACGGCTGAAATGGAAAGCCCGAGCGGCGATGCTGCGCGGCCGAATAAGCTACCAGCTCCTGGGGATCGAGGGCGTCGTCGCCGATGTCCCCGATCCGCGCGTGCTCCAGGCTGTGTGGGGCGCTGCACCAGCCTATTCGCTCCCAAGCCTCGGCCTGCGCCTTGATGGCGGCAGTTCTGGGGCTCTGCGAGCGGCCAGCCGCCCAAAGCGTTTGGCCCTCGGCGCCGGGGGCGAGGAGCGGACCCGCGACGGCGATCCGGGCGGCCAGCGGAAGCGCCAGCGTGTGCTGCGGGACGGGATGGACGGGAGCCCGTTCGTTGGCTTGAAACGCAAGCGCCTCCTGTTCAGGCGTCGGTGCCGCACCGATCAACAGCGCAGGGAGCGGGTAGAGCGCTTCGGGAAGCCCGAAAAGCGCCTGGACTTCGGTCTCGACCGTATCGCCGCGAACGATGGAGCTTGCCTGTTCCTCGAGCGCGGCGAGCGCGGCGTTCTGCAATGCGTGGCCTGCTTCGATCATGGCCAGCGTCAGGGCGCGATTGCCGTACTTCTCGCTGATGAAAGGCAGGTCTGCCACCGGGAAGATCGCCGCGTGTGCGTAGCGCAGGGAGTGAGGGGCAAGGAGGGTTGCCCACGCGCTGTCGATGGCGCCAGGCAAGCTGGAAAGTGTGAGCGCGCCGCCGAACTCTTCGGTGGCGTGGTACTTGATTTCGTAGAGGCCTGGCGCGTAATGCTCGGTCGGGCGCATCAGCGCGATGAACCACCGCAGACCGTACAGCGCACCTCCCGATGGAACGGTGCGGCGCGTTCGCCCGCGGTGTTCTTCGAGCACCCCATAGAGTGACCATAGGATGTTGACCAGCGCTTGCAGGGGCAGCGCGCGATCGTCGAACGTCTGGGTACTCCTGCGCTGCCGCAGGGCCTCCTGAAGCCTGGTCCTTGTTGGCCGAAGAAGGCTGCCGGAGTCCGCGGCGGTATTGAGCTCGTCGTCCGTCTTCTGGCGTAGTGCCCGCATCGCTTCCAGGCTCCCGGCGGGGGCGCCGAGCGGTTGGGGGGCCCAGCCTATTCGCGCCTGGTTGGCAAGTGCGTGGCTGGCCTCGATCAGGACCCCCTGATCGATCAGTGCCTGCAGAGAGCGTTCGACTTCGCCACCTGGCCAGCGTTGGCTGAGTCCAGAGTGCACATCCGTCCAGGCTGTCTTGCCGTCGCAGTGTCTTTCCACCTCCCGCAGGAACTCCGGCGGAGCATGGACGCGCAGACGCTTCAAGGGGAGTTCGCACTGGACCCCGGTACGCAGGTATGTCCAGCGGCCTGCAACCACCGGCCATCTCGGTCTGAGGTTTGACGAGATGCTTGGACCCACGGGATTCGTTACCCTTCGATCTCGGCGGTCGCGAGAGGCAAAGGCTCACTCATCGCCGGCGTTGTGTACCTGATGTCGAGCAGCGAAGCCAGCATGGGGCCGTATCCCGAAGGGGGCAGGATGGGATTGGAATTGGCCTCGAGCCACCAGACCTTCTCGTCCTGGTCGACGACCGCGTCGAGCGCGCACAAGACGGGGAGTCCAAGCTCCTGCTCAAGCGCGTCGTTGATGCAGTTGCCCATGAGTTGGATCTGTGCACGCACAGGGTCTGAGAGCTTTTCCAGATCGCTGTCGGACTGAGCTTGTACCGGGAAGTCCTGGTACCTGCGGCCGTACCTGTACTCGATCAAGACGACCCTGCCGGCCTCAGGAACGTCTCCCAGTTCCAAATTCTGAAAAGCCAGCGATGAGGCCAGCCACTGCTTGTCAGTGTTCTCGGGCACTTGGCCATCCAGGCGACCTAGCTTCCGTGCAACCAGCGCCGCGACCGTTGACAAACCGTCCCCCACGATAGTTGGGCGATCGTGGCAGTGCGCGTGGACCGGATGGGCTCCCCAGAACCAGACCTTCAGGTTCTTCCCGGTGATGAACTGCTCCGCAAAGAGTCCTTGCGTCGACAAGCTGGAGTGCTGAGGGTCGCGCCACGCTTGAGACTGAGCAGGATACGGACCGAAAACCGCATTCCCGAAAGAGCCCGAGGACAGCTTGAGCAAGTAGTCTTGCGGCACTGGCTCTGTCAGTTCCCAGCGTTGCGGTGCTAGCAAGCCGTGACGGACCAGGAAGTCCTTGAACATGAGCTTGTCGCTCGACAGCGGCCATCGCAGCGGGCGGTAAGGGAGCCAACCGATGAATCCGGTGGTGTTCGGACTGAGGGCGGTCGCGTAGCTCATGGTACTGCCGCCGTTAAAGAACTGGGGGTGAAGGTGGCAGCGGACTTGTCCCCATTCGATCTCCAGACCGAAGGTTCTCATGTCCAGTCGGACCTCTGCGTCGTGAGCGACGGCCCAGTCCTGGACAGCCCGGAAATGATTCAGCGTGACACCAATGTAAGACACAGATCCCTCAGCGATGGGTTCGACAAAACCCCCTCGTTCAACCTATCCAGCGGATGAGCGGTTTGTTTAGCGGGTAGCCGACAAATTCAGTCGGAAATCCCTAAACACTTCGAAGGCGCCGTGGATGTGTTGGCGAGAACTGCGTTTTGGGGGTGAGGGTTGGAAGTCGGCGCGCCTTGTAGGGCGGTCGACCGGAAGCGGCTCGATCCGTCCTTGCTGCCCATGCGGTTCGTCATCAATTTTTTGATCTCGAACGGACACGATCATGGTAGCCATCGTCAGCGGTAACAGCCTGGGCTTGAGCCTGACCTCTTTGAGCACGCTGGGTCAACGCGGCTCTCTTGGCGCGGCAGGACAGGGGCGCAACGGTGAGTTGGCGTACGTCAACATCGCCAACGGAAATCTGGTCCTGCAGGACCTCGACGACAAGCTCGTTGCCCGGGGTGCCGATATCGGCGTCGTGCGCACGTACAACAGCCAGGGGCTGATGAACGATGACAACGGCGACAACTGGACGGTAGGTGCCTATGGCCAACGAGTCACGCTGAGCGGCACGGTTGCGACGGCCGGCAGCACGATCGTGCGACTTGACCGCGATGGCGCTGCTGCCACCTACGCCTGGAACGCCACCAAGAACCTCTACGTCAGCACGGCCGGTGCTGGTGCGTACGACACGATTGCGTACGACGCCGCGAACTCGCGCTATGTGTGGACCGACGGCGACACGGGCTTGATCGAGCGCTATGACACTGGTGGGCAACGTCGCTTGCTCTCTGTCACCGATCCTTCCGGTAACTCGATCACCTACACGTACAACAGCAATGACACCCTGCAGAGCATGGTGGATGCCAACGGTGAGACGACCTACTTTGACTACGGCACTGGCACCGATCTTACGCAGATCCGTACGGTAGCAACAGGCGGAGTCACGCTCACGCGCGTGAGCTACGTCTACGACGCTTCGCACCGACTCTCAAGCGTCAGGGTAGATCTGACGCCCGAAGACAACAGCATCGCGGACGCAAAAACCTACGTCACGAACTACACCTACGACGGAACCAGCAAGCGAATTGCGTCCGTTACCCAAAGCGATGGCACGAGCCTCACTTTCACCTATCAGCTCGTCGGCTCCGACTATCGCGTCGCGACAGTCAAAGACGGCTTGGGGCAGACCACGACGTATGCGTACGGCAACTTGGCCGATCGCACAACCACCGTTACCGACCCGCTTGGGCTGAAGACCGTCTATACATACGACGCCTCGGGGCAGCTGGTGCAGTTGAAAGCACCAGCCGTAGGCGGAATCACCCAAACCACCAACTTCGCCTACGACGCGGACGGGAATGTGACCCGAGTGACGGACCCTCAAGGCCTGGCCCTTGATATGCTGTACGACACGAGCGGCAATCAAAGGCTGCAACGCGACGCCGCCGGCAACACCATCAGCCGGACCTTCGATGCACGCAATCAGCTGTTGACCGAGACGGTATACCTGACTCCCGATCCCGACGCGATAGCGACGGGTGCCTCGCCCTCGCAACCGCTAACGACACGCTACGTCTACGACGCAGCAGGAAAGAATCAACTTCGCTTTGTGCTGACTCCGGAGGGACGAGTCACCGAATATCGCTACGACAGCTACGGTCAGCGCACCAGCAGCCTCGAGTACGCAGGAGGGGTATACAACCTGGCTGCACTGGCGGACACGGCGACGCCGAGCCAAAACGATATGGAGACTTGGGCTGCCGCTCAAGATCGTACCCAAGCGTCACGCACCGACATCATCTATGACGCGCGTGGCCAGGTGCAGAAGGCCACAGTGTTCAGTCGTGTGGATGCGAGCGGCAATGGCGTGGCGAATGGAACCCAGTCGGTCACTCAGTATGTGTACGACCGCGCCGGCCTGCTGTTGAGCACCATCAGCAGCACCGCAGGTACAACGACCTATACCTACGATGGCAAGGGCCGCCAACTGTCGGTGCAGGACGCCCTCGCTCAGACGTCTTTGACCAGCTATGACGATGCGAACAACAAGACGGTCGTAACTCTGGCCAACGGGTTGGTCACGACGAGTGCCTACGATAAAAACGGGCAACTGGTAAGTGTCACGCAGGGCAGTGCGCAAGTCGCCAACCTGGGAACCACGACCTACGCCTACGACAAGGGCGGCCGGCTCTATCAGCAGACCGACCCGACGAACGTGCGCACGGGGCGTATCTATGATGAGGCAGATCGACTGATCGGAGAAGTCGACAGCCTTGGGCGCCTGACGGAGTATGTCTACAACGCCAGCAACCAGCTTGTGCAGAAGGTGGTGTATGCCACCTTTGTGAATGGTCCAGCGCTCACGGCGTACTTCGCGGACCCGAACGCTTCGCCAATCAACCGCTTGGCGACGCTGCGACCGGCGCAGACTGGTGAAGACCAGAAATCCTGGCGCTTCTACGACAGTGCCGGGCGGCTCATCCGCACCGTCGACGGTGCGGGTGCGGTCGTCGATCTCGCATACGACGGAACCTCCCGGCTGCTCAGTACGACGCAGTACTCGAAGTCTTTGGATCTCACGACGTTGTCAGCGACGCCAGCGTACAGTGCCACCACGCCGGCAAAGAATCCGGCTACGGATCGAGTGACGCGTCGGCTCTACGACAACGACGGCTTGCTGATCGGGACGCTGGACGCAGAGGGATACTTCACCGAATCGCGCTATGACGCACAAGGCAGGCTGATCGGCCAGTTGTCCTATGCGAGCCCTATCGACGCAGCTTTGCGAGCCGCTGGCACGTTTGCTCAGCTGACTGCCAACGCGTCGGCCCAGACGCAGACCCAAGCTCAGAATCAGATGACGCGCTGGCTCTACGACGCGCAGGATCGAGTCGTGGGGCAGATCGACGCCGAAGGATTCCTGACGGAGACGGTCTACGACACGAATGGCAACGTTACGTCTTCCATCCGCTACGCGACGGCGCTCACAACTGCAGTCCTCGGTCAGATCACGACCGCAACGACGGTCGATTCCTTGCGTCCTGCTGCCGGCACTCCGCGACAAGCCACGACTTCCGTCTACGACAAGCTCAATCGAGTCACGCAGCGTACCAACTACCAAGGAACCGTCACCCAGTTCGTCTATGACAAGCTCGGCAATGTGGTGACTACCACGACAGCCGTCGGCACTGCAGATCTACGAACCATCAACGCTCGCTACGACGTTCAGGGACGCCTTGTCGGCGAACTCAGCGGCGTGGGAAGCGCACTGCTCGTCGCTGGGCAAACCCAAGCTCAAATCGACGCCGTTTGGGCGCAGTATGGTTTGACGCATGCCTACGATGCCGCTGGCCGTCGCATCAGTACCACCGTTGACAATGGTGGAACCAAGACGCTCTTCTTCTATGACACAAATGGACAGCTCAGGTTCTCCATCAATGCACTGGGGGAAGTGAGCGAGCGGCAATACAACGAGCTCGGCCAGCTCGAAGCCACGATCCAGTACGGCTCCGTTCTTACGAACCTGACCGGTTTGACTGGAGGCCTGCTGACTCAAGAGCTGAAATCGACAATCGAGGCCATTGGAGATGTCAGCAAAGACTCCAAGCAGACGTTTAGCTACACGGGGCGCGGAGAGGTCAGCGGCGTCAAGGATGCGGGGCAGTTCAATACCATCACAGAGTACAACGCGTTTGGGGAGGTCAAGACTCGGACGCAGGATATCGGCGCTGGGCAGCAGCTTGTTCAATCGATGTCCGTTGATCGGCGTGGTCTTGTCGTCGGGACGGTGAGCGACGCCTCGGGCGTGAATGCGATCACAAGTGCGGTTTACGACGCCTTTGGACGACTGACTCGCAGCGTCGATGCCAATCTCAATGTCAGGCAGCAAACCTATGACCGACTCGGTCGAGTCGTTACGACGACAGATGGGACGAATGCTGGACGCTCGAGTTCTTACGACGCATTCGGCCGTCGAACGACTGAGACAGATGCACTGGGACGTACGACCACCTATACCTACGATGACGTAGCTCGCTCGGTGATCGTGACTACGCCGGAAAACATCTCGGTCAAGACCACGTATACGCGCAACGGTCAGACGCTCAGCGTGCTGGACGCGAACAACAACACGACGACCTATTCATACGACAAGAACGGGAACCTCATCGCCACGGGAACGGCACTGGCGACCGTTACCAATGCGTACGACACGCAGGCGCGCCTGATCAAGACCACCGATGCGAACGGCAACACCGTAGAGCTCACCTACGACAAAGCAAACCGTGTTCTGACCAGGACCGTCGACAAGACTGGGTTGAACCTGGTCACTACGTACGCTTACGACCCCAAGGGTCAGCAGATCAGCATCACTGATCCGAACCTGACGGTGACGAAGCTGTACTACGACCTCGAAGGGCAGCTCACGAGGCGCGAGGTCGATCCCAGTGGGCTGAACTTGGTGACGCAGTACACCTACGATGGTGTCGGCAACACGCTCACGGTGATCGATCCCAACTTGGTCACCACGCAGTACATCTACGACAGATTGGGACGTCGCATACAGGAACGGATCGACCCTGCAGGGCTGGACATCAAGACCTCGTTTGCCTATGACAAGAACGGAAATGTCACGGGGAAGACGGACGCCAACCTCAAGGTCACTCGATTTGCGTACGACGGCGAGAACCGCCTTGTTTACACCCTCGATCCCGAGGGAAACTTGCAGCGTCTTCGCTATGACGCGCAGGGCAGAGTTACTCAGGTCATCGGATATTCGACACCCATCAACGTGTCTGGGCTGCCTGCCGCCCCCACCGTGGCGCAGTTGGATGCAAAGATCCCGGTGCCCGCCGCCGCCGACAGCATCGAGCACCGTGTCTACGACAAAGACGGTCGCCTCGTTGCGACGGTCAACGGCTTGGGCGAAGTGGTCAAGCTTGCCTACGATGGCAATGGCAATGTCATTGAGCGAACTGCCTACGCGAAGCCTATTGTCCTGGCCAACTGGACTGTGGGTACGGTTCCCGCGCCGCCTCAGGATTCGACGCGGGATCTGCGTGTACGAACGGTGTACGACCAGCTCAACAGGGCGATCTACACGATCGATGGACTTGGCGACGTCACCCGGACGATCTACGACGCCGTCGGCAACGTCGTTGAACGCATAGGCTATGCCGTCACCATTCCCGCTTCGACGGCGGCGACGGCTCCTGCGATCGCAGCGGCGATCGTACTGGCGACAAACCCTCAGCAGTTGGGAAGCAATCTCTTCACAAAAAGTGAATTTGCCAATGGGCTCCCTGATGCAATAAGCGGAGGTGTGGTTTCGGCCACGACCATGACCGGGATGGCCGGGGCGATTAGATTTGGAGCGGACTCTACCGTCCCGTACACGTACGCCTACAAGAGCTACGCGATCACCCCGGGCTTAGCCTACACGCTTTCGGTGATCGTGGAAATGGAGGATGGCCAGCCTCCCGTCTTCGGTGGAAGTGTGACCGGAGCGACCAACTCGTTCGCGCTGGTCATGTACGGCAACGCCGTTACTCCGTCGAAGCTCGTTGTCCAGGATCTGGGTAACGGCCGCTACAGAGTCTCGGCAACGATCACCGCGCCGAGCGTGGTGAGCCTGAACTTCGGGGTCATCAAGTATCCGGGCAACGATGCCCGCGCTTTCCGGGCTTCCGGCTACCAACTCGAGCAAGCCGATACGCCCAGTCGCTACACGCCAACCACCACGACAGGCATAGTGCCGGTGGCTGCCGGAAGCCGTGAGCGCTTCGTCTATGACCGCGCGGGACGCATGATCCTGCAAGCCGACGGCGTCGGAGCGGTGCGAAAGAACGTCTACGACAAGAATGGAAACTTGCTCAAGTCCATCGAGTACGCGACGGCGATAGCACCAGGTACGCACCCTTCCGCGGTTGTGGCATCCACCGGCGACCGGATTACCGATCGCGTCTACGACCGGGCAAATCGCCAAGTTTTCGAGACGGATGCTCTGGGTGGTTTGACGGAGACCGCGTACGACAAGAACGGCAACATCACTGCCGTGTACAAGTATTCCAAGGCCGTAGCTGTACCGACGGCGGCGAGTGCGCTGACGCTGTCCCAGACCCAGGCTGCCAGAACGTTCGATCTCTATGACACGGCTGATCGAGTGACGCGTGCGGCCTACGACAAGGCCAATCGTCGCATTCTGCAAGTCGACGCCTTGGGTGCGGTGGTGGAGACAAGTTACGACGGTCTCGGCAACGCGGTAAGCACGAAAAGCTACGCGAATCAAATCAATCTCTCTTCATTGAAGAGTGACTTGACCGCGGGTGTCGACAAGTTGCGCCCTTTGATGTCGCAAAATGCATTGAGCGATCGCATCACCAAGAGGGCATTCGATGCTGCGGGCCGGCAGATTTTCAGCGTCGACCCTCTCGGATTCGTCACCCGTACGACCTACGACGCTCTCGATCACATCACGAAGACGACTCGGTACGCATACTCGATACCGGCCACAACGGCAAACACGGTAGATGCGATCTCCACCGCTATCCGCCTCGATCCGGTCCGGGATCGGTCCGACAGCTTCGTGTATGACGCAGCCGGCCGCGTCACGAGCACGACGGACGGCCTCGGTGTCACCGAAAGCTATGGGTTCGACGGCCTGGGTCTGAAGACCTCGTTCACGAACAAGAAGGGGGCGATCTGGACCTACGTCTACGACGCCGCTGGAAGGCTGATCAAAGAGACCGCCCCGTCTGTAGAAATGGTGGCGGTGATCCGAGACGCGAACGGCAATCTCGTCGTGGACTCCGCCAACTCTGCGAACGCCGCGCTGGTCACTCAGATGACCTACGATGCGCTTGGCAATCTGACCTCGCGCACGGAAGCTGTGGGGCGACCGGAAGCACGAACAACGAGCTACGAATACGATGCAGTCGGTCACCAGGTTCGCGTTGTCTTCCCCCCGGTGGGCGTCTACAACCCCGCGGGCGACAACGTTACGACGAACGGCGCGACAGGAACCGCCACCCGCACGGAGCTGACCAAGACGCTCGACACGCTGACCACCTATGACGTTTTTGGCAACGCCATTGCCAACCGCGACGTAGCGGGCAGCTACAGCTACAAGGCGTACGACGTGCTGGGCCGCGTGCGTTACGACGTCGACTCGCTCGGATTCGTCACCGGCTACCAGTACAACGTCTGGGATGAGGTGACAGACCTCACCCGCTATGCGAATGCGACCACACTGGCCAGCAGCAACCCTGCTAGTTTGACCATGGCGCAGGTCAAGGCGGCGGTGGAGGCGGCGGGAATCGATCATGGCAAGGATCGTGTCATCACCACCACCTACGACCGCGTGGGACGTGTCGCGAAGGTGGTGGAGCCGCAGTCATACGTCTACGACTCCTCCGCAACGCTTGGCGCACAGTATGCGACTGCGGGACGCACGACCGTCAACACCTACAACGCTTTCGGGGATCTCACGCGCGTAGCGCTGCTGCGAAACTCCGGACTGAACACGTGGGCTTACACGAATAACTACTTCAACCTGCTGGGTCAGCAGGTCGCATCGGTAGACGCCAAGGGCTACCTGACCGTCGACAACTACAACAGTTTTGGCGAGCTCGATATCCACATCGAGTACGCCAAGGCCTTGGCTGCATGGAACGGTGCTGCGGCACCTTCCGTGGTTCCAACTTTCACATCCGACCCCGAGAATGACCGTCGGACCGATTTCGGGTTCGACCTGCTTGGCAGGAAAACAAGCGAAACGCGTGTCAGCGTTGAATACAGCACCGCAAGCAATGGGACGAAGACCAGGGACAACCTGGTCACCTCCTACGCCTATGACGCCGTTGGTAACCTGACGCGAACGATCGATGCGGCTGGAGGAAGCACCTACAGCTACTACGACGCCCTCGGCCGAGTGCAGGCCACTGCAGCTCCGGCGACGGGGTCCGGAAATCTCGTCGCGCTGACGAAGTTCCAACGCGATGCCTACGGCAATGTCGTGGTGAAGACGGAGACGCACGTCTATAAGGCTTCGGCTGCGGCTGACGCGCTCGCCACACCCGGATCGTCGACCCTCGCCATCAATCAAAGCTTTGTCGCTGGACAGGGTCTGTTTTCGCCCGACGGACGCTATCAACTGACGCTGCAAAGTGACGGCAATCTCGCCGTCTACGACCGAAACGATGGCATGCAGGTTCTCTGGGCCAGCGGAACTGGTGGCAGCGGAGCCAACAAGTTCCAGTTCCAGGCAGATGGAAATCTGGTTCTGCTGGCAGGAACCCAGGTTGTCTGGTCCGCAGGGAAAGCGGGGCAGGGCGGCACGCAACTCGTCCTCCAAGCCGATGGCAAACTGGCTCTCCTGACTGCCTCGGGCGCTGTCGTCCAAGCGTTTTCTGGAACCGACGCGAACTGGCAGATCAATCCCGATCGTGTCACGCTCAACCAGTACGACAAGCTGGGTCATGCCGTGCAGAGCCGCGATGCACAGGGCTACAACCATTATTCGTCCTACGACGCTCGAGGCAATATCGCGAAGGAATGGCAGGGGGTTACTGGTGAGGACGGCGTCACTCGAACGATGTTCCGTATCTACCAGTACGACAAGCTTGGCCAGCAGACTCACATCATCGATCCCGCATCCACGAGCGTGGTGAGCGGCACCGCCGTGACGACGGTGACGCAGGCTCAAGCCGGCGTAGTCGATACCGCGCTCGAATACAACGGATTTGGTGAGTTGACTCGCAAGGGTGTCGGTGGAGGGCGGCAGGAGTACTTCGACTACGACAACGCTGGACGTGTATGGCGTACGAACAGCGGCGACGGCGTCGACAAGATTGCGCTCTACGATCTGCTGGGGAATCAGACGGCGAACATCACCAGCTATGGTGCGACGTCGGGGAACACCGATCTCAAGACCTACGGAACGCCAGACCAAGCCGCGCTCGCAAGTCTGCGCAGAACCGATATGGTCTACGACGTCTTGGGCAGGTTGACCACGACGCTGCAGCCTTCGCGTGATGAGTACACAGGCGGAATTCAGGTCAGTCGGCTGTATAGCCAAGGGACTATTTCTTCCTCAAGCACGACCGCGCGCGACCAGAATGGCAACAAGGTTGGATGGACTGGCGTCAACACGATCAATCTGACCTGGTCCGCGATGGGTAACCTTGGCAGCGGTGATGTCAAGGTCGTAGTGGACTACATATCCAAGACCTGGGCGTCACGGGTGGATGAGAACGGGGTTCCGATCGACGATCCTAGCTGGCCCGTTCAAGTGTTCGGCGGCGGGTCGCGTCGCCAGGAAAAGATCCTGACTGACCTTCCGTCGAATGCGACGGGCACTACCCTTGCTTGGGCGGATGCAAGCAACGAGGGCAATGGCGGAATCGAGCGCATCAGCAAGATAAGCATCTATAAGAAAGATGCGTTCGGAACGTGGCAGCCGATCATTAATCAGGGATCCCTTGGGTACAGCGGGCAAGTCTTGGACATCGACTCACCGGACAATCCGAGCACAACCATCAAGCTGCAGATTCGCGTGGCCGGAAGTGCTGGAGATACCGGCTGGAGCGAGTATGTACCGGTCAATTTCGGCGATATGCGGCGCTTCGATGCGAGCAATTTGCCGCCGGGCAACTACGAGTATCGCGTCACACAAACCACGATCAACGGGACAAGCACCGTTACGGCTACCGGTACGGTCAAGCTGACATCGCCGCCGCTGTCTCTCATCACCGTGCCCATCGGCTTCTATCAGATCGGAACCTACACGGGAGGGCTTCTTACCTGGCCATCCCCAGGCAGTGACGTGGAGCAAGTGTTCAGATTCCGCCCCGCTGGAAGTACGGGTGCATGGGAAACCCGTGCCGTTACCGCGCAAGGCAACGGGAAGGACGGCCTTGACCTTCAATCTATCGCCGCTGGCAGCTATCAGTACGAGCTGCTCTGGATCCACGCCGGGGAGGGGTATCCGTACGCGCACGCGACTGGATCGATCACTTCGACCGGAATCACACCTCCTCAATACGTTCCGCAGCAGAACTATCCGATCATCGGGGGTGTTGGGGTCAGGGCAATTGGCACCTTTGGTAGCGATGAGCAGGGTAACGCGTTGGGCGACCTAACGGCGGTAGTGGTCGAGTGGCCGCACTCCTTGATGACCGCTGGACCGAACACCACGACGGTGTTCCGCTATCGTCTTGAGGGATCGAGTCAGTGGAACACGCTTCCGATCACGGGTGGTGAATCGCAATCTGGAATTCCGATCGGCATCGAGCATGTAGACATCACCACGCTTCCAGAGGGAAGATATCAATACGAGATTGTCGCTACCCAAAACAACGGAACTCCCGTTCGTGTGGGGCAGGCCACGGGCATATTGGTGAACAGCCGCTCTGCGATCTATGAAGATAGAAAGCAAATTCAATTGCTACCAGTCAGGGTTCAGGTGGGATCCGACCCGGTGTATGCGAGAGACGAGAGTGGAAATATTCTCACTGAGACGGTATACGAAGACCAGCCGCGGACGCGAAGTGTTGCCGACTGGGGGTGGGCGCGAACAGATGTGTACGAGCAGTACTGGTATTACGTGTCAGGCCCTGCGATCGTCTTGGGCTACGATGAGCAGGGGCAACCCATTTATCAACGCGATGCTTGGGGAAACATTCAGTACCAGCAGATTCAAACCTCGGGTTACCACTGGGTCACACGGGATGTATGGACCATTGTCGGGTACCACAACGAGAACTATACGGAGCGCGTTCCCGTCCAGAAGCCGATCATTCTTCGGTATGAACCGCGCTATGAAACGCAGCTTGTCCCTGTTGAGGTAACGGTACGTGTGCAGATTGGCGTTGGAAGGCCAAGTATCCAAGACACGACGCCTCCCTATTCGGCTGCCTTCATTATCCCGGCCATGGGGCCGATCTTTGGCGCGAACGTCACGACGGTTGCGGGTAGCTCTGCGATCAGCGAGACCAACACCGACGCGGCTCCAGCCACGGTTGTTACCGCCGTCCAGGGTGTCGGTAGCGCGGTGCGGCCGGTAGTCAACCAGAACACGGACCGATGGGGCAACGTTGTATCGATCAGCGACCCGAGGTCTGCGGGTTGGGTCACGACTTATCGATATAACGCCAACAACCAGCTCATCGAGCAAAAACAGCCCGATCAGAACGGGAATCTCAACACTTCCGATGCACCGGTCACTCAGCTTTTCTATGACAAACTCGGCCGTCAGGTTGCAACGAAAGACGCAAGGGGATTTGTTCAGGGCAAGGTCTATGACGCACAAGGCAACCTGATCCAGGAGCTGCAGGCGGACACCGGGGTCGTCAACAACAGCTACGACGTCTTTGGTCAGCGGGTTGCTACGGTTGACGCTGAGGGGAAATCGACCACCTTCAAATACGATGCTCTGGGCCGGCTGACCACCACAACCCATATGGCTGTGGACGTCTGGGGTTGGACCAATCTAGCTGCTCCCGTCGTTCTGTCGAACCAGGTAATCACGGAGACAAGTTCGTGGGATCAGGCCGGACGAAAGCTCAGTCAGACCAACGGCGCCGGCGAAGTGCTTCACTACGCCTACGACTTGCGCGGCAACATCATTGCGACCACCCAGGACATGGGTCAAGTCACGCGAGCGGCGTACGACTCCACGAACCGAAAAATTGGCGAGTACGATGCCAACAACGCGTTGGCGACGTGGAGCTATACCTATTTCGGACAGGTCACCGCGCACAAAGACATCGGCGGGAAGACCTACAGTTATACCTATGACAATGCACGCCAGCTGACGAAGCAGACGAGCACCGGTGGTCAAGATCTCACCTACTCGTATGACAAGGCTGGGCAGGTTGTCCGAATCGTTGATGCCGGCGTAAACAAGATCACGACTTACGCCTATGACCTGGCCGGGCGCCACGTTCGTGAGACCACATCTCAAGGTGGAGTGACCTACCAGGACAACCAGATGGCGTACGACGCCTTGGGGCGCCTGCGCTGGGTTGCGGACGGCAACGTCTACATCACCATCGACTACGACAAGGTCGGCAACCGCATAAAAACCCAGACCAAGCTGGCCTACTCTGGCACGAGTTCGACCCCGATCTTCGGTCAAGTAGACCTGCCCCAGACTACGACCGATCGCTACTTTGCGTACGACCAGATGAATCGTCAGACGCTAGTAGATTCGGCGACGGCAGACGGTAGCACTTTGGGGGCGGAGGGTCACAAGCTGACCTACTATAAGAACGGGACGCGCAAGACGGACGAATATTCCGGCGTGCGCATCGTCCAGCAAAATGGGCAGTGGACAACCGCCGGCGGGAATATCGTAGAGACCTATACCTACGACAATCTCAACCGCCTGTACCAGACGAATCGTGACGGCGCTGTGGTGGATTCCCGCGGCTACGATGCAGCGAGCCGATTGATCGTTAGTGCCCCTTTGAATTTAGGCCCGGACTATGTTGCGTTAAACAAGCAATACCGGGGAATCAGCAATACGGAGGCCATTCAGCTGCGCACCAGCGTGTATGACCGTAACGGCAGGTTGACAATTCAATCTACGGCTGAATTCTTGGAGGTGTCGCACACCACTGCCTACACTTACGACAACGTGGGAAATGCGATTTCGTACAAAGTCGCCAATACTTCCCAAGGGACAGTCACAGACACTGTGGTCAACATCGAGCGCGCAGAAGGATATCGCACACAGACAAGTACGAGCACAACGAGCAACGCCGTCACGAAACAGTGGATGTCTACAGGAATTGTTGGCTATACCTACGACAAGAATGGTCACCTAAGTTTCGCAGGAGATCCCGGACAAGTCGCTCAGCCGGATTTACAGGGGCACAACTACATCACTGACGCCAACGGCACCGTGGTGTACTCGTACTACGCCCACCCGAGCACTCCGGATAGGCATGTGAACGGGCAGCAGCAGGTGGTCGTGAACGGGGAGGTTTTGGGGAGCTATGGGCTGCTTGCAGATGATCGCTTCAATGCGGTGACAGGCGGTACGGTTTTCGCCCCGAAGAGCGATTTCAGCTTCGGATATCAGCCCATCAACCGCGGCTACCCTGGAGACACTCCAAGTTCGTACTCCGTGGGCATCAACGACACGCTGCAGAGCATCGCCAAGAGCGTGTATGGCGACTCTGGCTTGTGGTACCTGATCGCGGATGCGAACGGACTGAGCAACAACGGTGATCTGCGGCAGGGCCAGGTACTGCGGATTCCCGCGGCCGCCAGCAGCGCGAACAACGCGAACACGTTCAAGCCTTACGACCCGAGCAAGGTTTACACCGACTCGGCTACGGCAATGCCCATCGCTGGCGCGCAGGGCGGGGGGTGCGGCGGGCTTGGGCAAATCATCGTAGCGGTTGTGGCCGTTGTGGTTGCGGTTGTACTGCAGCAGTACGAAGTGCTTCCGTCAGTATTGGGCTCTGCAACTCCTGTTGCGGCTGCAGTTATTGGCGACGTTGCCGGCCAAGCTGTGGGTATTGCAATCGGTGCCCAGAATGGTTTCGATTGGAAGCAAGTCGCTCTCTCTGCGGTCAGCGCTGGCGTAGCTCAGGGAGTCGGCAGTGCCTTGCCCGATATGGGGAAAGTGGCAAATGCCGTAGTCAGCCGCGCGATTGGCAATGCGCTGACGCAGGGCATCGGTGTTGCAACCGGCTTGCAGAAAAATTTCAACTGGAAAAGCGTTGCCGCCAGTGCGGTTAGCGCAGGAGTCGCACAGGGACTCAATATAGCCATGGACTACGACCCATCGGTGACGTTTGATCCTATAAAGAGTGCTGTTTCTGGCCTTGGCGGTAGCTTGGCTGCTCAAGCCGCGCGCGGAGGTCGAATCAATGCGGCTTCCTTTGCTTCTGACGCCTTTGGAAATTTTCTGGCAGATAGCGTAGCCGCAGCCAATAGCAGTAGTGGCGGTTATGACGAGAGAAAGTTCTCGGCCCAAGAAGACATGCGTGATTCGGCACTCTCAGGCGCGTTGATAACCGGAGGACTTCAGACATCTGATCAGAGTGTGACGCGGCCTGATGGAACAATAGTTTCTTGGGCTGAAAATCTGAGAAGAGTCAATCTAGCCTCATCCCAGCTGGTAGCTAGTAATGACATCATTGACCCATTGGCGTCCCCAACCTTGCTGGATAACGGATCTCCGGTCAATAGGGCTGGCGGATGGATCGCGGGCGTCGATGACGAAGGGACTACCTGGTACAGCCGCTCATACCAAGGTGCGCGTGAAATCCCTGGCGGACTTCCTGCTATCGTGGTTGAGTCTCAAAGACAGCTTCCAATCTATGCGCCAGATTTGAGCTTTCTAAACATTGACCAGCAGTCTTTGGCCGCGCAAACGGCTACGCAGAGTAACAGCTACCTCAACGAGGCTAGGCGATTGTCGAATTACGCGACCTCGCCAATTTCTAGATGGATTGCGATGTCCAACCAGCCCGCCGGTGCATTTTCGGTTGAGCAATGGAGGACGGAGGCGAGCAATTTTAAGAAATACATGGGGCCAGAGTTTGCGCGCGACAGCGTCTATAACGGCATATGGACCAAGGCGGCCCTGCTGGAGATCGAGGCCGGCAATAACAACCGCTCGATTTGGGACAACGTCGCGGGCGTAGGAATCGAAGCCAACACACCAGCGACACATGCGGATCCAGGCATCGCAATCGCGCGAGGTATCGGTCGAGGCATTGGCAACGGAGTGAACGGCGTATTAGGGATGGCTCAGCGCAGACGCGAGGTATTGACCCCGAAGATTGGCGCGAATGTGTCCGGCATCGGGGAGCCATTCAGTCGGCCACCAGTCGGCGGTGGCCAAACGGAAAGAATCTCACTCGGTCAGGGAGATGCGGTTTACGTGGTTGACAAAAAGACACAGTTAACGTTGGAAGCAGATGGTCTTGTAACTGGGCCGCATCCAGGGCGCAAGAAGGGCTACGTTCCCATCCCTGTCGGAGGTCTTGCCTCCAACGAGCATAGAGGGCACATGATACCGGAGGGTGGCGTAGATACCCCGTCAATTGTTAACAACAAATATAACGTTAATTCTGAAGCGCGTGGATCGAACCTTGGACCGAAGAAGGCGCTTGACCTTGAGCTCAGTCGGTTGGCAGTGCAGAATCCGATGTCTGATGTGCGAGTGATCGCACAGCCGGTTCGTCTCATTGGCGAGACGCGCCCCTTGGCGGTCAGCTACTATGTCACGCAAGATGGGAAGCTGGTCAAGGGGCTTTCAATTTTGAACAAATAAGAGGCTGATGCATATATGAGCTCTTTGATTAAAGATCAAGCTCCAATTGATAAAGAAATCGCGAACGCACTTATCAATGCGACGCCAGAAAACTGGCGGGCAGCAGAAATGGCTGTTGAGAGACAAGATGACGGTGTGCACGAAACAATGCAGATCGTCATATCTTCCCCTGAAGGATACAGGGAGCCGGTAGTTCCGACTGACGAAATTTACTCAGCTCTTTATAAGCTTTCAGATGTTTTTCGTTTGCATGGGGCAATTTGGAAAGGCGTCTCGTACTCGATTTCGCAAAGAGACGACGATAATTGGGGGTTTTCTGTTAGGTTCGAATATTGAATGGCCATGGAAATATGGCTATTCTTGCAAGCGGGGGAAGTAGGGCTAAATCAAGTAAATGAACGCAACGACTGAATGGAAATTTGAGGACGCACCTTCTGCTGCGGTCTACACTACACGCGCGGTGGTTGATGGCCTAACCTGGATAGCGTATGCGTTTCATGACGAAGATGATGGCGCATGGCAATTTCATGGGGCTTCGGACGAAGTTGTCGGTGCGGATGAGTTAAAAATTATTCGGTTGGGCGAAGTTTTAGATCTTGATAGTTCTCTTTCATCTGTTGCGGACTTGCCGATTGGGTGGAAGGCGTGGCGAGAGTCGCCGTGGGCAGATTGGCAATGCGCGCCGCATGAAGCGTCACCGTAGAATTTCACTTGCACAATGCTTTTGATCGTTAGTAAGAAAACGGCTTTATTGGAAAAAATAATCTTCCTGATTTCAACTCCGCCGCGGTGCTCGGGATGACTAGTTGGTAATGTTGCCTTGCTTCTATCATTACCCTAACCACGCTCAAGCCTTACGACCCGAGTAAGCTTACAAGTACGCGGCGGCGATGGTGGCTGTGCCTGGTAGCCAAGGTGGTGGTTGAATGTTCAGCAAGCATCGCGTTCAGCCCACAGCCGCGCCACTTCAAGAGCCATCACATGGAAAAAGCTGCGTTGAAGATCGGGTTCTGATTTCGGTCTTGACCTACAAATTCAGGACTGCACAGGAGCGTTCATCGGGCTAGCATGGGCTTCCCATCAATCAGCCTGAGTGAGCATGCCCACCCCAGAAGCAGAGAGAGTTCTCGCGTTTTTCCGACAGGAATATTGGCCGAACGAGGAGCGTTCAGCGAATGCCCTCCAGCTCCATAGAAGGGTCGTCGGCTCCAGTGTGGGAATTCAGGAGCTGATAGCTGATGGACTTCTCACAGTGTCACTGGACAAGGCATATTTCAGGCTGACGGACAAGGGTGTTGAAGCTCTGGGGTTCTCTTCCCAACGAGGCTAGACCTTGTAGGGCTCCAGCATGGCAAGAATCTGCACGGAAAGGTGAGGCCAGCTATAGCCGCCTGTTTCTTCCCAAGACTTCGTGCCCACCATCAGCTTTGCCGCGATGAGCAGATTCATCATGTCGTCGTGCGGGTAGACATACCAGTCACCCTTGTGGAAGAAGGCAACGTAGATGTCCTTGCCGCAGTACTTCTTCTGGATGGTCAGCCGTCCCTTGAGCTGAACCTTGAGGAAGGTATTGCCATCAATATGGCAGGCGATGAAATCGGCTCCTTGCCAATCGTCGCTCAGGCGCAGGCAGTTGTATCCGTAGTCAGCAAGGTGAGCTGAAATCTTGTGGAAGTTGTAGTTCTCCTGTTGGCGAGAATTAAGGTTGTCGTACTCAATCTTCTTGAACATTTAATTTTTCTGAGATGCCTCAACGATGAACTTGCTCCGCTCGTACAGTTCATCAAAGGTGATGATGTCTATGCCAGTGATGCTATTGCGATATAGCTCAAAAGAACGAAGCTTGTCCGTGTTTACGCCATGCTCACTCGTGAATTCCGAGAGGTCTCCAGCAACAATGAAGGCACGAGGCTTGAAGTTGAAGACCTCCTCACCGGTCGGGTTGCCGTCCTTGTCATCCGGGCGAATGAGCCCGTAGAGCCGATGCATGGCTGCTGCCACGGTTCCTTGAACCTGTGCGACAGCTCCGGCGAGTTCCTTGGAAGGTGCCCAGCAACCTGGCCGATACGGGTTGTTCTCCAGCAAGCTGGTGTTGTGCTTCTTGATTTCCACGAAGCACAGAGAGTTGATGATGCCTCGGGACTTCATGAGACCGTCAGCACGCTTGCCGTGGCTCAAGAGGTCATGCCCTTGGACAATCTGCTCCAGCTTCCTGTCTTCAAAGCCGGTGACGAAGAAGTAGCTCAGGCCGTAGCCGAAGACCCATTGGTTTTTCTCAAAGAATATCTGCCAGAGTGCCTCATCGCCAGAAGCTTTCTTCGTCTCCTTGATGTGAGCGAAGTACTCGTGGTCTTCAAGGAGCTTCTTGAAC
Organism: Variovorax sp. GW821-FHT10D07; assembly: GCF_059415325.1. Classification (NCBI taxonomy): domain Bacteria; kingdom Pseudomonadati; phylum Pseudomonadota; class Betaproteobacteria; order Burkholderiales; family Comamonadaceae; genus Variovorax; species Variovorax sp. GW821-FHT10D07. The sequence continues at coordinate 162,834 of NZ_JBWKMZ010000013.1, read as the reverse complement.
GTGCCGAGCTGCTTCTTGCGATAGCCGAGAGCGACGATGTCTTCCTTGGTCAGCTCGGCTTGAATTACCTCAGCAAATGCATCTGGGTTATCTTGGATGAGGGTAGAAACCTGTTCCTTGGACAGCACCAGCTTGCGTAGTTCGGCGTCCGTGATGTTTACCTTGTCTTTGCCTTGGAATTCGTAAGCTGCGATGTTCTGAAAGAAGGTCAGCAGCTTGGGGATCTCTGAGCCAATGAATGAGAAGTGTGTGCTGTGAGGAGAGCCGGTGTTGCCGTTGAAGGCTTGAATGGTGACCACCCTGAGGTCTCTATCCGTCTCCAAAAACTTCGCACGAATCTCGGTCCGTCCCGTGTCAGTGCGGCGAAGCAAGATCTCGTCTTTGACCTTGGCAAAGTGCAGGCCTTCGGAGTCAATGACCTTGGAGGCAATCCGAAGAGGTCCTGCCATTGTGGGTACGACAGGGCTGATGTAGGTCTTGCCTACAACCTTGTTCTTGAATATCTCTGCCTCGTCGTCCATGGCCAGCTCCTTGGTTAAGTGGCGTATCGGTCAATACAGCCGCCGCACATCCACTCGCCATCGTCATAGATGCCGCCCGTCATATCCGTCTTCTGGTGGCACCAGCCACATACCGCATAGATGTTGTAGTCCTCGTCTCTCTCACGAGAGCGGTCTTCAAAACCCGGCTGGAGGGAGGGCAGCAATTTCGGATCTGGAGGGCTGGCGAAACATCCGCAGTTGGTGCACCAGTGGCCGCCATGATGTTCAACTGTGCTGGCTCGGTGGCATCGCTTGCAGACAATCAATTCAACCCTTGAAACAGGCGCAGGTTGCTCGGCGATGGGCTCAACCTGAGGCGGGAATAGTTCGTCCAGGCTGTTGATTCGCCTGCACTCCATGCCGTTCTTGTTGAGGTGGGTAAGCAGTGGATCAAACCCCTTGTCACCCGAGAGAACAATGCACACAGTCTGCGGCGCAGTCTCGTACGTGCGGCCGAGTTGGAAGGCGATATGGAAATCCAGGGCGTTTTTTCCGGAGCCTTCAATCTTCTGGAAATCCACGCGGGTGAATCTGTGAGCAGTTGCCTTCTTGCTCGCAGCTTTTGGAGGGTTCTGCTTGGCTCCAACGAAGATGATGGCTCGGTAGCTGTCATCCAGTCGTGAGAGATCCACCTTGTGGACGTTCTCAAGATCTACGAGAAGAAGTGAGCCGCACATCAGGCAAGAAGCTTCGCTTTTTGGGCATCAAATTCGTTCGCACTGAGGACACCAGTATCCCTCAGGTCTGCGAGCTTGCGCAGCTCATCAGCCAGTGATGAAGGTGGAAGCTTTGGCTGTTCCGGCACGTTGGCTTTGTCTTCCATGTCAGCTCGTTTAATGAGCACTTCAACGATGCCGTGCCAGTGCCGTGCTTGCCGCATGGCAGTATTGAAAACGAAGCCACCGCGTTTGGTTTCGTTCTCTAGAAAGTTCACATCGTGCAGCGGCTTGGTCGTGTCATTGACGATGATGCGCAGATCAATGCGACTCACCTTATCTGTTGTCTTCGTCCTGCCGCTCAGGCCACCAATCAGGGCTCCTATGCCGCCCAGTGCCAGTCCACCGATGAGAGCACCGCCGATCTGGCTTGAACGAAGGGTTTTGGTGATGGTCGTGCCGTCTTGGAAGATTTCACATGCGAGCACATCGCTGTAGTTGAATATTCGGCTTGTGATTTTGCTGCCGTGCTGGATCAGGCAAATCTTCTTGCGCTGTTCGTCAAAGGCAAGTCCAGTCTGACCATTGCTGCCCATGATTCCTTGTGTGGGCGTGAAGTCAGTAAGGCCATCAACGTGGGCTTCCATCTGTTTTTTCAACTTGGATGTGACGATTGCTAGACCGACAACCGCCACTACGATCAGACCTAGAAATATCAGAATCCAAGTGCCTATTCCCATTCCTGTTCTCCTCTTTTAATATTACTTTTTAGTAATCGCTTTGACTCACGACAACATTGTACTTTTCCATGATCGCTTTTACTTGGCTGCGGTGGCAATGGATTAAGAAAATTGGCGTGGTACTGGGATTTGGTGCGTTTCATGGATGCGGGTGCCTCACGTCCCAAGAGTTGGTTCTTCCAGTTGTACAGCGTTGGCCGGCACACGCCGAACTTGTCGGCGATAGTCTGGCCACTTTCCTCGCGGGTGCAAAGCGCCATGACTCCCGCTTGCATCAGCTCCCCGGAATGCCTTCGTCGCCCCGTACTGCCGACGACAGGCCTTCTGGCATTAGGAAGGGCCTCCCGAACCCACGCGGTGAGCGTCCCTCTGCAGGGGTAGCCCAATGACCTCATGGTGGCCGCAATGCAGCGGTCGTGAGTGAGGTAGTGCTCGATCGCTGCCGCCTTCTGTTCCTTAGAGAACTTGGCTGGCCGCCCCGCATAACCCGCTGGCAAGTCGAGCTTCTGCTGGTACTCGTTGTACCAGCCCTTCAGAGAATTCTTGGTTGGATAACCAAGGTGCCGGATGGTCGGTCTGACGCGTTTGCCCAGCTTGATGTAGAGCTCAACCGCTCGAATCCGATCTTCGTAGGAATACATGAACTACCTCCAGGTAGTCCAAGTTTTCGTCCGCACCCCCGCCGGGTCAGGATTCCATGGAAATCAACACACTGTCGTCCAATCCACCGACAAGGCGTATCGCTGGCGCTTGGTAGAGCTCACCCCTGACGGCAATTGCACAGCGGTCGACGAGCAGCAGGGCGCCGAGAAGACATACAGCGCGGCAATGGCGGCTGGCCCTGTGCAGCTGCAGGGGCTGGTTAACGACCTAACGGTCGGACCGCGTGAGGTGGACCTAGAGGCGCCGCCACCCAAGCGGAAGGGCGGACTGTTCGGGTTTGGTTTCGGAATGCAGCGCGATTGATACCGCTTGGGCGGGATGCTGTATCGCAAAGGCCCGCGTCGACGGATCCCGACGAACCCTCCGTTCCTCCGCTGCGACATTCCACCGAGAGAGGCGCCGCTTGCCGGCGAAACCGCTCCGCGCGATGCGTGCCTCGCTTCAGCGCGGCCGGGGAGCGAGGGTCCCGCCGCTCGAGCGCGGCGCGTGACCTACTTGTCGGCAGGCTTGCGTCGGGGCATGGCCGGGATCTCGAACAGATCCAGCCCACTCGACTGGTCGTTGGCGATCTTCTCGACGAAGGCCTTGCGGAGGGCGGTGTTCGCGAGCGCCTGCCAGCGAGGGCCTGTGGCCTCCAGCGCGGCCAGCACGTCGGCATCGAGGGGCAGGGCAGGGCTCCGAGCATCGTTGGTCATGTCGTCTTTCGAACGTTTTCAGTCTTCGAGGTCGTACTGCATCTGCAGGGTGCGGATGATTTGCGCGATGTCTCCGCGGTGGTTGCCTCGGTCGGTGACCACGCGAACCGTCCAGTTTGGACCACCATCCTCAGACGGGATGCCGATCACTCCGCCACGGTGTACGTCGGTCTGTTGACCTCGAAGGCCTGGCTGTGCCTCGATTCTTTGGATCAGCATCTGCTGCAGTTGCTTGGTGGTGCGCGTTGGCTTGGGCATGTGCAATGCATGTTACTGCTGCCGCGGCTGACGCCTGCAGCGGCATCTGGCGCTTATCTGGGCATGGGAGTGGGCGAGGGGTGCTGCCGATCTCGCTCGGTCACAGCCGGCCGGCAGTACAGGGCGCCCAGTGCGAGATCGCCAAGGCGCTCAAGTCCGAGGGGGCATCTGGGACGCGCGCGCCAAGGCGCCGGAGTTCGGCAACTGGCCTACTCTTGAGACGGCACTGCGCCCGATTGTGGAGCACCATGAGCAACTTGGAAGGAAAGCTCTTGGGCAGTTGCGCGTGCGCCCCTTATGGCACGCCATTGAAGTCAGGACTTCTCGAATGAGCACTGTAAGAATGGCTCATTGACGCCTTAAGGTCGAGCGTATCTGATGCGCGAGGCCGATTAGGGCGGGCTCAAGCCTGCGGCTGCAGCCGGGCCCTACTCGACCACGGCTCGCATCCTCTGCGCAGCCCCAGGCGCAGCGATGCCTCAACTGTGGCAAGGGCAGTTAACTCAGTACCCGATTGAAGATTTCGAAGCGTACGCGCGCAATGACATGCTCGCTACCTAAAATCCCGGCGCCAAGTTGCATGAATGCATGAAATTCGGCGCGATTCGCTTCCTTTGCGTAGATGTCCCCAGCCAGGCCCAAGGCCGCAACGCTGCTCTTTTCGCTTGCCCAATGAAGCAGCGCCGCCAGAAGTGCTCCGCGATCAGCTCCCTCGTGCAGTCGCATTTCCATCCAGCGATAGGCAAACGAGCACTCACCCTGGAGTTCTTTGTCTAAATCGGACATATCAAACGGAGGATCGACCTGAAGACGACCTGTCAATTTCGATCCGGATGCAATTAAGAGTTGATCCAGATGCTCGCGACGAAATTGTTTCCAGTTCCTCTTGTTGCATGCTTCCCATAGAGCCTGCCTTTATGATCGAGAATGCTAATATTGTTGCGCAGCAGGCGGCTAACAATTTTCGAAGAGTGTACCTTTTGATTTGTCCAAGGCGTACCTCATCAGATCCGGAGGTATCGTTTGGGAGGTTACTGTGGGAAATCATCGGGTGCCCTTGGGGGGCATGAAGGTTAACGATCCTTATATACCTACTGCCTATCCCTATAAAATTCAGTAAAGGGGATTTTATGAAATTGGAAGTTAAAAAGATTAACTTAGGAGGGTTTTTGTTCGTTTCGAAGCCTGATTGTGCTTTTGATGACCCCGATGCGCCGCTAATGTTTGCGATCGGTTATGCGTTGGAAGCAGGGGTAAAGCTTGATTCGTACTTAAATTCAATTTTTCCTCCCTATCTGCAGGATTTGGGAGGCGGTGATCCAGGGTGGTTGTGGTATCACGAGAAAGATTGTTCGGGCGTTGATGTAATCGCGGTCGAAATCGACAATATTGTGGCTCCCCCTGATGGAATTTGGAATCAATATTCACTTGATAGGGTTCGATATGAGATCCGAGCGGCACTCAACAATCTGTTGTTAAGTCACCCTGAAGAATTGCAGGAAGTAGACAGAATATTGAAAAAATTCAATTTGGTTGGTGGGCAGGTCTTTGCGGGATTTCAGGAAATTCCGGCGTGGGAAGGGCGATTGCCAGTCGAAAGAATTTTTGGGTCTCTTTAGATTTTAAAAGATACGAGCCAGAATTCGGTCTGGCTTTGCGCCGTAAGTCCAAGTCTCTGTCGCGGGGGGCGGATAAAACTTGGCTTGCTTTATGCCGCAAGTCCAAGGCTTAGCCGGTATTCGATCGCGCGGAGGGAGCCGAGCGAGATCTTGATCCGCTTCTCGTTGTACTAGCGGATGTATGCGTCAACCCCCTCGACGAACTGCTCAATGGTGGTGGTCTTCCAGTCCCGAGGATAGAACACCTCATCGTTCAGCCTATCGAAGAAGCCTTCGCAGGCATCGTTATCAGGTGAGCATGCCTTGTGCAACATCGAGCGGATGAAGTTCGCGTCGCTCATTCTTGAAAGCCAACCCGGCTAGCGGTATTGACCGCCCCGATCGCAGTGAACCACAGGCAGGTCAGCCGTGTCGGCCACCGTCTCGATGGCTGCGCCCAATTCCACGTCCGAATTGGTGCCAATGGTCCAGCTGACTACCATTCCGTAGAAGCAAGGTGAGACGCATATCTGCGCTTCCTGGGCCTTGGAACGTAAGCAGACGGCGAACCCGTCTTGACGACCGAGGTGCAGATCAGCTGTTGGTCGGAACTGCGGTCCAGCGATGCGGTATGAGTTCGCCAATCTGGCTAGCAGGCTGCAGTGGCAATCGCGCCAAAACATCGCGCAGATACGAATACGGGTCAAGTCCGTTGATGCGTGCCGAATGCAGCAAGTTCATGATGGCTTCAGCCCGCTTGCCCGCGCGCAGGCTGCCTGCGAAGAGCCAGTTCGACCTGTCCAGAGCAATTGCGAGGTCATTCTGCCCATGTCGGGCAAGAGGTCGAAGTCTTCTGCCGGCCCGCCCTTTACCGCCGTCGCGCCGGACGTCAGTACAGCGAGCGACGGGCGAGGTTGTTGTTGTTGAGGTGAGTCCTGGCGCCGTCATCGTGGTGGCAGCACGGATGCTCGACGCAGCCTCTTGCGCCGGTATCGGCCTTGGTGCTCCACGCGCGTTGATCGCCGCCCTGACCGAACTGCATCAACTGCTGTCGCGACGTGGCCTTCGGCGAAGCTCCTCCGGTGTCTATCACACCGATCGCGACGCTCTGACGCTTAGAAGACGCGAGGTCACGGCAGGAGCGGCGCTAACGGAGTCGGTGCGGGCGGCGACACTTGCATTTCGCCTCGCCCCGAAGGTGAACAGAGCGCGGGCCTTCGAGATTCACCTTTTTGATCGGGCTGCTCTGCCGGCCGACTCCTCTAACGCAAGCTTTTTCTGTCTCATCGTCTCGGCGCGCTTCAACGTTGCTGCGGATGGTGGGCGAGATTCGTGAGAGGCTTGATTAGCCCGGCGCCGTGCGCCGCCAGGGGCGCTGGAGGGCGGCAAGGTGTGTTGGATCCCTGTGAATAGCTCCGCCAGGGTGACTTCCAAGCACCAGCAGAGGGTCCCCAAGCTAAAGAGCGAAGGGTTCGTACCGCCGCGCTCAACCAGTGAGACGAATGTGCGATCCATCTCGGCGGCAAAAGCCAGGTTTTGCTGAGTCAGTCCCTTCTCCTGGCGAATCCGCTTCAGATTTTCTCCCAAGGCTCGGGAGAGGGCGTTACCCGTACCGAGGTTGCTGACTGGGCTAGGTGATTTGTCGGCCGCACGTGCGGTCGCGATTTTCTGGGATTCCATGGCCCCAGCCTCGTGAACGCGACGTGTTTGGTCTGCGTTATATATGATGCGTTCTGTAAACTTCAGAATGGATGCTGAGCACCGAGGAGGAGCCCTTGAAGCCAAACATAAAACTCGCGCGAGCCGCGCTGCTGTTCCTGATCGCTGGAGGCGGGAGCACCGCGTTTGCGCGTCCCGACCCGCTGACCAACCCTGATGCGGTCAAACACCGAATCGAACGCTCAGCCATGGAGATCCAGATCCAAGGCTGGAGCCGTGACCTCAAGTTCCCCGTGTATCCGATCCAGGTGCAGGCCGGGGCAAGCGGCGTGTACTGCACGACCAACGAGAACGCCCGCGACTACAAGGAGTTCGGCTTCGATGAGCTGCGCTGTGAGATCGGCGACGCGGATCGCGCGGTGCTCAAGCTGCCTGGCTACAGCTGTGCCGACGGCGTATGCGTGACCCCCGAGGGGGCCGTCTTAGGTACGGACCCTCGCAAACCTCCTGGCAAAAAGCGCAAGTGCTGAGCTGGTCTTCCTATGGCATTTGGCCCACTTGGCTTCTCGCCGCCCGAACGGGTTCGCACCTGAGCCACGGATCTGCACCTAGTGCGGGCCCAGGGCCGCACGTCCTCGCAACCTCCCCAACCCTCAAATCAACCATTCAAATGAATCTCAAAGGAAAACTCATCTCTGGCTATGCCGCCGTCGGCCTGCTGGTGCTCCTGTATCAATGGATCTTCGTGTCCGAAGCGAGCTTTGGGGTCGCGCTGGGCAAGGGCCTTGTCTGGCCGGCCGTCATCTTTCCTGGCTTGGGGGCCTTCATTGGGGCAATCCTGCTGGTTGCCGTTCTCGCGGCGATCTACCTCGCTTGAGAGGGCCATATGCCGTCTCCTTCTCCGAGAGTGACCCGGTGCGCCTTCGCTGTGATACCGATGATGCTAGGGCTTGCCGCCTGTTCGAGCGACGACAGCAAGATCTACGACGCCTACAGGTGTGCCAACGTGGCGAAGATCCTCAGCCGCTACACGCAGGCCGATGCCGCGATCCGGAAGGTGGCGCCGCTTCTGGAGCAAAAGAAGGAGAACCCTCGCATCTACATGATGGCCATGAGGGACAAGCTGACCGACGACCTGGCGCTGTACAAGCTCAGTCCCGCAGGCCAGGCGGAAAAGATCCGAGACATCTATGAGTCCGGCACCTGTCAGGAGCTCTACGAATAGCTCGGACGGACCTCGCCTGCGGCGCCCATCGCTGCTGGCAAGGTCTGTGTGAGGCATTTTCTCAGTGCGGGGCGGCAGTCTGCTGACTGGCTACCGCCTATTCCCACTCATTGCGATTTCAACACCATGAACTACTACGACGTGCTGGGTGTGCGTCCGAACGCCTCCGATCAGGAAATCGAGCTTGCCTACAGGAGCCGCCGGACCCAGTACCACCCTGATAAGTACGCCAGCGCCGACGCGGAAACTGTGAAATGGGCGACGGGGAAGATGCAGGAGGTCAACATTGCCTATGCCGCCCTGTCTGATGCCGCCAAGCGAAGGGTCTTCGATCAAAGCGCTCGCGCAGCCGATCAGGCGAGCGCCGATGCGCCGACAGAGCACCAGGCGGCAGGCCGCCAGCCTGGGAATCGCAAGCCGGAGCCCGAGGAAGCGCAGCCCGCGAAGGTCGATCTGCGAGAGGTGCTGGAGCAACGGCTTGCGCCTTACCGCGGGTTCGAACGGACCTACTTTGCTCCACGCATCCCAGCCAAGAAGCTCAACGCGGCTCGGGGAAGCTATGCGATGGACATCAAGGAAGATGACGTCCTCGTCTTGATCGACGCTACTGTGTTTGGCGGGGCGAAGGAAGGCCTCATCCTGACGAATCGGGGTATCCGCATCAAGGAGCTCATCGTGTCGGTGATCGACTGGGAGTGGAAAGACGTCCGCAGCCTCGAGGTGCGGGGAACAGCGCTCCTCGTGAACGGTCAACAAGTGGCCGACTGTGCGATGGTCGACAAACCGGAGCTTCAACGTCTTTTCGCGGTGGTTCGCGAGTTCCTGAGCCAGCTGCGAACCCCTGCTGCGGCGAGCGCCACTTCGCGCGCGCCGGAGGGAAGCTATTCCGAAATGCCTTGGAACGACCCGGCGCTGTGCCAAGAGCTTTACACGGCAGCCAAGGCGCACCTGCTCGAACTGTCGAGCATGCTGGAGCCCGTTGAGCAGGAAATCGGGGAAGAGTGGCTCGATCGGGAAGCGCTGGCGAAGCTCTTCGAGTTGTCCCTCGAAGCATTTGGCGATCCCAGGAAGGCAAAGCTGGCCTATCGATGGGTGCTGACGGTGGGGCAACTCTGTGAGGCGGCTGTTGATTCCTTGAACCAAGGTGGCACGCCCATCGATCCGGAGATCTTGCGGGGTAGTTGGGACGAACCGGTCGCCATCGTTGACCTTCGGTCAATGCTGAAGCGACTGCTGGAGGTCATTCGGGAAGAACGCGAGAAGAGGAGGGCGGATAAGTTCTTCGGGAGGTAGAGTTGTCGGGGAGTCACCGCCCGGGCAGCTTTGCGCTCCATCGCAGACATTGATTGTTCCCGGAAGTAGCAGCCCCATATCCTGGGCAAACTAATCCACCGCGGCCCGTGGTCCTGGGCGCGCTGATGCTCGCGAATATTCGTGATCTGGGGTTGAGTCAGGGAGAGGCTCTCCTGAGATTCGTGCCTGTTCAAGTTAGTGCACAGGGCACTCCGCTAGGTCCGCAAGGCGGAATCGTCGCCATTCAGGCTGGTCTCCCGTGATCATCCCTCCTTTGCGTGAAGTGATATAGATCGTTGTAAATTCAGCTTTTGGTCCCGGCTCTAGACCCTATGGCTACTACCCCTGAGCTACTTGACCTGCGGCCCGAGGCGCTTGCGGGTCGGATCGATCCAGCTGAGTTGTTGGAAACCCTGCATGCGGTGAATCGCTTGATTCCCACGCAGCAGGAGGCGATCGCCTATGCGACCGTGTATTGGGTGGTCCAGGCCATCGAGCGCGTGGCTGATGAAGAAAGCTTGTTGCTGCTCGATAAAGTGTGCGCGATCGCGGGCCGACGAGCCTCTGAGGATGAGGCTGGTGCTGCTTTTGCGATGAGCATGAAGACCATGCGGGACTTGCTTGAAGTCAAGCGACTTTCGGCCGATGCAGGGCGCTCAGGACGCGCGGGCCAGTTGCTGCGCGCACAGCCCATCTTGGATGCGCTCGCTCACGGTCCACTCAAGCAGTCCGCGTTGCGCGACCAATTGGGGCTGACTGCCGGCCGTATGAGCCAGTTGCTGGCCGTGATGGAGGAAGGGCGACTGATTTCTAGGAAGCGCCTGGGCAGGGAGAACATCGTCTCGCGCTAGGACGCAGGCGATCGCACCGTTTTGTGACGCGCCAGGCCAGCAAGGCCGGCGGACTCAACCGGCCGATGCAACGCACTTACAACCGCTTAGTCAGAAGGAGTGTTGCAGATGAGGTATCGGAGACGGACCTACTACACGAGTAGCCAGAAGGCATTGATGTGGGAAAGCTGGGCCCTTCACCAGATCGGCCAACGGTTTGGCAGACCTCACACTTCTATCCAGAACATCTTGTCCAAGATCGGTGATATTCGACCTCGGGAGCGACGGCGTGGTGCCAATAGATTGAGCCTAGCAGAGAGGGAAGAACTCTTCCATGCCTTGATTTGTGAATCGGATGCGTTCGGTGCAGCCAAACTCCGCAAGGCAGCGTCGACCATCAACTGCGAAATCGAGCGCTACGCAGCGCAAGACGGATATCGTGTGAGCTGGCTTGCCGGAATACTTTAACGCAGGGCGATATGCGCGGGTTTGAGTATGCCTGATGATTCAAAATACGCTTCAAACTATGAACCGCCGAAGCCGCCGCGGGGGGCGAGGTTTTCGCCTCAACAGTCGAGGTAGATTCGAAGACGGCCGCAAGTACCTCATAGTTGGAGGCGGCTAGAGAAAAACCGGCTGCGGTGTTTTGACCGCTTGAGACCGTGGCGCTGTAGCCTCTCCTTCGAGATGGTGGAAAGCTCCCTTTCGGCCTTCTGTGCAGGTCGTTGACATTTGCTTAAGATGCGTCGTCATTTTCGTAGGAGGTGCAATGACGGGAGACGTTTTCGCTTTGAGTTTATTTAGTTATGGCACGTGAAGTAAAAGCCATAGGAGCGGTGATGGCGGTGCTCGTCATAGCATCTCCACTGGCGCAAGCACAGGGGATGAAGCCAGACCTTTCAGCGCGCAGCTTCTGTGCACTCGGAGCTCAGGCGGGGCTTCCTACTGGAGCCTATGAAGAGTATGGGTGTTCGAGCCCTCCTTACATCACAAGCCCAACGCCTGGGAAGAACAATCTCAACAACACTCTGGCCTTCTATTCACTACCTGTGCCAAGTGAGGGTGAAAAACTGCTCTATGTTTCCCTGATGCTCAATGTTAATAATCCAGCCGAAGCATCTGCGTCCTATTTGAGGCTTAGCGCGGCTGCGGTGGAAGTGGCTAAAAAGATTCTTGGCACAGTTCCTAAGGGCTTCGAACAGTCAACCTTAAAAGGGCGTAGTGCTCGGTGGAGAGTCGCTGGCTGGATTGTTGAGGTGAATCATCGCGACTGGCACGCTCGCCTAGGTGGTCATCAGGTGACAGTGCGCTTCATGCCGTCGAAATAGCATATGGAGATCGCAGTGATTATCTTGGGAGCTATGAACGCTAGGATCAGAGGTTGTCTTGGTTTAGGACTGCTGTGCCTCGTTGCGAGTTCTTGCGCCCTTGCGCAATCGGCAGCGGAACTGGACTTGGCCGCTTGGGGGCGTAATCTTGAAGCTTCGGTGCCAGATCGAGCGATTCGATTCAAAGGGGTGCGGAAGACTGGAGATGCCGCGTTCAAGGTTGTATTCTCTACGAGCTCGCCGGCCCTCTTGTCTGAGTCAGATGCGAAGACAAACAGGGCAGCCTTTATCGCTAATCTTGCGCGAACGAAGACGTGGGAAATCAAAGCGTGCTCTCCCAGCCTCTTCCCGCTGCTAGTAAAACACACTATCGTCGTGTTTGCTGCGCTCGAAAACGCCACGGGCGAGCTTCAATCGGGGGCCTTTTGCTCGAAGCAAGCCGCCACTGCGACTGCCTCGCCGGAAACAACCAAGACGATTGGTTCGTGGTATGACGATGTGGGGTCTCCGCGCTACCTCAATGCGACCTTCACGATTCGAACAATCAACGGAAAAGTCATCCTCACGCGGTTGAATGGGGATGGCAGTCGAGGGGAGTATGAGCTTGCGGTGGCGGGTGACACGTACGTGAAGGTTGGCGACAAGCATGGGGCCTATTACATAGTCACGCCATCAGGTCTGAGGATCAATGACCGCCAAGGCTACATTCGGACAGCCAAGCCAAAATGAGAGCGTCGTTGATTGCAGTCCTTTCCGTTTTGAGTCTTCCTGCTTGGGCGGCCGGGCGGTCTGGTTCGTATGTGGCTAGTGGCGACAAGGTCAGCTTCTACCTCCAATTGGTCGAAAGCACCGGAGGTATTTTTGTCGACCGCTTCCAGCAGGCTGGGAGCGTGGCGGGAGTATCGCTATCTCGGGTGGGCGCCGGCCTGAGGGCTCTATATCACTGGGGCCAGGGGCCTTCGGGTGAATCTTCGATCTGGCACAAAGGCGGATACGGCGAAGGCAGTGGCAGCGCTTGAACAAGGTGCTCGCCAAGCCGTCGCAGTTGCGAGCGAGAAGAAGGTGAAGGAAGGCAACGAGCTTAGGTGGTTTTTCCAAGAGCGGCGTCTATCACCTATGTTGTGAGGCGCCACGCGTCGTCCGATGCAGCGACTGGAGGCGTGAGTAACACGCACCGTTCACAACACAAAGCTCTGTGCGCCGAGATGGGCAAGGGCTTTGTGGTTGTGGATGAATTGCGCGCCGAGCGGGTTAAATACGCTCTGCACTTGACCCTACGAGCCACGGCCAAGAACATGTATCGTGTATTCGCGGCGCGGCCCGTCGCCGCCAGACCAAGCTCAGTCGGTCGAGCCTTGGAAGAGCGCGTCGAGCTTCTGTTCGAAGGCGTGGTACCCGATGCGCTCGTAGAGCTCCTCTCTCGTTTGCATCGTGTCGATCACTGCCTCTTGCGTGCCGTCGCGGCGAATGGCTGTGTAGACGCTTTCCGCGGCCTTGTTCTTCGCGCGGAAGGCGCTGAGCGGATAGAGCACCATTGCAAGGCCCGCCGACTCGAGTTCCGCGACGCTGAACAGCGGAGTTTGACCAAACTCGGTGATGTTCGCGAGCACGGGTACATTCAAAGCTTCGGTGAAGCGGCGGAATGTTGGCAAGTCGCGCGCGGCTTCGGCAAAGATTGCATCCGCACCAGCCTCGGTAAACCGCGCAGCGCGCTCAAACGCTGCCTCCAGGCCTTAGGCCGCAATCGCATCGGTGTGCGCGATGACGAAAAAGCTTTCGTCGCAGCGCGCATCAACTGCAGCCTTGATGCGGTTGACCATCTCCCCGGTGGAGACGATTTCCTTGCCTGGCCGGTGCCCGCAACGTTCAATAAGACTTGGTGGACACCTGAACACTATCGCTCCTCGGCACACTGGCGATTGGCGGCGGCGGCGCCGCCGCACGGGTTCTGCCCGCGGGCGCGGAGCCTAGTGCCACGGTCGCGGCGGTCGCGCGAGCCCTCGGCCTGAGCGACGACCCCGTTCCACGGATCATCCGACATCTATCTCTCAGCGATTAGGTCGCGGTCTGCTCGGCCAAGAAGAATGCACGATATCTAAGCCCAATCCTTCTACAAACTGGCGGCCACGCCGCATTCCGTCAACTTCGATATAGCAGTGTTAAGCCTAGGTTGCATGAGGGAATCGAGCTTTGAAAAGTCGATGGCCCCGGTTCCGACGAGCGCGCTTCGGGAAAATGCCGTCCCAGCGTTGTTGACGGGGACGCTCCCGGGGTTTTTCTCGCATATTTCCCCGATCCGCCGTATCAAGATGTCGAAGTCAGATAGCTTGAAGACATTGCTAAATGTCTCTTTGGTTCGGCAATACCGCTCGGTAGCGAGTGAAGCTGCTGCAAGAGACGGTGCATCTGGAGACGCATCTGCCGAACTCTGAATCAATATACACTGTGCCGTCAACGAAATCTGACTAGCAACATGCTGGCGATATGCGGCCGTGGTCCCGATGTCTGCAAGTTTTGAAAGTTGCTCTTGTAGTTGTTTCTCCGCGGCGTCTTTCTTCTTCGCAGTGACGAATTCTTCAAGCGGCTTCTGAAGGTCGATTGGATTTGATGCTTTAATCTTTTCTAGAAGCTGAGCCGTAGTCGTGGTTGGCGTCAAATCTGGTCCCGGCATGTTTTTCACAAAAGTGAAAATCATGTAGTTTGTTTCATTATCATCCCGATTGTACGGAGCAAAAGTCCCGGTTCCCGGGTTATAGGATGTATACCACTGGCAGATATTAGAAAATTCCCCGGTTTTAGTTCGCTTAGAGGGGGGTTGTTCCGAGCAATCTTGCCTCCAAGGAAAGTTGAAATCCCTTTTGGATTTTCTAATTAATGCCAAATCTCCTTCTTGAAGCGTTGGAAGATATGCTTTACTTTGAACGTCCGGGGTCAGGAGCATTCTAAATCGACCCATGACATCGTCACGATTGCTTTGTACCAATACGGAGCCGAGCGTATTCAAAAGAGCCAATGACACGGGAGAGGCATTAATTCCCGGGGCTGTTCCGAGCTTTGCGAGACTGGAGATGATTGCACCTGTCTGCTTGCGCTCCTCTTCGTCAATTTCGATGACAGTCACATCCAGCATGATTGGCCCGCCCTCCCATTTGACAGGTCCGAAAACCGGGCCAAAGGATTGATTAATGGGCTGATTTTCTTCCACATCGCCGGAGTAAAAAACAACTCGGCCGGGGTTGGAAGCGTCGGCAGGCGATACCAAGGGCGCCAAGCTCTGATCTGTGCTTACATTTGCAATAATTGCAATCTCTCCTGCAATCTTTCCGCTTGGACGAGTGTATCGAGACCAAGCACGCTTAAACATCCCCTCGGTGATATAGGAAAAAACCGCAGACTTGAGGTAGATGGAGATAGTGTCGCCCTTCTCGAATTTTCCGTTGAGTTTGGCTCTCTGAGCCGGACTCTGGTATTTGTCGACCCAATCGGCGAACCATTCGGTAGATATAAACTCTTCATCAACCTGGTCGGGCTCAGAACGAACTGATCCTGACGGCTCAGAAGTTCCAGCGGACTTTTTAGACTGAATCGTATTTTTTATCTCACGCGCCCCTTGGGTTGATTTGGTCGCACCTTTTTCAAAAGGCTTGAGGCCCGATCCTTTTTGCTCAACTGCGGCCGGGAGTCGCACTGGCGTAGGCTTGAAGGGAGGGGCGTTCTGCTCTCCGGGCACTTTAGTGACGTCAGAACCAGCACCTTTGCCTGAGCGAGTGATCTTTACGCCCTGAGTCGCTCCGATGTACCGATAGTCCCCGCCACCTTCATAGAGCTGATTGCTGGTGCAGCCCGATATGGCCAACGCGCCAACAAGGATCGCAACACCGCTATGACGGCCGCGCACAAAAGTCCATTGCATGTTTCCCCTCCGGAGAGTTCTTTAGTTCAACGTGAACTTCGAAAAAAACTAGCTGCGAATAAGCAAAGCTAGCAGGGCTTCATGCTGAGTTACGTGTGTCAGACTGCTTGATGAGCCACTGGTGCCTTGCCGGCCGAGTGCGCGGCAGATAAGGAGTAAACGATCTGCAAAGATTCATGGATATCGCTGACTCCTTGTCTAGGATACTCCCGCTTTTAGACTTCGTGATTCGGTTGATTCACTTTGTGGAGATCGCTCGATTGCAACTGGATGACTGCTTTTTTGCTAGCACTTCGAATGGACTTCACAAGGCTTATCGTTTTCCGATTTTTCTTGCGGGAACTCTTTTTCGAGCCGCAGGCGAAGCCGGCTTCTTTTGCGTACGGGAGGATGCCGCTTTCTTGGCGGCGGGCCCCTTCTGGGAAGTTCGCGTAATTTGAGGCTGCGCGAGCTTTGCCTCGGCAGGCTTTTCGTCGATTAGCTGGTCAGGATTTCGAAGTCGGGATACGATGGTGTTTATGTGCGCCATCTCGCGCGCGCGTAATGACCCGTCTTTTGCATATTTGACGTAGTCGAGGATCGCATCACTAAGCGTCGAAGAGACAGTAAAAGTTTCGCCACCGGCAGTTGTTCCGCATGCATAGATGCGGAAATCTTCGTCGGTGGTCCAAGCACTATCAGATTCAACAGCACCTCTTCGAGGAAGATCGCGAACGACTTGACATAACTCTCGAGCCAAAAATTCGGCGTCGTCTTCGTCTTCGTCTTCGTTCGGGTCACGCACAATGAAAGACTTGTCATCCGTAAAAAATATGACCTGAGATGTATTGGCGGGACATCCGATAAGTTTGAATTGGACGTTTAGGAACCCGCTCTTGTTGAACGCAAGCGTTGAGGAACTGCTACGAGCGACGAGTCGCGGAATGATGTGAAGTCGCATCTTCGGATCGAAACCTTTCCGACACTTAAGAACCGAAGAAACTGCTTGGTCCTGGAGAGCCTCCATCATCTGGCGGCCAATTTCAAAGGCATCTCTGACCGATGATCCCATCAGTATTCGATCGTAGAACACTAGAGCCGAAGCCCTTGCAGTCGAATTTGTTATGAGAGCCGTGGTTCCAATTGCGGCAGAGACGGTCGTGATCACTTCGGCTGCGAGCGCCTCGGAGTTGCAGGCGTTGAAGTAAACCAGCGTTGGTGGATGCTCGTAGTTAAAAAATTCTCGCAACATCTTTCCTGTCAATCTGACCGGCCTGTTGGCAGAACTGGCTAGGTGAAGCTCACCGAAATCGCCGTGAGCCGAGAAATGAACTATGTCCGGGCGATGGCGAGACAACTCCATAGGAAGATGTTCGACCGGAACGGCAGGAAGAAATACAAATTGAGCAGGTTCGCCGCTGGCTTGCAACGTGCGGCGCTGCAGTTCGGTGATCTCTCTTTCCAGAGCGAGTTCTTCCGCCCCATCCGGGCGGCCGGCAATGTAGAGGACCTTCATTGCCAGACCTAACGCGCGGCCTCGAATAGCCAGCGAGCTACTTGTGCGTCGTTTAGGTATCCTTCGATACCATGGGCATTATCCGTTTGGTTGTGTACGCCTCCGAAATTTTCAATCTCTGGAGTAATGTCCCAAGTTTTTTTATCAAGTGCTCGGAGCGCCACCACGTCTCGCTCGTCATATGCATTTTTCCAAATTGCAACGCCGGCCGGCATCGATAGCGGGGCCGGGAGATTATTTCTAATAGCGTTCAATCCGAGAGGTGAGCCGATGGTGATAAAAGCTCGTACGTCAGCTTTTCCATTCAGTGCCGTGAGCGACCTGTAGGCTACGACCGAGCCGAGGGAGTGGCCCAGTACAACGCATGGTCCATCACCAACTATTGCCGCAGTCACGATGTCGTCAATAAATTTTGCAACGTTTCGGTTTTTCAAATATAGATATGTATCACTGGTGAATTGACTTAGAACGAAGTCGCCTACACCTTGTTTTTTGTCAAGAGCTTTCAGTATTGCGTGGACCCAACCCCACTGGAGCGGTCCACGTTCTCTTACGAAATTGGGGGAAGTCTCGTTATCTATAGCTTCGGTAGACAGCCCTGCATTCTGGGCCAACTCTGTCGCTAGCTCGAGTCTGAACGCGAGTTCTGGGTCAGGTGCATCTCCTCCTTTGGCGGAAACTCCAGTCGATAGGCGCGCATCGGCTTCAATAAAAAGTCTTTCCAATTCGTCGCCGTAAAACGGAAAAGAGATCGTTAAAGGAGATGGGCGCAGCAAGTTTGCGTTCCTTAAGCCTAGATCAAAAGTCGACTCCCAGAGTTTTTGTAGGGCGACAACATCTTTTCCTTGCTGAGAGCGGCCGTGTACAAAGATTAGTCTCATTGCAATTTGCCTCCAAAAATGTGGTTTTCAAGAATGTCAATTCCTTCGGGCGCGAATGTCGTCCAGAGGCTTGGCAAAACATGCTTCCGCGCTTCCATAAGCACGGGGGGCATTTTTTCTTCAAACGGACCGAGAAGCATCCAGCCCTGGGTAAGGACCGGAAGCCAAGGTGCGAAGTCGAGAACTTTGATGAGGTCAATGAACGGCCTATGCCTCGAAGAAACAGCAGCGAGCAGAGCGACGTCAAAGAGCAACGGTGATCGCGATTGAGACATATGGTCGAATACAGACCAAACTTGCTCATGGTTTCCAGCCTGCATATAGGCATAAGCGGCAAAAAGTCCAAGCGTCGGATCCAGGGCCTTATGCTGTCGGAGAAGGTGAGCAGTCAAGTTTGCAGTCTCAGGATCAAACCTTAGGGAGCCATGACGCGCCAATGTCGCCATGAGCGCGCGGCTGCTTTCAATCTTGCTGCTTCTAGATAAATACGATTGACGATCTCTGCTACGGCTGGAGGGCGTGTAGTTGACTGTTAGCACTCGACCGTTTTCGTAAACAACACTTCCAACATATCCAGGAAGAACTGAGAGAAAAGTGCCAGAACCATCCTTGAATCTAGCGAGTGCGCCTCGCGGCTTTTCATTGGCCCATGTGTCAAGTTCTTCTGCATAGATGCGCGCTTGGGTTGCACCATTTTCTTCCCACACGTCGCATAACTCTGTGCGGTCGCTAACGCGAACGTAGTCTATTTCGACGCCATAGAAAGTAAAACCGGTACCCGTTTCGAACGAGCTTCGTGACGAAGATGTTATTATTTTTTCGAAAGAGGATTGAGCGTCTTGTACGTTCGGAATGGAAGGGCGGGCCGCATCTCTATCGGAGGTACTTTCGGAATTTAGCCAGCGCTTCCAGCTTTTGAATAAAGGTACCGTGGGGGCGGTGAGTTCGTCGATTAAGGGGGTATCTCGATGAACAGAGCGAACAATATCGTCTAGGTTCGTCGAGGCGGGAGGTTTCATTTCGCGACTGACAGCTCCTCGAGCATTCGCGTCTATATTCGTCGGCCCGACAGATTTTAGAGAGGCGAGATACTTAGGTAGGGCGGACTCCACCCGGATATCCGGATCCTGCATCAGATTGATAGCCACTTTTGCGGCTGCTTCGGGAACTGCTTGGAGAAGATGCTGTTTGAGGCGTCTGCTTGTAACGACCCCGAGCCTCTGACTTTCGACCTCAATGGTTTCGACCAGCGATGGAGGATTACCTTCAAGGGCCTCCAGCAAGCATGAGGTGAGCAGTCCTCGGAAATCCTTCTGCGCTTGATCAGGGGGAACTTCGAGAGCTGGGTCGCCCGGAAGCGTCGCATAGAAGATGTCAACCTCTGGGCCGGGACCAGCCGGATTTCGTGGAGGAAAGACGGAACCCGGCGTCAGTAGCCCGAAGCGGAAATTCGCCGGCATTGAACGGCAAGCGTCAGAGATGAATACCACGTGCGGGATGCCGGATGTTCGCGCTGCGGCTATCGAGCCGGTCAGGTTTACCGCTTCGCTAGGATTTTGGAGGGCGCCCGACATAAGCCAAGCTTCCGTATCAGGTGCGAGCAGTATTCCGTGGCCCGAGAAGTAGACGACGAGTTGAGAGTAAACGCGGAGCGAAACAAAGCGGTCGACTACTTCGAATAGTTTCGAGACAGTGATCGGGCCGGCAGCGTCCGTGAGCTTTACGACATCGAATCCCTGGCGCTGGCCCCAGTCAGCGATCTTGTCTGCGCCTGCAGCTGCTGCCTTGAGTGGAGTAAATTCAGGGCTTGCAGTACGGTCTATTCCTACTGCAATCATGGCTTTTTTCAATGATTTCTCCTCAATCTTTATGCTCGAGAGAGTGGGACGGGCATGTTCTGTGTTCAGCTTGCCGGCCGGGCATTCAGGTACGTCGAGTGTCTTTACCCCTCACGTAGGACTCGTTAGCTCAACACCTGAAGTCCCCGCTCCAAGGAGGAACCTATTTCGTATTTTGGATCTCGTCAATCACCTAATTTGGGGGGCACGACGGAATCGGGTGATCGTCGCCATGGCGCTGTCGGTGTCTGAAGGCAACGTCGCGCGGTGTCGAGACTCCACGATCTGCGGCCACTGACGCCGGGCTAACGTTCGCGAACGAGTTCTGTAGAGCACGGAGAGAGTGACTGTTAACTTTCGCTGGCGTGCAGCCGTCTTTTGGAGGTTTCGTCGGAGTTCGCTTTCGAAGAACGTCGCTCTACAATAGATGCGGGTGCCCACCTTGCTTGCACACGAGCAGAAAAAGGACCTTTCTCCTCAAGCGTCATCATCTTTTCACTCTTCCTCAGCGGGGATGCGTGGAGCCTTAAACGTGTGCGTCCGCTCGAAACGCATTCCCGTGGAAAGGCTAGAGATGAACGTGAAGACCATTACCTATGAAATTCATCGCGCCGCTAAGGCTGCGACTGGGCTAGATTTCGCACGCTCCCATGTGCATGAGTTGATAGCGGCAGCTCTCGGGCAAGGGAGCTATGCCTCGTTACTTGCGCAGGGGGGCTTGTGCCAAATGCCCGCCTCCCTGGCCGTTTGCCTGCCTTTGGACGCAGAAGCTGTTAGGCAGCGAGCACACACCCTCGGACATCCAGAATCATCTCTCGCTGGTCTATCTGAGATAGTGGTGAAGACGATCAACGACCATTGCTTACGCCTGCTCCCGCTTAACGTGGTGCTCTCTGCGCTACTGGGTGGCTACGACGAGCTGGGAGCTGAGCGACTTGTTCCAAAAGCGGGCGCCGATGAGGTGGAGGGGGTTGATGCCGACGGCGATTGGCACACAGACAGCATGGACGATGAGGAATGGGAAGCGCGCTTCGCTGAGCAACAGATGCAGTTCGTGTCACTGCATAGCGAGGCGGTTCGCGAGACGCTTCGCGCTGCGATCGACCGCTCTGATGCCCGCGCGCACCTTGCCATGGCGCTGCTCGCGTCGGGAGAAGACGACGAGCCGCTGGAAGTTTCGCAGACCCATGGAAAGTATTGGTTTGATCGCCAGGAGGGCGGCCACAAGCTGATAGGCGTCGAGCAGGAGTGGGCTGACGCATATGGCCGAGCCCTCAACGCGCGAAGTGTGGCCAAAGAGCATCTGATGGCCGCCGCCGATCTCGGCCAAGCGGACGCGCTTCTAATCACAGCAAGGGACTATGGGGATCCAAGGTTTTTTGAGCTAAAGCAGCCGAGCGTGCTCGTAGATCCCATGGAGGTAGTGCGCACCGCGGAGCGGCTTGGGCGAACAGTTGAAGCCACGGCGTGGCTGAAAATCGCGGCCGAGCAGGGTAGCCTCCTTGCGATGCGCGAACTGATAGATCTACTTGAGGATGACGACCCGCTCGAGAGCTGGACCTGGTTCCACTTGGCCAAGCTTCACGGCAAAGACCTGATGCAAGACGACTATCACGCGATCAATGAGGACGGCAGTCCCTACGACGACGATGTCGGCGGCCCCATGTACGCGCAGGGTGAGGACGGGGTTGAGCTGCCGAGCGCCAGTGCGGAAATCCAAGAGCGCGCGCAGCAGCTTGCGGTTGCGATATTCTCACGGGGATAGGTCATAGGAAGCGCCCACGAGCTGTGAGCCAAGCGGCGATATCGAATTATTTTTTATATCGCCGTTCGAACTTGCTTGGTTGCGATGCGCCTCCTGCACGGGCGTACCGCTCGCCGACCATCCCGGGTGCGCCCTACCGGTCTGAACCTATCGGTCGAGAGTGAAGAAGCTTATAGATGTTCGCTGGCAAATACCTTTGCACCGACTGAAGCGATGCCGCCGCCGAGAAGATCTGACCAGGTAGAGTCAAGAGATAGGTAACGCGGCCATTCTGACCTTCTATTTCAAAGCAGTACAGGCGGTGGAGGTCTTGGCGACTCCATCGGAAGCCGCTGACTTCGGTGACACGAGGGCACAACACTTCTAGGTCAAGCAGCCTTTTAGCCTGGCCCGCATTCTCTAGATCCATCCCCACTTGCGTGGCCAGTGCAGCGCCTGAGCGGGATGCGGCAAGCACGACCTTGGGCTGGAAGCGCAGAGCCATATGAACCGTACTGACGGCTGATTTCTTAAGGGCAATGCGAATCTGAGCCGCCTCACCCGCTTGCTGCGGATTTGCGTGTATCAGACCTGTAATTCGGTCTTCCGAACTGTGGAAGGGGAGAAGATCGACCGCTCCAACGTTTCCATCCGCAGCCCATTCCCAGATATCGCCGGGCCTAAGCGGATCTTCGAGCGAGGAGTGTGCGAACCGGGCCACGTTGCTCCACCACTTGCTTGTCTTGAAGTAGTCCAGGTGATGAACAAAGGGGGCTTCGCAAAATTTGCGATTTCCCTCAATAGAGTTCCTCCATTGCATCTCTAAATCATTTCGCTTGTGAACGAAATGCGGGTTGGCCGAAAGCACAACCAGACCTTTGAATCCACCGATCGCTGTTGTCGGAAGATGGTTATCGCGTAGACGTGCCCCGTAGTTGAGATGATCGCTAGTGATAGGCTGACCAGAATTGAGCAGTACCTCGGACACCTTGCGTTGAACATGCTGCCCCACTGGCCTTGTGCCATGGATAGGCTGTCTCGAATGCTGTTCGAACTGCCAGCTCAGAACGTCTGTCCAAAGCTGTGTGGGCGATTCGGTGGCGTCGAGTTTTCGGGCGTACGCGTCTAGGTAAGCGAGCGCGGCTTGCATTCTGTCGTTTGGGAGTAGCGCTCTTCGCAGCGGGCGAGGGACGCAGAGATCGGAATTTAGTACGCCGATGCTACCCGCGAAGACCTACCGTTTTGCGACGCGATGCGAGGCGGATGTCGCAGACCGACAACATGCTTCTGAGGCCGCTGATGCCACCCTCTCAGAGCACGAGACAGCAGTACCTGATCGACGGTGAACTGCAAGTTGCCTGGCAGAGCTGCTCACGGGCACTGGAATCCGAGGGCCTTGAACAGAGGCTGCGCGGCGCCAACCGAGCGATCCCGGATCGGGCGACCGAGCAGCCGAAGTTTGGATAAAGCTAGCGCTCGCCTAAGGAGGCGCCGCGGAGCGCGCTATCCGTTATCGATGCAACGCATCAGTTCGTCAACGGCATCGCGTCGTAGCCATGAGTGGATGTGCCCGTTCTTGATCGGACCATGATGTTTGATGGTGTACCTCAGGAGGCGAGCGCAGTATTCAAGGGCAAAACGGTGATTTGCTTTTGTCGTAGTGATGAACGATCTGCAACTTCCGTCTCCGCCTTCTTTCAATAACAATTCCTTGAGTTCCGTACTAAAGCCGATGGAGTTTCCTGAGCATTGAAAGATGCCTGCTTCCTCTGTGCAGTCCGTGTTCGAGGCTGGATTGTTGAGGTCTCTGCCCGCGTCCCATTTCCAAGAGCTCTCGAAGCCGCCAAGTACTCGTAGCACTTCCAGCATTACCGCACGTCGATGCGAGCCTCCGCGCCAGGGACCTAGTATCGGTGCGACGCTTGAATAGATATCAAATTTGTCATTCTTGACAAAAATTTCTTCATCGGCTTCACGCCCCCATTCAATCAATTCGGCCAGGAATGCGTCTGAAGGTATTCCTCGATTGTGAACCTTCTGTCTGCAGGCGACGAGTTGGTTCAGTGCCCAGGTGTTTCCTGTGGGTTGAGGCACTGTGGGGGACAGGAACTGGCTCACCTCGAAGTGCATGGGATCATTGAATGACTTGCCCCACAGGAACCCGTTGGCTTGGAAAATGGGAGCGAGGGGCGCGATGGATGCACCGAGGCTACCGTCGTCGGAGTTCAGATCGATTGCGATCCCAAAAGAGTGATTCGATGGGAGCTTGCTCAGGCCTCCTCCAACGGGCTTGCGCAATCGTTTGTTCAGCGTGCCTGCGCAGGTTTTCACCAGGCCAAGTAGGCCTTGGGCTTGAATCTGGGCAAAGGATTTAAGAAGCTGCGCATGGCCACTGTCATAGAAGCGTAGGCGGCCACCGTTCGCGCCAGGCACCTCAGCAAGCTGGGGGATCGTCAGTGGGGTGATCCTCGCCTCGTTAAACCCGCTGATGAATGAGATGTGGTCACCTCGCACCCACTTGTTCTGGGTCGCAGTACGGAACCGAATGGGTCCGAACAGGGGATGGTTGAAAGTGCTTTCGGGCATGGCGTAGTTCCTTTGAGCAGAAGGGCCACGCTTTTTACGCCGAAAGTTTAATTTCCGGTATCCCCCAGCCGAAGAATTGTCACTCGCAAGGACTGAGTGTGGTGGTGGCCAAGTCGTGGATCGTCAGCTCAATAGGGCGGTGACCAGTCAACATGAGACTGCTGACCTTCCGTACTTTGCTTTAAGCACCTTCGCGACGCCGCGCGAGCGATTTTCGCCGCTCCTAGGGGCACTCCAATCCAAGGCCGACAAACGAGAGTTCGCCCGCCTTGGCTCGCTTTGGAAGGGTGTGGAATGGGCTGGAATGTGTTCCTGAGTTGGGCGGTCCGCTAAGCGGGTAAGCAGCCTAGTAACCAGCATAATGCATTAATGCTGGAGTAAAAATGCTCATGGACGACCAGGACCCCGATTTCAAAACGCAGGTGGAGCGCGAGTTCAAGCAGGGCAAGCTTTGGATGGATCGAGCGATTGTGCTCGGTTACGCGATCACGGCCGGCTTTCTGGTTGTAGCGTTCGCATTCACGAGCACATGGGCGTTTGGCGTTTTCACATGGATCTACCGATCTTGCCCGTGGGGCGTCTTGTTGGTGGCACCAGCGATCACGGCCGCAACGGTGTGGATCACCATCCGCTACTTCCCAGGAGCGGGAGGTTCCGGAATTCCGCAAGTAAGGGCGATTCTTCATCCATCGCTTCCGGATGAGCGCCGCCTCCAGTTCGCATCCTTACGACTGACTTTTGCAAAGTTCGTGCTAGGCAACGCGGGATTCGCTGCAGGCTTGTCGCTCGGGAGAGAGGGGCCGTCAGTTCAGATCGCTGCGGGCCTCATGCAGCACGCTCGCTGCTGGCTGTCCCCCAATACGTCGATAGATGCTAGGTCCCTGCTGGTCGCGGGAGGCGCGGCGGGAGTGGCCGCAGCTTTCAACGCTCCTTTGGCCGGGGTGGTCTTTGCGATCGAGCAGCTTTGCGGGCGTCTTGAGACGCGATCGAGTGGGCTGATCATTGCCGCGATCGTGTTGGCGGGTCTGGTGTCGGTATCCGTGTTTGGCAACCACAGCTATTTTGGCCTCATTGAGGTTCCTTCGATCAACTGGAAAGCGGTGGGACCTGGCGTACTTGTCACTCTGCTATGTGGTGCGAGCGGCGGTGTGTTTGCGAGATTGATGATCGCTTCACTAACCCGCAAGGCGGAACGGTTGAATGGATGGCGCGCACGCTACCCGGTGCGGTTCTCTGCGATTTGTGGCTTCGCCGTAGCGGCGATTGGATTGGCTACCGGTGGTGCGACCTTTGGCGCTGGATCCGAGGCGGTAAAGAACATGCTGCACGGCCAGGGAGAGGTGGCTCCTCTGTACACGCTGCTGAAGTTTGTTGCCACCTGGCTCACTGCTTGGTCGGGAATCCCTGGGGGAATTTTTGCGCCGTCACTTTCTATCGGAGCAGGGCTTGGCGATTCCGTGGCGCAACTGTCGTCGCCAGAGCTCGGGCCGGCGTTGATCGCGCTGGGCATGGCCAGCTTTTTGGCCGCTGTTACTCAGGCGCCTCTTACCGCGTTCATCATCGTCATGGAGATGGTTGATGGGCACTCGATGGTGCTGAGCTTGATGGCCTCAGCCATGGTTGCCAGTATCCTGTCAAGAATGATCAGCCGACCACTGTATGAGACAGTGGCTGAAAGTCTGGTAATGAAGGCTTTGTATGCCGACAAGTCAACCAAGGATGGCGGTGAACCGGCTCCAACAGACGCGCACTATTCTGCGAAAGCAAGCTCGCGAGCTTCTAGCGGCTTGAGAGATGGCGTTCGAGGGGATGTGCCTGGAGGCGGGCCTCTGCAGAAGCATTGAAGCTGCTCATGCGCACCCAACAGTGCCTCTCATGCTAAGAGCCGTCAAACCGGTTTGGTGGAATTTCTACGATAGTGCTTGACTGCGTCAGTATCCCAGGCCATTCCATGCCCCGGCCGATCCGAGGGGGAGATGGTGCCATCAACGATCGCTACGGGCTCCTGGAGGATCGGAGCAGCCCAATCCACATACTCGAGCCAGTGAGCTGTTGGGGACGCTGCGAGAAGATGCGCGCTGACCTCGTGAAAGAGGTGGGACGAAAGCTCGATCCGAGCAACATCGGCTAGAGCCGCAGCGGCCATCCAACCGGTGACGCCGCCGATCCTTTCAAGGTCTGGCATCATAAAGTCGCTCGCGCTCTCCGCAAGCGCTTGTGCCATGGCTCTAGGCCCCTGAAAGTTCTCGCCGATCTGGACTGGCGTCTGAAGATTGCGCGCCAACTCGCGCGTGACACCATATGCATCATGGGCGACGGGTTCCTCTAGCCAGTACAAGCCTTCGCCATCGAGCTGCCGACAACGCTCCAGTGCCTCCCGTGGGTTGAGTCCCTGGTTGAAGTCCGCCATGAGTGCTATCTCTTGCGAAATCGCCGCTCTTACTGATCGAACCGCATCAAGGTCTTCAGCGGGCGATTTCCGACCTAATCGCATCTTTATTGCGCGAAAACCCTCCTCCACGAGTGCCTGCGCTTCGTCGGCCGCAGCGCCGGGTTCGAGTAGGCCAAGCCCATTGCTGTTGTAGGCCGGAATGGGCCGCAGTTCGGCGCCAAGGTGGCGGGCAAGAGGTTGGCCTGCCTGGATTGCGAGAGCATCCCAGCAGGCAACATCGATGCCTGCCGAAATCATCGATGTCAAACCGCGCATGCCTAGTAGCCGGAAGCGCCCCTCGAGCGCCCTACGAACTTCGTTTGGTGCCGCGCTTTTTCCCGCGAGCGTGGCACTTGCATCCTGCACGAGGGATAGCGCCGCTTCACCGGCACCAGCTAAGTAGCAAAAGATGTAAGCGCGACCGGTGACGCCTTGGTGCGTTAAGAGATCGATAAGCAGAAGCGGTGCCTCTGTGATGCGCATGACGCTCGTGCCAAGCGCGCGACGCATCGGGACCACTACGAGAGTTGCCTCGACGCTGTGGACCGTAAGCGCGCTCATGCCGCATGCCCCTGTGCATGAACTGAAAGAATGTCATACACGGCGCGGTTGCAAGGCGTTGGTATTCCGAACTTTTCCCCTCGTGCCACTACGTCTCCGCTGAGCCACTGCACCTCAAGGCGGCTTCCGCGTTCGAGGTCATGATGCATCGATGAGGTCATCGTGGCTGGCACCTGGTCGCAGAACTTGAGCCGATCTTGAGCATAGTCCTCGGCAAGCAACACCCCTTCGGCGCGCGCTACTTGAACAACCTCGTTCATCAGATCATGCAAGAACGCGCGTGAGCGAGAAAGAGAGCGAATCGGACCGATAGGCGTGCGGACCGTGCTGGTGGAGCCCGAAAGACCAACCAAGAAAACAAACTTGCTCCAGATCGCGCGACGAATATCGCTGTCGAGTTCCACATCGATACCCGCGCTAACACAAGCCTCCTTAAATCGCGTGACTCGTTCACTTTGCCTTCCGTCATATTCGCCAAAGACCAGCTTTTGCATGGCTCCAGAGTGGCGGATGAGACCTGGCTCGGCGATGGTGGCGGCAATGTAGCAAACCCCGCCGATGACATGCGACTCGCCCAGCGTGGCGCGAAGCTGGTCATCCTTCACAACACCGTTCTGGAAGGAGACCACCGCCGACTCGTTCTGAAGCATTGGTTTGATGGCTTCCGCCGCGCCCTCGGTGTCCCAAAGCTTGACGCCGAAGAGCACTAGATCGACAGCATCGATATCGGTTGGGTGGTCTGTCACCTTGACGTTTGTCAAATGCAAGTCGCCCTTCGGGCTTTCCAATCGGAGTCCGCCCTTTCGTATGGCGGCCAGCTGCTTCCCGCGGGCGATGAAAGTGACGTCGTGACCGGCGTTCGCCAGGCGAGCTCCAAAATAACCACCGACACCGCCAGTACCCATTACCGCTATGCGCATACCTATTCCTTTCCACGCAATCTGTGAAAACTATGCCGAAGTACTCTCTCGACAGCCATTGTTAGTTGGTCTTCGGGCCAGCGGAGGTCTGCCCAAAAAGGATGGCTTTCCCTTCCTCAGTGACAGTGGGTCGAGACTGAAAAGGTTCGCCCCTCTGATAAGCCCGGACTGTGGCTGGGCGTGCCCGAATGGATTCGAACCAGCGATGAAGGTTTGGAAAGTGATCAAGATCCTGCTGCTGTCGCTTCCATGGGACGATCCATGGATACGCCGCAACGTCTGCGATCGAATAGTCGTCTCCAGCTAGAAACTCGCACTCGTTCAGCCGGCGGTCAAGTACGCCGTACAGGCGATTCGTTTCGTTGACGTATCTCTTGATCGCATACGGTATCTTCTCGGGCGCATAGAGGCCAAAGTGGTGATTCTGGCCGGCCATCGGACCTAGCCCGCCAACCTGCCAAAAAAGCCATTCCAAAACCGTCTTGCGGCCTCGAACATCTTGCGGCAAGAGCAGTCCAGTCTTTTCCGCCAGATAGATCAGGATAGCTCCCGATTCGAAGACTGAAATTTGACCCTGCCCGTCAGCAGGATGCCTGTCGATAATCGCAGGCATTCGGTTGTTTGGAGAAAAAGCTAGAAACTCTGGTTTGAACTGATCACCAGCGCTGATGTCGACAGGATGAATCGTGTACTCGATTCCTGCCTCTTCCATGAACATGGTGATCTTGTGCCCGTTTGGCGTGGGCCAGTAGAAAAGGTCAATCATTCTTAGTGAAACCTTCAAATTTACTCAATGGGTGGTTGGAGCCCATCCAAGACTAGCAATTGCGGTGTTCGCAACGCCCTCCAGGAGTAAGCGCTCCGGGCGAGCACGAGCCAGGACGCGGATGCCCATCAGAACGCCGAGAAGCAGACGGGCGTTGTTTTTTACATCGGCCGTCTTATCAATTTGCTCGTCGGCTTGGGCACGCTCTAGGCAACGTAGAAAGAAGGCCTCGATGTGCTTGAGTTCTTCACCCACAACCAGGCGGAACTCGGGATCGTGTGGAGAGACCTCAAGTGCTGCATTGACCAGCATGCAGCCGCGGTATTCAGTATCGTTTAGAGATCGCTTCACAATCTCGCCTAGGAATGCTTCTATACCCTCGCGTGGAGGTAGGCTCTCACAGCGTGCGATCCGATCACGCACACTGCAATCCAGGTAGTACTCCAGCGAACGACGATAAAGGTCTCGTTTGCTTCCAAACGTGTTGTACAGGCTCGCAGTAGTCAGGCCCATCCCATCAGCCAAGTCTCGTATGGAGGTGGCCTCATAGCCCCGTGACCAGAACTGGGTCATTGCCGCGCCAAGCACCGCTTCTTCGTCAAACTCTCGTGGCCTTGCCATGTGACTACCTGTTCATCAGCAACTCGATGGGTGTATTATGGAGCGATCGATCTAAAACGAGCAAACAGATTTCTTCCCGAAAAGGTCTTTGATGATTCATCTCTACTACGGCCCTGGCCCCAACCCGGCGAAGATCGCCCTTTTTCTTGAGGAGACGGCGTTGGAGTACACCCTTGTGCCTGTCGATACCCGAAAGGGGGAGCAGCATACGGATGAGTTCCGAGCAATCAATCCGAACGGGAAGCTGCCTGCCATCGTGGATACCGTAGGCCCTGGCGGAGCTGACGCACGCGTGTTCGATTCCAACGCAATATTGCTGTATCTTGGCGAGAAAACCGGAAAGCTGTTAGGCAACCCAGCGGAACGTCCGGAGATGCTGTCTTGGTTGATGTTTATCGCATCAGGTCTCGGGCCATATTCAGGGCAGGCGGTGCATTTCCAGCGAGCTGCGCCTGAGAAGTTGCCCTACGCGGTGAACAGATATGTACGAGAGGCCGAGCGCCACTACGCGGTGCTCGATCGGCATCTTTGTGAGAACGAATTCGTGTTGCGAAGTGGTTACTCGATCGCCGATATTGCCGCCTGGGGTTGGATCGATCGCGCCAGCTTTGTCCTTGGTCGTGAGAGTGATGCACTCGAAGGCTTTGCAGGTCTTCGACGTTGGTTTGAGAGTGTGAATGCGCGTCCCGCGGCAAAGAGAGCACGAGAGATTGCCACGGGAATTTCGTTCAAAACGGAGATGGATGATGAGGCAAAACGGGCTCTCTACCCTTCAAACTATTCAAAGTCAGCTTAGCGCGATGGCCTTGCGAGATAGCTTGGGTGCGCTGGAGGCCTCGGCGATCTGTATTGCCGAGGTCGTGTAGTTGGATCGAGCGTTGGATTGGAATAGCGGGGCGAGCCAAGGCATGTCACGAAATGCGATGGTGTCGGCCAGATGCTCGACGCGGCTGAGCAATCAAAGGACTTGAGCTACAGCGATCAGGCGCTCTGTCAGGCGAGGCGCCGCGAAGTCGATGAAAGTGCGCAGTTTTAGAGGCACTCGCCGATTGCTGGGATGCACAAGGTTGACCGGGACGGGTTTCGTCTCGAACGTTCGCAGAACGGGGACAAGAGATCCGGCGCGAATACCATTCTCCGCCTGATAAGAGGTGATCTGAGTGAGGCCCAGACCTGCGATTGCCGCTTTCGTGGCCGACTCGGGGGTCGTGGTCGTCATTCTCGCCCGAATCGGAAACATCTCGTCGACACCTTGATTGTCGAAGAGCCAGGTCTTGGCCGCACCCAGAGTGGACCATGCGATACAGCTGTGCTCCGTGAGCTCAGAAGGGTGCTGAGGGGTGCCATGTATCTCAAGATAGCTTGAGCTTGCGCAGACAACCATCTTGATAGACCCCACCAGCCGCGCGGCGAGTCCACTCTCCGGTAGCTGCTGGATCCGGACAGCGAGATCTACGTGTTCGTCCAGAAGATTTACCACCCGATCGGCAAGCACCAAGTTCAGATCGATGTCTGGGTAGGCCTGCAGAAACTCGACGGCCACCGGTTGAAGATGGCATTGGCCAAAACCTAGCGGCGCTGTGACCGTCAGTTCTCCTTTGGGCAGCCTGTATTCGCCAACCACCGTCTCGTCAGCGTCGCGCAGGTCGTCCAAAAGCCGGGTGCATGCCTCGAAGTAGGGGGCTGCGTTGTCAGTCAGCGTGACTTGGCGCGTAGAGCGCTCGAAAAGTCGAACCCCAAGGGCGATTTCCAGATCGGCAACTTTTCGGCTGATCGTTGGAAGTGGCTGTCCCAGCGCCCGCGCGGCTGCAGAAAATCCTCCCGAGCGAGCGACCGCTACGAAGGCTTGAATCGACTCGAGCTTATCCATGAACTCTCGAATTTCGAGATAGTGATGACCAAAAGTACTGGCTTATCAGAGATGAGCCCAGCGCCGAATATAGCAGCGCTGACAGCGATTGCTGATTGACGAAGTTTCGCAGTTGAGACGCAAACGTTGGCAAAGGGCAATTCCTACTTTTTATTCACTCATGGAGATCGTGATGACCGCAAATTTCAGCCCCAAGACCGTTCTGATCACCGGCGCCAGCACTGGCTTTGGCAACGACACAGCCGTGACGCTCGCGCAGCAAGGCCATCGGGTTTTCGCTTCAATGCGAGACCCGGCTGGCCGCAACAAGGAGCGCGCGGAAGCACTGACGGCAAAGGGTATCAAGGTGTTGGCGCTTGATGTCACGAGCGACGCATCGGTAGCAGCAGCGGTGAGCGCTGTCCTGGCCGAAACCGGCGCAATCGATGTGCTCGTGAACAACGCCGGTATCGCCTCGGCCGGTGTTACCGAGGCATTCACTCCCGAGCAGGCACGCGCGCTGTTTGAAGTGAACGTGTTTGGTCTTCTGCGTACGACGAGGTCAGTGTTGTCTGCAATGCGTGAAAGCCACGCTGGCCTGGTGATCAACATCGGATCGATCCTGGGCCGCGTCACATTCCCATTTTTCGGGATCTATGGTGCAAGCAAGTTCGCAGTGGAAGCGATCTCGGACAGCTTGCGCTATGAGGTGTCCCAGTTTGGCGTGGAAGTGGCCTTGGTGCAGCCGAGTGCTTATCCGACCCCGATGTATGAAGGCATTCAGCAACCTGCAGATGGCGTGCGTATTGCTTCTTACGGTTCTGTCGGCGAGATCCCTGGAAAGATGTTTGAGACGTTCATGGGAATTTTTCAATCAAAGGATGCACCGAATCCTCATGATGTCGCCCAAGCGGTCTCGCAGCTTGTGAACTCGAAAAAGGGAGAGCGCCCCGCTCGTGTAGTGGTCGGAGCGGCGTTTGGCGCAGACGCGATCAATGATTACGTCTCGCCCGTGCAAGCGCAAGTGCTTGGAGGACTTGGCTTGCAGGTCCTCGACAACCTCGCTTAAGCCGCACAACAAGTGCTAAGGATACGGAAGTCTCCACGAGATTTCCGGCTCTAGCTTTGGTCGCTCATAAGGAGCATTTGATGAATTCCGCAGTAGAGATCATGCAGGCGGTCTATGCCGCAAGAGGTCGGCAGAGCAAACTCGCCTCAAGGCCCGCGATAGACGTAGTGCGCGGTTTTTATGAGGCACTTGCCGTTGGCGACACGTCTGGGGCCCTGTCGTTGCTGGATCCCGCAGTCGAATGGACTGGCCCCGACCGGTTTCCCTACTACGCGGGAACGTTGCGAGGACCACAGGCGGTGCTCGACAAACTGTTGAGTCACTTGGCCGTTGACTGGGCAAAGTTCTCGGTAAGGGCACGCGAATTCTTGTGCGACGGAGATCGGGTAGTGTCCTTCGGGCTCTACGAAGGTACGTATCGAAAAACCGGAAAGTCACTGCGCGCAGATTTCGCTCACCACTGGCAGGTTAAGAACGGGAAGATTATTTGCTTTCGAATGTATACAGACACGGCCCTGGTTTTGGAGGCGTTGAACTAGCCCATGTGCAGCACGGTGACCGTAGGCGGGATGTTTTCTTCAGAAGATCTTGAGCGAGAGAATCGAATATGACGGTGATTTATCGAGGCATGGATCGTGTGGCTTTGGACGCCGCTTATAACAACACAAAAGCAGTGGCAAATTTTCCGAGCATCTTGTCTGACTTTCGAGCGCGGAGCACGGTTGCTTTCGAACGGAACGAATGGGCCCGGGATGTTCGGTATGGGGATCGGGTTCGCCAGCGCTTTGACCTTGTGCGCGCAGGGCAGGTAGACGCTCCAACACTGATTTACGTCCATGGTGGGTACTGGCAGACCCTGGTCAAAGAGGATTTCGCGTTTGTTGCACAAGGTCCATTGGCCGCAGGGTTGAATGTACTGCTGGCCGAGTACACGCTGGCTCCAGAGGCAACGATGACGCAAATAGTCGACGAGATAGATGGGTTGCTGGCGTACGTGGCAGACAACAGGTCTCGGCTAGGTTTGGGGTCAGGCCCAATTATTCTTAGTGGGCATTCTGCTGGAGGACATCTGAGTTTGGTTCACCGATCAAATCGTCACATCGCAAGCGTGTTGGCGATTAGTCCCCTGGTGGATCTCGAGCCGATCGGGTTGTCGTGGCTCAATGAGAAGTTGCTGTTGTCAGCAATGGAGATTGAGGCTTTCAGCCCGATTCGCACGATTGCGCGTGGCCCGTCGACGATTGTGGCAGTGGGCGGTGGAGAGCTTCCCGAACTGGTTCGGCATACTGAACTGTATTCATCCGCTGTTCTGGATGCGGGAGAGACCGTGCACCAGGTTGTAGTTGAGAACGCCAACCATTTTTCGGTACTCGAGGGGTTGGCGGATCCCAAGGGACCGATCTTGGAAGCCGTTCTAAAAGGGTTGTAGTTTTAGAGTGACGAGATGCGGCGCATCTGGGGCATTGGACATCCCGTGTCTTTGCGTTGTAAACCTGTGGGCGGTTCGTGTTGTGACTCCGTGCCGAAGCATGAGGCTTGAATCGCCGATGGGTTTTTGCTTCGGATGCTGAGTCGATAGTGCTATTGCTTGGGAATTCCTGCATCCTCGATAACCTTGACCCAACGCGTCACGTCGCCCCGAAGAAACTTGGCGAAGTCTGTAGGGCTGGGGTCTGAGGTGGTATTTGTGCCGTCTTGTGCGTAGGCTTCCTTCAGGGCAGGGACGTTCAAGGCGCTGATTACGGCCTTGTTCAACTGGTCTGCGATATCGGGTGGTGTTCCTGCAGGGGCGAAAAGGCCAATCCAGACAGCCATTTCTGCATCCTTGAATCCGACCTCCTCCATGGTTGGGACGTTAGAGATGAGTGGGGAGCGCTGTGGCGTTGTGATGGCGATCGGGACGAGCTTACCGGTCTTGATGAACGGAAGTACCTGGGGCAGGTTCCCGAATGTCATGTCGGTTCTTCCCGCGACCAAGTCGGGAAGATATTGGCCCATATCTGCGTAGGGCACGTGTAGGAGTTTTAGCCCCGCTGCACGTTGAAACATTTCACCGGAGAGGTGAAGCGTGGTGCCCACTCCCGAAGAGGAGAAAGTAAGCGGCTTGGAGGACGTTTTGGCTAGCTCAACCAAATCCTTCATGGTTGTCACGCCCAGGGAAGCGGGGACGACAAGTACGTTAGGGAACGAAGCGATCCGAGTGATCGGTACGAAGCTCTTGATCGGGTCGTACGCCAGCCGCTTGTACAGCCCGGCGTTGAGACTGTGCGTGCTCATGGTGCCGATGAGCAGGGTGTAGCCATCGGGGGGCGCCTTTGCGCCGATCTCCGTACCGATGGTTCCGCCAGCGCCTTGCCGGTTGTCGATGAAGAACGTCTGGCCAAGGGTTTTTGAGATCTCGTTAGCTACCCGCCGCGCTGGCACGTCTGCGCCGGCTCCTGCTCCGAAGGGCACGACCAGCCGAATCGGGCGGTTCGGGTAGTCGGAGGCTGCGAAGACCGCACTGGGGAGGCTGGACCCCGCGAGTAGGGCGGCGGCTGTGGCAGTGAAAGTCCTTCTGTTCATTGCTTGTCTCCTGGCGCCCTCGGCGCCCTAAAAGTTGTTGTTGCGAGCGAGAGATGGCGAACTTTTTGCCGCCATGTGGAAACTATACAGTCGGCTGTCGACAGACTACAAGGACGTAAAATCGGTTTTCTCTTCGGACTTACCCGAATGGTCGACTGTCGACAGAAGTCAGCATACTGCTGCCGACTGACCAGACTTCACTGGTCGCCTTTTTGGAAGCCACATGCTCATGAAGCTGATCGATGCCGCAAAGGTCCTGCGCAGTAAGAACGCTGGACCTTCTGTCCTTACCTTAGACCTGATGTTTCCTACTCAGGACCTCTATGACCTGGCATGCCGATCGGCGTCGCTCACCAGCCAGGGGATTGCGCCGCTGTACGGGGTAGACGCTTCAAAGGTCCGCGTCATGCATTTCAAGGAAGCCCTTGCCATCAAGATCAGCCTTGCTCGCAAGGTCATCGCTGGTTCGCCAGGCGACCGAGATGTCTACGGAGCCCAGCAACACGGGCCCTTGCTGGAGGTTGTGCTGTGAATTCGTTTGAAAAGATTCATGCTGAGGTCGTCACCGCGCAGGGCTTGGCCCCGCTAAGAATCCTGTGCGCGTCGGGGGCACTGGGTTTCGGCATTCCAACGAGCTCTCTGAGTGCCGGATTCGCGCGCAAGCCGCACTTGGTAGGCTGTGACATGGGCTCCGTGGATCCGGGTCCTCACTACCTGGGTTCGGGGGAAATGGGAGCATCGGCCGCGATGGCCAAGCTCGACTTAGAACGGGTGCTGGTGGGTTCGCGAGCGGCGGGGATTCCCTTGTTGATTGGTACGGCGGGCACGGCAGGGGCCGCGACTCAGGTAAACAAAGTCGTCGCAATGCTGCGTGAACTTGCACGCGAGCACGGCTTGAGCTTTCGGATGGCGCGGATCTATGCGGACCTCGATGCGTCTGTCGTGGTCGAAGCAGTGCAAGCAGGCAAGGTGAGACCGCTGGGCGCCATGCCTGAGCTCAGCGCGCAAGATCCGGGTGCTTGTCGTGCGATCGTGGGTCAGATGGGCGTCGAACCGTTCCAACGGGCGCTGCTTGCCGGCGCGGATGTGGTCGTAGCGGGCCGTTCCTGCGACACGGCCATTTTTGCCGCACTGCCGCTCATGCTCGGCTATCCGGCCGGACCCACTATTCATCTGGCCAAGATCATCGAATGCGCCTCGTTGTGCTGCATCCCGGGCGGGCCAGATCCCATTCTTGGCACGTTAGAGGGGGACACCTTTGTTCTCGAGAGCATGGACGAGCGACGCGTTGTCACTCCGATGTCTGCTTCCGCCCACAGCCTGTACGAGGAGGCCGACCCTTACGTGATACATGAGCCCGACGGGAAGGTAACGCTGGAGAGCGTGAGTTTTGAGGCGGTGGATGAGCGCCGCGTGCGTGGTCGCGGGGCCAAGTGGGTTCCAAGTGTGCAGCACACTGTCAAGATCGAAGGATCGAGCTACGAAGGCGAACGGGGCATTCTGTTGGCGGCGACGGCAGATCCGAGAGTGATCGAGAAGATCGACTCGATCTTGGAGGGGGTGCTGGCGAAGGCGCGTGCGGTGCTGCCTGCAGACGTCGGAGAGTACAGATTGAGCTTTCGGCGGTATGGATTGGACGGGGTGGTTGACTTTCCGACACCTCCTGCCACTCCTCCGCGCGAGGTTTTCCTGCTCGGCGAATGCATTGCTCCCGATGCAGCGACTGCGATCACCGTTTTGGCGGTGGTCAAGCAAAACTTCCTGCACTTCGGATTCGATGGAAGACTGTCGACGGGAGGAAACTTGGCCTTTCCTTTCACCCCTCCTGAGGTGGTCGCGGGGCCAGCATGGAGCTTCAAGCTCTATCACGTGATGGATTGTGACGATATGCCTTCTCTCTTCCCCATGGTGATCGAAGATGTCTGAAAGCCAGGACGACTTGTTCGAAGTGAGTGCGATCCGGTACGCCACCCGCGAGGGTCGACGTGCGGCGCACTTTTTGGGTGGCGGCGACCACGACGGGCCGATGCCGATGGATTACTTCGTGTGGGTTTGCAAGTCGCCAAAACGAACGGTCGTCGTTGATACGGGTTTCACTCGCGAAGAAGCTGAACGTCGGGGACGGCAGTTTCTGCGTTGCCCGGTGGATTCACTCGAGCTGGTTGGCGTGAAGGCGTCGGAGGTAACCGACGTCGTCTTGACCCACCTCCACTACGACCATGCCGGCAACAGCGGCAAGTTTCCCAATGCGCAGTTCCATGTTCAAGAAAAGGAAGTGGCTCATGCGACCGGTCGCTACATGAGGGTTCATTGCTTTGGGCACAGCTACAACTGCGAGGATGTCACGACAGTCGTTCGTCTGAACTTCCAAGGGCAGCTGAACTTTCATGATGGCACACAGGAAATCGCGAAAGGCTTGACAGTCCACCGGATCGGCGGCCACACACCGGGCTTGCAATGCGTGCGCGTGGAAACTGCACAAGGGCCGGTGGTGCTGGCTTCAGACTCGATGCACTACTACGAGCACTTTGAGAAGAACGAGCCGTTTACGGTCGTGGCAAACGTCATGGAGATGATTGACGGGTACAACACCCTACGTAAGCTCGCAGGACCTGCCGGGAGCATCGTGGCTGGGCATGATCCGGACGTCCTGCTGCGATTTCCACCCTACAGTGAGAGCCTTCGGGGAATCGTCGCAAGGCTGGGTTAGGCTTGGTCGCCTGGCAGGGGGTGGTGGATGTATGGCTTCACTTCCCCGTCCTCATCCACAAACACCGTCACATAGCCTTGCACCGCCGATGGGATCGGCAGTTCGAGTGACTGGTATGCCACTCGAATAATCTGACTGCGCAGAAGGGCCTCAGCTCTATCCGGTGGACCATCGGTCAACGCGCGAAGGAAAGCCTTATTGTTTCTAAAAATCGCAGGCGTGTCGTTCTTTGGAGGGTGGACCGACATTTGCAGGTAGAGACGAACCAGCTTGCTTACCCCAAGCCAAGATTTGAGCAAAAACTGATTGCCGGATTCCTCGCACAGTGCCTCATGGAACTTCCAGTGGAGGGTCAGGAATAGGCTGTGATTGCCCGCCTTGTGAGCTTGCTCGACCGACACACGCAGTGCATCGAGTCGCTTCAACGACACCGGGCTTCCCTTGGCTGCAATCAGCCTTGCGGCCGTTCCTTCGATCAAGCCTCGAAAGACACCCATCTCCTCGATGGCTTGCTTGGTAGGGCTTGCAACGAAGGCGCCTCGACCGGAGGTCAGGCTAACCAATCCCTCCGCGGCCAACACGCGCAGTGCTTCGCGCAGCGGTGCGCGGCTCACCCCCAAGCGCTTGGAGACTTCCGTTTCAACGAGGCGCTCGCCAAGCTTGAACTCGCCTGTGATGATCGCTTCGCCGACGCGTTCGATGATCGCCTCGGTCAAAGTCAGTGAGCGTTCGACCTTTAGATCCATCGCTTCAGTATATACGTGATGCTCATAAATTTGACTCTGACGACTGTCGACAGTATTCTGTCTCTATGAAGACAAACATTGCAGCCTTGGTTCGGGACTTCAAGGACAAGGGTGGCTACTGGCCAGCCACGCTCGACCCGCTACTTGAAACATCACCAGATTTCGTTACCGCGTATGTGAAGTTCGCGGAGAGGCCTCATGTCGCAGGACCGTTGCCGCCAAAAGTCAAAGCCCTGGTGAGGCTGGCGCTCAACGCTTCGATGACGACCCTTCATAAGCCAGGGATCAGGGAAGCTATTCGCTCTGCGCTGAAACACGGAGCGACCCAGGCCGAACTCCTGGAGACGCTCGAGTTGGTGAGCGTCATTGGGGTCCATGCCTGTGTGATTGGGGTACCGATCATGGTTCAGAAGCTAGCGTCTCACCCCGACAAAGCGTTGGATTTGTCGAACTCTGAACCCACACGCGCGAGGATCAAGGCGGAGTTCACGCAAAAGCGTGGCTATTGGAGCGAGATTTGGGATGGAACGCTCGCGCTCGATCCGGAGTTCTTCCAGGCATTCACAACCTTTTCTTCCGTTCCATGGGTTGGCGGTGTTCTGGAGCCCAAGGTCAAGGAGTTCATGTACATCGCCGTGGACGTCTCTTCGACGCACATGTACGTGCCAGGCACCCATGTCCACATCGAGAACGCTCTGAAGTTTGGAGCTGAGCCGGCTGAGTTGCTCGAGGTTATGCAGCTCGCGAGCGTGATGGGAATGACGAGCTACGAACTTGCGCTGCCCATCTTGCTGGAGGAGATGGAAGCTGCAAAGGTTGGCCAAGCTGGCGGCGGGACAACAACCCAGGATTGAGTCCTCCGAACGTCTGCATGGGCTTGGCAGCATTCAAGTTCTGTTGAGTGTGTCGAAAGTCGACAAGTTGGTGCCAGGCTGCGCGCTAGGCGCTCGCTTTCAACGCGCCTAATCGATCTGACGCGATCTGGTGAGACCACGCGGCGGTCGCCATTCCTTCCCTCTGAAATTCGATAAGACCGAGTCCTGTGGCCTCGGTTTTTTGCCGTCTGGGTGTTCACGGGAGGAGTGCAAGAGATCGCTAGACGGGCGTGGATATGAGACGATTTC
The DNA here is from genome assembly GCF_059415325.1 of Variovorax sp. GW821-FHT10D07. Taxonomy (NCBI): domain Bacteria; kingdom Pseudomonadati; phylum Pseudomonadota; class Betaproteobacteria; order Burkholderiales; family Comamonadaceae; genus Variovorax; species Variovorax sp. GW821-FHT10D07. Next base: position 123,528 of record NZ_JBWKMZ010000013.1, on the reverse strand, counting down.
GTCTTTTATTGATGTTTTGCGTTCTTAACTGTCTCACATTGGAGGTCTACAGTACATCCCATCGCAACAACGTTTCTCAAGGAGAACACCATGACCCGTATCGTTACCCCCGCTCTGGAATCGGCCACCGGCGCGACCGCAGAAGTCTATGCACAGATCCGCAAGGCTGCGGGGAGCGTGCCGAACACGTTCGCCACGATCGGCGCCCACGGGCCGGTGGCGCTGAAGGCGGTGCTGCAAGCAGACAGCGCGCTGGCTGCGGGCTCGCTGAGCAAGCAAGACCAGGAAACCATCAAGTTGGTGGTTAGCAAGGTGGCCGGCTGCGACTACTGCGTGGCTGCGCACAGCCTGCTGGGCAAGCTCACCGGGTTGCCGCAAGACGTGCTCAAGGCGATCCGCGACGGCGTGTCGACGGGTGACGCCAAGCGCGACGCGCTGCTGCGGTTTGTGACGAAGCTGGTTCGCACCAGCGGCACGATCAGCCAGGAAGAGTTCGCCGCGATCAAGGCGGCTGGCTACACGGATGCGCAGCTGGTGGACATCAGCCTGGCGATCGCGGTGACGGTGTTCACGAACGTGTTCAACCGGATCAACGACACGGCGGTGGACTTCCCCGCGGTTGCTTAAAAAATAGACAGCGGATAGACAGTACTTCGAGGAGAACGACATGGCCCCCACGGCAGCACAGCTAGATACCTTCATCGTTGATCTACGAGCGATGGGGCTGGAGGATCGCGCGCTGCGCGTGGGCGAGGCGGCCCCCGATGTGACGGTTCCGGATGCACTGGGTCGACCAGTGCGTCTGGGTGAGCTGTGGAGGCAAGGGCCACTGGTTGTGAAGTTCTACCGCGGGGGCTGGTGCCCGTATTGCAACCTGGAGCTTCGAGCTCTGCAGAGTCGCTTGGGCGAGCTGCAGGAGCTTGGAGGGCAGCTGGTGGCGATCTCGCCACAGACGCCGGACAACTCGATGAGCACGGCGCGCAAGAACAGCCTGGCGTATCCGGTGCTGAGCGACTCGGGCCTTGAGGCGGCGCACGGCTTCGGCGTGGGGATGACACTGGCGCCGGAGTTGGTGGATCTGTATGGGGCGGGTGGTGTGAACCTGCCGGTGCTCAATGGCAACGGGCAGTGGGTGTTGCCGGTGCCTGCGACGTTCGTGATCGACGAGTGGGGGGTGATCCAGTACGCGCATGTGGATGTGGATTACCGTGTGCGGGCTGACGTCGAGGAGGTCATCGATGCGGTGCAACGCGCCCGCCAGGCTGTACTGACTTAGTGCCAGCGGTCATCTGCTTGTGGCATTTGTCGCTGCCTAACTTCGTTACTTAAACGGTTCTGCTTGTACAGCTTGCGCCGCAGGTGAGGGTTGGCGATTGACGATCAGCATTGGGACTCGGGTGAGATCTAGCACATCAAACCGAATCCAGATTGCGCTCGCCAACCCTAACTCGGCTTCTTGCACTGGAGCAGGACAGTCCGGATAATCTTCCTCCTAGGGAGGATTTGTGGACCGTAGGCAAAAATAGGCGCACCATAATCGTGCGCTTTTTGAGAGCAGGTGTTAAGCACATTAGTAACCTATCAAGGACTTTTGGATAGGTTTATAGAAGGCAATTTCAATAGCGTTTTTTGTAGTTTGGATAATTGGGCTTAGACTTGTCGTACGATTGGCTATCTGGCGCTGCCGATCGGATGGCTAAACCCAAGCGATACGTTTGGGATTAAGTCTCTTTACTCACTCAACCAAACGGACACATGTCGAAAACATTCCTCCAAATCCAAACTCAGATTGCTCAACTCCAAAAAGAGGCTGAATCGCTTCGGAAAAAGGAGGCTGCTGACGTGCTCTCGCGGATTAAGGAGGCGATCGGTGTCTATGGCTTTACCGCAGATGAACTAGGTTTGGTCGCCCGGAAGAAGCCAGGTCGACCTGCCAAGAGCGTGGCGACCAAGGTGAAGAAGGGTGCAGGAGCGGCGCGCGGACCCAAGTTCAAGGATGACCAAGGCAACGTGTGGAGCGGGCGCGGCCCTCGACCGGCTTGGTTCAAAGCAGCACTGGCTGCAGGTAAGACTGCTGAACAGCTTGCAGCGTAAGGGGCGGGAAACGGCCGCGTTGCCAGCGGCCAGCCGGAAGGGAATCCTTGTCTCAAGATGAGACTTAGTGCGTCCCAGAAGATTTAGCGTTGCGTCTGAACAGAAAAATTCGACGCAGCTGCTAACCCCCCAAGCTCACGAGTCGGGATTGGGGCGCCAAGAATTACAAAAACATCTCCGTTGTCTTGCGTTCGATCGACGGACAAGACAGGATAAACGCGCTCTAAGTTAGCATGTTTCGCCCATGCCCCATGCCCCAGGCCCTCGTCCAGTCTTAGGTGCCGCTGAGATCGCCGCAAACCCGATAGCCCCCGCCTCGATAGCCGCGATCGCTCTGAGGCGGCCTGCGTATCCCACCGGCACGCGGTGCCCGCTCTCCTGGAATTCTTTCTCGTCATAACAATTCACTCTTAGGTACGCTCCGGGGATCGGGTGACTGTTGTGAACCCACTGCCCTGGTTCCTCCCAGAGTTGCATCATCACGTTTCCCGACTCATCGAACGAATCCCAAGAGTTCACGATGGACGCGTGAGGTGTAAATTTGATCAATCGAAGAAATTCGGTCAGATTCATGGCACTAACGTTGGATTCTGTGGACAACGGCCTTCAGCGATTCCCTTAGCGTTCATGTCGCGTAAGGGTGTACTTGATGCTCTATAGGGCAGGGAGTTTAGACACAAGGCGATCCCAGAAGGGAAGGAGACGTAGGAGTAAGCGATCGGCCATCCCATCTTGACCGATGGCAGGCGCATGCGGCTAGACTTCCGCTATCTGCCAAAAGCTGTCGTTCCCGGGTTGTTTTCATATTTCGCGTTGTAGAGGCCGATGTGACACCTGTCGAGCAAGTAGTGGAGTTAGCCAAGGCTGCTGGTGTGAAGCTCGACGTCACGTTCAACGCGCCTGACGTCCTTCCATTCACCACGGAAGCACTGACCATCATTCGTAGCCACCCCCACCTCCAGCCAAGTTTCGAGCAAGCCTTCTTGGAGATGACGGCGAACGCGCCTCCTGAGTTCGTAGAAGTGTGTATGCATGCTCTTCGCTGGACAGCGGTGAAGTTAGCCTTTGAGCAGCGCCACAGGGAGGTGGTGGCTCAAAACGACTGGCGTCGAGAACCGTACTACAGGCACTGCCTGAATGCCTTCGAGGACGAGTGGGAGCACGCCGACGACTTCTACGCGTCATACTTTCGCAGTCCTGACGTCGCCTGACGGCCAAGAGCGGGCATTGATTACTGGAACCTGCATGACTGACGCAGATGAGTTTGACTGGAGCAAAGACGTACCGGACTTCACCGTCGACCTCGACGAGCTCGATGATGACGACCACGGGTTTGTCTACCGAGGCGAGCCTTTCAGCGGGATCGCGATCTCCTACTACGGCAACGGTCAGGTTGAATCGTTGCGTCCTTGCCTAAACGGTTTTCCGCATGGTTACTGCCGATGGTGGCATGACAACGGGCAACTCAGCCAAGAATGGACTGCGTTTGCAGGTATGGGGCACGGTTGGGGGACGACGTGGAACGAAGATGGTGTCGTTGTGAAGAAGCGTCTGAGTGAGTTTGGGCGCGCTCTGGAATGGGCCATCTTCGACCCCGATGGCGCGGTGATCGAGACCGGGACAAACCGGGCAGACAAACTGACCCTGGAATGGGTCGAGAAGTACAGGCGGCACTTTCCAAAGGCCCCAGTGGTGTGAGACTGAAAATCACCGCTGCTAGGACGACTTCGATGGCCGCTTTGTGCAATGTCCGTCTCGGTTTCGTAGCAGGATTCGGCCAGAAGCGGACGTAGCAAATGAAATCACCTCAGTCCTCGCGTCGCCTTGAGGAATTCAAGGAGCTCATAGATGCAGCGCGAGCGTGTGTAGCCGGTGACCGGCATTGGTCGCACGTCTCCGCGGCGGCAGCCGCATTGCAGGAAGCCGTGAAGATGTACCCTGTTGACCCGAGAGTTCGAAGCCTCGCCGAGGACTGGGCGAGGATGTCAGTAAGAGTCTGGCCGGAATGGGCAAACATAGAAGATCCGATTTCGCCCGAAGAGTACGTCGATTGGATGCGTGAGCAGCTTCGCGTATTTGACGCGGTGCCATCTCATTGAACGTCTGCTTCGGGCACATTGCGACAGGCAGCTTTGGGCCCGAAGCCGAAGTTCGATTCGCCCCAAAAGCGGCCTCTCGCCTGGTCGCTCAAGTGGCGGGGCGAGGCAGATTGCAGGCCTCTAAAGAGGCTCAAGCCTGTCGCGTTGCACGGCGCCATACGTCCTCAAACTCTGCGAGGGACAGTTCGGTGAGGGCAGCATCCCTTTTCAGATTTTCTATACCGGCCTCTGGAAATTCGGGACGGGTCGTGAAGTCATACTGCTCGTTGTTATGAGCGCTAGGGGTTGCCCACCACAGCTCATGCTCAAAGCCGTTGATCATCCGAGTGATCATGTCGTCACTGACTTCGCAATAGAAGAGTCCAGGAGTTCCTTCATGACTCTCGTTGTACGTTCGATAGTACTTTCGGATTAACTGCATGAGTTCGAGTATGTTGAATGAAGGACCGGTAGTGGCAGATTGCAGTCCAGGTCGTTCACTATTGAACTGGCGGTTGAAATACCGACCACTTGTCATCTTTGAAAAGGTAGAGCGCTGAGGAGATGCGCGCCTTTTCACTGCTGCGATGCAAATAGGCAATGCTTTTGCGGAGGCCAGCAACGGCCTTCGCGTCTGATAATGGTGCGTACAACAGGCCACCGCGCTTGGCGACGGCGACGACGATGCCGTCTCGGTGGTCTCTGCTGATGCCTCTCCAGAACTCACGGTCCAGAAGATAACTGCTATCAAAATCAGGGGCTCTACCTTTAACTTGCTGCAGGTCGTTCCATGGGACGGACGAAGGATTGCCGTAGACCCTCTTGACGTTATTTATGGCGACGGCCACCGCTTTCTCAGGTGAGAGACCGAAGCGCTCCAAGTCTTTCATCGATGCGCTACGCATGGAAGTCGGGCTGTCAAAGACAAACCGGATATGCATATCGCCGATGTATTGAAACCAGGCGGGATACTCCACAAATTTGGTTCCGTTTGGCAACGTCCCTTCGATCTTGCCGATTGCGACGAGCGCATCAGTCTGCCTGTTCTGATTCGGCAACTCTCGCAGGACAACCATCAAATTGTCGACTGATTCGGCTGAAGCGGTCGTATCTTGGGCGTGCCCTGTGATGGAGGCCAAAAGCAATAGAGCAGTTAGAGCGCGGCGTCGTTGCATCGAATGGTGCCTAGAGGTTGTCAAGGCCAATGTAACCGGGGTGTGAACGCCAAGGAAAGTTGACTGCAAAAAACTGAGAGGCAGTGGCGAGAGTCTGCTTCTGGCCGACTGTAGCCGGTCGCGTCGCCGTCGTGAACGGGCCCGATGCGGCCCTTGCGCTCGGCGAAAAGCGGTCGCTCGCAGTGGTTGGGGTGGGGCGAAGGCGCGGACGTCTACGCCGCAGCTTCGAGGTCGTCCTCGCTGTACCGCTTGGTCGTCCCATCGAGGTGATAGGTGTACTTCGCCTCTTTGAAATGCCACCCGAGGCTCACTACCGTTGCAGTACGCGGCGACAGGCCCCGCTCACTCCTCACAGTGGCCTTTGAACCGACCAGTAAGGCGGGCGGCCGAGGTAACACGACTACAGAGAATGGCTCCACACGAGCAGGACCTGAAGGGGTGTCAATGGTGACGTAGGTGGCGTCGCGCCCAAGGCATAGGAAGGGCCCACCCCCGCCGCTGGAAGGTGTCTTGCGTCGTCAGGATGAACTCGCCCCTGCCCCGCGCTCTGATTCCAGAGCAAGGAAACCCAGCCGCCCGGAGATGCTTGGTGTGTCGCTGCTTGCGCGTTCATGTGAGGTGTCCGCTGTTGGCCGCATTCTGCCTCTTGCATTGAGCGCCAATTTTCAAGCGACCTGTTTCTGGCCCTCGCACGGTGGGGCAACCCTGCGGACCTTCGACCAGTATTCGTCCTGGACACCGTCATCGATGACGGGCCGAACATGCGTGGCGTACAGAGCGTCCTTGCCGTCCCTTCGAGGTCCTGAAATCCAGTAATGCTCGCCTGTCTCAACGTCGAAGTAGTTCGACTTGAATCCGCTCCCCTTGAGGCTACGAAAAGCCTTGCCACCGTAGTACAGCGTTGCGCCAGACTTGGAGGTGGCGACTCGGCCGATGCGAGCTGGGCCGGTCAGCCCACCCGACTTCGCTTCGATGTACATGATGCGGCTCTTCATCAGGTTCGTGCTCCTGTGAGAAGTGGGAGGCTAATGGAAATGTGCGGTCCTGGCCGATCGCGGAAGTCTAGCGGCCTCCGAAGGCTGTCAGTCAAGATGAGAATGGCCAGTCGTTTACCAAGTAGTTGCCGTGCGCGCCGTCAAGACAGCGGGGATGAGGACAGCCTATCGTGGGTGGTACGGCCGGTGCAATACCAACTGGCGGGGCCACGTCAAGACAAAACGCCTACGTATACCACTCACGGTCTCTGCGTGCGGAAGCGTCTAGCCCGTTCCTGCCTCGGGCCTCAGCGATCCTTCTAACTGGCGCATCAATTCCCCCACGCGTCCGCCCCCAGGCGGGCCCGCGGGGTAGCGCCGAAGGACGTCGACCACAACCATGTCCGCATGAGCTCGCGATTTCGCGATGTGACCGGTACCGACGTGCGCGGCGTCCCCTGCGGAGAGCTCGAGCGCGCGTGCCGCATGAGCGGCCGATCCGAGGATGTGCTTGACCTGGGTCGCTTTTGCAAGGGGGTGAAGGAATGCGGCACCAGCCGCTGCCAGCGCCGCGCGCGCGGCTTCGCTTGCGGCCGCTCGCCCGGCATCGCGAGCATCTTGCGCGGCTCGATGCGCGGCCCAGGCGCAGTCGCGGATTGATTTCGTCCGCTCGGCGCCTTCGGCGAATGCCTGCGCGGCGTCGATCGCCGCGCGGGGGCGAGGGTCACCAGGGTGGTCGCGCTCGAAGATTGCCAAGGCGGGTCGGGCACAGGCGGCCGCATAAGCAACGACAGCGCGGATTTCGGCGCGGCTAAGTGCGATCTGAAGAGGTTCGTCAGCCATGTCGGCCGAAATGCGGATGCTAGTGTCCACGACATGATCCAGGTTGCAAAATCAGCTGCGGCCTGATGCACCTGTCCGCCAAGAATACTTGGCGTGGTGACAACCATACTCCTAGGCACTGCAGATGCAAATCAAGATGAGTGAACCAAAAGCTTTCACTGCGCTTTGAGACAGATTAGCTTAGGCTGCCTAAGGGCGGACAGCGGAACCGAACTGTTGTCCGAACGTAGATAAAACCATAATTTAAGTGCAGGGCACAGTTCTCGGCATTGAACTAGTGCCGAAAAGAAAAATTCGAGTCTGCACATTTAACTTGAAGTCCATGGATTCAAAGTGACTGCGGGATAAATTCCGCAATCATTCACATCCAATCAAAATGGTTTGGATGAAACCACAGTCAGACTCCCAATAAAAAAAGATCATCCTTGCTCTTCATGTAGCTCTCTTGCGAGAGCACATGAGCGGGGGGAAGGAAAAGGCATGCGCACTTAACCTTTCTCCCATTGAAACAGGAAGAAGAGTAAATGGCGAGTTTTCATTTCCACGAAAAAAGCGGAAGAAAAGGTCAAGCGGCAAACCACGCTGACTACATCACTAGAGAAGGCAAGCATTCGCGCGGAAGGCAGGACCTTGTTGCGACAGGTTCCGGCAATCTTCCTAACTGGGCCCGCTCTTCTAAAGCACTTTGGAAGAATGCGGACATCCACGAGCGTGCTAACGGTTCAGCCTACCGTGAGGTCGTCCTTGCACTGCCGCGAGAGCTAACACGCCTGCAACAAATTGCGCTGCTGGAGGCGTTCATTCGAATGAGCTCAGATGGCCGGCCCTACCAATATGCAATCCACGCACCTATGGCTTCTATCGGCGGCGTCGAGCAACCGCACGCACACGTGATGTTTTGCGACAGACGTGATGATGGTATAGAGCGTACGCCGGCGGCGTACTTTAAAAGGGCAAATCCTGAATACCCCGCACTCGGGGGCTGCAAGAAGCTAACTGGCGGGCGTCATCCCCAGCAAATGGGGGAAGATTTGAGAAAGCGCCGCGCCCTCTGGGCAGCATTGCAGAATGACCATCTTGCTGCGTGCGGTCACGATATCAAAGTTTCCGCACTGAGCCTCAAAGACCAAGGTCGATCAACTGACCCAGAACGGCACTTGGGCGCCGCGCGGCTGCGTGTGATTGGGGCCCTTGGCAGAGAGCGCATCGCCGCGGAACGAAAAGCTGGCCGCTAAAAAAACTGAAGTGTCAAAAGCCTGCTGGCGAAAATGGCGAAAATCGCCACTTTCGCCACGCGACGAGTGTTCGTAGTCGATTTTTTGCAACGTGACCGAGTCATGGCAGTCAGCTTACCATCTCACCTAGAAACTATCGTCTCTAATATGGAACCATTAGGTGCTGGGGCGTAACGCTCGAATACCACCAGCTCGCTGGAACCTTCATATCTTAAAGTTATATATCCCCGCTCTTCAAGCAAATCTAGTGCACGCTGCCAGATAGCAGCCTTGCGCAAATAGTGGGGGCTAGCAGATTTTGCAATTCTTGATTTCTCCACGTAACGGACCACGTTTTGACTTTGGTCATTTCGCCAAAGCCAGGCCCAAAGTAGAATTGCTTCCCGTTCCTGCTCGGGAGGCGTGTGATAGGAAAAATATTTTATTTGCTGAAACAGATACCAGTCTACTATCTCAATGGCCAGAGATAAATTTGATTCAGAAATGGGTAAGGTGCTTTCCTCCGCCCAGCTATCAAAGCATTGAAAAATGGCTGCGATGCGGGCCACATTTTCAGCCGCTTTGGAGGCCGCGCCACGAATATACTCATAAAGCCCCCCATTGGCCATCTTTTTTTCGGTATCAAGTAGATAGCTGTCCCACAATATTCCTGCCACGCGGTCAAACTTTATCAGCTCAACCTCTTTTACAGAGGCGAGGCGATAACTGCTAGATAGGAGGGCACGTACACGCTCCTCATATTCAGGCATTGAGAGGGAGTAAGACGTCTCACGGTTTGTACGCTGACCAATGGTCGACTCGGGTGCTGCAAAAAGTGCGCGGGCTAGAAGGCCGCTTTCCTCCCAGATGTTCCCTTTTTGCTGAACCGCATTTTTGAAAATCTCTGGCTGGATCATTAGATGAACCGTAAGCCGAGGATCAACTACGGTGAAGCTCTCGGAAGAAACGCGCTCAACGGTGAATGATTTTCCGTTCCAGCAATTGTTCAAATTTCCCACGTTTGCAGTCGCGAAGCTTTTTAGCGCGCTTGCCCCCTCATCCGAGATGATGCTCGTGGCTGGATAGTACCGCTCGAAGAACTTCAGAAACGCCGCTGGGGTTACATTGTCGATCTGTAGTTTTACGGCTTTCTCGATGGCCGGAGAGTTGAGATTGTGCTCCCGTCGTTCCTTCTCGAGGTCAGTCGCATCTTCCCCTTTGCGCCAGCGCTTTGATATCTGCTGGTCAAAGTATTTAAGTCGATGATCCCAGTCGTGCCTTTGGCTGGCATAGGCGGCTTGTCGCGCCCGCTGCTGCTCATCCAATTCTTTCTGAAATTGAAGGATTGGTCTCATGAACTGCGCATCAGTCGCTGTTTTGCGTTCGCCGGATGTTGCCAACGTGAAAAGGTACAGTGACAAGGGGGACCTTTGACCCGACGGATGCTGGACAAGCCGTCCAGGCTGACAGGCGATGGAAAGCGTCGAGAGAAGGGAACTGATGATCAAGGCTCGAGGGCTCTGGATCCTCATCTGTGTGTCGTCAATGACTCGCTGGAGAAGGTCCTGCTGGTGGCCACGGAACGGCTCTTTCGGCTCCTGCTTGGGCAAGTTTTGCTGGCGAGATGGGACGGAAAAGTTACGCATACCGGTCAAAAATAAGAGGCAGACTAAATACACTAACGGCCGAACACTAGCGACCCCCAGCCCTCTAACAACCGCCATGCAGAATCACTGCCGCCTGCCGTTAGTGTATTTTCTTGTGCTTCGGTAGAGGAAAAGAGGGTGAATTGCGAAGCGTGCCCGACTTGAAATCGGACTCGAGAGGGCGAGACGGTCCCTTAGCCACCGCAAGCGGTTTGCGCCGATTCCGACGCAGATGCGAATGGCACGGCTTCCTTGCTATCTTCCTTGTGCGACGGCGCGCTTCGTAACGTTCCGGGTCGGCAAGAAGTAAGCGAGTGAGATGGGTCTTCCGGTCTCGGACACCCCTCGCTACCCATCCGGACGAGGGTATTTGTATGCGCGACAGGCCTCTTTACTAAGGCCTCGATGTGAGCATCGTCTGTTGTTTAGTTGGCATCGAATAGCGCTTGCGGTCATCCTCCAATTGTGACCGCAAGCGCCTTTAGGATTGATCCTGGATGCGCCCGGCTAGCGCTAAGCCATAGTTACCTAAATGTGCCCCTGTCCGAGAAGAAAAGGCAGATGTGCGTACATCTCTACGGCCCTTCAACTCGATCTGCCGTCGCGCGTCGTCTTGCCATGAGGTACTGCGGGTAGTCGATCTCGGCTTGCGCTGCAGACACAAGGCCATCGTCAACATCCTCAGTGATAGCAGCGATGTCGCGGCGCGTAACGGCACCGTATCCCCCCCCACCGGGCAACTCCAGCAGCAGCGTGTCGTTCGCAGGGATGTCTTGCTGTCCTTTTGCTCGTAAGGCGTCGCCAGAGCCCAACAACACTCGACCAGGCGCTCCGCTCTTGCCTCCAGCTCGACCCTCAGCAGGATTTAGTACTCGTTCGAACATAGCCTGGACACGCAGCGGGGCTCCCCCGAGACCACCCACCTCAACGACTTGTCCAAGCCCACCCCGATACTGTCCCGCGCCTCCAGAGTCGCTCCTCAACTCCTTACGCCAGAACACCAGTGGGGCCAAATTCTCGACCGCCTCGACAGGAATATTGCGCAGTGCCGCCGGAAAGGCTGTGGCGCTCAATCCGTCTTTGGTGGACCGAGCTCCCATGCCTCCGCTTAAAAACATAAAAAGTTCCCACAGCCGAGCCGCTCCATTCAATCCCGTGAAGCCACGTAGGTATGGATTCCACATCATCCCCGAAGCTGCAATCGTCCGACCTGGTAGCGCTTGTTCCAAACAGCCCATTACAGCATCCGGAAGAGCATGGCCGATCATGTGCCGCGCGGAGACGGGTGCGGGTTTGAGCGGATTCAAGATCGAGCCTTCAGGCGCGCAAACCACGAAAGGCTCAAGTGATCCATGATTGCTAGGAACCTCAGGAGCGACAACGCATTTCACGCCATACACCGAGTAGGCCGCTGTGTACGCTAGTACCACGTTGATCCCGAACTCGCTGATCGAAGAGGTGCCTTCGAAATCCAGCAGCAACCGGTCCGCCTCCACCGTCATGGCGACAACAAGATCCACGGGCTTTTCATAGCCGTCGATTCTCATCTGATTGCGAAATATGCCCGGTGCTAGTCGACCGATCGCGGCAATCGTCGCTGCTTTCGAGGTTTCGAGGATGTATGCACCGATCTTTTGCAGATCCTGCATGTCGAACTCCCTCATAACTTGCGCCAGTCCTCTCGCCCCTGCCTCACCCGCCGCGATGATGGCGAGCAGATCCCCGCTCACTTGCAACGGCTCGCGAGAGTTGGAGCGAAGCAGCGCCATCAAGTCTTGATTGATCGTTCCTTCACGCACCAGGTACATGTGCGGAATCAAAAGTCCTTCCTCGAAAAGGTCGCGCCCGTCTGGCCCCATCCCGCGCCCGCCAAGGTCCGTGAGATGAACCGTTGCCGCAAAGATGCCAACGATCTTTCCCGCCGCAAACGCAGGCGTGATGACTGTCGTGTCATTCAAGTGGCCAGATGCCATCCATGGATCATTTGTGATGAACGCATCTCCCGGTTTCATCGTATCGACCGGGAAAGCATCGATGAAGTGCTTCACCGCGGAGGCCATCGTGTTGATGTGTCCGGGCGTGCCAGTGACGGCCTGTGCAAGCATCCGACCTTCGACGTCGAACAACCCTGCGGATAGATCTCCGGCTTCACGAACAGGGGGGCTGAAGGCAGCCCTGATCATTGTTTGAGCTTGCTCTTCGCAGATCGAGATAAGCCGGTTCCACACGATCTGAAGGTCGATCACGCCTCTACGCATCTTGATTCTCCGTATGTTGCGAGCTCTGGCCTGCTCGGGTCGGCGAGCCGAGGCGACACAAAATCGCGCCATTGGCCAAAATTTCAGCGGTTGCGCCGGCGGGGATGAGGGTCGAAGTCTCTTCTTCCTCGACGATCGCCGGGCCTTTCAGGATCGCACCTGGCCTCAGGTCATCGCGCCAGTAGATCGAGAAATCGACGAGCTTGTACTCTTGCGCATCGAAGATGGCACGCTGCGCTTTCGCTTCGGGTTGATAGGCCTGCGTGACATGAGCTGCCGCTGGCGTCGAGGGGGAGGTCGCACTCAAAGTCAGTGCCCAAGTCACAACTTCTATCTGTGCGCCCTCAACGGTTCGGCCATACGCTGCGGTGTAACGACGATCAAACTCCTGCGCAATCAGTGCCCTGGCACTGTTGTCGGTAGATCCCTTCGGAAGCTCTACCTCGATCTCATGACCTTGTCCCACATAGCGCATCGATACTCGACATACTTCAACCAATGGCATTCCAGCCGCCGCGGGCTCGACGACAGAGTGCGCCTCGGCGCTCATCTGAGCGAGCATCTCACCCGTCCTCTTCATATCGAGCTGTTCGAGCGGACTTTGAAGAGTACGCGCGATCTCAAATCCAACGGGCGCTCTTAGAAAACCAACTGCGGAACCTACACCCGCAGAGGTAGGGATGAGGAATCGCCCAATCCCGATCTTCTTCGCTACGGAGGCAACATGCAGAGGAGCCGCACCTCCAAAAGCAATGAGAGTTCGCTCATCGAGCGACTTTCCGCTTTCAATTGCGTGCACTCGCGCCGCCGTAGCCATGCTCTCTTCCACCATATCGGCTACCGCAGCAGCGGCCTGCAGTTCGGACAGGACGAGAGGCGCGCCGATTTCGCGCAGCAGTCCTTCGCGCGCTCCGGTCAAGTCCAGTGAAAACTTGCCGTTGGCGAACCCTGCAGGATTGATGCGTCCAAGGACGAGGTCAGCGTCGGTGACAGTGGGCTTCGTTCCGCCTCGAGAATAGGCGATAGGGCCTGGCTCAGAGCCTGCGCTTTCGGGTCCGATCACGACACGCCCTAAGCTATCAACATGCGCGATCGATCCGCCACCGGCACCGATCTCGACCATATCGATCACGGGGATCCGGATCGGCATCCCGCTTCCCTTTTTAAAACGATACACGCGAGCCACCTCAAAGGTTCGCGAAGTCTGGGGCTTTCCGGCATCGATCAAACAGACCTTCGCGGTAGTCCCCCCCATGTCGAAGGAAACCACATTCTCTAGCTCGTTTTCTGCCGCAACCGCCGCAGCAAAGACTGCGCCGCCAGCTGGCCCCGACTCCACCAAACGCACAGGGAACCTCGATGCTGTCTCGACCGTGGTCAAACCACCTCCGGAGAGCATCATGAGCATCGGGCAAGCCATACCGCGCTCGCGTAAACGTTGTTCGAGACGACCAAGGTAGCCAGCCATCTTGGGGCGAACGTAGGCGTTTGCGCAGGCGGTAGTGAAGCGTTCGAACTCTCGCATTTCGGGGGCAACCTCACAAGAAAGCGAGATCGACACTCCCGGCAGTGCTCTATGCAAGATCTCACCTGCTCGCTCTTCATGCGCAGAATTCGCATAGCTGTGCATGAAGCAAACGGCAACGGACTCGATGCCTGCTCGCTCTATGGAGCGGGCCGCCTCCAGAACCTCCGCTTCGTTCAGCGGCACGAGTACCGATCCATGTCCACCGATGCGTTCTTTCACCGGAAAACGAAGGTTTCGCTCAACGAGCGGTGCAGGTAAATCGATGAAGAGATCGTATAGCTCGAAGCGATGCTCCAAGCCGATCTGTAGCACATCGCGAAATCCCGCCGTTGTCACCATGGCAGTGGACGCTCCTTTGCGCTCGATCAGCGCATTGGTAGCCAGTGTGGTTCCATGGACGAACAGGGACAGATCTTGGAGCTGTAGTTTCGCCGCCGCCAAAACCCTCTCGATCGATGCCACAACACCTTCATCCGGGAACTCGTGTGTCGTGAGAACCTTGGCCGAAAAGCGTTTGTTCCCCACTTCGAGCGCAGCATCAGTGAAAGTTCCGCCAACATCGACCCCAAGCTTCACAGCTTTAGGTCTCGCTGAACTTTGCATTAGTAACTCCTTAAGTTAGTGATACGACATCAAGAAAAATGCTTTTTTGATGATGCGGATCACCACTTTTGAAGTCAACGCTGCGACGAACGCTGTATCTCTGTGGAGAACGAGCAGTATGCTTGGGAGCGTTTCCATCGATGATGCCGAAGACTAGAAAACAAATCAGATGCCCCTGCAAGATTGCGCTGATCCAGCGTTGAAATCAGTATCGATGTCCCTTGACATCTTGGAGCTCGTCGTAAACGCTCCAGGAGATGTGGGAGTGAGTGAACTCGCCGAGGTCATTGGCGTTGGTAAGGGCGCGGTGCATCGCCACTTGCAGACTTTGGTCGCTAGGGGGTACCTTTGGCAGGATCATGCGACCGCACGCTACCGCGCGGGCATTCAATGTCATCTCTTAGGCCGCCTCGCGGCCGAGGCTGTAGATCTGGTGTCGGCTGCCGACGCACCAATGCGATCGCTGCGAGATACGCTAGGTCTTACGGTGACGCTTGCTACTTGTAAAGGAGGGTGGGTTCGTACCGTAGAGCGATTCTTCGGGAGAATGCCGCTCGAGATTGGTGTACGGCCAGGCAGCGAGTTCTCGTTGCATAGCAGCTCCCAAGGCCGAATCTTTTTGGCATTCGGTAAGAAGTCTTTGTGGACAACTCTTCGAAGCCAACCCCTCGAAAAGTCAACGCCTCATACCGTAATTGACCTTGAAGCACTCGAGCGCGAATGCGACGTAACACTCAGTCGCGGCTGGGCAAGTGCGCCCGAGCAAATCTTGCTAGGCATCAACGCAATCGCTGCTCCGATCTTCGACGCCCGGGGCAACTGCGTGGCAGCTCTTGCACTCGTCGGATCTATTCAACATTTACCTTCGAATCCGAGCAAGGATCAAGTGGGCGCACTAAGAGCGGCTGCGCAGGCCATCTCGTTGCAACTTGGATATCGTTTAAAACCCAGTTCTGGTTGACCGGGTAGCTCTGCTCAATCGCATTCGCAGACGCTCAGAAACCTCACGGCTCACATTTCTTATGTGGCTATCGAACCCAGGCCAACCACCACATCGCGAGCGCGCAACTCGACTGATAGCAAATGTACGCAACCGCGAGGCCAATTCCAAATTGGCCAACTTTTCTGCTCAGCATCATGGCTCCTCGAAGTTGCGCTGTCGTCTACGCTGCTGCGTGAATGCTTCTTACCGCATCGATGACCTCCTCGACGTCAGCCCGCACACGGTAATCCACATCCACATGCGCGTACTGGATCACCCCCCACTCGTCGATCACGAACGTCGCAGGCACCGGCAACACCCACTGCCCGTTGCCATTGAGCACCGGCAGGTTCACACCACCCGCCCCATACAGATCCACCAACTCCGGCGCCAGTGTCATCCCCACGCCGAAGCCGTGCGCCGCCTCAAGGCCCGAGTCGCTCAGCACCGGATACGCCAGGCTGTTCTTGCGCGCCGTGCTCATCGAGTTGTCCGGCGTCTGCGGCGAGATCGCCACCAGCTGCCCTCCAACCTCCTGCAGCTCGCCCAAGCGACTCTGCAGAGCTCGAAGCTCCAGGTTGCAATACGGGCACCAGCCCCCGCGGTAGAACTTCACAACCAGTGGCCCTTGCCTCCACAGCTCACCCAGACGCACTGGTCGACCCAGCGCATCCGGAACCGTCACATCGGGGGCCGCCTCGCCCACGCGCAGCGCGCGATCCTCCAACCCCATCGCTCGTAGATCAACGATGAAGGTATCTAGCTGTGCTGCCGTGGGGGCCATGTCGTTCTCCTCGAAGTACTGTCTATCCGCTGTCTATTTTTTAAGCAACCGCGGGGAAGTCCACCGCCGTGTCGTTGATCCGGTTGAACACGTTCGTGAACACCGTCACCGCGATCGCCAGGCTGATGTCCACCAGCTGCGCATCCGTGTAGCCAGCCGCCTTGATCGCGGCGAACTCTTCCTGGCTGATCGTGCCGCTGGTGCGAACCAGCTTCGTCACAAACCGCAGCAGCGCGTCGCGCTTGGCGTCACCCGTCGACACGCCGTCGCGGATCGCCTTGAGCACGTCTTGCGGCAGCCCGGTGAGCCTGCCCAGCAGGCTGTGCGCAGCCACGCAGTAGTCGCAGCCGGCCACCTTGCTAACCACCAACTTGATGGTTTCCTGGTCTTGCTTGCTCAGCGAGCCCGCAGCCAGCGCGCTGTCTGCTTGCAGCACCGCCTTCAGCGCCACCGGCCCGTGGGCGCCGATCGTGGCGAACGTGTTCGGCACGCTCCCCGCGGCCTTGCGGATCTGTGCATAGACTTCTGCGGTCGCGCCGGTGGCCGATTCCAGAGCGGGGGTAACGATACGGGTCATGGTGTTCTCCTTGAGAAACGTTGTTGCGATGGGATGTACTGTAGACCTCCAATGTGAGACAGTTAAGAACGCAAAACATCAATAAAAGACGAAATCGTCTCATACAACAAAAATGAGCTGTAATACTGCATGGACTGGTTAAGCCGCCTTCTCACCCTGATACCGGTTACGGGCCGACTCGAGCTTCGCTGCCTGTACGGCGCCCCTTGGCGCGTCACATACGAGCCATCGCCTTCAGGGGAGATGCCGTACCACGTCATCCTCGGAGGCTGTGCGATCCTCGAAAGCGCCGACGGAAGCCCTCCATACGAACTTGGCGCCGGGGACATCGTTCTTTTGACGCAAGGGTCAGCACATGTCCTGCACGATGGCAGTGGCACAGCGCCTGGCCGTGTCATAGAGAAACGAAACCTGAACGTGACCTTGAGCGAAAACCTGGGCGCGGGTGAGCGCCTAGACATGCTTTGCGGCCGGTTTGTGCTTGACCCCCAGCACGAACGGCTGGTGCGAGGGTATTTGCCGTCCACGCTTGTGGTTCGCAGCGCCAACACGTCTGCTCAGGCGCAACACGAAACGCGGGCACAAGTGAAGAGCCTCGTGGAGATCATGCGCACTGAGTCCACCTCGGAGGGACTTGGAGGACAGGCACTCCTCAATGCCCTGTCGGCCGCACTATTTACAGTGGCACTGCGGTTGGCTGGCGAATCAGATGAAGCACCGATGGGTCTTCTGGCGCTTGCGGGGCACCCACGCTTAGCTCCCGCGTTAACCGCCATGTTGGAGCAGCCCTCGCATCAATGGACGCTTCCCGAGCTTGCACGACAGTGCAACATGTCCAGGGCGACCATGGCCCGACACTTTCAAGACAAGGTAGGCAAGTCTGCCAGCGACCTACTGACCGACATCCGCATCAGCCTTGCGGCCAACGAACTAAAAAGCTCCTCTATGTCTACAGAGGCCGTGGCAGAACTGGTGGGCTATCGATCAATCGGCGCGTTCAGAGCAGCCTTCAAGCACCGCATGGGCATATCGCCGGCCGACTGGCGCCGCCTTCTGAACCAAGGCCGTCACGCCTAGTCACCGGCGGGCCGCAACCGGCCGGCCCTCTGACGCTTCCTCGTAGCGGCTGCGGCATGCATGGCTCTACCGCAATAGCGTTCAAGACCCTCACGTAGACCGACACCACAATCTGCGTGCTCATCGCACCCGGATCGACTTGTCCAGCGGTGCATGGCACGTTCTCTCAGGACACCTCACCCGCGATCCATTTCTCTTGCCCCACAGAACGAGACGATTTCGCTCTTTATTGAGCCGATAGCGCCTTACCAAGTGGCGTGGCGCGATATAGATTCAAGGCCACTTGGCCAGAGAGCCAAAAAATCAGGCATCAGAGGAATGCCAAATCTTCAAAGATCACCTACGAAATGTCAGCGCTCTCGATAGGCTCGGGCCTAGTGTTCTCGGAAAAGTGTGCGGCTGACTGTGAGGCGGTTCAAGCAGTTCTATCCCGTATCGGTGACAAGTGGACTGTCGTCATCGTCGCAGTTCTTGGCGACAGAAGCTTGAGATTTAACAACTTGCACCGAGGGATTGACGGAATATCGCAAAGAGTTCTGACGCTTTGTCTGCGAAATCTCGAACGAGATGGGTTCGTGACGAGGCGGGTGTTCGATGCGATTCCCTTGCGTGTCGAGTATGAGTTGTCTCCGCTTGGAAAGTCACTGCGTACAGCACTGATGCCACTCACAAGCTGGGTGCAAGAAAACTGGGCGGGGATAGAAACATCCCGACGAGACTTCGACTCCAGATCCGCCAGCGAAGAATCGACCTGATCCATCAGGTTACCTTTTTGTAATCGACGTACAAATAAGTGCCTTATTGCGTTTTCTCCATGGCTGGCAATACTTCACCGGCCAATTAAGGCGGACAGTTTACGCAAAGGAATTTATGTCCAACGTTGATCATTTTGATATCCTGATCCTTGGTAGTGGAGCAGGAGGGAAATTGCTTGCGTGGAATATGGGGCGCACGGGTCGCAAGATTGCAGTCGTCGAGCGACGCTGGGTGGGTGGGTCGTGCCCGAACATCGCGTGCTTGCCGAGCAAGAACGAGGTTGCGAGTGCCAGGGTTGCACATCTAACGAGACGTGCGGCCGAGTTCGGTACGACAACCGGTACGGTATCGACCGACATGAAAAAAGTGCTCGCACGCAAACGAGAGATGGTGGAAGGCGAAGTCGCGTTCCACAAGCAGGCCTTCGCCGGCAGCGGAACGGACTTTGTGATGGGAAACGGGCGCTTCATTGGCCCTAAGACCATCGAAGTCACATTGAATGACGGTGGCAAGCGCGTCCTTACCGGCGATCAGGTTGTCATCAATGTTGGGACCAGCGCAGCCATCCCAAAGATCACGGGCCTTGAATCCGCCAAGCCGCTGACGCACATCGAAGCCTTGGAACTGGACTACGTGCCCGCGCACCTGGTTGTGCTGGGAGGCGGCTATATCGGTCTCGAGTTGGCTCAGACCTACCGCAGATTCGGGGCGCAAGTAACCGTCATCGAATCCGGTCCTCAGTTGATGGGGCGCGAGGATCAAGACATCGCTGATGAAATGCGAAAGATTCTCACCAACGAGGGCATCTCTTTCGTACTCGGCGCGGAAGTGCAAGCCGTCGAAGGTCAGTCCGGCAAGAGCGTGAAAGTGAAGGTACGCTCAGCCGCCGGCAAGGAACAACAGATCGAAGGCAGTGATCTGCTGGTCGCAGCAGGCCGCACTCCAAACACCGCAGGTATTGGCCTGCAAGAAGCTGGCATTGAACTTGACGCTCGTGGCTTTATTCGAGTCAACGATCGACTCGAAACGAGCGTAGCGGGCGTGCTGGCGGTGGGCGAATGTGCGGGCAGCCCCTTCTTCACTCACGTATCCGCAGACGACTTCCGGATCGTCATGGGCAACATGACTGGCGGCAAGCGAAGCACTGCCGGACGACTCGTGCCCTACTGCGTTTTCACGGACCCGCCGCTTGCAAGAGTTGGCCTGAATGAGCGCGAAGCGAAGGCTCAAAACATTGCCACCCGAGTCGCCTCGCTTCCGATGAGCAACGTCCTTCGCACTGCGGCCACAGGCGAGAAGCAGGGCTTTATGAAAGTGCTCGTGGGAGCGGACGATCGCATCCTCGGTTTCACCATGCTGGGAGCCGAGGCCGGGGAGGTCACGACGGCAATCCAGATGGCGATGTTGGCAAAGCTCCCGTATACGGAAGTGCGCGATTCGGTTATCACCCATCTGACGATGGCTGAAGGTCTTGGCCCACTGCTTGGTAATGTGCCAAGCAACGCTGCGTAAGCAATAGCCACGGTGATCAGCCCTCTGAGGCTGATCACCAAGATCGAGAACATCTTCGATTTCTCTATGCTGCTCGAGATCGCGCTAGAAAAGCTCATAAAAATTGGAACTCTCAGCGTAACCTTCCCGGATGGGAAGACACGAAAGTTCGGTACCGGCACAGATCCGCATGCCGGCTTTACCATCCGAACGCGGCGTGCGCAACGCCGGCTGTTCTGGAATCCGTCCCTTTCTCTCGGTGAGGCGTACATGGATGGCGACGTCGAGCCTGCAGATGGTGACCTCTTCGGCCTCTTGGACTTTTTGACCTTGAACGCAACCAACGGGGGAAGCCATCCGCTGGATAAGTTAGGAGACAAATTACGTTGGTATATGCGTCGCTTCGATCAATTTAACCCAATCGATCGATCGCAACGAAACGTTGCCCATCACTACGACCTGGACGCGCGGTTGTACTCTTTGATGCTTGACGAGGATCAGCAGTATTCGTGTGCCTACTTTCAAGATGGTGACGAAACGCTCGAGGAAGCTCAGCGAAAGAAAAAAAGGCATATCGCCTCGAAACTCAAGCTGGACCGACCTAACCTAGACGTAATTGACATCGGGTGCGGCTGGGGGGGAATGGCGCTCTACCTAGCGAAAGAGCACGGGGCAAAAGTTACTGGCCTGACGTTGTCTGTTGAACAGCTCAAAGTGGCAACGCAACGCGCGAAGGAAGCGGGTCTACAGTCCCAGGTCAACTTTGAACTGCTGGACTATAGAAAATGGACGCGCCCCGTCGACCGTGTCGTATCTGTCGGAATGTTTGAGCATGTCGGCGTTGGTCAGTATCCGACATTCTTTCAGTCTCTGCGCAAGATGCTCAAGAAGGACGGGGTTGGGCTCATTCACGCTATAGGAAGAGCCGATGGGCCAGGTAGCACCAACCCTTGGATCGCGAAGTACATCTTCCCGGGAGGGTACTCCCCTGCAGTGTCTGAAGTTCTCTCGGCGGTAGAGAAATCTGGCCTCTGGGCCAACGACATCGAGATCCTCAGGCTGCATTATGCGAAGACTTTGGACCAATGGCGTATGCGCTTCGTTCGCCATCGGGAGGCTCTGATTAAGCTCTATGACGAGCGATTTTGCCGGATGTTCGAGTTCTATCTGATTGGATCAGAACTTTCTTTTAGGCGTCTAGCGCTAATAAACTGGCAACTCCAAATCACCAAAGAATTGGACGTTCTACCTCTGACACGAGACTACATGTTCGAAGCCGAGCAAAGCACCGAATCTAGTTTCCCGCGTACTGTCAAGCTCGCCCAAACCCACAACGAAGCAACACTTCTATGACGACCTCGTTTGACTTTGACCTCTTCGTGATCGGTGCCGGCAGTGGGGGAGTAAGAGCCGCACGCATGGCCGCGCAGCGTGGTGTTCGCGTCGCTGTCGCGGAGGCCGCGGACCTTGGAGGCACCTGTGTCAATGTCGGCTGCATCCCAAAGAAGCTATACAGCTACGCGGCTGGATATGCCGAGTCGTTTGAAGAAGCGGCAGGCTACGGATGGTCGCTGGAGATGTTGCGCTTCGACTGGAGCCACCTCAAAGCTCAACGCGCGAAAGAAATTCGGCGGCTCAACGGCGTATATGAATCGTTGCTTCGCAACTCAAAGGTTTCTTTGATCGCTGGTTGGGCTCAGCTGTTAGACCCTCATACCGTGGAAGTCGATGGGAAGCGGCATACGGCGCGTCACATTCTTATCGCAACTGGTGGAAGACCTTTTGTCCCCGATTTTCCGGGGCGAGAACATGCGCTTACTTCAGAGTCGATGTTCGACCTTGACCCTTTCCCAAAGCGACTGCTGGTCGTAGGTGGTGGATACATTGCTTGTGAATTCTCTTCCATCTTCAACGGCCTTGGCGCCGCCGTCACCCAGGTGCACCGCGGGGCACATCTTCTCAACGGGTTCGACGACGATGTGCGCCAGTTCGTAGCCGGCGAGATGGGTAAGGCGGGCGTGGACATTCGTTTGAACTGCGAAGTTACATCGATTGTTCGAGATGAGGGCCGACTTCATGTCAGCTTGAAGCGAGGAGAGGAACTTGAGGTAGACACTGTGCTTTTCGCCACCGGTCGTGCCCCAAACGCCCAAGGACTCGGCCTCGAGGCCGCTGGAGTCGAACTGAACGCAAAGGGAGGTATCGTCGTGGACTCAAACTATCGAACCTCGGCGTCATCAATCTACGCGGTTGGCGATGTATCCACCAGCATTCAATTGACTCCCGTCGCACTCGCTGAGGCGATGGTTGTTGTGGAGCACCTGTATGGCGATGGAAAGCGGCGGCTCGACTACGATTACATCCCAACAGCAGTCTTCACGCACCCAAATATCGGAACCTGCGGGTACACAGAAGCCACGGCACGCAAAAAGTTTGGTGAAGTCACTATCTTCTCCAGCGAGTTCAAAGCACTCAGACACACGCTGTCAGGCAGCTCCGAGCGCACGTTCATGAAACTCGTGGTAGACAAGGCAACCGACCGCGTCGTCGGTTTGCATATGGTGGGGCCAGATGCCGGAGAAGTGGTGCAGGGATTCGCCGTGGCTATGCGTGCTGGCGCAACAAAGGCGCTTTTCGACAGTACGATCGGCATTCATCCGACCGCTGCAGAGGAGTTCGTCACAATGCGCGAACCTATGCCTGGCTAGCACGCACGGCCGGCAGGAAGCTTTTTGCCGGCCCGAAACACCTAGCCCATCAAGGCTAGCTTGGAAACGATCTTGCTGATCGGCTTTTTCTGACCCACCAAGGCAATCCCTACATAGCGTAGGTCATTCGAACCGACAAGTCGTACAGCGCCCTTGAACGCTTCGTAGTTGTTGGTTTTCTGACCTTGTACAGGAAAGTCGACAACATCATCGCACACTGCGAGGGCCTTCTCCCGCAGCTGATTGAGTTCATCTCGATTTGCTACAAGCACCGGTATTCCGATTGGAATGAGGCCGGGGTGGGCGAAGCCCTCCGCATCAACCAACGCTGACCCAACAAGCTCTGGGTGTCTAGCCCCAATGGTGAGCGCAATCACAGCCGCAGCATTTGCAGCGCGACCTGCTGGCAATGCTGCATCGACGACTATGACGCACCTCTCAGGCACTCCTGGGGTGGCGGCTTCGGTTTCTACGTTCATTCAACTGCCTTTCATCTTGCAGGTTTAAAAGCTCATCCTTTGATGTTCTGGGATGTTTCAATGGCCCCAGAATTTGCGAGCAAAAAGAGACTTGCGCGCTCCTCCCGCCAGGGCAGAGTGACGTCGGTGCGTAGCGATAGCGATCGGTGATCACAAAGCAGCCTAGTGACACACAATGCCAAGGCCGTTTGATACCAACGTTCGTGTCGAAGAAAACTCAGCGATCCACGTTGGCACACTGAGACCTATCAAGGTTCAGGCTCCAGAGAAAATCGGGAGGACTAAAAGCCATCGTTACGCCAGTGAGAGTGGAGTTGCGGCTCCATCGAACACTATTTTTTCCGCACATAACCCTCGGCCTTCGAAGCGCCTACGCTTCCTGCTCACAAGGTCAGGAATTCTGAACTGCAGAGAGCAGCGTGTATTGAACGCTATTGCAAAGGAATGGTGCGACGGCCAAACAGTGAGCTTCTATACTGACCCGGGGTCACCCCCATGAAGCGCCGAAACCACCTAGTGCAATGTGCTTGATCGGAGAATCCAGCCATAACGCTCGCCTCCCCAAGGCTGTGCTCCGCTCGAATGAGCCGCATTGCCATTCTGACCCTGGCCTGTCGCTGGTACGCATGTGGAGTCATCCCAGTTGACCGCTCAAAGGCACGAAACAAGACGAAGGGTGAAAGATTTACGCGAGCAGCCAAGTCTTGCAGGCTCAGGTGATCATCGAGTCGCTCGTCCAACAAGTCGCGCGCCGCCTTGACAGCGGCAGGTTCAAGCCGCTGTTTGTCGAAAACCGGCATATTGCGCACATGTCTCTCCATCAGCGCCTTGGCAAATCCGAGGTATGCCTCGTCGCGAAAGAGGAGGGGACCTTGCACCTGTGAGCACTCGTGCAGCGAGTGAAGCAAGCAGGCGACCTTAGGATCATCAATGATCGGCCCAGCAATCTGAACCGAGCGATGAGTTCGCTCATCACCGATCAACGATCTGAGATGACTTGCCTCAACATAGAGCGTTCGTAGGTGCCAGCCCGTCTCGTCTTGTCCCCAACCGGCGTGCGCCTCATCCGCATCTATGGCATACACATCGCCCTGCCTGGCGACGAACTCGCTCCCACGCATCCGAATGCGGATCTGCCCCGCAGTCAGCAACGCGAAGCATGCTGTCTCATGGGAGTGAACATCGTAAGTGAAGTTCGTAAACTGTCCATGCAGCAGCTCCGCCTTCATATCGGGCGCCTGCCAAATACTTACCTGAGCCTTTTCGCTACGACGTACCATTCAAAATACAGGGGGGAAACCCTCTGCATTCTATTTCGCAAGCCCTACGCTCACGACGCACTCGGATTCAGGCCGACATCAACGCTCGCACATCCGCCAGGAAGGCTGGCACACCCAACCCGTAGCGCTCGTATAGCCTCAACCGCCCCTGGGGATCGTAGACATAGCAGGCAGCCGAATGGTCCATTGAATAGCTCGTCGGTGTCTTCCCGTCAACCTTCTTGTAGTACACCTTGAAGTCTTTGGCCGTTGCCTCCAGCTCACTGCTCGTCGGTATCAAAGCGACGAAGCTCGGGTCAAATGCCTCCATGTACGCCCTCATCACCTCAGGCGTATCGCGCGCCGGATCGACGGTGACAAACAACACCTGCAGCCGCGTGCTGTCGGGGCCAAGCTGCTGCTTGAGCTGTGCCAGGTCCGATAGCGTTGTGGGGCAGACATCAGGACACTGGACGAAGCCAAAGAACAGAACAACAACCTTTCCCTCAAAATCTTGGAGGCTTCTAGTCTTGCCTTCTGCGTCTTTCAGTGACCAATTTTTCCCGTAGGTTGCACCCGTGATATCGGTTCCGTGAAACTGAGCAACTGAGCTCGTACAAGCCGTCAGACTCGCATATAGCGCGCCAGTGGCACCCAGCATCAGAGCCGGCTTAGCGAGGTTCTGAATGAATCCCCGTCGACTCGACAGCAAAGTACTCTCACCCTCTAGCATCTTGGGCCGTGTACTCATCACAAGGGACCAAATATGCCGGGTAGCGCTGACGTCGGGGCCCCAGCGCGCGATTGAATCGCGCCTTGAGCGTCTCGCCACACGATCCCTGGTGTAGCTTCAAGGCGAAATGAACCCATCAGCTTCTCATTGGCCAGCAACCTAGACCTTATCGCAGAAGGCACAGTCGCCAATGGCTTGACTCCTAACTCTCCCAGCGGTTTCACGTGGCCAGAGGCCATTTGCTTGGCATTCGCAGCAGAGTTGGCGCCCTCATGCGCCACCAGCGCTTCCGACGGACTTTTGCTGCCATAGATCGCAGCGGCCTTGCCCGCGCTCGTGGGAGTGAGAACCGCCACCAAGACGTGGCGCAGTTGCACCTTACCTGCATCTACCCAAGGGCGGGCTTCACTCCACAACCGATTGCAGTACGGGCAGTTCGGATCGGTAAATACATAGACAACTCGCGGCGCGCTGCTGGAGCCGTCCGCGATCCAAGCACTTTGTTCAAGCTGCTTCCAAGCAGTGTCTGCCATGGGCCTAAGCACCGCTTTCTCCAGCGCTGCTTGATTCACGTCCTGTGCCTGTGCATCCAGCAGCGTTCCCGCAATCACGGACGTCCCGTCCGGGGTCTCATAAAGCGCCACGGGTTGCTGTCCAGCATACGCGGCCCACGCCTTCAGGCCACCGGCTGCTGGAAAAGTGCCAATGATGGTGAAACCTTGGCCTTCAAGCGCCTGCAGGGCTTGAGGGCGAGTCTGCGCTTGGGCGACTGCTTGGCCGAGCATCAATGCCGATAGCGATAGCATCGCGAAAGGCCTGTAAACGGTACGAGGACCTCTACGTAGAAGAGCAGGGTTCATGGTGCGGGATTTCGTGTGATCTCAGTAAGATGGTGCGATAGCGTGGCCCGCGAGAGCTCACCAACGCGGGTGCTGGCCAACTCTCCGCGAGAGTTGAAGAAAAGGGTTGTTGGTAGGGCACGCTGGCCAAATCCTTCAGCCACCTTGCCCTCGTCGTCCAGCAGGATGTTTCTCAGACTCGTTTGAGTCTTAGACAAGAATGCAGTTACGGCCTGAGCAGACTCTCTCTGATTGAGAAAAATAAAATGAACGCCCGGATATGCCGTTTGCGCCTCCGCGAGAACTGGAAGCTCACGCCGACATGGCGGACACCATGTCGCCCACATATTCACTACAACGGGCTGCCCTTGAAACTCCGAAAGTCGAACCTCGCGGTGATCAACGCTGTAAACCATGGTTGCGGGAAGACGGACCTTCGAGCCATAGTCCATGGAGAGCAAAGCAGCTCCCACGATCCAGATCGCCGTAGCACCCGCCAAGGCAAACCCCAAGGGCTTCGTAAGCAGTCTCCGGCGCCACGTAGCAACCAGCAATCCAGCCCAGGCGGCCGCAATTCCTGCATAGGGTGACCACCCACCGTCTCGAATGTCGAGAATCGCCAGCGGCTGTTGAAGGTACGCTTGCCAGAACTGCGCGACGAACGTCAGGCGAGACACGACAAGGCCAAGCAGCACGAGGTAGAAAAATACCCTGTCTGAAGCGATTTTTAGCTTGCGCCCGAAGTGCTCTGCCAGAAATGTTCCGAAAGCGAACGACATCAACGCCAGCAGTAAGTCATACGGCAAGCTCAACGGGCCGATCTGAACCGCCCCTGTCATGTCGGCCCCCTTTCGGCAGCCAGTCTGCCCAGAAGATCCTTGACTTCGAATTCGCCGACCAGACGGGCTTCCCTCCGCTCATGTCCCTGGTGATCAAGAATCATGACCGTTGGCGGTCCAATCACCTGATGACTTCGCATCAACTCGCGTTGCAACGAATTGCTCTGCGTCACATCTGCTCGCAGGAGCACCATGTTCCGAAGAGCCCCCTTGACCTGCGCATCGGTGAACACCTTGGACTCGATGCTTTTACACGACACACACCAGTCGGCATAGAAATCGACAAGCACCGGCTTTCCCATCGAACTCGCGGACCTCACCTGCTCGGCGAGCTCCGTAACGCTATTGACCGCTTCAAAGCGTAGGTCGCCCGCTGCGTGACTTGTTGCGATCGAAGCGCTCCTCTGAACGTCGGTGCGCACCATCGCAGCAAGCGGGCGCCAGGGGTCCTGCCCCCCACTTGCGGCCCCCAAAACCATCGCTGCACCCCACAACCCCACCAGTGCCGCCGTCGCCAGCGCAGCTACGCGCCCACCAGGTGCGGCTGATACAGCCCCCGCACCAAGCGTGCCTGCCAGCTGCTGCAAGCTGAGTGCGAGGATGATGAGCAGCGCACCCCACATTGCGAGCGCGACGGCGTCTGGAACAACGCGCTGCACCATCCAGATGGCGACCGCTAGCAAGACAAAGCCGAAAGCCCCTTTCACACGATCCATCCATGGCCCGGGCTTCGGTAGGTACTTCGCGCCTACGGTGCCGACAACAAGCAATGGCACGCCCATCCCCAAGCCCAACGCAAAGAGCAACAGACCTCCTTCGAGCACATTCCCACTTTGAGCGATGTACAGCAGCGTGCCCGCCAAAGGCGCCGTCATGCAGGGCCCGACGAGCAGCGACGAAAGCACGCCCATTCCAGCAGCACCTTTCAAGGTTCCGCCACGCTGACCTCTACTTGCACTGTCAAGACGGTTGCGCAGGAACGAGGGCAGCTGAATCGTTAGAACACCGAACATGCCCAAGGCCAACGCCACGAAGACGGCGCCAAATGCGAAGAGCGTCCAACGGTTTTGCAAGAACAACTGCAAATTGGCTCCAGCCAATGCCGCCACCACGCCCAACAACGCGTACGTCAGAGCCATCGGGGCCACAAACGCCGCCGACAGCGCCAAAGCGCGTCTCGGACTGGGTTGGCTGCCAACGACCATACTCGAGACAATCGGGACCATTGGCAGGACGCACGGAGTGAACGCGAGGGCAATGCCAAGGAGGAAAAAAGTCGGGATCATCCATCCCAATGAGTGACTCTCGAGCAGTTTGAGAATGCCATCGTCGCTGCTGCTCGCCGAACTCAGCAAACCTTCGCTCGCATCGAAATTACTAGAAGTCCTAGAGTTTGAGCCGCTATCGCCTCCAGCACCGATATCGGAGCCAAGATCGATCGCTTTACTTTGTGGTGGGTAGCACAGTCCCGCTTCGGCACAACCCTGCCAAGTCACGGTAAGACTACCCGCTCCTCCGCGATTCCCCTCGATCGTGGCGTCGACGAAATTGTGGAAAACTTCTACATCTCCAAAGTTTGGATCGCTCTTTGTTTCGCCTTTGGGCAGGCGGAGTACGACTTCCTCATCCGAACCAGCGACCTTAGCAGTCAGCCTGTCTCTATAAAGGTAGTAACCCGGAGCAATCGTCCAGTGAAGCAAGACTGGCGCGCTTTCGCTCGATTTCTTTATTTCCAGCGAGAATGCTTTCTCAGCTGGGAGAAAGTTGTCTTGCGCATCCGCAACGGGGATGAAAAGACACATTAACGATAAAAACGCGGCCCAGATGTACAGCTTTCGCTGCAAAATTCCATTTAGTAGCGCAAACACGAGGTATTTTTTGGAGAGATGGTGCAGCGCATGCTCGGATCCTTACATTAAGGCAACATTAACAATCCAGCATCTTCCAAGGGTCTTCGGCTTGAGAAAAACATAGGTTGAAATTTTGCATATTCTTTTGGTCGAGGACGATTCCCTTATCGCGCGTGGAGCAGCCGCGGGGATGCGCCTGCACAATCTCACCGTCAGCCATGTCGCCAGTGCTGCAGCGGCGCAAGCCGCGCTAGAAGCGTTCCACGTTGATGCCTGCGTACTAGACCTTGGCCTCCCGGACGAGGATGGGATGGCGGTTGTTCAACGCTGGCGCGAGCAAGGCAGGTCCGTTCCTGTTCTCATATTGACTGCCCGAGATGCCGTTGAGCATCGAATCAAGGGCCTACAAAAAGGTGCGGATGACTACATGCTCAAGCCCTTCGATATCGATGAACTCGTTGCCCGACTTCATGCCCTCGTACGAAGGGCGTCCGGCCGCAGCAGTGACAACATCGTGCATGGACCTCTGACAGTGACGGTGTCGA
This sequence comes from Variovorax sp. GW821-FHT10D07, assembly GCF_059415325.1. Taxonomy (NCBI): domain Bacteria; kingdom Pseudomonadati; phylum Pseudomonadota; class Betaproteobacteria; order Burkholderiales; family Comamonadaceae; genus Variovorax; species Variovorax sp. GW821-FHT10D07. The sequence continues at coordinate 94,196 of NZ_JBWKMZ010000013.1, read as the reverse complement.
CAAACTCCGTTCAGTTAAACGGAAAAGATGTCGAGCTCTCGCGTAGAGAACTTACGCTGTTGAGCGTGTTACTCCAGAATCCTCGCCAGATTTTGAGCATGGAACGTCTTAGAGACAGCCTCTATGGCTTCGATCAGACAGTTGAGAGCAACGCTGTCAATGTCCACATTCACCATCTGCGAAAGAAGCTTGGAAGGAACATCGTAGAGACAGTAAGAGGACTCGGATTTCGTCTAGGGAGGGCCGGCGAATGAGTTCTCTTGCGACGTCAAAGGATGCCACCAAGACGTTCAGTCTTCGTCTGCGACTACTGGCTGTTATCGGAGTTTCGCTGCTCACGCTTTGGAGCTTGGTCGCTATCTGGATGCTGGTAGACATCCGTGCGGAGCTTCGTACCGTTCTGGACGAGCGCCTTTCCGCCTCGGCACACATGACCGCCGGACTTATGGCTCAGATCCCGTCGATCGCTAATTCGAAAAGAGAGTCCGCCTCAGCCATTCTCAACACCGTTGTGGGCGACGGCCTCGTATGCGAGGTGAGCATCGTGCGAGGTGAAGTGGTTCTTCAAACTGTCTCCAGTACATCGCACAGCCCCGGACTCGCGAATGTTCCCCTCGGCTACAGCACTCGCCTCATAGGAGAAGATTTGTGGCGTAGCTACGTCTTGAAGCAGGGCGATTTGCGGATCGCTACCGCCGATCGGCTAGCTTCACGTGAAAGTCTCTTGAAGGACGTAGGGCTTGCGATAGGTATACCTTTTTTCATTGCGCTTGGCGGAAGTTTGGTTCTCCTATGGTTCAGCATCGGTAGCGGTCTTCATCCCTTGGAGTCTATTCGCGCGGAGCTCGCCACCAGAGTACCCGGGGATACATCGCCGCTCCCGGACTCTCCTGCACCTTCTGAGCTGAAACCACTTCTAGAAACAATTCAACGCCTCATCGATCGTATTCAAGCTGCGATGGCACGGGAGCGTCGTTTCACTGACGATGCCGCTCACGAATTACGCACGCCGCTGACGGGCATCAAGACAAATCTTCAAGTTGCAAAAATGGCGCTTCCCAAGTCTGAGGATCTAGCAATGTCTAGGCAATCCTTGGCGGATGCCGAGGAAGCGACGCTTCGATTGGAACGAACACTGGATGAGCTTCTACAGCTTGCAAGGCTAGAGAGTCAGCCTACCGAATCAGCCTCTGAATCTTCATTTATTTACAATGCGATTCGTACTGCTGTAGACGACTCCGCCTCGAACCGGAGCATTCGTCAACGCATCACCCTGCGAGAAAGTGAGGACGATCTTTGTACGCCGATACCCGAGGTTCTTGTTGCCTCCGCGATCCGCAACCTCCTCGACAACGCGCTGCGCTACTCACCTTCACACACCCCTGTTATTGTGACAGTAGAGCTTCATCGTTCAGGGATCGCCCGCATTGGCATCCTTGATGAGGGTCCTGGCTTGAGTGAGACAGATCGGGCTAGAGCGCTGGAAAGATTTTGGCGTGCGGGAAGCGACCGCAGAGGAGGCGGGTTGGGTCTGTCGATCGTGGATGCCATCGCCAAGCGCTATGGCGGCTCGCTCGAGTTGCATCCAAGAAGTAGCGGGGGATTGGAGGCCCGGCTAGAGCTACCAGTTCTCCCCCTTGGCCTTTAAAATTTGTTTTTATTAACTTCGGAGGGAAAGGAATGGCTATTCCGGATTCAGTCGGCCCGCTTGCTGCTGCGATCGTTACATTGATAGTGGCCCTCGGGAAAGCCATCAAAACTGTCTTCGACTTCCATGATGACTATCTCTTAAAGCGGCGCTTCAAGAATTTGACCTTCTTGAAAGAACAAGCTGCCACCAACGAAGACACAGCTCGGCTTATCGACGCGGCCAGAAGCGAATTGGCATTCGCAGGCGTCTTCGGCCTTAACGTCTCGCCGCTATTTGGAACTGCTGTTACCAAGTTGCACGAAACGAGATTGTTTTCGGTCCGCGAGCTCCGGATGTCTCGGTACTACATGCACTTGAACGACAACCAAGAATTAGAAGTCCGAGTTAGGACAGGAGCGATTCTTGCGGCTTTGCTGTTTATCTACATGGTTCTCACGGGATCCTACCTGGCTTATGCAGCAATCTCTCTGTATACCCAGAAAGGCGTTTCTTCGATATCGACATCCGCCGCAATAGCAGTAGCGTTCTTTCTCATGAGTGTCTTTTTTATGAAAGACATCTTGGAAGTTCTTATTGCATTTCGCGTCCGCTCGAAACTAGCGCAACACCGAGCCAAGCTTCAGGCTGCCGCAACACCACTACAAACAACCTCGCACTCTAATTAGCCGTTGGCATACGGTAGATAACCATGTCGTCGCACACCACAGATTCCATCATTCGCGTTGCGCAAGCAGGCGGCGGTCCGATCATTCTTGGCCCGAATCTCACGACGGATGCCGTCGTAAGAATCGTGCAAAGCACTGCGGCGCAGGTCATAGTGAAGGCGGGCAATCGCACCACTGATGCTCTAGTCCGAATTGCTCAATCTGGCGGACATCGCGTCACCATCGATTTCAGCTAAAGCCATCAACGCGCGGCCTAACGGGCTCGATAGTTAGCACGGCCGCTAGACCAGCTGTCAAGTTGGACTCACCACTTGAAATTTGGCCAGGCGGACCAATTCCCGAAATCCTCGCGCCTGGAGTTTTCTGCATGAGCGCGCTCCGTAATCTCTCGATCGAAAGCCTGGTATGCGGGGGAGAACGTCGAGATTTCATCGAGCAGATGAGGCAGTCGTCGAAAGCGTGCCTTCCCCGCCGAACCGTCAAAAACGAACCTGTACGACTGCTGGGACACGAACTCCGTGAGGAAGTTGTCTGGCGGCAGACTGAAGTTGGCGAGCCAGCGCATGCAGATCGCTCCAACGGCGGGATCGAACGCTAAAAGCGCTTGCTCGGCGCATGCCTCCAGCGCGAACAGATGCGCGTGAACGCTGCGGCTGGTCGGTGTATACGCGCTAGCTGCACGAAGCATCCCAAGTTGCGTGAGAAACTCTGGCCAGAGGATGCTTACAGCAGCGTATCCTGCAAAATGAGGCTCATCTGCATCCCATTTGTCTCGAGCGCCTTCGGAAGCCTTACGAAAATTATAAGAAAGACCAAGGACGAAGTCGATGTGGCTCGCCGGTATCGGGCCGTTCTCGGACGTCAAGTACTGGATCGTGTCACGAAAGCTGGCGAAGTCGAGCCAGTCCCCGCCCAAGGTGATTCCAGCGCCGTACTTTGTGGGACGAGAAACAAGCATGATGATGAAGACTACCTAGCGTATAGATTCTCACATGCTACTCGTAACACATGAGTTGACTCTCGACTCCGAAAACGCTTCGGACTGTTCTTGGATAGAGAGCTAGCCTCGTTTCTCATCGCCGGAGCGCTGCGAACCTCCCGAACGATTCGACTTTGTCCTTTGGACTCGTATCAAGGACTCGGCCAGAAGCCCCTGCGTTACTAGGTGAGCTGTCTTTTCTTCGTCTATGCGCCCCTTTAGCGTAGACAACTGCTGTCCTAGCGACTGAACTTCGGCGCGAGCCTGTGCCAGATCAACCTTCTCGGCCCCAATCTGTTCGCGCAGACCTGCCTCTACCTCACGGGCTGAATCGCGTACTTTCTGGAGTTTTTCCAATGCCGCCTCGAGCCTTCTGGCTGCGGCTTCCTCGCCTTTGACGCGTCGTTGCTGCTCGTCGACAAGCTCTGCTTCCACGGCCTTGGCTGCAAGCCTCGCTCGATCGATCTCCATCAGCATGCGAGTTTCTTGAGCAGAGTGACGAGCTTCGGCCTGACGTAGATCTTGGTCTTTAACTGCCAAGGCATCTACGTGTTCTTGACGCGTCCGATCTTGCATCTCGGCGGCTCGAGCGAGCAGGCCGGTCAGACGGGCAATCTCCCCGTCCAGCACAGCATGATTTCGCTGCGCCTCGACGGCATGCTCTCGCAGCTGGCGCTCCAGCGTTTCACGCGCCTGTTGGGAAGAAGCGAGAGCCGCATCCAAGCTCGTCCGAGAGTACGCAAAGGCCTCCTCCCGCTGCATCAGTGCTCGCTGGGCCTCCTCCAACGTAGCAGCGCGACGCTCAAGCTCTGCCTGCACAGCAGCCAGTTCACCGCGTTGCACCTCCTCAGCTTCGCGTCTTGCCGTTTCCCAGAGCAGCTTAGCCGCGTTGCGCACTCCTACTGGCATCTCATCCGCATCATTCGCGCCACCCGGTACGCGACCGAGCTTGAAGCTAGCCAGACGGCTCCCAAGCGTCGCAAACCACCGCTCGAGCATTGGGCTCACGGTGTTAGGAGAGCCGCGTCCGATCTTTAGCCGCACCCGTTCGATGGTGGGGCGCTTACCTTCGGCCAGAAGCACGTCGGCCGCCTCAAAAACGTCACGTTCTTGAATCCCGCGTCCCTTGATCTCAGCCACCTGAATCATTCGACCTCCTAAGAGCCTTTTTGCAGCGCACTTCGCTTGAATTCGGCTACGCTCAGCAGCCACAGAACTACCCTCGATAAGCGTTGGTTATCGCTACTTATCTAGATAATTTGTAATGAATCATATGTCATATGTAGGATATTTTCGGTGGGCAAGGTAGCTGATGGCGCCGGCTTCGGCAAAATTGAGCGAAGGGGAAAAAACCCCACGGCACTGCCGGGCCCAACGAACGGCGTGCTCGAGGCGGGTCGCTTGGCAGCAGCCACGGAAGCCGCGGCACGGGCGCTATTGCGGCAAGGCGAATCAATCAACACGCGCGCCTCTTACGGCTCCGCCATGAGGTACTGGTGCGCCTGGTATGCCGCGCGATATGGAGAAGCGCTAACGCTGCCCGTACCGGTCCCAGTGGTTGTCCAGTTCATCGTCGACCACGCCAGCCGCCGAAATGAAGAAGCAGAGTTCGATGACGGCCAGGCCATGGCGAATTTGCCACTGGCCGGCGCAGTGCCGCAGCCAAGCGCCTTAGAACCAAGTCCGAAGCGACGCGCGGAAACAGGCGGCTCGGCCGGCTCCAAAAGACAATCCAGCGCGCGAGCGGGCGGGTTGCTCACGGAAATGCCATCCGATGTCGATGCGGCGCTCGTAGCCGCCGGGTACAAGACCAGGCCGGGGCCACCCGCACTCAGCACGTTGGTACATCGCATTGCCGTCCTGTCCAAGGCTCACCAGATGGCAAAAGCCGCGGACACACGCCAGCCGGACGCCGCCAGCAACCCGAAGGCGTCCCAAAGCCTTGGCGACCAAGGAGCGGCCTCAACGAACCCCTGCGCAGACCCGCTCGTGCGTGAACTGATCGCACGTACCCGTCGCGCCTATGCCCAACGCGGGGAACAACCCCAACGTCAGCGCGCACTCACAAAAGGCCCCCTTCAGCAACTGCTTGCCACATGCGACACCTCCCCCAAGGGAACTCGCGACCGAGCGCTGCTGTTGTTCGCATGGGCTACTGGAGGCCGGCGCCGCTCTGAGGTTACCAACGCGAGGCTTGAACACCTCCAGAAGGTAGATGCCTCATCGTTTCTCTACACCCTTGGGCACTCCAAGACCAATCAGCTCGGGACGTTACGGCCAGAGGACGTGAAGCCCCTGGTAGGCAGTGCGGCAGTGGCCATGCAGGAGTGGCTGAACGTACTGAAAAGCCACGATATCAAGCATGGCCCGATCTTCAGACGCATCCGGCGCGGCGGGCGCCTCGGCGAGCCACTCGCCCCCGCTGCCGTACGCGACATCGTAAAAGAGAGATGCGAGCTTGCCGGCATCGAAGGAAATTTCTCCGCGCACTCTTTGCGCTCAGGCTTCGTGACTGAAGCGGGACGCCAAGCCATGTCGCTGGCCGAGACAATGGCCATGACGGGCCACCAGAGCGTCGCGACAGTAATGGGATATTTCAGAGGAGAAGCGTCCCTGGCTCTGAGAATTGGATCGATGCTTGACTCAGATTCTCAGACTGACCAACTGTCTTCGGCGTCACCGGCCGGAAAGAAGCAGTAGCTCGGGCAATAGGACGGAGAGATCCCTCCAATCCATTGACACTTTAAGCGTCTACGCGCTCCAACCAAGTTGCGATGACCCCAGCTCACCACGCGCGTCACAACCAATTCTGAAAACAAGGCAATTTCAAGCTTCCTTATGAAGAACTTCATAAGAAATCATTGGATTCGGGCAGAGGTCCGTCAGTAGCATCAGCGAACTGATAGGGCTTCGTCCAGCGATGGCACGGACCGAGCTGCTCCGCCCACAGACACACCGGCGGATACACGTCAAGACAAGAGATGACAGAAGATGAGACAAAAAATCCTTGACGCCCACATACACCTTTGGGATCTGAAAGAGAACTCCTATCCATGGTTGGCTAAGGATGCACAGTCGATGGCGATCGACTGTGGCGACTACTCTTCGATCAAGAGAAACTACCTTGTCGCCGATCTACTTCACGACGCGGGTGATTTTGATGTCCAAGGCCTCGTGCACATTCAGGCCAACCATGACCCCAGCGATCATGTGCGCGAGACGCGATGGCTGCAACGCATCGCCAACGAGAATTCCCCTGGGGGTCTACCGCAAGCGATCATCGCCAACATAGAACTCCAAGCGGACGACGCAGCACGAACACTCGAAGAGCATTGCCGTTATCCGAACATGCGCGGGATCCGGCAGATTCTTCACAAGGGCCCACTAGATTCGCGCCCGTACAACCCTCTTGTTGATCCCAAGTGGACTCGAAATTTTAGGCTGCTCGCTCGAAACAATCTGGTTTTCGAGGTCCACGCCATGCCTTATCAGGCAGACGACGTGGCAGCCCTCATGCGCGACAACCCCGAGACGACATTTGTTGTTACTCATTGCGGGCTACCACTGTGGCGCGACGAGGCGGGATTAGCTCGATGGAAGCTTCATATGCGTCGCTACGCAAGCTATTCCAACGTCTTCTTGAAGCTCTCTGGCTTTGGACTCTTCGATCGAAACTGGACCGCAGCCAGCGTCCGACCAACCGTTCGGGATTGCCTCGAAATCTTCGGGGATGACCGCTGCATGGTTGCGTCCAACTATCCAGTTGAGACCCTAGCCCGGCCCTATCAATACGTATGGTCCTCGTACCTACAGCTGTTCGCAGATCTTTCTCAAGCAGAGAAAGACCGACTATTTTTCAAAAACGCCGAGTGGGTCTATCGAATCCAACTGCCTAAAACATCAACGATGGAGACAAAATGAAAAGACGAGAAATTCTTGGGATGATTGCAGCCTCTTCTCTGCTAGGTGTCGACAAGACCTTGGCGCAGGCTCAAAGTTATCCAACGAAACCGATCAGGGTGACCGTGCCCTATCCCGCAGGAGGGGCAACCGATGCGTTCGCTCGTGCCGTGTTCCAGAAGGCGGGCGAGCTCATCGGGCAACCGATGGTGATCGAAAACCGACCTGGAGCAAGCTCCACAATCGGAGCGGAGTTCGTGGCTCGAAGCACGCCAGATGGGTACAACCTACTTTTCAGTGACTTTGGTACGTATGCCCTGAACCCAAGCCTATATCGACGCTTACGTTACAACCCACAAGCCGACTTCGCGCCTGTATCTCTCGGGGGGCGCATTCCCATCCTCCTACTCGTGAATCCAGCCAAGCTTGATGTGAAAAGTTCTTCGGACTTCGTATCGGCGGCCAAGCGTGCGCCCGGCACGATCAACTATGGTGCCCCTGGACCTGGTGCGCCAGTCCACATGGCCATGGAGTTCTACAAGTATCGGCAAAAGTTGAACATGGTTGCGGTACCGTACAAGGGTGGTGCGGACGCACTGAATGACCTCTTGAGCGGCCAAGTTCACGCCATGTTCCTCGACGTTGCATCCGCGCTTCCGCACCTCACCGCAGGAAAACTGCGGGCCATCGGTATTGCCAGCCCTCAGCGCATTTCCGACCTGCCAGATGTCCCGACCATCTCAGAATCTGGGCTGCCGGGTTTCGAAGCGTACATATGGAATGGATTCTCAGCGCCGGCGAAAACGCCTGCCTCCGTAGTCAAGAAACTTAATGAAGCATTCACCGCTGCAGTGGGCGATGTGAGCGTCCAGCAATGGATGAAAAAGGCGTATATCGAGCCGATATCCGGAACTCCCGAAGCTTTTTCAAGTTACATGCTTGCAGAAACGCAGAAATGGCATGAAGTGATAAAGGCTGCGGAAATCACATTGGACTAGTCCAGCACCCTCATACGCAGAGAAGGTTCCTCAGAAGACGAACCTTCCCTGCCAAGGGTGGCGCAGGACCATCCGCTCGAGATCGCGATCAGGATCTAGCTATAGGTGGCTCGAACAGCTGCAAACGCCGCTTGCACAATCGGATCATCCGCTCGCTTAGCTAGCGAAATGAAGCTCAGTTCGGCCGTCAAGCTCAGCCGCTGCTCAACCACCAAGCCGTGAGTTTGAGCGACCTGCAAAGCAATCGAATCCCTGGCCAACGACAAACCCACACCAGAGAGAACCAGATCGATCATTGATGCCTCGAGGTCTACCTCGGCGGCAATCGTCGGGCGTACGCCCAACTCATCAAACTTTCTGGTCAACATTCGATGATGTGTGGAATGCTCATGCGTCCAGACCCAAGGTAGCGCTGCGACCTCATTCCAACGCTTGCCTCGTACGCGCGACGCCCAGCCGCGTGGAGCAATCACATAGTAGACGACAGGGCGCAGAAGGACCGCGTGGAATTCTTGGCCTGCAACTTCTCCCGCAGCGCCCAGGTGGAACGCCGTGTCAAGCGCACCATTTCGCACCTGGTTGAGCACCCAACCAGACATACCGTGGCGTAGCCGCGGTTGTACGTTGGGATGATGTTCAACCAGGTACTGCAAGCAGGCCCCGAGACGGATCGTCTCCGGATTCAGAATGGTCCCAATGCTGAGAGATCCATACACACCGTTGCGCATGGCCTCCGCCATGTGGCCGAAGTCGTCCACGGTCTCGAGGATCTTCTGAGCGACAGGAACCAGCGTCTGGCCCTGCGGGCTGAGCATCAAACCTCTCGCCGTACGATTGAATAACGCTACGCCAAGCAACTCCTGCAGACTCTTGATCTGCATGCTCACAGCAGGCTGGGTGAGGTGCAGACTCTCTGCAGCGCGCGTAAGGTTACCCTCGCGCGCAACTGCAACGAAGGCGCGCAAATGCTGCATGTCCACGGGCGCTCCCATATGGAGCGGCATTCTACGACCTAAGCACTAGCTCATTTCCCCGGCCGACTCGCCTGCCGCGACCAAAATTCGACGAGCCCGCTCGAGGATCGGCGCGTCAACGAGCCGTCCATCCACCCTGATGGCCGCTCCGTTCGCGGAACCAGCCGCGCTCAGGATCCGTCGTGCCCATTGGCGATCAGCAGCTGGAGGGAGGAAGCCAAAGTTCACTGCTTCAATCTGCGTTGGATGAACGCACAGCTTCGCACCAAAACCAAAACGCTTAGCTCGTTCGATCTCCGCACTTAGCTGCGCCTGATCATTCAACGCGAGACAAACGCTATCGACAGGCGCCGCCAGACCCGCCAGCTTGGAATACATCGCCAATAGCGATCGGAAGTAGTTCAACGGTTCGTCATCATCGACAACACCGGCCTCCAGCATCAGATCAGCCGCTCCGAGCATGAGTTGCCGCACACCGGGAACGCGCGAGATCTCCGCTATGTTGTGAAATCCGGCCAAGGATTCAACCAACAGATAGAGTGCTCGGTCCCGCCCAAACGCTCCACCCAGATGCGAAATTGCGATTCCGGAATCAGGCTTTGGCACCACTAGCCCGTGCAGCGGAAGGGCGGCGCACGCACGTAGGTCTTCTTCGAACCATGTCGTCGTCACTGCGTTCAGTCGCACGAGAAGCTGGCAACCGGCGGCATCACAAAGAGATCGCAAGGAAACTGCCCCCTCTGCCAACGCCATGCGGGCCTTCAGCTTGTCCTCGGGAGCCACAGCATCTTCAAGGTCCACGATCACAGCGTCCGCGCCAGTTGCGACAGCCTTAGGAAATCGATCCGGACGAGTTGCCGGCACGAAAAGAAAGGAGTGAAGGGGTGCCATATGAGTTCTCAGTCAACAGTGATGTGGGCGGTCCTGATGAGATCGCCCCACTTGGCAATCTCAGCATCGATGAATGCAGTCCAAGCAGCCGCGCCGCGTGGATCAGGCAGCAAACCACGCGAGAGCATCTGCTCTCGCACAACCGGGTCGCTCACGACCGTTTTCACATCCGCGCCGATCCGATCGATGATCGCTTGCGGGGTGCCGTGTGGCACCGCCAGCCCACCCCAACTGACAGCCTCAAAGCCGGGATAGCCGAGCTCCGCGATTGTGGGCACATCTGGAAGCTGAGGCATACGCTGAGCAGTGGCGACAGCGATCGGCCGCACAGTACCGGCCTTGATCTGGGGCAAAGCCGACGCCACGCTATCGAACAGGAGGGGAACCTGCCCACCGATCACATCCTGCATCGCGGGTCCGCTACCTTTGTAGGTCACGCTGATCACCTTCAGCTCAGCCCGGTGCCGGAAAAGCTCGGCCGATAGATGCTGCGTCGTACCAGGTGGGCCACCGATCGCGATAGCCACCTTGCCCGGCTCCGCTTTGGCTGCGGCGACCACATCTGCAACGGTCTTGTATGGCGAGGCGTTATTTGCCACCAACATGATCGGGCCTAGGTATACACCCCCAACCGTATCAAAGTCCTTGCGCGGATCGTATGGCAGCTTGGGATACAGGCCCGGGTTGATTGCCATGGTGGATGAAGGTGCGACCACGATGGTGTAACCGTCTGGTGCCGCAGATTTGCCGGCGACCATGCCCGGGACGCCGCTTCCACCGGGCTTGTTCTCCACGATGACCGATTGCTTCCACATCTGGCCAAGCTTGTCTGCCAGAAGGCGAGCTGAAATGTCCAACGCGTTCCCGGGCGGGGTCGGCACCAAGAGTTTGACGGGCTTGGCTGGCCAGCTTTGCGCGGATGAAGCGCCGCAGATCGCGGCAAAGGTCAGGGCGACGGACCAAGCCCGCAGAAAATTTAGTTTGCTCATTTTTGTCTCCGGTTGTCTTTTCATCCTCTGGAAGGACTCAGCTATCACATCACCCCGGCTTCGCGCAAAGCATTCAGTTCCGCCGGGCTCATACCAAGCAGTCCTTGGAAAACCTCTTCGTTGTGTTCACCGAGAGCCGCCCCGAGCCAGGTAATCGAACCGGGGGTGTTTGAAAGCTTCGGAATGACGTTCTGGACTGCCACCGGACCGATTCGCGAAGGCACCAATTTGATGTTCTCGCGCAGTTGATACTGTGGATCCTCGAATATGTCTGCGACGCTATAGAGCGTCGCGGCCGGTACACCGCCTTCGTCACACCGCTGGAGTACGTCGGCACAGTCGATAGATGCAGTCCAGGCAGCCACTTTTGCATTTACTGCCGGTCGCTCCGCCAAGCGATGCTGCACTGGACCCCAGCGTTCAGGCGATGCAAGCTCGGGCTCACCCATGACTTGCGCAAGGCGGGCAAAGATCTTGTCGTTGGTGCACGCGATGGCCACCCACTTACCATCGCGCGTCTGGTAGTGGCTATGTGGAACCACGTTCACGGTGTCTGCGCCTTGTCGTTCCCGTACCTCACCCGTTTGTTGATAAACAGGAACCATCTCATCGAGAACTCGAAACATCGATTCATAGAGGGCCAGATCGACCATTTGACCCACACCGGTCACGTCGCGCGCCCGCAGGGCGAGCAGCACGCCGATCGCTGCGTACATACCGGATCCATAGTCGGCCAACGATGTCGAGCCCGGAGTCACCGGAATTCGGCCAGGCTCACCCGCGAGGTAGGCAAGTCCCGAAAATGCGTGAGCTACGCGCGCAAATCCCGGGCGGCCTTTGTAGGGGCCTTCTTGCCCATAAGCGGAAATACGAACCAGGATGGCCCGCGGGTTGATGCGTTGAACTTCTTCCCAGGGAAGATCCCAACGCTCAAGAACACCAGGCCGATAGTTCTCTACGATCACATCGCTACAAGCGACCAGCCTTTTCAGAGCAGCCTGGCCTCGAGGGTCACGAAGGTTGAGCGTCACGCATTTCTTGTTGCGACTCTCATTGAGCCACATGAGCGTATCCCCGCAGTCGGTCCTAGTTCCAAAGCGCCGCAACGAATCGCCCGTGCCTGGTTGCTCGACCTTGATAACCTCTGCACCAAACTCCCCAAGGATGGTGGTGCAGAACGGACCCGCAACAAAAGTGCCTAGATCTAGCACCCGAATGCCCGATAGGGCTTGCGATTTCTTCTCTGAGGGGGAGGTTGCCGTCATTTTCCGCTTCGATACTTGCAAACATTGCTGATCGAATGCTAGGCAGCCATCTCTAGACGGTCCAATGACTTATGCTGAAGTGCATTATCAAGCGCACTAAATACGCTGGTCCTGCCGCGAGATGCGGGACGTTTCTCCCTGCTCGCGCGTGAGGATGACGGCACGAACCTCTGGCCACTGGAGCACGCGACTGATCTTCGGATTCATTTGGTCTGCAACGCCCAGAGATATGGCAGCAGGCACAAAAACGCCGTACCACTCGACCATTGCTAGATTCTTTGTAGCCAAGGTCGGAGAACGATGGAACCTGTAGAAGCGCCGCGCCGCAATGAAATCACGGTAAGCGCTTGCACCCGTCCTGCCTTGCACAAAGGTAGCGCCGAGGCAATCGATGCTTCATCGAGGTCGGTATGCCCATCTATTATGTCCGTACCGTCGGTGCTGACCCCTTGTTACGGACGAGCGGGGCCGCAGAGGCCGATACTCAGGCAGCCATGAGCAGCAACATCGACCGCCGCAAGCTTTTTGAGGATATCTGGGCGACCCCAATGCTTCACCTCGCGCCCAAGTACGGCTTGAGCGCTTCAGAACTCCGCAAACTCTGCTCGAAGCTGCAGATTCCCGTACCTAACCCCGGGCATTGGACACGGACCGCTGCGGGCTACCAGATTCCTCGTCCGTCCTTGCCACCGCTGCAAGCGGCCATGGAGGAGGGCGGCGTCAAGGCGCATCGCAAGCAGGTCGCTTCGCCGACAGGGCCGCCGGTGCCTCCCCAAGCTCCGGTCGAACTTGCGAAAGCTGCCAAGCTAAAGGCCGAGGCCTTTCATCCACTGATACGACATCTCGTGGATGTCTATGAGCAAGCTGCGCAGGAAGCGCTTCAACTCAAGGCCAAGCATGACTGGGAGCTCACCAATCCCGGTCGCCAATATCGAGGTGCGGTCCCTCGCTATGGAAACTGGAGACACTTTCAGATCGAAGGGCAAATACTCAGACGCACGCATCACCGATCAATGCTTCGCGTCTCACTGGGAACTTACCGACGCGGACTGAGGCTCTTTGACCTCTTGGTCAGAGGGCTCGAGCAGCGGGGCTTTGTAGTCAGCCTCGAAAAGGATGGTGAGCGGCTGCGGGCCACTCGATCGGGGGCCTACGTCGACTTGCGCCTGGTCGAGAAACTGAGCCAGAGCTTTCAGTTGGAAAAGGACTCGTGGAGAGATGAGCCGCGGCAGGTGAGAGTTTCCGAGCCGAGCGGTCGCTTGACTCTCGCTGTCGAACAGATGGGCTACGGAGAGGCGTCATTGACGGACCGCAGCAGTGAGAAGCTTGAGGGGGATTGGAGCTTAATCTGGGCCGCCGTTGAAAATCAGCATTCGCGCTCTGTCGCGACCCAACGAAGATGGGCTGAGCAAAAGCTTGCGATGGAAGCTGAGGCACAGGCAGCCTACGAAAGACAACGACGCGCCAAAGAGATGGAGCGGCTCAGAGAGGCAGAAAAGGCTCGATGTGACGCTCTAGTTGTCGAAGCAAGATCATGGGAAGTTTCAAAACTTCTATATCGATATATCGAGCACCTTGACGCACAAAATCAATCATCTCAAGCCATAGCGCCGACCTTCAGCCTTTGGCGCGAGTGGGCACTTGGAGTTGCGAAAGATTTAGACCCAACGACTGAACGGCTGAAGGGAGAACAAGCATCGAACACGCCACGCATCGTGAACTCTGAAATCGATCGATCTGTTGGCGACGAAACGGAAATCTGACAGCCGTCTCCGTTTAGACGAGCTGAAGCTTGCCATCCATCAAGATGGTGATGCCGCTTAAAGCTAGGCGGCTTCCACGTCGACGACACCTCTATACGCCGGAAAGCGGGCGAGCTCAGAAGCCGGAGGGGTTGGGCAAGACCGATTTGGCGGGTTCCGGCGTACCCGCTGGGAGCCGAACCCCGCTCCCAGCCCCCTTGGCGGCTTCTCAGATGTGACGACCGCAGTATAGCACCAAATTTGATGATATACTGCATCAATCCAGATGCATGGAGATTGACTATGAGAACGACAGTTACCATTGAAGATGCGCTTTATGAAGAAGCACTAGAGGTTGCGGATCCGAGCATGGACAAGGCAGAGCTCTTCAGGGAAGCTATCAAGACATTCGTGAGGGTTCAAGCAGCCAAACGTCTCGCCGCGCTTGGGGGGCTTACGCCCGAAATGCCCGACGTTCCCCGTCGTCGCGAAAGTTCGAGTTCGTGAAGCTGATCTTGGTTGATACATCGGTTTGGGTAGATCACTTTCGTGCGCGTAACACCGCCTTGGAGCAGCTGCTCGGCCTAGATCAAGTATTGATGCATCCAATGGTCCTGGGGGAATTGGCATGCGGAACTCCACCATCGCGTATCCAAACGCTGGGGTATCTCCAGCAGCTGCAAAGCATGCAGCAGGCCAATCTGCGCGAGGTGCTTATCTTTATCGAGAAAGAACGTTTGTTTGGATTGGGATGTGGTCTTGTCGACCTTACTCTCTTGGCATCCACCCTCATGACCCCCGGCGCAGGGTTGTGGACATTGGACAGACGTCTTGGCGATCTGGCCCAACGATTTTCAGTGGCCTATCGGCCCGCTGTGCATTGAGCATCTGAAGCCATGTAGGCTGACTAGAGCCGATCGATGCCAAGAACGAAAAGGTTTGCCATGGCAAGAGACGTCATCGAAACCCGAGGTGCCGCTGCCCTGCGGCGCCTCTTCGAACAGAGCAACCGGGACTCGGGGCAGAGCCGTTCGATGTGACTGAACGCCTTTACTAGAAATATTTTCTTAAAGAAGACCTATGAATCCTATTCAGCTAAATCCCGGCGAACACATCATCGCTGTGGTACCAGCATTCGCTGCCGGTCCCGGATGGGCGAATCAGCCTCTTTGGGTATACATCGAGCAGACGGCAACTAAGACCTTGCGCACTGAATGCATCCAGCCAGAAGAGCAGTCGCCTGAGATGCGCACGTTGTTTGCACCAGGTGCAGCTATGGCAGCGGCTCTTGTGAGAAGCGTCCCGGCCGTTGAGGTAGCGATCAATCAGGCGAAAAAGAAACGCGTGCAAAGATCTACGTAATCCATTTTTACGCGAGCACACCCTAGGCTTGAGGTAATCGGCCGCTGGCGCCAGTCAGGACGCAAGCGACCGTCGACGCACTGCAGCTTAGCGCTCGAGTTGCCGCCGGCTTGTTTTCGAGTCAAGGAGGGTACCTAGTACGCCTGCGTATATATCCAGTCCGTCGGCTATCGGTCTGAATTGGAGCGCGGCTTGTCAGAGCGTAGGTCTGGATACTATCTATATTATGTAAAATCAATCAGTTCGTCTAAGCGCCGAAAAGTCTTCCCGGAAAATTCAGGAATGTGTTCCCGACTTCGCGTGAGTTCAGGTTGACGGGCTCAAAGCTGGTCTAACTTGTTGATTTGCCGAAGGATTTCAGTAACGACCAATCCAGCGGAAGACTTCTCTCTCTGATCGCTGGATTGAAAGATCGAGCGCGTCCAAGTTGCTGTCGAGATAAGAAGAGTTATCGAATCAACTGCGCTCCTTATGGGGTCATGGCCGGTACGGAATGCCACTAAACGTTCGAGAATGCGCCATTGAAAATGCGCAGCTTGCAATCGATCGTCGAACTGAACGCAACGATCCTCGCCGACGCGGGCTCGACCTTTCCGCCTGCTTCGCCTATAAAGGTCAAATACAAGCAGAAGGGATGCTCCCCGATGTGCGCATAATCAAAACCGAAGCTGGCCCGTACATGACAAGATGGCAGCAAAAGTTTTCGAAAAAATGAAATGAATTTCGCCGGTCAATTAATTGAATTGGGATTGAATGAAGAAAGCCCGATAATTGGACTAACGGAAGAGGAAATTAATGAGATTCAGATTGCACAAAAAGTGGTGCTGCCCGCCGAGTTTGTAAGGTTTCTTCAACAATGCGGGCGAAGTGCAGGATCATACGGAAGAGATGTAGAAACTTTTTATCATGCATATAAGGTTCTAAAAGAATGGTTTTTTGAGGCAGCCGAAGAATTCTCGACTGAAATGCAAATTCCTCCAGCGGCATTCTTTTTTTCTTCCTATCAGGGCTCCCAATATGATTATTTTTTATGCGATGAGGGGCCAGATCCAGCCGTTTATAGGGCATATCCAGAATTATCGAAATTGGAAAAAATAGCCAACTCTTTTTCCGAGCACTTTAGTGTTGGCGCTCGACAATATGCCAACTCTTTTTGTCAAAAATAGCTTGTGTGACTATGCCCTGAGAGGCCCGCACGCCCCTCGTTGTGCCGTACGAAGCTCGCTGCGGAACGCCACTGAACATTCGGCGACGCGCCACGCAGCTTACGATTGATCGTCGAATTAAACGCAACGATCCCCGCCGACGCGAGCGCGGCTTCTCCTGCCTGATTCGCCCCGAGAGCGGCAAAATGCAGCCGGTCGCATCGCCGGCGGAAAGCTTTAGGGCGTCGGCTCGATGAAGGGGCTATAGCTCACTCGGTGCAGAGTAGTGGCCAGCCATGCTGGCCGCGCCAGCGCTGCTCAAGCAGGGTTCGAAGCAACTTGTCTCCGTTTGAGCCAGGAACTTGAGCTTCGCAAGTGCGATACAGGAACGTCCATTTGTAGCCTGTCAGCGTGGGGTAGCCGCTGAGCCCGAGGCAACCTGTGCCGCCGTTTCCATGAGTGTGTTCGCGGGCGCGAGCTTTGAGGTCTCTGCCCTCTCCCGAGTAGACGATGTACGGCTGGCCCTCAGCTGGAGGAAGAATGATCTCCTCGTAGCTGAGCAAGAGCGCTGCAGCGGCCGCCCGACTGGAGAAGTTGTAGTGCTTCGCACAGTTCGCTCCCGGAATCAGCACTTCAAGCGCAGAGACGGGAGCGTCCGTTTCAACTGCGTACCAGCCCGGCACAGCCGGTACCGAAGACCACCAGCCCTTCGTTCCGGGCGTGAGCGTGACACGGATAAACGTGGCCACGTTTAGGTTTGCAAGGGACGGCATCTTGCCTTTGAACTCTGACTTGGTTATAGGGAGAAAGACGCGCTGTGTAACGTCGCCGCCTGTATCCCAAACTCGGCTTTTGAATCGGCCTGCAGCCCGCATGAACGCTGGTGGAGCTCAGAATGCTTGGATACTAATCCAGTACTAACACTCCACCAAAAGCGGCGCGCAGGCCCGGCGTAACCTTGCCTCGTCTTGACCATGTCCGGTGGTGCGGTTCTGAACGGCTACTGTCGGCCGGCGTCGCTGGCGGCTTCGGGCCCAAAGCTGACCTAGCTGCGGCCGGCCGCGAGAACCGCGACCAGCCTGGAATTCGCGCCGACCCCGCTCACGGGGAGGCCGGCTGTACCTGATGCCACAGGCTTGTGCGTCATTTTTGGCGTCGTCCCTGACCAGACACATCGGGCAGGCGACAGGATCTCAGGGTAAGGCAGTCATCTAACCTCCGGTTGGGTATGCCGGGCTGCACCAGGTTCGTCGTAGGCGCTCAGTCGCGGCGGGGCCTCCAGCGCGGGAGGGTTGATCGGGGCGTCAAAGACCAGTGGACTCGACAACGGCGAGGGCAACCTCATCTGCGGAGGCCGGCACTTGCGTGACAGCAATCTGGTGTGGTCGCGCGCGCCGCGGAGGGCGGCGGCATGGACGAAACCGTTGTCGCGGCGGGCGGTCAGCTGCGTCGTCGGCCTTCAGGTAGGCTGCCGCCCCATGGAAACCCAGATCGAACAAGCGCTCGGACGAAAGCTGCTCGCGAACGACAAGGCGGCGTTGCACACGTTGAGCGACCTTCCGGCCGAAGTACTCAGGGACGTGAAGATTCTGGCCAAGCAGCCCAGTACGCTTCCGGTTGTCTTTTACCTGCGACTTCAGACGGGCGCGTCGTTGATGGAAATCTTCCGCTTCGGCGAGTCACAGAGGCTCTTCGACGCCGCAGAGCTCGGAGATGGGCTGCTTCGATCTTGACGATCTCTGTCGAGCTTGATTAACCGCACTGCGGCCGATAGAAGAAATCGTGCCGCGTGCGCCTGCTTCCGATCAAGATGGGATGGCCAGCCGCTCACGTACCCGCTAGCTGCGGAACACAATTTGCAGGTCCGCTATCCGGGGAACAGATTCATGCGAGAAAACGAGCCAAAAATGTGTTCTCGCAGAAGTCATCATTCTCGCCAAATCAAGGACTCAGGCGCGATCCCTGAAGAACGTATTTTTGAATGCCAACGGCGTGAAAGCTCCCGCGCCTATGAACTTCACTTTTTTTTTACTTCTAGTCGATGGTGTTGATCAACTGTCAAGCCAACTACGTGGTAACGCGTCCCTAAAAAGAAGACAAACTAGCTTACAGAGCTAGAACTATGCTACGCAGCCACTGCCGTCGAACTGAATGATCTACCCATGCGCCGAAACATGCCGATGCCGCGCAGCACCGGCGACAGAGCAGCATTCGCACTGCATCGCATACTTTCAGGCAGGAGAAGAACTCCTAATCAACAGAACGTGCGCTCAGGCGACGCAAGCAGTACCACCAGTGCTCACATGGCTTCAGCTTCGCCCGAGTGGCCTGTGATGTGCTCCACGGATTTAAGAATTTCGGCTACGAGCGTCGCGCGCTCCTCATCAGCCAAACGTTTGCGCCGCGCTTCAAGGAATGCACGGAATTCCACCACATGACATCCTTGGGACGCTTCATCGACCTGAGGCTGGGAAAAATCCAGTTCAAGCTGCTTGTGGTCCATCGTCATTTCCCCCGAGAGCCGCAGATTGTACCGTTAGAAGCCCGCGCTTCACCAACTTGTTGACAACCATACTCTCCAGCTCAGGTAACGACTGTAGGCTTTTCTCCAGTTTTGGCAAGGCCTCTCCGGGAATTATTGTTATCCGCTTGCGATCCTTTTTTCGCGAGTTCGGCTTCATCTGAAATATCGAAAGATATCTCGAAGGAGCCACCCCTTCGAACGGAAGCAATCGCACAAGGCCTGTAGCACTTTCATTCTCAGTTACTGCATCGCCATGGAGCTTCAAAGCCAAACTCTTGCGGTAAGGCTCAATGTAATAAACATTTTGAATCCCACTCGCCACGATATGGCGCGCGCATCCATGGCATGGATAGGTTGTCACAAATATGCTTCCGCCCTGCACCTTATCTCCGCTAATTCGCAACGCATTCAAGATCGCATGCATTTCCGCGTGAATCGCCCGAGAAAACTCAATCAAACCCTGAAGCTTCCTATCGCCCAAAATCCTTTTGACAGCCTTGTCGACACTATCCGCCTGCAACAGATCCTCGCCAATACTTTCAACCAGTGCCGCCGCTAGTAATTCCTTTTCTTCATCGTTGAAGCACTTTCCGCCGTCCTTGTTGTAACAACGCAGATCGTGCTGGCCTTGAGGGTCTCGGTCTCGATCAGTCTGATAAAGCCCTCCCCCAGCCTTCGGCACGTCATTCCATCCGACGGCAAGCACTTCTCCGCTCGAGTCCGTCACCGCCGCTCCAACCTGTCGAGACAGACAGGCAGATGAACTAGCGGCAGAAGATGCCGCATACATTGCGGATTCCTCCTTGGTCGGCGTCACGATTTTGGCGGAAAGGATCAGATCCATATACCTCTCCACCTTGATTGCCAATGCGGTTTGAGAGTTTGTGTCCATCCTCAGGAAAAAGTCGCTCTGCGGAAACGTGTCGCCGACCGTCTGACCAAAATTCGAACTACCTCGTGCGTCTCGCTCCATTAGGACATGGATCTTGTCATTTGGAAGATCCGCGGCACGCATGTTGGCTTCGCGTGCAGATGTCGGCGAAAAAACCCCGAAGACATACAAAACTTCGCGATAGACCTCACGCAGAAGATCCAACTCCGCCTGGTTCTTGATAGAGTCGATAATATGGCAAACGCGTCGACTGACGAATCTACTTCCTGTATCGTCTCGGCCATTTTTCTGACGGTCGAGCCTAATCCGAGCAACAGCGAGGTCCGCCAAAATCGATGGGCCGAACGCCTTCCGCATTTCATCGCCTCCGCGAATAAGTGCTTCGATACGCGCCACCTTCGGAGCCTTCGGGATAGACTTTTCGCCACCTACTCTGGAAAAGTGCTCGCTGATAAAGTCACTCAGCCGAATGACCTCGCACTGGTATCCATAGCGCTGCATTATCGAAGCTCGAATGGCTGCAGCCACATCATGCAGAGGTGAACCGATTGGTCCGCACAAGGCTATTACCAACTCGCTTGTGTGAGTAGTTTGAAGAGTCGAGTAGGTATCCTCTGGCTCATCTTTCTCTTTGAAAAGCGGAACGTCGTTTGCCGCCTCCTTAACCACTGCACTCATTTTTCCTCCATTACCAAGCCAATTCTTTCGATTGACGTCTAAGATTTAGAGATTATTTTCGCGCCGTTCCCTCGAACGAGTCATGCGTGAACTGCAAACGGAAACTGACGGAGTGCTCGCGTGTAATCAATAACGGGGTTCTGCCGGCCACCGGTGCGGGCAGCAACGGCCGTCTTTGCGAGCGCATGTGCAGCTGTTACCTCCAGAATTCTCGACGCGCCTCCCCGCTGCTGCTCGGCCCATTGCTCGCTTCCACTCAGCAGCGCCGACGAGAAGTGCCCCCCATCTCGCACAGTCTCGCCAGCCGTCTCATCTATATCGCATCCATACATTGTCACGACGCCGCGATCACAACTTGCAATCCAATCATCATATGCCTTCCGACAGGCATAACTATTGTCGCTTCGAACCGATTTGGCAGCAGCTTGCATACTATCTAGAACGATTTGTTTTTCAAGCTTTCGGCAGCAGTCCAGAATCACCGTATGTTTATCAGCTCCTATCGCGAGCTCGTACGACGTCATCTCTTCGTTAGGCTGCAAAAGTACATGCGTCGGGCCTTGCCTAACAGGATGGCGCCCATGACCTGCAAATATCACGATGGAATAATCTGATGACTTCATCAAATTGAGTTTCGAAACAACCGCGGCTTTGCGCGGGCTTTCAAGCACTTCAATCTCGTGTGAAAACCATAAACCACCAGCCGGGCTGCTGAGGAACTGGCGATACCTCAGCATATCAGCCTTCACTCCAGGAATTTTGTCATCCGGACTTCCAATGATTAATGCAGATCTGTTCATTTATTTTTTCCGTTCTCGTTGCTAATGACGGGACGCGCGGAGGCGTCGAGCTTTGAAATAATGGAACTCGCCAAGCGCTCCCCCGCCCCACCGACCAACGCTCCGAGCAGCGTGAAGAAGATTTGCTTGTCTCCTTTCGCAACTGAGGCAAGCACGAGCTCTGAACGAATGGCGAGCGCAACAATGAACCCGGAGATTGCGCCCGCCACGATTCGCGAGGCACCCTCCATATAGTGCAACTTTCGGCCAGCGGAGCTATCAACTGCAAGTTGACCCGACCTTACAATGACAGAAAGCAACGCTCCTATTGCACCCGCAACCATTGCAATCGCAAGCCAAAAACCGCTCGCCCCGAGGATGTTTTGCGCAGATACACGCATCGACCAAAGCACACCCCCGGCGATCGCAAAGGGCATTGAAGCTGCGAAGCTCGCGGCGAGGTACCAGAAACGTGATATTTCGGCGCTTCTAGCAACCAAAAATCCGCGAGCGTCGACTAACATTTTCTTTGCGGCCTTGTACTGGAAGTGACAATTGGAACGAATCGCCTCTCCAAGCAAGCGTAGAAATGCGCGACGCGCTTCACGTGACATCCCTTCGCAGGGCGCCGCTTCGAGCAGCGCCACTTCATCAAGAATCTCCGCCTTAAGTTTGGGATCAAAGGCTTTGTCAATCCGACTGTCATACTCAGTGCTGGTTTCCCAATCAAGTCTTTCGTTCTCATCTATGCGGACAATGAAGTCCACACAGACGTAGATCAGGTGACCTCCCTCATGGTGCTGCCATTTTTCTTGGTAGTCCCCACGACCACTTAAGCCGCGAGCGGTCTCGGGGGACGCGCCCTCCTGTTCTCCGCACATTTTCTCTCCTCAGTTTCTTCTGCTATCGCAACCGTATTGACGATTCCTATCGATTCACTCAGGCCAGGTAAACGGCAAGCAGAGTATCTGCAAGCGAGCCCTACAGCACGTTCTCGAGGCACGTCCCCGCCGCCCATCAACTTTGCTCTCGATACGACATATCTTCTACCCAACTTGTAGGGATTGACTTTTTTCTCATTAAGACTTTATAAAGTCAGATCAAAAAACGATGTCTATGGGTGGTCGGGAGCCACGGCTACTCGAGATTTGCCCATTCGATCTGCAACTGGTCGATCTGTTCTTTCACTCGCTTTGCTAACCCGCCTCGTTCCCGCGCCGATAGTGCAAGCCAAAGAGTCGCGCGTGTCATCGCCACATAGAGCAATCGCAACTCTTCTAACGCGCTTTGATGCTTTGCATCCTCGAAGGCATCGATAGAAGCGACGAACACGTGGGAGAACTCTAGGCCTTTGACGCTATGGGCTGTCAGAATTCGAAGAGCATCATCGGACCACCGTAGATTTCGCGCTTTTGTCGTTCGTAGTGATTGAAAGTGAATGCCCTGCCGTCGCAAGGCATCTTCCAGCACTTCCATCGATGCCTTGAATCGAAAGACGACAGCAATCTGTTCGAGGCGCACACCCTCGGCCTGAAGATACATGACCTTCTGCACTATCCACTGTGCTTCAACGTTCGCAGTACCGGCCTGAAAAAACACCGGCATCGGTCCTCTGCGACCCGCCGAATCTGGATGGACAGTCGTGACCGACACGTCTGCGCCACTTGCCTCGAGATCGTCGGAGTACTCACTATCGGATTTACCCAACTCGGCCCCATCCGACACACCTTGCAGTGGAATTAGCTCCTCTACACAGCGGAGGGCAAGGCTCAATACTTCCGCTGTGTTTCGATAGTTCGTTCGCATGATGGTGCTACGGCCACCACCCACCACATCAATGCCCAATGATTTGAACGGAGTCTTACGGGCTTGCTTCTTGTAGATCGCTTGTGCGTGGTCATAGAGGACGAGCAATGCCCTTGTCGCCGGATTCACCAATTCGACAGCCATGCGCAGCCACGCATCCTCAAAGTCGTGTGCTTCGTCGATCATCACGGCCGTGTACTGGCCTTTTGGAACAAATCCGCTGGCAAGTGCTCGCTCCACCGTTGCCGCCAACTCCGCGAAGTACGCTTCCTTTGGACTACGCGGAGCCTTTACCTCCAGTTGGTAAGTGCGAACCATGTCCTCACACCAGCTATGGAAAGAGCGAACGACTACTCCATGTCCGCTCTCCGCTACTCCCCTGCCTGCAAGTAAGTAGGCAATCCGTTCAGCGAGAGCGCGGTTGAAGCACAGCACCAGAACAGGTCGCCCCACTGCAGCTGCCGCAGAAGCCAGATACTGTGCCCTAAAAACCAAGATCATCGTCTTGCCTGAACCCGCAACCCCATGGATGACCCTATGGCCGTCCCCCATGCGACGCGCTTCACGCTCCTGCTGCATGTCCATAACGTGCACTACGTCATGCATGCGAATGGGGGTGGAGCGTGACGCACCTTGCTCCGCTAGCGGAAGCGGCTTCTGAGCCGGCGCTACACGCAAAGTTGGAAATAAGTGCCAGCGCACCCGATCCTGCTGTGGCATCGTTAGAGTGTGCGGAAATTGCACTTGCATCATCGACCGCAGACGCTGACAGAATGTCTCGCCATCAACCTCAGCCACCAAGTCATCGCGCAGGAGCGTTCTCTCCGGAGGAAAGAGTTCCGTAAACGCTGGATCCTCAGTCTCCTGGCGCTTTAGGTTCACCAGTGCGCACCCCCAACCCCACGGAAAAAGCAGCTTGCCGCGATAGCTTCCCTCGGACGCCACCAGCGCCGCATCACGCTCCATACGATCGACTAGCGCGATGACATTTTTTCGCGCCTGCGCAATCGGATGTGGGCTACTAATAAGCCCGCTTTCAACTTTGAGCGCCACACGATGCTTGTCCGCCCCCGCCAACGTACCGCGCTTCCAATCCTTGACTTCGAGAACCAGCAGGCCTTGCCTGGGACTAAGAATCAAAAAATCAGGCTGCAGACCTGCATCGCCGACAGGCAGATCGTGCCAAACAATGTGATCGTCTGGTAAGTGACGCCTTAGAGCCTCGAAAAGCTTGCGCTCTCCCTGGTTACATCGGGACTGCACCGTCGTTTTGCCCTGTGGGAAAAGTGCCATCGAACGCCCTCTTCTTTTCTTCCAACGTCGCCACTTATCCCTGCCGGACAGGCAGCGTATCCAATTGTCACAGAAGCATAAGCCAAAAGCGAACTTTGCGTGCTCCTAGTCCATTTCGTTCTAGTAACCCATACATTTATCTTTGACAGGTTACTTATGCCAGTGTATTCTTGCCGCGTCCCGCCCGCGTGGGGGGGGTTGATGATTTTTATCGGAGATCACATGCTTGCTCTGGAGGTTATTCCCGTTCCCGTTTCCAACGTTGAGCGCGCTCTCGAGTTCTATCGCAAGGTCGGTTTCAATGTTGATGTGGACTACAGACCAACGCCGACCTTTCAAGTCATCCAGTTGACGCCGCCCGGTTCGGCGTGCTCCATCCACTTAGTACCAAGCAAAGATTCGGGAACTGTGCGAGGCTTCTATCTAGTGACGAATGACTTGATCGCAGAGCGGGCTCGGCTCATTGAAACGGGAATCAATGTCAGCGATGTCCGGCACAAGGATGTTGTCGACTGGACTGGTGGATGGGCGGCAGGGATCGCACCAGGCCACCGCGACTATGCAAGCTTCGCGGACTTCTCCGACCCTGATGGAAACATTTGGACGCTCCAGGAGCGTGGTTACAAGGGCTGAGCGTGCGGAATCCGTAACGATAGGAGAGCAAGATGGGACTGTCATGGCAACAAGGCCCGATCAGTGGGTCGGGAGTGGGGAAATTTTTGACGGCCACACCACTTCCGCCGCGGTTGTTGTTCGCGGAACCTTTGCGCCGAAGGATGAGAGTGAAGCTAGGCGGCGAATGGATCGTCGATAGCGAAGATGTGGTCTTACTGCATGAGCCAGGACGGTATCCAGTGGCGTACTTTCCCCAGCGCGATATACGAGAGGGAGTACTTGCAGAGGAAACACGAGTAACCCAGCACAAAGATCTCGGCAAGACTGCGTGGTTCACGGTGGCGCAAGGAGAAACATCGACCGCGCACGCTGCCTGGCAACATACAGAGTTGCCAGAGTATGCCGAGATCCTTGAAGGACGGGTCGCGTTTGCCTGGCGGGCGATGGATGCATTTTACGAAGAAGACGAACGAATCGTCGGCCACGCTGCGGACCCGTACCATCGAATCGATATTCGCCAAAGCTCCAGGCATCTCGTGGTGAAAGACAGCGACCGCATCGTCGCCGAATCGACAAAGCCACTTGTACTGTTTGAATCGGGATTCGCTCCTCGCTGGTATGTCCCGCGCGAGGATGTTGTTGACGCATGTCTGACATTAACTGATGGTCAAACGTTCTGCCCCTACAAGGGCTTGGCAAGCTACTACGACATCGGCGACCGAAAAAAGGCAGCTTGGTCATATTTGCAGGCCTGGTCAGAGGTGAAGTCCGTTTCGAACTATGTCTCGTTCGAGCCAGACAAAATCGACATCTACCTTGACGGAAAGAAGCTGCTAATGGAGCCCGGGCAAGGAGTCACGCCGCATGGTGTCGATCGAGGGCTCGATGTGGATGAAGTATTCGAGCGAGGAAACAAATCTGTCTAAATTCAAAAGAAATTAGACCAACGAAATCTGCGCGAATAGGTGACATAACGTGACCGGACTAGGTCAAGCGGGACTCACAGTTGGCGCGGGACACCAATGTGATTCGGCTATTGGCCTCGCGCTCTGGTGCTTGGCTTAGCCGCGCTCCTCAAGCTAACCCTCAAACATTGAGTCTTCTACCCGGCTGTCGACCAAATCGGCCGCAGACCCTAACGCAGAGCGAACCATTGCGACGGAGGCGCCGACGAAGGGTGTTTCAACAACGTCGGCGACCCCGTGAACAAAGCCCTAGGGCGCAAGCACGATGTTTCCCAGGGCGCGGCCGTCTGCAATGTACTGATGCGCCGTGGACGCTTCTTGGAGCGAGAACACACGGTCAAGCGACGGCTTGATCGTTCCCTCTTTGACCAGCTCTAGGCCCCATTGCAAATCAGAAACATCGCCCATCATCGTGCCACGAATTTGCTTCTGGCCAAAAAATAAGGGGCGTATCTGTATTGTGGACTCCAAACCCATGACCATCCCCATAGAAACAAGTCGACCCAAAGGCGCCAGGCATTCCATACTTTTGGTCAAGATTTCGCCGCCGAGGTTGTCAACTACAACTTGAACGCCTCTATGCCCGGTCCATTCATTCACCTTCATTACAAAATCGCCGTCGGACAAAGCGACAACCAGTTCAGCCCCAAGCTTGCGAACAAAGTCAGCCTTCTCGGGCGTTCTAACCGTTGCCGCCACACGTGCGCCCAAAGCTCGCGCCACCTGGATATTCGTACTTCCTGTCCCAGAAGCGCCCGCATGAACAAGGACGAAATCGCCAGGTTTCACCTCTCCAACTACTTTCACAGCCCTCACTGCGGTTGTGAGTGTCATCGGGAGTGTTGCCACTTCCTGCGACGATAAGCCTGTTTGATCACGCAAAAGCCATTGCTCAGGAACGACCATGAACTCAGCATAGCTGCCCCACTGAGCGATGCCTCGGATCACGTAGCTGGGCGCCGCACTCAGTGGAGAGAAATCGCTTTCTGATGCGGCCAATGGATATCCGGGCATTGGGATGACCTTCTCCCCAACACGGAACTGAGTAACGCCCTCACCTAGTTGCTCAACCACTCCCGATGCATCCGATCCCAGTATGTGCGGTAGCACCAGCCCTCGAGAAACCACCCCCTCTCTGATGTAGTGATCGAGCCTGTTTACTCCCGCGGCCAGCACCCGGACCAGCACTTCGCCAGATCCAGGTTTGGGTGTTGGTAATTCCCCGAACTGAAGCACATCTGGCGCCCCATAGTCCCGCATGATTGCCGCTTTCATAAGATTCTCCTTTGTCTTAAACAGTTGCTGTTAATCATCATCAAGTCCTAGCAGCTCAGAGAAGCTGCGAATGGATAGGTGAAGATTAAAGACTTTCGGAATTCCTCTCGACAGAGATTAAGTGCAGCCTCGGCAAAGAAAAACTATTTCGACCATGAGAACGCTTGCACACCTAAATGCGTTACGAGCTTTCGAGGTAACTGCACGCACTCTCTCGTTCGTGGCTTCGGCGAAAGAACTCAACGTAACCCCTGCCGCCGTCGGGCAGCAAGTCAGGTCACTGGAAGCTTGGCTCGGTGTAGCGCTCTTTCACCGAATCGGAGGCCCGCCCGCGAAGCTTGAACTCACAACTGCCGCAATCGCCGCCCTTCCGGACCTGCGCGAAGGCTTTGATCGCCTCGCAGCCGGCTTGCAGACCCTTCGTGGACACCGGAGTTCAGCAAATCTCCTAAGGGTCACGGCCCCTCCGGCATTTACGGCCAAGTGGCTAATGCCAAGGATTCAACAGTTCCAAGCCACTCACCCGGAATTTGAACTGCAACTTGACGCGTCCGACAGGCTCGCAGACCTCGCCGCAGGCGAAGCGGAATTGGCGATAAGATTTGGCCGAGGTTCTTGGCCCGGTCTTCATGCAGTACACCTCGCCGATGAAGAAGTTTTCCCCGTTTGCAGCCCGAAGTTCCTTGGGAAACTTCAGTCGCCAGTAACCCTCTCGGATCTGCTGCGTCTTCCTCTGATCCACGATACGAGCATACGTGCCGATAGCAGCTATCCCGACTGGCCGCGATGGCTAAACATCGCTGGGGTCCATGGCACTACACGAAGAGGCTTGGCACTGAATTCATCCGCGGCCGTCACCCAGGCCGCGATTGACAGCCAAGGCATCGCACTCGGAAGAAATGTTGTAGTCGATGACGACATTAGGGCTGGTCAACTGGTGCGACTGTTTCTCGAAATTCAATGCACTGTAAGTTGGGCTTACTACATCGTAAACAAGCCTGCCGCAGACAGTGCTCCACAGGTGCACACCTTCAAAGAGTGGCTATTGACCGAAACACGTGATTTTAGGAAAGCATGACACCGGCAACTATGCGCCTCTCACGTCTAACCGAGCGATATGAATCAGCGAAAATTGCGCGAGCTCGCAACGCCCAGCAAGCCACCGCTTCGCAGAGACTTCAAATCTCAATCACGAAGTTCGGATCGAAATGTGGATTTTCGGGAGCCCCACCCCTGAAATAGCCTCTGGGATTGCAAACGACCCGAGTTCCCGCGACTTCATAGTCGAAGCTATCGTGAGTGTGGCCATGGATCCAGAGGGCCACTCGCTGCGCCCCCATCAGGCGCTCGCAATCCGAAACGAAGCAGGCGTTCAACGGTGAACCTTCAAATCGGGGATTGATACTTTTGGTGGAGGGTGCATGATGGGTCACAACCACAGTTGGCCCTGCGTGCGCTATCGAGAGCATTTCCTCAAGCCAGAGCATCTGAGACCGATGCAAGCTCGCACAGTCGTCAGGGGTGAAAAGATCCTTCGAATCCTCTTCGATACGGATTCTCTCGAAATCACGCAAGAGCTTCTGGCCAAGCTCTTTTGCTTGCGAATTTTCCGTCGCGTTTTCAGACAAATCAAAACTGGTCCATAGAGGGGTTCCGAGAAATCGGACCCCTTCCACGACCACAGCCATCATCTGCAAAGGCGTTATGTTCGTGCCTGAACAAAGCTCTACCAGCTCTGCCCATCTTCCTTCGAGGCTACCTCCATAGAACTCGTGGTTACCAGGCACGTACAAAACGCGCTTATCCAACGAACGTGCCCACTCAATGGCCCGCTCGGGCCGAGCAACATCCCCCGCAAGCACCACAAGAGCCGCATCGTTTACTGGCGCTGGCAGTCCTTGCATACTCAGATGTAAATCTGAAAGAACATTGATCTTCATTGAAAAGCTCTTCCGTGGATCACGATGCTGCCGCGAAGCGGCTGGCTAGGACGACTGCGCGCGTTTAGATGGACTTGATCTCGCCGCCGTCCATGCGAAGTACGGTTCCGGTCATCCATTTCGCTTGGGATGACACCGCAAATGCAATCAGATCCGCGATTTCCCCAGCCTCTCCGAATCGAGAAATTCCCGCCTGCGCCAAAAATGCCTTCTTGGCCTCTTCCACGGTGACACTCCTCGCACTTGCCGCCTTTTCTATCATTCCCATCCGCCTCGAGGTCATCACCGCTCCCGGCGAAACGCTGTTCACCTGAACGCCATCAACAATTCCTCGATCAGCAAATGCCTTAGCCATCGCTTCGATTGCCGCATTGATCGCTGCAACGGCAGCTGCAGCTGCCCTCGGTGCTTCGGCCGACGTACCCGAGATAAAAACAACCGAACCAGAGGATGCTTTCAACGCATCCCACGCGCGAATGGTCAGACGACGCGCCCCGTGAAACTTCAACGCAAGCCCAGCATCCCACTGTGCATCCGTCATCTCGAAAATGTCCAATCCGGGCACCGCTCCTGCCACGTTCACAAGCGCATCGATCCTTCCAAAGGCTGCAATCGCTTTCTCGATGACCAAGTCACTCGCTGCCAACACACTCAGGTCTCCTTCAACTTCGATCGCCTCAGCTCCCAAAGCGCGCACCTGCGCGGCGACCTCTCCAAGTTTCTCGCCACTTCGAGCTGCCAGGACAATCCCTGAGAAATCTTTTGCTAGACGCAGTGCTGTCGCTTTACCGATTCCAGAACTTGCACCTGTGACTACCGCTACTTTCGTCGACATTTCAATTCACCTGCTGTTGATAAACCATAAGTGCGTCCAAGCCTCGCTCAGACAGCTTTAACCTCGCCGCCATCCATTCGCAGCGCCGTGCCCGTCATCCATCGCGCCTTCGGAGATAAAAGAAAAGAGATCAACTCCGCAATTTCTTCAGGTTCTCCATACCGAGAGATTTCCGCCTCCTTAGGAAATCCTTCCAAGGCATCTTCAAATGTCATGTTGTGCGCCGGCGCCCAGTGCTCCAGGTATGACCTGCGCCGCCCAGTCATTACCGGCCCTGGCAACACGCTGTTGACCTGCACTCCGTCCTCTATCCCAAGGTCTGCAAAGGCCTTCGCCAAAGCAACGATCGCCGCATTTATAGTTCCAACTGCGGCGTAGCCGGCTCTTGGAAAAAGCGCTGAGTTTCCGGAAGTGAGGACTACCGAGCCACCGCTTTGCTTCAGATATCTCCATGCCTTCACAGTCAACCGTCGGGCGCCATGGAGCTTGAGCGCCATTCCCGCATCCCATTGCGCGTCACTCATTTCGAGAACGTTGACCTGAGGCACCGCGCCTGCAATGTTGACCAGTGCGTCAATCCTTCCAAAAGTGTCGACGACGCGTTTGACAATCGTTTCTGCGTTGTCGACCTCGCTCAGGTCTGCAGCCAAAACCAGGCTGCTAGCACCAGCCTTGCTCACGCGATCGGCCACCGCTTGAAGCTTCTGAGCGTTGCGGGCAACCAGTGCCACATTCCCATAGTCTCGCGCTAACCGGATCGCTGTCGAGGCACCGATGCCCTGACTAGCCCCTGTCACGATCACCACTGCTTGTTGCATGTGTTCCACACCCTTTGCTAAGCCCCGCCTGCCCTGTGATCTGCCCCTGCTCTCTCAGCGGGAGCCTCATAGGCATGCACTTCCAGTCCGCGAAGATTACGATTCCGATAGTAACTTGTCAACCTGTATTTTGACGGTTACTACAGGGCAGAGTATGGCGTTTTTTTGCGACAGGTTGGCGATCTCGTCGTGTAGAGTAACCAGGCTGAGGTGTTCAAAGTAAGCCCTCGGCATCATCGAGAACAAGAGGTTTAAGAAGGTCGATATGACGAGAATCGAAGAGGAGCTGCTGCATGCTTGACCACCAATCGGTACGCGAGCGGTTTGTGCGCTGCAGAGCACTAACAGAGCATCTAAGCGTTGGAATATCGGAGGCAGACGCGACAGTTCAGTCAATGCCGGATGCGTCGCCGGCCAAGTGGCATCTCGCACACACCACATGGTTCTTTGAGACGTTTGTGCTGCGCCGGGCGCTCAGAGGCTACAGGGTCTTCAACAGCCAATATCACTACCTTTTTAACAGCTACTACGAGGCAGAAGGACCGAGAATGGCCCGGTCTTTGCGCGGCCTGATCACTCGACCCTCATTGAGGGAGATTAGCGAGTACAGAGCTTATGTGAACGGGATCCTCGAGCAACTGCTGGAGTTCGCGAGCGAGGATGTGCTCAAAGTCGTCGAGCTCGGATGCAATCACGAGGAACAGCACCAGGAATTGATGCTGACCGACCTCCTTCATCTTCTATCGCAAAATCCAACGTCTCCTGCGCTTTGGCCAAGCGAAGAGGTTGAACATGGCTCGCATGTCCCACTGGAGTGGATTGCGGGACGCGAAGGCCTGGTGGAGATCGGTCACCAGGGGGAGCGCTTTTCTTTTGACTGCGAAGGACCTCGGCACAAAACATGGTTAGCGAAGCATTTCCTGGCCAACCGAGTAATCACGAACTCGGAATGGCTGGAATTCATGGCGGCCGGTGGATATAAAACCGCAAACCTATGGCTTTCCGATGGTTGGGCGTGGGTGTGTAAAGAGAAGATTGAGGCTCCACTGTATTGGCGCTGGGACGACCGCGGAGAATGGTCCAGCCAGTTTGGAATCGATGGTCTGAAGCCGCTGCATCAGTTCGCGCCGGTGCGCCATATTAGTTACTACGAAGCCGACGCCTTTGCACGATGGGCGGGCGCAAGGCTACCTACCGAGGCTGAGTGGGAAAGCGCAGCGCAAGGATTGGATCCGAATATAGGAAACCTGCTTACTGATGAACGGGTTGTACGACCGTTAGCGGCACAACTCTCGGCGAGTGGAGACCGGATTGGCATCCTCCCTGACCTGGCTCGCCTCCAGCAGATGTTCGGAGACGTATGGGAATGGACTCGTTCTGCATACTTGCCATACCCTGGATTTAGGCCTGCGGAAGGTGCCGTGGGTGAGTACAACGGTAAGTTCATGTCGGGGCAATTCGTCTTGCGTGGGGGCAGCTGCGCTACTCCGCAAGGACATGTGCGATCGACCTATCGAAACTTCTTTTATCCCCATCAGCGCTGGCAGTTCAGTGGTTTGAGACTTGCAAGAGACGGTGAATGATGCTGAGAACTGAGCAAGAGCATGGATCTGCGAATCGTGGAGAGGTGATGTCACCATTCCTCGAAGATGTCATGTTCGGGCTAATGCAAGCGCAAAAAGCGATTCCGGCGCGGTGGTTTTACGATCACCGTGGCTCGGAGCTCTTCGAAGAGATTACTCAACTGCCCGAGTACTACCCCAGCAGAGCCGAACGATCCGTTTTGGCTCAAATCGGCAGCTGGTTGGTAGATATTATTGGCAAGGAGCGCGTGGTTGTCGAGTTTGGTTCGGGGTCTTCGGTGAAGACACCTCTAGTGCTGAGGTCGATAGAGCCGGCAGCCTATGTGCCCATCGATATCTCCGGCGAATTTTTACGAGAATCCGCGGCGACCCTCTCTACGTCATTTCCCACCCTGGCCATCCATCCGATTGAAGCCGACTTCACCAAAGAGGTACAACTCCCGTCGACATGCGCAGGTCGTGCCCTTGGATTTTTTCCCGGATCAACGATCGGTAACTTGGTGCCACCGGCGGCAGTGGATCTGCTTAGAGCGATGTCACGAACGCTTGCGGAGGGTTCTTATCTGCTGATCGGAATCGATCGCATCAAGTCGCCCGCGATCCTGGTGCCGGCGTACGACGATGCCCAGGGCGTGACCGCCAAATTCAACCTCAACTTGCTACATCGGATCAACAGAGAGCTTGGAGCAGATATCGATGTAAGTAAGTTCAAGCACATCGCTCGATGGAACGAATCGTTCTCGCGAATCGAGATGCATCTCCAAGCTAAAGATGATCTAACCTTTTGCGTGGCAGGTAGCCGCTTCTCAATGAAGGCCGGCGAAAGCATTCATACAGAGAACAGCATCAAATACAGTAGCTTGGATGCGCGCGTTCTGCTACGGGCAGGCGGGTGGAATCCGGTGGCTGAATGGTCGGACGAACAAGACATGTTTGGAGTTTATTTGGCGCAGCAGTACGACGCTCCGGCTGCGCCTTGAAGTTTGTCAGCGATGGTCACAAGGACGCAACATGAACACGCTCCTTTCGGTGAATGTTGGCCTTCCGCGCGAGATCGAATGGCGCGGAAAGAGTTATCGGACGGCGATCTGGAAACGTCCTGTGGGCGGGAGGCAGTATGTGCGCCGATTGAACATCGATGGCGATGCTCAAGCCGACCTCAGGGGACACGGTGGCGAACAGCGTGCAGTTTTGGTATATCAACTAGAGTCCTATGACTATTGGAGCCGGGAGTTCGGCTGGTCAAGCTTTGAGTATGGGCAGTTTGGCGAAAACCTGACAGTCCAGGGATTGCCGGATTCTGAGGTTTGCATCGGCGACCGTTATCAAATAGGCACCGCGGTGTTCGAGGTAACACAGCCAAGGGTTACGTGCTACAGATTGGGGATCCGACTCAATCTTCCGGAGCTTCCAGGGTTGCTAGTGTCACGCGGTCGGCCTGGCTTTTATATGCGGGTGATCTCAGAGGGGCGTATTGGCGCTGGCGATGAGATCATCAAGATTCTGAGCGGCCCTGAGCAAATGAGTGTCGCGCGCACCGACGCTCTTCTCTACACGGGCAAGCATCCTGAGAAGGACCTTCGGAGCATCCTGCGAGTGCCCGCGCTAAGCCCTGGGTGGCGCGGATCATTTGAGGCGTTGTTGCAGCAATCCCAGACAGGTGACACCAAGAGCAATGCTGGTCTGAGCAGCGCTCCCGACGCTCCACTGTGGCAGGGATTTCGCCGAGTATCCGTGGTCGGCATCGAACGGGAGTCGGAAGCTGT
The DNA here is from genome assembly GCF_059415325.1 of Variovorax sp. GW821-FHT10D07. NCBI lineage: Bacteria > Pseudomonadati > Pseudomonadota > Betaproteobacteria > Burkholderiales > Comamonadaceae > Variovorax > Variovorax sp. GW821-FHT10D07. The sequence continues at coordinate 59,866 of NZ_JBWKMZ010000013.1, read as the reverse complement.
CAGATCGTACGTGCTCGCAGATCCAGAAGGATCTGCACTCCCCTCAGCACGCGCAGGGCAATACATCGTCACAAGACGCCTCGCGCCTGATGGGGCGACATTGATCACGCGAAGCTATTCTCTGTCGGGTCCTCCGATCGCAGGGACCTACCGCATCAGCGTTAAAAGGGAGGGCACGGGATCTGGAAGCGCGGACTTACACGATCGACTAGAAGTCGGTAGCTCTATGGAAATCAGTGCTCCCCGCGGCGAATTCTCGCTGAGTGAAGGCGCCACTCCTGTCGCCCTCATAAGTGCGGGAATCGGCCTCACGCCCATGCTATCAATGCTTCACCGGATCGCGCTGGACGAGCAAAACGATGCGCCAAATCGACGACGCCAAGTGTGGTGGATTCATGCAGCACGAGATAAAAATTCCAGAGTATTTACAAAGGAGTCGAATCAGCTTTTGAAATATTTATCAGGCGCTAGAATTCACATCGCTTTCAGTAAACCGAGGGTTGATGACATACCGGGGAAGGACTTCGACTCATCGGGACGTATCGACATTGCGCTACTTAGATCACTCGAGATTCCGTCGAACTCCGAGATCTATGTTTGCGGCCCTAATGATTTCATGAAGGAGGTTGTGAAGTGCCTGATGGAACTAAGCTTCCTGCCGAATCAAATTCACACTGAGGCTTTCGGCGTAGCTCGCTTCAATCCCGCTTCGCATGCTTCGTCCGAGAATCGGACTATCTCAGAAGACAGAACCCAGCCTCTAGTAACTTTTGCACGCAGCGGGATTGCGGCTCGCTGGAACGCAAAGGAGAGAAGCTTGCTTGAGTTTGCTGAGTCTTTGGGCGTTGAGGCCAGTTGGTCATGCCGTTCTGGCGTGTGTCATCAATGCGAGTGCTCGATTATCGATGGCATCGTCAATTATGCTATTCCGCCACTAGATGAGCCGGCCACTGGTCGAGTCCTTATTTGTTGCGCCAAGCCTATCTCTGATGTGCAACTGGATATCTGAGTTGTCCAACGGCATAAAAAATATCGCCAACGACGCTTCAAAGATTGCCAGGCAACGCCAGAGTTTTTTCAGCGCTCCTTGAGCATAGAAAGAAGCAAAAAAAAGCCCGCACGAAGCGGGCGAGGCGTTTACCTTGAAGTTGACCGACTCGTCACGGCACCAAGATCCCTGATAGCGTCTGACAAGCTAGCCGCAGCCCTGGTGGTCTGAGCTGGTTTGGATTTTAACAGTAACTGCCATCACCGGCTCATCAAAGATCAACTCAAACGCTCTACATGAAAGACGTTGCAGAGTTACCGGAGGCGCCGATCGTCCATAAGTACTTATCAAAGACTCGATCGATGAACCATGGAGACTCAAGTGCCCTCTTGGCTTCATCATGAAACTCGGGATCGATACAAGTCCAATCTAGGCGGTCTGTCAGCTGACCCACTGCATCTTCGATAGAACGCTTATTCACATCGAAATGCTTTGACCACGATGCGGAGTATTTACGATAGTTCGCAGCCAGGCCACCATGCCCATCGAACGCAGCAAGTGCATCTACGGCTCGCTTGTCGAGAATGCGTACATCATGGCGGCCGGCAAACCAGAGAAACTTGGTGGCGGCCGACAAAAGCTTCTTCTCGGTTGCCTTACCAACCGGCGACACTTTTCCTAGTTGTGCAGCTAGAGCAGGAATCTCATCGTTCAACGGACTGGAGCTTGCCACCGACCGAATGAGGCATTCCGCAGCCTTGACCCAGCGAGGATCGTCTTGCAACTTATCGGGATCCTTTTTGAAGCCACGAGCAACCATGTACTTGCCTGCCAGATTACCCAGGACTAGGGCATCTATGCCAGTACCCCCAGCAGGCTTCAAGTTCCGCATGAAGTTCCGATCCGTAACAAACCATTGGTTTGCATATGACAGCGCGGAATGCTTGATAAGCCAAGACTTCCCCGCACTTGCAACTGACTGCTCAGATTTCGTTCTTCCCATGAATCCCTCAAATTTCTCGGCGACTTAATTTTTTCCCTGATATATCTAGAGCCGCTCAAAGAAATACGACCACCCCCCCCTGGGTGGTTATTTTTTCGTCCTTGGCCCTTGCCGGCCCCACTACTTGGCTTAGAGGTTATCTCCTAAGGGTGCAGGCGAGGCATCCGGCCTGGTGTAGACCAAGAGACAACAGCAAATCAAACCAAATCCGATTACGGGAAAACCGAGAGCCGTTGCCGCCGCAACAGAAAAAATTCCAAGAGTTACTGCCGAGCGCTTATGCAGCACACTCCAAATTCTTGGCGACAACTCCTTAGAACATGTTCTTGAAGCCTCTACGCAGAGCAACATATAGCTCAAATTAACAAGCACAAATACTGCGGCGTAGACAAAGACAGGAACCGATGCGAGCTTGCTATCGGCCACCCATGCGGTCGAGAAAGGGACCAAGGACACCGTGAAAAGATGACCGAAGTTGCCCCAAATCAGTTTGGGCGTCGCACTCTTCGCAAATCGAAGGATGTGATGATGATTAACCCAGACGATTGCAACGAACAAGTAGCTCACAGCGTAAGTAATCGCTGTTGGCCATAGGGTCATCAATGCCGCCCAGGTATCTCCGTGCGGAGGGCGCAGTTCTAGCACCATGATGGTGATGATCACGCCAAAAACAGCGTCAGAGAAGAGCTTCAACCGCTCGGTGTTGTCAACTTCTGTGCTCAACGCAATCTCACCCCTTGTCGACCGCTGTACTCAGCGTCTTGCCAATGCGCCACCGATCCTTTGAGAGGGTAGCAAACACAATCCATACAGCCCGGACGGCTCCTGGCACAGCCGTAGTCCTCGAAAAATTGTCGTCGCGAAAACCACAGCAAGGTAAGTGGACGATTAAAGCCTAGCGCGAGCTGCGTAACTTGTCAATCTCAAACGAGTCAGTTACCTTTTGGTAACCTAGGCACCTTTGGGGGCCTACGCTCCTGCTTTAAGACTCAGGAAGGTTTGGAATGAGCGACATTCGTCCCCCGCCCATGTTCTTGGCGGATTCTCTTGCACTCGATTTTTTGAATTCCATTGGATTTCCAGTAGACACACAGGTCGAGTGGCTCGCCTCCGGACAAGACCTCGTGAACTGGCTACGGGAATCAGGCATGGTCAGCCCCGAGATTCTTGCCGAACTGAGCGACGCCGCAGGCCCTGGTGAACTTGATGCCGTCGCCGCCCAAGCTCGAGCCTTGCGCGAGTGGTTCAGAGACTTCGTTCGAGAACATAAAGGAGAACGGCTTTCGCGCAAGGCCTTCAAAGATCTAGAGCCACTCAATCGCCTTCTCGCTCGCGATGAAGAATTTGACCAGATCGAGATCCGGGACAAGCATTCAACTCAAGGCGACGAGCCATCCGATTTTGCTTGGGTTCGTCGACGGCGCTGGCGCTCTGCGGACGCACTGTTACTCCCGATCGCCAAGTCGATGGTTGACCTTCTTGCGAACGCCAACTTCGCCCATGTGAAGGCCTGTGAGGGACCGACGTGCACGTTGATGTTCCTTGATACGACAAGAGGCCACATTCGTCGATGGTGCAGCATGGCCGTTTGTGGAAATCGAGCGAAACAGGCAGCGCACCGACAGAGAGTGACTCAATCGAACAACAATCGCAAAAGCAGTTGATACGAACCCAACGTTCAGTCAGCCCCCTGTAGCGCTGTAACAATGATCTCGACCAACAGCTCAGACCGTGCCAACTTTGACTCGCCGGTAGCACGCGCGGGTGCAGCGCCCGGAACAACCCAGGCATCCCAAACCTCATTCATCTGCGCAAAGTCTCTTTCAATATCACGCAGCCAGATCTGAGCAGATACGATACGAGATTTATCGCTACCGGCCTTTTTCAGGTACACCTCAATCTGCTCGAGCACCTGCTTTGTCTGGCCTTTGATGTCCTGCGTTGCATCAGGTGCAACCACGCCAGCTAACCAAACGGTTCCATTGGCAACAACGGCACGGCTCATACGCTGACCGGAATCCACTCTCTGAATGCTCATAATCGCTTCGCTTTCTAAGATTTTCAAGATTTCATAAGCTAGATGGAAGCCACCAGTTCCGGCACGGCCGTGAACAGGTCGGCCACGAGGCCGTAGTCGGCGACCGAGAAGATCGGCGCTTCCTCGTCCTTGTTGATCGCCACGATCACCTTGGAGTCCTTCATGCCGGCCAGATGCTGGATCGCACCCGAGATGCCCGCGGCGATGTACAGCTGCGGCGCCACGATCTTGCCGGTCTGGCCCACTTGCCAGTCGTTCGGCGCATAGCCCGCGTCGACCGCTGCGCGGCTGGCGCCGAGGCCCGCGTTGAGCTTGTCGGCCAGCGGGGCCATCACTTCGGTGAACTTCTCGGCGCTGCCCAGGGCGCGGCCCCCCGAGACGATGATCTTGGCGGCCGTCAGTTCGGGGCGTTCGCTCTTCGTGACTTCGCGGCCCACGAAGCTGCTCTTGCCGCTGTCGGCCACGCCTTCGGCGGTTTCGATCGCTGCGCTGCCACCCGTGGCGGCCGCGGCGTCGAAGCCGGTGGTGCGAACGGTGATCACCTTGGTGGCATCGCTGCTCTGCACGGTGGCGATGGCGTTGCCCGCGTAGATCGGACGTTCGAAGGTGTCGGGGCTGTCGACCTTGGTGATGTCGCTGATCTGCGCGACATCGAGCTTGGCGGCCACGCGCGGCGCGACGTTCTTGCCGTTGGCGGTCGAGGGGAACAGGATGTGGCTGTAGTTGCCGGCGATCGCGAGGACTTGCGCCGCGACGTTCTCGGCCAGGTTCTCGGCGAGGCTGGCGCTGTCGGCTGCGATGACCTTGGTGACACCGGCGATCTGGGCAGCGGCCTTGGCGGCTTCGGCCGCATTGGCGCCAGCCACGAGCACGTGGACGTCGCCACCGCAGGCGAGCGCGGCGGTCACGGTGTTGAGGGTGGCCGGCTTGATGCTGGCGTGGTCGTGTTCAGCAATGACGAGTGCGGTCATGTTCGTTGTCTTCCTCAGATCACTTTGGCTTCGTTCTTCAGCTTGTCCACCAGGGTCGCCACGTCGGGCACCTTGATGCCGGCACCGCGCTTCGGCGGTTCCGAGACCTTCAGGGTCTTCAGGCGCGGCTTGACGTCCACGCCGAGGTCCTCGGGCTTGAAGGTGTCGAGCTGCTTCTTCTTGGCCTTCATGATGTTGGGCAACGTGACGTAGCGCGGCTCGTTCAGGCGCAGGTCGGTCGTGATGACGGCCGGCAGCGTGAGCGAGACGGTCTCGAGACCGCCGTCGACTTCACGGGTCACGTTGGCCTTGTCACCGGCGACTTCGACCTTGCTCGCGAAGGTGGCTTGCGGCAGGTCGGCCAGCGCAGCCAGCATCTGGCCGGTCTGGTTCGCATCGTCGTCGATCGCTTGCTTGCCGAGGATGATGAGATGCGGCTGTTCCTTGTCGACCAGCGCCTTGAGCAGCTTGGCCACGGCCAGCGGCTGCAGCTCTTCCGAGGTCTCGACCAGGATGCCGCGGTCGGCGCCGATGGCCATCGCGGTGCGCAGGGTTTCCTGCGACTTGGCGTCACCGCACGAGACGGCGATGACCTCGGTCACCACGCCCTTTTCCTTCAGGCGCACGGCCTCTTCGACGGCGATCTCGTCGAAGGGGTTCATGCTCATCTTGACGTTGGCGATGTCCACGCCCGTGCCGTCACTCTTGACGCGCACCTTCACGTTGTAGTCGACGACCCGTTTGACAGTCACTAGCACCTTCATAGCTCTTCGTTCCCAAAAACAGTCACTCACTTACCTGCTCGACCGCAAACGCAAGCCTAGCAACGCCTTCTTTGATTTCATCAACACTTGGAGCTGCATACGAGAGCCTCATTGTCGAATGCTCTGGACGCCCCGCAAAGAACGCGGACCCCGGCACAAATAACACTCCACGATCAACAGCTGCCGCGAACAGCGCCTTCGGGTCAATCGCACTATCAAAAACAGCCCACAAGAACATCCCGCCGCGAGGAGAGGAAAATTCAAAGCGGCCATTCAATTTCTCGGACAGACCGGTGGTTAAAGCCGTCATTCGACTCAAATATTCGGCGCAAGCTGCTCCTACCGTAGGAGCATAGCGACCGAGGTCTAAATATTCAGCGGCAATCAGCTGTGAAATTGGTGAAGTACACAGATCACTTGTCTGCTTCGCAATCGCGCAACGGCGCATCACATCCGGCCCCGCGATCATCCAGCCAATACGCAACGCGGGCGCTACTGTCTTAGACAGGCTGGAGAGATATATGACCGGATTCCTAGGACCGAACGCCTCTCGACCAAACTCGTAAACTGTTCCAATCGCTCGATCCCCAAACCTCAATTCTCCATATGGATCATCTTCAATCACTAGAAATCGATACCGGATAGCCAACTCGACCAGCTTCCTGCGTCTCTCTTCGGATAGTAATGCACCACTCGGGTTGGAGAAGGTTGGCACCGTATATAGCAGCTTCGGGCGGCGTTCAAGCGGAGTTGCGATCAACATCCCCTCCAACTTATCCAGATCTAATCCCGATCGATCCACCGGGACAGACGTAATCTCCGCCTCTATCAAGCGGAGCGTTTGAATGACTGCGGGGTATGTAGGCGACTCCACATAAACACAATCCCCCGATGATACAAAAACGCGAATTAGTAAATCGAACGCTTGCTGCGACCCTGTAGTTACAAGTACTTCCCCAGGATCACACGAGATGCCGCGCGTCTCACATAGCCTTGCTAGCGCTTCGCGCAACTGGAGCGAACCTTCGGTAGCACCATACTGAAGCATCTTCGCGCCACCTGTAAATGCGCGCCTGCTCGCCTCCTCCAAGCCTTCAGCATCCAATAAGCTTGGCGATGGATACCCCCCCGCGAAAGAAATCATTCCTTCTCGGCTCAGGTAAGGAAACAGCTCTCGGATCGGCGAGCCCGCAGGATGCACGAAACTGGGTGAAAAATTTACACTGTTCATGGGATGATCAAGTACACAGCCTGGAAGTCCAGAATGAATCGGTCCTACAAGCGAGCGTCTGCAAAATCAACCACTCCGCATAGGCCTTGAGGGTCAAGCAATCGCTTGATGCCCAGCGACAAGGCTTTCGAGCGTGTGCTCGTGTGCAGATCGTAGTAGCGCAAGTTATGTGGCCCAATACCGTGTTCGGCACTGAAGCTGCCATCAAATTGCCGAACGGCCAACTCGTAGACGGCGTCTCTTAGTTTCAGTACCTCGACTTGGTCATAGGCTTGTGGCGCCGCCGTAGGCCAGACAACATTGAAGTGAATTCCTCCATCTGCAATATGGCCGAAGTCCACGACGATCAGGTAAGAGAAATCCTTTCGCACCAATTCTGCGGCGGCTTCCCTGAAATTCATGATCTGCGACCGTGGAACCGAAACGTCAAAGGCAATTACTTTTCCCAACTTGCTCGCGCCTTCACTGATGCTGTGACGTAGGCGCCAAAGATCTTCGGATTTTCCAAGTACTGCGTCCGATATCAATGAACCGAAATGCTCCTCGAGAAACGCATTTAGCAGATCCTGAAGCTCTACCCCCATGCGCTGCGACGAAACACTCGACTCCAGCTCGACCAGAAGAGCAAACTCGGGCAGGGCGCCACTCTCGAAAGGACTGCGCAGATTCGGTACATGCTCCACCGCCGCACGAATTGCTTCTCGAGATATGCCTTCAAACGCTGAGAGGAAATCGCCTAGTTGAGCTTCCAAAGCATTCAGAATCGGCAACACTGAATCCCCCGAGACCGGGGCGATCAACGCTGTTGCAGACTGCTTGGGCCGCGGATGGACCTCCAAACTTACTTCCGTCACCACACCCGATGCGCCCGAGGTCCCCACAAACAATTGCTTGAGATCGAATCCGGTGTTGTCCTTACGAAGGGCCCTACCGAAGCGGACCCTCTCCCCAGGCGGGTCAAAGAGCACAACCTCAACGGACAAGAGGTTGTGACGCACATCACCGTAGCGAATCAGACGAGTTCCACCGGTATTAGCGCTAACCATTCCTCCGATGGTGGGATCGGCGCCCAGATCGATCGGAAACCAAAGATCATGAGGCTGCAACGCGTCGTTGAGCTCATGCAGCAAAACTCCTGCCCCGACCGTAACGCTGCGGTTGCCGACGTCTACATTGCATGTACTACGCAACCGGCCGGTGGACAACACCACTTGATTTCCCGAAATCCCGGGTGTGCTACTACCCACGAGACCAGTGTTCGCCCCCTGAATCACGATCGGCACGCCGTTCTTCGAACACAGCCTGACAATGGCCTCAACCTCCGAAGTCGACGCCGGCCGCACAACGCACAAGGCTTCTCCTTTCCCGTATCGGGCCCCATTGAGATAGGCTTGCGCCTGCGCCAAGTCCACCATCCCCTGAGGACCAACGATCGCCTCAAGCTGAAGCACTAGGTTATCGGGCGCCGAGCCCGCAGAGAAATCTGCCGAGCTCATGCTGACGCACTACTAACCTGATCCCGAATCGCCTGGATCGAACGTTGCTGGGCCGCGTCATAGAGCGAAAATTCGTCGAGAACTGAATCTCCTAGATCGCGCTCAAAGATCTCCTTGGCTTCATTTGCCTCATAGACGCGCTGTTCGTCCCCTCCGAGATTCGATTGAAAGATTCCGGCAGCACTCACCGGCAGAAAATCTTCGTAGGTGATCGGGGTCGCGGCAACCAAGCCTCGATCAACCATCTCATCGATCGAAGCAGTCTTAACATCCGCCAGCGGAAGCTGCCGGCCCAGATCTGTCAAGCTATAGCGGAAGAATGCCAACCCCTCCTTACGAAGCTGATTCAAGTCGTCAGGAAACGCGGCGAACACGCTCGAGAGATGCTGGATATAACTTGCATCTTCCGGCCGCGTCTGCCTGGCTTGCAGGAGCAAACTGTCATAGAGATTTCGGCCCTTTCTTGTCAAGGCCATCCCGCGCTGCTCGATCTCACCAAAGCGCGCAGTATGCGTCCCGGCGCTACCGTCACCGAGAAACTTCACCCCCTCCTCTAGTGCCTTAAAGCTCGTTTGCCGCAGCAAGATCGCGTGCTTGCGCGGAGGCGGCCCCTCGATCACCGACTTTGCATCGATGCCTCGATCCAGCATTTCGCGCTGCGCAGCGTCGATGTCCATCGTACGTGGCGTTAGGTGATTGATATGAGGACCACTAAAACTGACGACGTCGGCAACGAGTCGATGCGCGTCGAGCAGTTCCTTGTAAGTTTGCGCACCAACAGTGGCCTCCCCATGCCAACGGAAAGTCTGCGTAACCTCGGCCACGAACTCATCCGCCTCTTCTGACGTCAGACCCTGCACTTCCTCGTATCGCCTCATCAGTGCCAACGCACGGGGGGTGAAGATGTTGCGCTGCTGGAGAATCGAGCGCGCCTTATCGCGCAGCTGCGTATCCGGAATCAGCTCCAAGCGCAGCAGCGATGTAAAAACTCGAAAGGGGTTGAAAGACAGCGACGCGTCCGTGATCGGGCGAAACGCGGTTGCATGCACCGGCACACCTGCAACAGAAAGGTCATAGTAGCCAACCGGCAACATGCCCATGACTGCGAAGATCCTGCGCATATTAGACAGTTCAGCAGCTGTGCCCAGGCGTATTGCGCCGTGCCGCTCGACATCCATTCTTTCGAGCTCGCCTGCGTGCAGCATGCGCGCCCGCTTCTGCGGATCATCCGCCAAGACGGTGGCGTTGACGTCGGCAACTAGGTCTTGCAAGGCACCATACAGCGGTACCTCCTTGCGATACATCTCCGACATGGCGCGGGAGAAACGAGCCCGAACTTCGTCGGCGCTAACGTGCACTGTCATGGTCATGGGTCAATCAGCTCCAGCGCGCCTCAACTGGGAGTTTCGCGGCAAGAGCTATATCCTCTTAGCTGTCAAAAAAATATGTGAATGCGTGTATTGTCCTAATACACGCATTCACGGGTCAAAGGATCTTTGCGATGGACATTGTTCGCAAAACGCTCAACGTCTTTCCCGCCAAGCTTGAGAGACTCGGCGAGGTCATCGCTTAGAAGGAGTGGCTGATGCCGAACTCGTAACCCGTAGACCTTCGCGGCGCCCAAGGCGACGAGATCGATCCCTGACCACTGAACTGGAACGGAGAGTTCGTCACCGCTACACCCATCACGGCCGGGTTATTCTGAGCATCTTTCATATTCACACGCGCGACGGTTGCGTACAGAAGCGTGCGCTTGGAAAGATAGTGAACATAGCCGAGGGCGAGCTTGTTTACTGAAGCATCTCCGCGACTATCGATCGTGTTCAACGCCACCAACGCATTCGGATCACGACGATACTTAACGCGTGAGAACGACGCTTTAATCATGCCTGGACCGATCGGAACGTTGGCCCCAATCAACAGGCCGTCGTAGCGATCGCTGCGTTGACCCGAGGTCAGTGGGGATGCAGTAACCGAACTTGTATCATCGGTCGTCCGCGAGAGTTCTCCCATAAGCTTGACGACTCCAAAATCATACGAAGCCCCAAGGTTGAACGTCTTAAGCTTTTCAGTAAACGTCAGGCTGTTGGAAGTGGTGCTGACCCCATAGGACACAGCAATATCGGCTGGACCACCGGCCCAGCCGAACCGACTTCCGACATACTTCCCCCTCTTACTGGTGAAAGTGTTGTCCAACGAAACAGCTTCTGGCAGCGCATACATGAAGTGTCCGTAGAAGCCACCTAAGTTGCTCGGAAGGAAGTACCCAATACTGTCGCTCGCCCGAAGTGCCCCGTCAGAAGCGGCAGCACCCAAACCAGCCCCCTGAGTGCTACCACCCAGCGATCGAAGACCAGCCTGGGCGACTGGCGTGATACCCGCGCGCACAGTCTGCAGGTTCGCACGAACGGCGTAGACTGCGCTCGCCGCGACACCGCTGTTCCCCCACGGGTCGAAGATGTAATCGCTAAAGTAGGTCGGGACGAAGTGACGGCCCAAACGGATCTCGCCGAAGTCTCCGTACAAGCTAACAGTAGACCGTCGCAAGAAGGTCACGCCTGAGTTGCCGCTATCGGTTGCCAGCGCCGATTCCAGCCAGAACCCCGCAGCCAATCCTCCTCCGAGATCCTCAGTACCTCGAAACGCAAGACGACTGGTGCTATAGCCGCCCGATGCGAGCACATTTCTACTTTGCTTGGTCGTACGGCTACCCGAATAGAAGTAGTCGCTCAGCGTCCTCGGCACAAATGCGCTTTCAACTTCATAGTGGCTGATCGCGGTATCGATGATCCCGGAAATGGTGATCGACGATTGGGCCGATGCAGATATTGCTATCCCCATCAAAGAAAGCAGACTCGCAGTTTTTTTCATCCCAGACTCCATGGTGGTAAACAGTGGGAAATCACAGTCGACAGAACTGCAACGGAATCAGCCCGCACCCTTCCAACCGAGCGGATGCCGTTGCTCCAACCTGCGAAATCGAAAAGACAGTAAACCTCTTCAAGCGCGCAAGTACCCCCGGTGCGCACTAGTCGCAACGGTAGATTCAGAAAGTTGAAGAGCCGAAATCCGCCTCGAGACACATCAATAAAGGCCAAGTACGGTTACCTGCTTGCATATTTCGCAGCAGATTCGACCCTGGACCGCATCGATCAACGGATTGAGCACTGTTTCGAATCGCGCATGTTCTCGTCGCGATAAGAGCCAAGGCACCCACCAGCAGAAAAACTGCTTTGCACGGACTCCAACGGACCATTCAAGACCCGCTTGCTAAGTCTGACTTAACGTTTTCCGCCAAACTGCAACATCACGCTCACTTGATATTTGTATATGCTTGGGCAATGCAATCTCTTCCCACATTACGAGAAGCGATGACCTCTCCAAACCTGAGAGTGCCCGCGCGGAAGGCATGAAATCGCCTAGTGCGAGCACGCCAGCATGGAGAATGCTCTCTTTGATCGGCACGGTACTTCGACCGTTTTGGACCGAGCCCGACCGAAGCCCCCGCCTAGTCGCTGCGCGCCGGCGAACAGGAGACATCGGGTATGAAAAAGCTTGCGTCAGAGATACTCACAATCTCTGAGCAAGCCCTTGGGACAACCGTATCCCTCAAGGTCGCATGAACGACTTTTTTGACATCGCCCGCCATCGCCGCGTAGGCACTCCCTCTACTGAGCATCAGATAGTTATGCCAACCCAGACGTGAGGGTGGAATCGGCAAGATCTGCAGCGCCTGCAGCCAGCTTCGTGATTGCCATAAACGAAGAGGTGTTGTCACCGCCCATCCGACTCCGGCTGCAACAAGACTCAGCACCGGATCAGTAGCCTCAAAATGAAAGCGGCGCGCGGCTTCGATCCCAAGGTGAGAGAGGAACTGCTCAATGGCCTTCCCAATATCAGACGACTGGCTATAGCGAATGAGTGGGAGCTGACAGTCCACCCGCTCCTTCAGGTCGAAGGCGCTCGTCATTGAGGAGACATTCATCGACCGCGGAAAGACAGCGACCCAGCTTTCGCCGAACAGCAGTTCCCGAGAAGAGTCCAACTCTTCAAGTGGCGCTTCATCGCAGATTACCAAGTCAATATCGCAGGCCTGAAGCTGTGCGTACAAGCTGGACGTGCGTCCAGACGAGAACTGCAAGTCATACGAATTGCTACTCAACCCCTTGATAAGCGCCGGACCTAGTGCCGTCGCCAGCGCGTCCACGCACCCGAGGCGAACTCGGCCAAGATCCTCGCTCGAAGTCAAGCGCACCCGCTCTACGAGAAGCCGTGCATCTTGGAGCAGGGAACCAGACAGCTCTAACAGCTCTCTCCCGGCACGAGTGAACTGTGCTGGCCTCATCTCGCGATCAAAGAGCCGAGCGCCCAGCTCCGTCTCAAGCGATTTGACTATCTGACTTATCGCGCTCTGTGAAATTCCGATCTTTCGCGCGGCGCGTGCCATCGATCCAAACTCATAAACGGCAAGAAAGGTCTCCAGAGCTTTGAGATCTGGCAAGGACCGATGGCCCTTGGGAGCGCCGAAAGGTGCATTGACGTTAGTGCGGGAGGGCATAGCTTCTTATCGCATGCTGCCTCTCGCACCACTTTTAGCCGCTAGCTTCAGTCAAACTAATGCTCAGGATCAGTTCATCTTGAGCTATCTCGTGTTCGCGGCAATCCTTCTAATCTGCGGATGCCTAACTATCGTGCTTTACGCCGCGATGGTAGCTGGCCATCGACGCCATACTCATCGACTATCGATGTCGCAGAGGACCGCTGGGCTAGTAAAAAACCTGCAATACACGACACGAATGACTGTACAACGGCGCTCTTTGCTCGAATTTGCTCGCACGGACATCGACGACATCATCGAGATCCGAAGAGATATTCATGCGAACCCGGAGTTGGGCATGGAGGAGGAGCGGACAGCTCGACTGGTGCAGTCGAAGCTTCGCGCCTGGGGAATCGACGTAGTACCAGGCATCGGTCATCTCGGCCTAGTCGCCACAATTTTTGGTCGACATCAAGGTACGCGCCAGATCGGCCTGCGGGCGGATATGGACGCGCTCGCCCTGACTGAAGCAAATTCTCTTCCCCACGCCTCTATCCACATAGGAAAGATGCATGCTTGTGGACATGACGGTCATACTGCCATGCTTCTTGGTGCCGCGCGACTGTTGGCACGAGAGCCGGACTTTGCAGGCAGAGTCCATCTGATTTTCCAGCCTGCAGAAGAAGGTCGCGGGGGCGCAAATGCCATGATCAACGATGGGCTCTTCGAGCGCTTTCACTGCGACAGAGTCTATGGCCTTCACTCGTACCCGACGATGCCCGTCGGCAGCTTTGGGATTCGACCACACGAATTCATGGCGGCAGCAGGAAGGTGGGAGGTCACTTTCTCAGGCTCGGGTGGCCATGGAGGGATGAGCCCGCATCTTGCGGCCGACTTGGCGCTTGTGCAGGCGCAGTTTGTGATGGGCCTACAGTCGATCGTCTCACGCAATGTACCCCCGGCGGACACAGCGATCATCAGCGTCGGGCACGTCCATGCCGGAAATCCGGCTGCCTTGAACGTCATGCCCTCCGAACTGCGGATCGGAGGGACTATGCGTGCGTTCTCAGCGGCCATTCAGGCACTCCTTGAGCGGCGTTTGACTGAAATAGCCAAAGCTCAGGCCTCGCTTGCAGGAGCAACAGCGAGCGTGAGGTGCTGGTGGAGCTCTGCACCCGTGATCAACGAGGAAGCATCCACCGCTCTGGCAATTCGAGCGGCCGAGCGCGCTACAGATGTCGGGGAGGTCGACCGCTCGATGGCGAGGATGACCGCCGGCGAGGACTTCTCGTGGATGCTCCAAAAGCGACCAGGCGCGTTCATGTTTCTGGGAAACGGCCGCAGACTCGGCGACGGGGGCGGCCATCTGCATATGCCCAACTACGATTTCAACGACGACGCCTTGCCATATGGCATCGCCTACTGGCTAAGTGTTGTTCGGGAGGAACTCGGAGCAACCCAATCGTAGAGTCTTGCCACGCTCCCCGCCGGCTTGAAACATAGCCCTGTACTGCATTTGAACGGCTGAAAGAGAAATTAACAATCATGAGCTCAGCTCGCGCGGAGACCTTGCCAGATTGGGACTGCCTGGCAAGTTGGGTCGCAGTTATCGAAGCCGGCAGCGTCTCCAAAGGAGCCGAAATGCTAGGGGTATCTCAGGCGGCCGTGTCTCTGCGCATCAAGCAGATCGAAGAGGCGACCCAGACTCTTTTGCTCGACAGAGCCACCCGTCCGGCAAAACCAACAGCAGCCGGCCAACGCCTCTTTGAACACGCGAAGGGGCTCCTGACACAGGCCGACCAGATGATGGAGAGCGTGCGTGCAGTCAGTCGTGCCAAGCGACTGATCGTTCGGTTCGGCTGTGTTGACTCCTTTGCCGCAACCATAGGGCCAACGCTCATACGTGCACTGACAGGGTCGTCCCATCAGATACGCCTGTGGTCAGGTATCGCGGCGACGCTTGATACGTCGATCGAGAACCGGCAACTCGACTTGGCCGTGACTACCAGCGATCGCTCTCTCCCCGGAGTTGCCCGTGCGCACCTGTTCTCGGAGAACTACTTCGTCGTGGTTCCGGCAAGTTTGGAACTCGAGAAACTCGGCTCCTTGCAGTCGGTTGCCAAGCTGCTTCCATTCCTGCGCTACAGCGCCCGATCGCTCATTGGGCAACAAGTCGACGGCTACCTCCAGCGCCACGGAGCTGACCTAGATCGAACCTGTGAACTAGATGCCACTGACCCACTACTGAGCTTGGTTTCCGCCGGCATGGGTTTCGCGTTCTCGACCCCGCTGTGCATCTGGCAATCGCGGCAGTTCGTCAAGGGAATTAGAATCGTTCCGCTGACCGCCTTTACTCATCACGGACGTCAGAATGAATCGCTCGTCCGCAATTTTTATTTGGCATCGCGAAAAGGTGAACTCGGAACCCTGCCACACCAGGTCTGCGATCTCATACGCTCTACCGTCCGAGGGACGCTTGCTAAGGAACTCGCAGCGGCCTCGATCTTTCCGAAAGAAGAGATCTTCACCTAGCGGGAACGTTCCTTGTGCGTGCGAAGCTCAGCGCCATACCCGCTGGGCAACCCTGTACATGTTCTCACCCATGACCATGGCGGTCTCGGCGGCACTCATTCCAAGCTGAAGAAGAGCCGCGTCCAGCGCCAGCCACGTCTCTGGCGGCGCGAATCGGCTCGAGGACTTCCCATTCGCATCCCGCTTGTATCCCGCCGATGCCGGCCACCAGTATGTCGGGTCAAAATCACCCGGAGGACGAGTGACCAAGCCGGCTTGTGGCATGGAGTAATCCATCCCGATGCCCACGTGCTCGGGTCCGACCAGCGAAGCAATGTAAGCGGCATGTCTTGCGATAGATGCCGCATCCGGCTCCGCGCCCAGAAATGCGGATACCCCAGACACGCAGATGACGCCGCCTGTTGCAGCACATGCCCGGATCTGCTCATCACTGATGTTGCGCCCATGTTCGGCCAAACCCAGCACATTCGCGTGACTGAAGACGACTGGATCGGCTGAAGCCTCCATGATCTCTAGGCTACAGCGTCGCCCAGTGTGCGCACAATCCATCAGAATGCCGGCCCGATTGATGGCAGCCACAACCTTGTATCCCAATGATGTCAAGCCCTGCTCCACATCATGGCACCCGCCTGCTACTGAATTATTTCGGTTGTAAGCAAGATGAATTTGGCGCACCCCTAAGGTCTTGTAGAGGTTAACCATATTCGGGTCGTCCATTAAAGGCATCGATCCCTCAAGATCAAACGCGATTGCAAGGCGATTGCTAGACCGCGCCTGGGCGATATCTTCGAGCGAATGTACGAGCACGTACTTTTGCTGATTGGATTCAATGGTTGCCCTGTACCCCGCAATCACGGCCATAACCTGCGCTAGGGGGTTCATATCCATCCCAACGTTGACGCATGCATAGTGAACACCCGCTGCGTGCAAACGATCAAGGGGCTCAAAGCTCGCTTCCGGGTGCAGAGGTAGACATGTGTGCGCTTCCCAATACACATCACGAAGTGCAGAAGGTGTCAATCTTTCGTCCATTTTTTGCCTTACAACCTTATGCAGCTATGGGAACCCTACGAAAGCCCTCGGAGGCCTCGATCAAGCTTTTTGTGTAGTCGTGAGCCACCCGACGTTCAACAAGCTGAGTGGACGAAAGAAGTTCAACCGTCCGGCCGCCCCGCATGACCATCAGTCGCTCGCACAGATGGGTTACGACCGCAAGGTCGTGACTCACCATGATGAAGGTAAGCCTTCTTAGCCGACGTAGCTCTTCCAACAGATTCAGCACCTCAGCTTGCACAGAGGCATCGAGTGCGGAGGTTGGTTCGTCCAAGAGTAGGACTTGCGGCTCTAGGATGAGTGCACGCGCGATGGCGATGCGCTGCCGCTGACCGCCTGAAAGTTGGTGCGGATAGCGGAAGCGAAATCCTTTTCCCAAACCGACCTCTTCAAGCGCTCTCTCGATGCGTTGCTCGGCATCTGAGACCCGATGTATCGCCAATGGCTCGGCCAGAATCCGATCGACCGTTTGCCGCGGGTGCAAGGATCCATAAGGATCCTGAAACACCATCTGAACCTTTCGCCGGAATCCCAAGCTACCTGGCGTGGGCATGGTTTCGGCTGCAGAAGCCGCCGCGACTAAGCGAACTTGGCCTGAGACCGGCGCATTCAATCCGCAGATAGCTCTCAGGACGGTCGACTTCCCAGAGCCGGACTCACCCACGATGCCGAAACTCTCGCCAGGCGCGACCTCAAACCCTGTGTCATGCACGGCGACGAACCCGCCGAAGCACACACGCAGGCCGTCAACACGTAATCCGAGAGGGCTATGTGCCCGGGCGTTCCGCGTATCCTTCATAGTGCCCATTCCGGCTGCCGGTTCAAGGTCGTCAGAGGGTGCGAGGCACCTCCTAGCTGCGGCAGACAAGCCATCAGACCACGCGTATAAGGGTGCTTGGCATGGGCGAGCCCGCCGGCCGACAGTTCCTCCACAACTCGTCCCGCGTACATGACGAGGATCCGGTCGCAAAAAGAAGAAACGAGACGAAGGTCGTGCGATACGAAGATCAGCCCCATCCCTCGTTGCGCCACTAGTTTGTCAAGTACCGACAACACTTGCAGTTGAACGGTGACATCCAAGGCAGACGTCGGCTCATCGGCTATCAAAACAGAAGGATTCGCAATAAGCATCATTGCGATCATTGCGCGCTGCCCCATTCCGCCGGACATCTCATTAGGATAGAGCTTGTACACGCGTTCGGGATCCTCGATCCCTACCGATGCAAGGGCTCTCAAAACCTGCTCGCGAGTCTGCGATCGCCCGACTCTCTGATGAGACCGGAGCGTTTCAGCGATCTGATCTCCCACAGTCATCACGGGATTCATTGAGAATTTTGGATCTTGCAACACCATCGCGATGCTGCCGCCGCGCAGGGCACGCCGTTGTCGAGGAGAACACCGCAAGAGATCGATGTCACCGAAAGTCAGACGCTCGGCGCTCACTCGTCCTTGCGGCGGAGTCAGTCCTAGTATGGCTCGTCCGGTTTGTGATTTCCCCGATCCCGACTCACCAACAATCCCTAGACGTTCGCGTCCAAGTCTGAAGGACACACCACGCACCGCCTCGACGTACTCGCCACTCCTTGAAGGAAAGGCGACGCGCAGATTTTCGACGCAGAGCAAACTTTCTTCATTGCCTGGCGATTTCATTTGCTTCCCTTCGGATCGAGCGCATCGCGCAGTCCATCACCCAACAGATTGAAGGCAAGGCTTACAATAAAAATTGCAGCCCCCGGTGCCGCCGCAACCCACCATTGATCGAGTATGTACAAGCGCCCATTGGCAATCATGGCGCCCCACTCTGGCATGGGCGGTTGAGCTCCCAATCCCAGAAATCCCAATCCGGCAGCCGTGAGAATGATCCCTGCCATATCCAACGTCACGCGAACGATCAGCGACGAAACGCAGAGTGGCATGACATGCCGCAGGACAATACGCCAAGGCGAAGCTCCCAAAAGTCGAACAGCCGCTATGTAGTCCGCTTGGCGGATCGTCAGCGTCTCTGCACGAGCAATGCGTGCATAGGGAGGCCAGGAAGTGATCGCGATCGCGATGACGGCATTTTCGATGCCCGGCCCTAGGGCGGCTGCGAAGGCCAAGGCTAGCACCAACCGCGGGAATGCCAAGAAGATGTCGGTGATACGCATCAGAACGGAATCCACCCATCCTCCCGCGTAACCTGCGACGGTCCCCACCAAGAGACCGATGGGAGCTGCAAGTACGGCCACAAGCGCAACCACTAGGAGGGTAATGCGCGATCCATGAATAAGCCGCGAGAGAATGTCTCGGCCCTGATCGTCAGTACCCAGCCAGTACTGCCCCGATGGCGGCAGCAATCTTGTTGTTCGCAGATCGCCCAGGTAGGGGGAGTGAGGTGCAAGAATGCTCGCGAACACGGCCACTACGACCAAAGCAAGCACAATTGTCAAGCCAACCACCGCGAGCTTGTTCTGCGCGAAGACAGTACACGCACTGTAGATTCTGCCGAGAAGCGCTTGCCTGCGCGATGCGGGTTTGTCAGACATCAGCCACTCGCGCAACTGAACTGTAGGTCGAGCTGAGCTATTCATCGCACACGCGTCCTCGGGTCCAGCAGCTTGTAAAGCAGGTCGGAGAAAAGATTGAGGGATATAAAAATTGCACCAATAACCACTGTTCCGCCCAGAACGGCATTAATGTCTGCGCTCTGAAGCGAACTGGTGATGTACATCCCTAGACCAGGCCACGAGAATACCGTTTCAGTCAGCACGGAGCCTTCGAGCAGGCCCGCGTACGAGAGCGCGATCACAGTGATAAGTGGCACCGCTGCATTTCGAAGCGCGTGACGCCAAATGATCCTGGTCTCCGACAGGCCCTTGGCCCTTGCGGCGATGATGTATTCCTGCGCGAGTTCGTTCAGCATGAAGGAGCGTGTCATCCGACTGATATACGCTAGCGAAAAGTAGCCTAGGAGAGACGCTGGAAGAATCAAGTGCGAGAGCACATTGCCAAATGCCTCCCACTCTCCTGCCATAGCCGTATCCAGCAGCATGAGTCCCGTCGTCTGTGAGAACGCAAACTCATAGCTGACGTCAATTCTTCCTGGTCCTCCTGCCCAGCCCAACTTGGCATAGAACACGACCAATGCCATCAGCCCCAACCAGAATCCCGGGACTGAGTACCCGATAAGTCCGGTCACTCGGACCACTTGATCAACAAGACCGCCACGCTTGACCGCTGCCCAGACGCCCAACGGAACACCCAGGCCTGCGCCAATAAGAATCCCCAGGCTAGCCAGCTCAAAAGTCGCCGGAAACGCCCTACGGATGTCCTGCATCACTGGGTTGGAAGTCAGCAGCGATGTGCCGAAGTCGCCCCGGAGAACTTTGCCGATATAGATGTAGAACTGTTCAATTAGCGGTTTGTTCAGCCCCATTTCCTGGCGTACACGCTCTACAAGCTCCGCCGACGCGTTTTCCCCAACCACTGTCACCACAGGATCGATCGGCATGACGCGACCTATAAAAAAGGTGACGGCCAATAGACCGAGGAAAGTGAGTGCCATCGCCACAATAAAGTTGGCGATCAAACGAGCTCCTTGCCCCAGGCGCTCCCTCCTTCGCGTCGAGGTCGACGCACGGGGGGAGCGCGGAGCCAAAGCGGGTGAAACCATGACGTTACTTAGAGATGGAGGTCAGGTCGGTAGAATTCGCCGTTGCACCAATAGTGAGGCCCTTGATCTCCGTGCGAAATGCCGCGACTTCCACCTGCTGATAGAGCACAACGAACGGACTACTCGCGCGGAATTTCGCCTGAAGGTCCCTATATTGGCCTTTGCGCTTCTCCAGATCGCGCTCCAATAAAGCGGCATCCGTTGCTTGAGTAATATCTCGGTCGAACCAGCCTGTTCGCCACGCCAGGTTCCTCGTCTTCGCTGCCTCGGAGTTGTCGGGGTTTCTTGCAAATGCATCAGCGAATGCGTGTGGATCCCAGTAGTCCGCTCCCCAGCGACCGATATAGATGTCGTGCGCCCGTGCCCTGTACTTGGTCACGGTCTGTTTGCCATCCCCAGGGACGATCTCGATCTCTATGCCTGCGCGCTTTGCGGACTGTTGAATGGCCTCTGCCACGCCTTGAAGGGGCTGGATTGAACGAACATCAAAGGTAACCTTAAAGCCATTGGAATAACCCGCCTTATTGAGCAAGGCTTTTGCTTTCTCCACGTCAAGGCGGTATGGGTTTTCCGCGCTCGCCCCTAAGATTCCCTGCGGAATGAAGTTTTGATTGACGACACCAATTCCTTTGAGCATCGTCTCACTCAACGCCTCATAGTCCACAAGGAACTTAAACGCCTCACGAACTTCAGGTTTCGACAAGTAGGGATTTTTCTGGTTGAGGCTCAGGTAGATCAACCCGCCCTTAGCAGTGCGCGTTGTCGCAATCGATTTGTTTGCAGTCAAAGCGGCAAGATCACCGGGCGATAGATTTCGCGCAACATCCACGTCACCCTTCTCCAATAGCAGCCTCTGGGTGGTGGTCTCCTTGACGTGACGGTAGATCACACGCGCAAGCTTGGCCTTCGGTCCGGCCGAATAGTTTTCGTTGCGCTCGAGCGCGACGATCTCATTCGCCCGCCACTCTCTCAGCTTGAAAGGGCCTGAGCCTGCATGACGCGTTTTCAACCAAGCCGATCCCCAGTCACTGTCTTTCTCGTTGCTCTGAAGTAGCTTCTTGTCGACGATCGATGCCACATTTGCCGTCAAACAGTTATAGACGAATGCCGGCGAGTAGACTCGGTCTGTTTCCAGCGTCAAGGTAAGGGGGCCAACTGATTTCACCTTGTCGCGAACATTCGCCTTTGACCATCCAAGCTGCGTCAAGATAAACGCTGGAGCCTTATCCAGGATGACTGCACGCTGCAGCGAATAGGCCACGTCTTCTGCCGTCAAAGAGTTCCCGGAAGCGAATTTCAGGTCCGGCTTCAATTCGAAGGTGAACGTCTTCCCGTCTCCGGAAACCGACCACGAACGTGCTGCGTCGGCGACCAGTTTCAACGGATCGTGCGGATCATTCTTCAGCAAGCGCTCATACGTATTGCCTGAGACCTCGTTCGTCTCATAGCCCTCCGCTGGGTCGAACGAAAAGATATCGTCAAAAGTCGATGCGATGACCAGGGTGTCCTTGGGGGTCGCCGCCATCGAAGGCTGAAGATAAATTGCTGCACTGCACAAGAGCAACGCTTGTGTGATCGGCCAAGCATTTTTGAACGTCATGAGTCTTCCTAGATGTCAAGCCAAGGGATGCAAGGTATGCGCGACGACTCCCCACCTCCGCTACACACACATGGAGGTAAACGTGCGCTCCACCGAGTAGCACGAAAATCGTAGTTCGAAGTTCCCGAGCAGCGTATTACATAAGTAAATGCGCTACTAAACTTCAAATTCTGTGAAGCTTCCAGATGCCGCTACGCCCCGAGGGCGAGCCACAGACGAAAAAAACACGTAGCGCATGGCGCACCGGCGCTTTAGCCCAGGCACCGCGCGAAGACTACCCAACCGTTTCACATGGACTGGGAAGCCGTCGCCGACGGCGGCCTGGCGCTTACCGCTCGAGGCCGGCCACGCGCTTTTGGTACTGAATAGCCGATAGCACAGCGATGCGCCGTATCGGCTCCGGAGGCAACCACGTGGGGCGCTCCAAACCAAGAGCATCGGTAAGCTCGGGAGATCGTTGCCCGCATGCCATCTCGCCTAGGAGCTTGCCAAACATGCTGCCTTTGAGCACCCCGGCACCGTTGCACCCCAAGGACACGTACATATTTTTCTTGACCTCACCGAAATAGAGGGCTCCGTTTCGGGTGAGCGCTGTGACGCCGCCCCAGACGTACTCAAACTTATGGCTGGACAATCCCGGGAATCGACGCCGATAGCAATCTGTCAGCAGCTCCCGGATGCGGTCAAGAGGCTGCTCTGACTCATACGAAAACGCACTGCGAACCATGAATCTACCTTCTCCGGTTCGGCGAAGTGTCGACCCCAAACGGTTCGCGGGGATCACGCCCCACTCCCCTTGAGAACCGAAAGCGTCGAGCTGCGCGCCGCCGAGCACCGGCGTCAAGGCGGCGTAGGTGTAGATCGTCAGCACGCGATCGCGCGCCAAGCCCAGTTTGCGAGCAAAGCCATTGTTAGCAATTACTACGCGCTGCGCTCTCAACGTAGCTGTCGCCGTAGTAACCGTGTAAGGCCCCTGCCCTTCCAACCCGACGACTGGTTCACCTTCCCAAAGCTGTACGCTTCCAGGTAGGCTGTCTGCCAAGCCGCGCACAAGCGCTGCGGGCTGCACAAACACGTTGTTTGCCGAGTGATAGCCGTAGCGATAGTAGCCCGTGCCGATCTCCGTCGCTAGAGCACTGCGATCCAGCTCGCGGTACTTGACTCCCCATTCCTTGTACTGCTTGAGGGTCTCGCGTAGGCGGCGCTCTCCCTCCTGAGTGGCGGCCGCATGGTACTTACCCACGGGGTTCCAGCCACAGTCGATACGGTGGTCAACGACAAGCTGGCGCAACCATTCGAGACCGGTGTTGTACAGACGAATCTGCTTGCGTGCCGCCTCCGCCTCACTACCATGCCCAGACATGCCCGTGTTATGTGGCAAATTGATCATGAACCCGGAGTTGCGTCCGGCAGACCCCTCCCCTACCTCCACGGCGTCAATAACCAGTACCGACGATTCGGGCTCGATTTCGGCGATCCTGCGCGCGGCTGCAAGGCCGGTGTACCCGGCCCCAATTACGATGACATCGAAGCTGCGCTCCGATGGTGCGCGGGTTTGTGCTACCCGCGGCTTAAGCATCTGATTCCAGCCGGAGCGTGCCTGGTAGGACGGGTGGCTAGCTTTGATATTTTTAGGTGTTCGCTTCATGAGATCAACGTGAACGGCTTCAAGCCTTGCTTTCCAAGCTACGCATCACCTCCGCTTGCACGATGCCCCATATCTGAGACTTCAACTCGTTGTAGCGAGCTGACAGTTGAACTTCGGCATTACGTGGTAAAGGCAGGTCGTTTCGGATGTCACACGCAACCCGACCGGGCCGTGCACTAAGAATTACCATTCGAGTCGAAAGCAGCAACGCTTCATCAATCGAATGCGTAATGAAGACGATCGTCTTGCCGCTCTTTGCGTAGATCTGGAGCAACTCCTCCTGCAGCACTTGCCGCGTCATGGCGTCCAGCGCAGCAAAGGGCTCATCTAGGAGGATGACATCCGGATCATTGGCCAGGACCCGAGCGATCGAAACCCGCTGACGCATACCACCGGAAAGTGCCTTGGGATAGTGGCTTTCGAACCCCTTGAGCCCGACCATCTCGATGAAGCGGTTTGCGGTCCGCCGTCGCTCTGCCAAACCTATCCCCTTCATCTTTAGACCAAACGCGACGTTATCGAGCACGTTCATCCAAGGAAAGAGCGCGTACTGCTGGAATACCATGCCGCACTGCGGATCCACGCCTTTGACTGCACGGCCATTCACTACGATCTGCCCCGAGGACGGCGGCTCGAAACCGGTGATCATGTTTAGCAGCGTCGATTTACCGCAACCCGACGCTCCGAGCAAAACCAAGAATTCGCCCTTGGCGATTTGCAGGTCAACGCGCTCCAGCGCTAGAAAGCTTCCATACTTTTTAGACACGCCTTCGATCGAGATCATCATCTCTTCCGCCTTCATGCCTGCCACCTTAGAACCCGACGCTCGAGGACGCGAAACAGCATGTCAGTAATCAGCACTGTCAGGCTGATCATCACCATGCCCAGCACGACTGTCTCCGTTTGAAAGAACTCCTTGCCATTCATGATCAGAAATCCCAGGCCCTCGCGAGCTGCCACAAGTTCGGCAGAAATGACGCAAGTCCACGCCAGTCCCAAGATGACTTTCAAGCCACTCAGAATTTGGGGCAAGCTGCCCGGAAGAATTACTTCACGCATCACCTGCCACCGGCTGGCCCCAAGATTCTGGGCCGCTCGGATTAGCAGTGGATCAACATTTCGAGTCGCCTCGATCACGTAGACCAGCGCCGGAGCGAACGTGCCCATGAAAACGATGCTGTACTTCTGGGTTTCCGTAATCCCAAACCAGAGAAGAGAAAGTGGCACCCAACTCATCGAAGGCAGCGGTCGCAGCAACGACAAGATCGGGTCGAACGCTGCGCGCGCATAGCGAGAAGTACCAAGAACAATGCCCAGAGGCGTAGCGACAAGAGTTGCCGCGAAAAACCCCGCCATGACGCGGCGCGTCGAAGCAAGAACATTCCCCACAAGCGTTCCGTCAGCAAACATCGCGCTACCGCGCACGAACACTGCACTCGGCGCTGGCAGGAAGATCGGATCGACGAGTCCACCGCGGCACGCGGCTTCCCACGCAAGCAGCAAGACGAGAATGGCCACTGCGCTTGTTGCAAGCAGCCCAGTTCGCGAAGGTTTGGTTGCCGTCATACTGGCGGCCCTCAAACGAAAGACGCGTTCATCCACTCCCGCACGGGAGGCGCTTTGTCTATTTGCTTAAGCGCAACGAGCATCTCCGCCACGCGCTGCAAGCCTTCAACATATTTGCCCGATGAATTCAGCAATTGTGCCTGCTGCTCCAGGGTATACCACTCGGTTCCCTTCACGACCTCTAGTTGGTCTGCGTCGGACAGCCCTGTCATTGGCATCAGCACTGAACTCGCCTCCTGCGGTCGATCTCGGAGTACCGAGCTCGCTGCAAAGTAGGATTTCAAGAAACTCTTGATAACCGCAGGATTCTTCTCGGCAAAGGCCGTACGAGCAACGATAACGTCCGGGCCTGGAGTAATCCCATACGCCTTGTAGAGCGAGAAACTCGTGTCATCCGCCAACAGCTTCACGCCTGGCATGGCGCGAATTCGATTGAACTGAGGCGTCCAAGCCGCCACGGCGTCGATCTGCCCCGATTGGAAGGCGGCTGGAAGTTCGGGCGCGGGTACGTTGATAACCGTCACATCCGACGCACTAAGACCGGCAGCACTCAGTAGGTCAAGGATCAGGAGGTGCGTGCTCGCGGCAAAGGTAACCCCAATCTTCTTTCCCTTGAGGTCTTTGATCGACGCGACGTCACTGCGCACAAACAACCCCTCCACACGACCAAAGCTCTCCGGAATCGCGATCACAGAGAAGTGCTTCGATCCCCTTGCCATCAACGCGAACGCCGACACGGCGCCGGTCAATCCGATGTCGACTCCACCCGAGAGGATCGCGCTCATACGAGCAGAGCCGGTCCCAAAGACTTGCCACTGCAAATCAATGCCTTGCTGGGACAGCGAACCGTTCTTCATGGCGAGATACGCTGGATAGTGTCCAAGCCAGGCAGACCCTCCATACTGGACCTGTGCGGCGGGCTGCGCCAAGGCGAAAGATGGCAAGCTCACCGCGGTCGCCGTAGCGGCACATGTGTTGAGGAAGCCACGGCGTGTAGATAGTTTCATTCTTTGTCTCCTGCGCGATTTCGCACACATTCATTCGGCCAGCGCGGAACGCGGTCAAGATGAATGCACTTTTTGGAGACCTTGGATGAAAGCACTGAGCGGTGGAGTCAGCATCCTGCGATGTACGGCAAGATGGCATAGTTGCCCATCGTGGCTCCTGACGCGCCACAAGCAAGACTCCGTCAACAGATCACTCGGCCGGTCCAGTGCTTTTCCTTGGTCCGAGCCGATTCTTCGCTGAGCGCCGAAGAAGCCCGCTAGCTTAAGTTTCTCTGATCATTAGAATAAATATTCTCGATTCCAAGAGCTGGTCAGACTGACAATCTACCCATAAGAACCGACTGGTTGCGCGCCAACACCCACGTAGATCAACGTCAAGCACGCTGCGCTCCGAATTTCCTTCGAAGGCCCGAGCACAGATCGCGGAAGCGGCAGGCCATCAGTGCAGCTTCCACGGTGCAATCGCAGAAACTGTAGGACCGGGTGTAAGTGCTGATGCCTCTTCTAAAAGCGGCTGCAGGGCACACATCTATTCCGCCTCCGACGGGGGGCACCAGGGTCAGGGCGGCCTGACGGAGTCCGAGCTTCGCCATCCAAGTAACGGAATATGGCTCTGTGGCCGCCATGCAAAACCGATGGATAACAACGACGGGCGGGCTTAACCGCCAGAAACGCTGCTGAGCTACAAGGCCCTTCGCGAAGCCCACGTGCGCCTAGAGCACCAAGGCTTGTATCCACCGATCGGATAGTTCCATGAGCTTGAGATCTTGAAGAGGCCGCCTTTTAATACTCCGCGGACGAGCCGCACTCCCATACCAGAGCATTCTCTTGAGGTTTTGAAAAAACCAGGTATCTCAGACCGTCACACGCATAATTTGATTACGACAAAGTAAACAAATGCGGATTTCCTGCTTACGCTTCAAAAGCTAACAGGTCCAAGATTTCCTCTACAGATCGAACGACGTAATCCGGCTGGCGACCGAGCTCGTCAAATGCCACTTGTCCTCTGTTTACCCAACACACCCTGTACCCAAAAGCCTTAGCTCCCGTAGCGTCCCATGGGTTTGACGACACAAAGAGGATCGATCCCCGACCCAGCCTCATCTGCTTTTCTCCAAGCTCGTAGGCGTGCGGATGAGGCTTGAACACCCGCGCATCGTCGACGCTTATGAGATGAGCGAATTCCCCCACGAGCGCAGAGTTCCGCACGATACTGTCAATCGTTCGCTTGGAACCGTTCGACAGGATTGCTAGCTTCAGTCCCCGCTCGTTCAAGGCCCGTAGGGCGCTCGGGACTTCGGAGAACGGACGAAGCCGCAAGTACAGGCTGTTAAGCGCATCTGCAGCTTCTTCATCACACTCCAGCCTCAACTGGCGGCAGGTGTACGTTAAAGCGTCGTGCGTAGCACGCTCGAAATCCTCGTACTCACCCATGAGCGTTCGCAGCCACGCGTACTCCAGCTGCTTTTGCCTCCAAAGCACACTGATCTCTCGACCTCGACCGGGAAATCGCCGCTCACACTCCCCCGCCACAGAATGCACGTCATACAGGGTTCCATACATGTCGAACGCGACACCCTTGATGTTGTTCATTTTCGTCTCCGTTTGGCGCAAATTTTCCCCGTAGTTCATTTCGAAACTGGATTCGGCACGGGACGCCGCTATATCCAAACGTCCACCAGCCTTCGCATGGGGCGTCGCAGCTCAACATCGGCCTACGTCCACTTCCACCCATCGATTGCTCTGTGCGCTTCTCAGCTCAAAAATTCACGTATCGCGGACGCGATCTCCTTCGCATGCGTCTCCAGCGCAAAGTGGCCCGTCTCGAAAAACATCACACGTGCGTCGGGCACATCGCGCTTGAAAGCTTCTGCCCCCGCGGGGAGGAAGAATGGATCTTTGTCTCCCCACACCGCGAGCACACGAGGCTTATGCGTTCGTAGATACGCCTGGAACGCCGGATACATCTCGAGGTTGCTCTGGTAGTTGCCGAAGAGGTCCAGCTGAATCTCAGCCATCCCCTCACGACTGAGGTAGTACGTGTCGAGCGTGTATCCATCAGGGGAAATAGCCGTGGTGTCTTTCACCCCGTGCGTGTATTGCCACCGCGTTGTCTCGGGCGTAAGAAGGGCCCGGAGTGCATCGCGATTCTCCTGAGATGGACTCTCCCAATAGGTACGAATCGGGTTCCAGCCTTCACTTAAACCTTCAAGATATGCATTGCCATTTTGCGTGACTATCTCGCTTACACGCTCCGGATGACGAACGGCCAAGCGAAATCCAACTGGAGCCCCATAGTCAAAAACGTAGATTCCGAAGTGGTCCAACTCAAGCTTCTCGGTAAATGCCTCGATCACATCAGCCAAGTGATCGAACGTATACGAAAACGTATCCCGTGATGGCATTGACGATTGGCCGAAACCTGGCAGGTCGGGCGCTACGATATGAAACCGATCAGCTAGCAACGGGATGAGGTCCCGAAACATGTGACTAGAGCTAGGAAACCCATGCAGAAGCAGCAGCGTTGGCAGATTGGGCGTACCTGCTTCACGGTAGAACACGGTCACACCGTCGACGTCTACGGCTCGATTCGAGATAGCGGTCATCTTTCACTCCAGTAGGTGGAACTTCCATATCGGCGCGGCAAGGCTACTAAACTCCATAGTAACCTGTCAAGCCTCGTTGACAGGTTACTATCAAGCTCAGTCGCACTACCTGGAGACAACAGGATGACCAGCTTCTCCAAAGTGAAGCCGGGTGAACCGCCGAGCACGGAGGCCATCTCCGGCTGCGTCGCGTTGGACTACCTCAATACGGTTAGAAACTTTGGACCAAATGAGTTAGAGGGGTTAGGCTCTGGGCGAGACCTACTTGCTTGGATGGAAGCAACGGGCTTGATGTCCAAGAGCGAGGGCTTAGCGATGCGCATACTCGCCAAGCAGGAAGAACTGGACATGGCTGCTGTTGACGCAAGGGTGCTGAGGGAGTGGTTCCGCGGCGTGGCAACGCAGCGCATGGCACCAACCTTTCCTGCAGTGCAGGTGGAAAATCTAGAAACACTTAACGAGCTACTAGATAAGGGAAGTCGCATTGAGAGGCGGCTGCAGGTGGTCAGAGAACGAGGCAACACGAGTCTGCGGGTACGCAGCGATCGGATCTGGAACGCTGCGGGAGACTTGGTCTACCTTCTCGCAACCGTCGTTGCACATGCCATCTGCGAGACAGATTTCTCGCAGGTGAAGCAATGTGAGGGGTCCGGATGCAGTTTATTGTTCTTTGGCACGACACAAGGGCGCATGCGTCGTTGGTGCAGCATGAGCCTATGCGGAAACCGCGCTAAGCAAGCGGCACATCGCGTGAGAGCGAAGAGCCGGGGTACATCGAGTTGGTCGTCCTGATGAACTTCATCGACTGTCACAGTCTGCGATAGTCGATGAGTGTTCGCCCAAAGTTTTTCCCTTCAAGTTGGTCGATGCTGGTTTCTAGAAGCTGGTTCAACTGGATATATCGAACATGTGATCGAAGCTTTTCGAAATCTGGCTTCCATTCAGAGGCAAGCCGCTCCCAAACACGCTGCCTCGACGCGAGAGGTGGGTTCGCGACAATTCCGACCAGCTGTATCGCGCGAAGGATGAAAGGAAGAACACTTCCTTCAAATGAGTTTCCTCCTGCGTTTCCGACGCTTGCAACGCAGGCTTTCTGGTGCATCACGCTCAATAGCCACTGAAGGGTCGAGCCACCGACGTTATCGATCGCAGCAGAGAATCGAGCCCTGTTCAGTGGCCGTTCTAGTTGTGCTCCGAGATCTGAACTATCCACAATTTCGACACAACCTAGAGCACGCAAAGTTGACTCATGGCCTGCGCGCCGCGTAACTGCAGCTACCTCATACCCAGCTATTTGAAGAATCTCAATAGCCATCAGACCCACAGATCCCGTCGCTCCCGTTACCGCGACGGGGCCTTCGCGCTTTTTTACTCCAGAACTCTCGATCTGCTCGATCGACATCGCCGCCGTCACGGCAGGTACTCCCAGGATGGCCGCTTCTTCAACCGTAAGAGTGGGGGGCAGTCGCACAAGATGCTCCGATCGTGTGCGCACGTATTCGGAAAACGCACCGTCGTAAGCAATACCTGTCGAGAAACCGTGAAGGATGACGTGATCACCAGGCTCGAATTCAGGCGACTCGGATAACACGACCTCTCCAACTAGTTCAATTCCAGCGATCCTTGGGAATCCTTGAATTATTTTCGCTCGACCATGCAGCGAGAGACAGTCCTTGTAGTTGACACCGGCAAAGAGCGTTCGCAGCACTACGTCCCCCGGCGTTAGTTCCTCCAAGCAGGCCCTTTCCATTCGACTTACCGTCTTACCATCCACGACGTGCGTGCGCACCACATCGAATGGGACACCATTAACTATTACTGCGCTCATCCTGCTCCTTCCGATCGGGCGATAAATTGAGCTTGTTTGCACTGCCAACAAGCAAAGGCTCTAAATCGTAGTCAAGGTACTTGCTCGCACAGCATCTGTTCCGCACTGCGGATCAGTGGCGCCGAAATCTTGACCAAGCTGCAGCACCCGAGAAATGATTCCCTACGACTGCAAATGCATTCGACAGGAGAAACTTATGCTCGACCAAGACGAGGCGCCGCTCATTTTCAGCATCAAGAGGGGGGTCGCCCACCTCAAGCTCAATCGCCCTCATGTTGGTAACGCAATCAACTCAGAAATGGCAAAACTCTTGCTCGACGCTGCCCTTGCGTGCGCGGCGGACTCAACCGTCAGGGCGGTGTTGCTCGAGGGAGCCGGAACAAACTTCTGCTACGGCGGGGACGTTCGGGCCTTCCACACTGCTGGCAGTGACCTCCCGTGGGAGATCGAGAAGATCATCACTCCCTTGAATGCCGCGCTCGGGGTTTTCGGGCGCATGCAGGCGCCCGTTGTCGCCATTGTTCAGGGCGTGGCAGCCGGCGGTGGGCTGGGTCTTGCTATCGCCGCCGATTTGACGTTGGCAGCGCGCTCTGCATCATTTAAGACGGCCTACACGGCAATTGGCTTCTGTGGAGATGCAGCAACGACGTTCATGCTACCGCGTCACATCGGCCTGCGCCGAGCGCGAGAGCTAATGCTGACGAACCGATCCGTTGCTGCTGAGGAAGCCTACGAGATGGGTCTCATCGATCGAGTCTGCAACGACGCTGATCTTGTCATGTGCGGATCGGAACTTGCGGCGCAACTTGCAGACGGTTCGCCACTGGCTCATGCGTCGGTGAAGGCGCTTCTAAGCGAATCACTTTCCGTCACTCTGGAGCAGCAGTTGGCTTCGGAGGCGAAAGCCATGATTGCACTAGCCCGCACTCGAGATACGCAAGAAGCGATCCGCGCGTTCGTCGACAAACGCAAGCCGAGCTTTGATGCACGCTAGTTGCTCTTTGAGAGCCCCTTTCGCCACATCCTCACATTCTTCCACCCGCAGCACTCAGACCTGCGCTTCCTCGATTGCTCAGTAGCGAAAAATGAACGATATCAGCCAGAGTATTAGTTCGAGGGCCACACCTCAGCGTTTTCCCGCAGACCGGATCACACACGGGCCCAGCATCTTCGAAACTGATGTGACCGAAGGTCTTAGAAGGCGCGTTCGCACCTTTACTCTCCAGAACATCGCGCCCCACGCTCACGAATGGGATGAGATGGGAACGTTTCCCCTTTCACTTTACCGGCAGGCGGCAGAGACAGGCATTCTTGGGGCTGGCTTTCCTCTGGAGTACGGTGGGCGGGGAGGAGATCTCAAGGAAGTCCTACTTGTGAAAGAGGAGTTGGCAAGGTTCGGAAGCGGCGGAGTTCGCGTCGCCCTGACAACTCACACCATCGCGCTGCCTCCAATTCTGGCGCTTGGTGACGAAGCGCTCAAGCGCGCAGTGGTCCCAGAAGTGCTCAGCGGCCGCAAGCTGGCGGCTCTCGCAGTTTCAGAGCCGGAGGGCGGATCAGACGTCGCAAGTATCCGAACGAGCGCTCAACGTGACGGGGACCACTACATCATCAACGGAAGAAAGCTTTTTATCTCCACGGGCATACGCGGCGACTTCTTCACGCTTGCGGTACGTACAGACGAAAGGAGCCGCGATGGCTTATCGCTTCTTCTCGTTAACCGAGACACGCCTGGATTCCGCCAGCTTCCATTGGAAAAGACTGGATGGTGGGCATCCGATACTGCTGAGTTGATCTTTGATAACTGTAGGGTTCCTATTGCCCAGCGCATCGGTAACGAGGGCGATGGATTTAAGGGCCTCATGCGTAACTTCAATCAGGAACGCCTGGGTAATGCAGCAATCGTCCTGGGCGCCTCGAAGGCTTGCTATGACGAGGCCGTTGCATGGACTAGAAGCCGTGAGGTTTTTGGCGAGCGACTAATCGAAAAGCAGGTGGTACGACATATGTTGGTCGATATGGCGACGAAAATCCAAGCAGTCGAGGCAACGTTAGATTTACTGACATCTCGGTTTATGCAAGGTCACGCAGATGCAGCGCAGATTGCCATGCTGAAAAATTTGGCGACTGAGAGCTATGAATGCTGCGCCTCTCATGCCGTTCAACTCCACGGTGGCCACGGCATCCTTCGTCGGAACAAAGTGGATCGACTCTTTCGCGAATCCAAGATTCTGTCTATCGGCGGTGGCGCCGCTGAAATTCTGAAAGACCTGGCGGCACGCCAGCTGCAGCTCTAGGGACTATTCGAATTTTTTCAAACTAGAAGGACGAGACAACATGAAACGCGCTCTATTCACTTTGCTGCTGGTAGCGTCAGCACTGAGTCCTCTTCCGCTACTGGCCCAGGGCGCAAAAAATTTCCCGAGCCAGCCCATCAAGGTTTTGGTCCCATACGCTCCAGGCGGTGTGGGAGATGTGCTTTCACGAGTAGTGGGCGATCGCGTGACGGCGATCCTTGGTCAACCGGTGATAGTGGAATCACGCCCCGGCGGCAACAGCAACATCGCCACACTCGCTGTGCTCCGCGCGCCTGCCGACGGTCAGACTTGGCTCATGGCATCGCCCTCTCTGTCGGCAAATCCCTCGCTCTACCCCGGTGTGTGGAACACGGTCAAGGACTTTACCGCCGTTGGGATAGTCGCCACCGCGCCAAGCCTCATTACAGTTCCGGCCAGTAGCAGCAGTAAAACGCTTGCGGAATTCGTGGCTGCTGCCAAGGCTGCACCGGGAAAGCTCAACTACGGAAACCCGGCGATCGGTTCCTCAATGCATCTCAACACAGAGCTTTTCAAGCTCGCGGCCGGCATCGACCTTACAAGTGTGCCGTATAAGGGTCAGCCGCCAACCGTCCTTGATTTAATTCGCGGCGATCTCTCGGTAACCTTGCTCTCTCCGGGATTGGCTATTCCCCAGATCCAATCGGGACGGCTACGGGCATTGGCCGTTGTAGGTGAGAGACGACTTAAGGAACTACCGGAGGTACCCACGATCGCCGAAGCTGGCTATCCGGAAGCCAACGCCGTCCCGCACTATGGACTTGTTGTTTCTTCCCACACACCAAGAGACATCGCGCAAAAAATTAACGCCGCCATTTCTCGCATCTTGACGGAGCCCGAAGTACAAGAAAAGCTACGCTTTGCGGGACTTGACCCCGAGCCTCCCCGAGACCTGGAGGCGTCACAGGCCGTGTTGCAAGCTGATGTCCGCAAGTATGCGGAGGTTATCTCACGCGCTGGCATCAAAGGTGAGTAGTGATGCTACGCAACGATACCTTGACAATGAGTACACAAGTAGCGCAACCCAGAGGCCTTTATTTCGAGGACTTCGAGATCGGTCGCAGTTACCTTACTCCACGCCGGACAGTAACCCATGCGGACATCACGGCGTTCTGCGGGCTTTCGGGTGACTACAACGCTCCGCACGCAGATTGGGAATTCTGTAAGTCCCAACCTTACGGTGAGGTCATCGCGCACGGCCCTTTGATATTAGCAATCGCCACGGGGTTACAGTGCCAGAGCGGGATCAACGATGGCACGGTCGTTGCCATGCTGGGGATGGAAAAATGGAGCATCCTAATCCCCGTGAAACATGGCGACACGATTCACGTTCAGATCATTCCTCTCAAGAAGCGGCTTACCTCCGATGGGAAACGGGGCATCGTCGAGTTTGAGCGTAATGTCATCAACCAACGCGGTGAAAAGGTGCAAACGATGATTTCGTCAGCGCTATACATTTGCCGCGTCCAACTGCGAGATTCGGTGTGACAGCAACTAGCGTTTCGAATGGGCCCTTGCATGGCATCCGCATCTTGGACATGGCCACGGTCCTTGCGGCTCCAATGGCAGCGACGCTTTGCGCAGACCTCGGCGCCGATGTAGTAAAGCTTGAACTTCCAGATGGTAGCGACACCTTGCGATCTCTATCGCCGACCAAAGGGAAGCATGCACTTCATTGGAAGGTCACAAATCGAGGGAAGCGCGGGATCACGCTAGATGTTCGGAAGGAAGAAGGTCGGCAGATCTTTCTCGAGCTCATCAAAAATTTTGATGTGCTGGTGGAGAATTTTCGGGTCGGAACCCTCGAACGATGGAATCTCGACATGGAGACTCTTCATAGGGCGAATCCATCCCTTTGCATTCTGAGGCTCACCGGATTCGGTCAAACAGGACCCTATTCGCAACGGCCAGGCTTCGCGCGGATCTTTGAGGCCATGAGTGGCTGGGCAAATCTCACTGGCACTCCCAATGCGCCACCCCAACATATGAACTACTCTCTTGGGGATGTGGTTGCAGGGGTATTTGGTGCATTCTCAATAGCAAGCGCCATGGCAGAGCGGCGCGGCAGCAGTGAGTTACCCGGACGCGTGATCGATCTTTCAGCCACTGAAGCGCTTCTGCGGCTACTGGACCCACTGCCCGTTGAGTTTGAACAACTAGGAACGATTCGTCAACGCTCGGGATCGCGCGCGACCTATACAGCTCCATCGAATGTCTATCGATCACAGGATGGCCAATGGATAACGTTAGTTGGTACATCACAGCCCATTTTTCGAAGGCTGTGCCAAGCAATGGACAGATCTGACCTGTTGGCTGACGAAAGATTCTCAGACTCGAACGAGCGGCTCGCGAATGTCCACACGCTAGACAAACTTGTTGAGGCTTGGTGCGAATCTATGAGCCTAGCATTGCTCACCGAAGTTTTACGAAGGCATGAGGTCCCGTTCAGCAAAGTGAACGATATCTCTGACGTGCTCTCCGACCCGCATCTTCAAGCGCGAAACGCCATTATTCGTCTTGCTGATCCCGAGTTGGGTAGCGTTCCAGCACCATGTGTGGTGCCTCGATTCCAAGGCTACTCTCCTCAGGCCCCACGTAGCGGTCCGTCGCTTGGAGAGCACAATGCGACGGTATACAGTGAGCTGGGAATCACATCCATTCACCTTGAGCGATTGCGCGCAGCAGGCATCATCTAGTCGTGCACTCGAGATATCTGCAGGCAATACCTAAGACCAGTCGCTGAGAAACTTTTCTAGCGCAAAGGCCATCCCGTTTGCCCAACAAAACGCTCAATTTGCTCCTGCTGGCTAAGTAGACCACGAACCTGGTGGACAAGGTTTACCAACTTGGGAGCGACGTCGCGTCGTAACGCCTCGCCCGTCGGGTCAAACGCGGGGATGGAGCAATTGAATGTTAGCCGGTGTTGTCCGATCGGCTCAGACAATGCGACTGCGGCACCAAGGTAGCCGGGTCGGATTTCCTGCAGCGACACACAATAGCCGTGCTGCTCATAGTCGATGAGGGCCGCATCAATGTTCGCTTTCTGCCTGTCCCATCGCTCCGGGTCGTTCACGCGAATCTTATTGATCAAGCGAGTACGCTCCGTGGCGCTCATGGCCGCCAAAGTAGCGCGACCGATTGCACTCTCGAGAATTGGCCATATGAGGCCAATATCCGGAAGATGCTCCGGATTTGGACTACTCCGACAAGTCTCGACATAGACGATACGGGTCCGGTCCAGCACGCCCAACGATACGGTGCCCTTGATCTCTGCAGCCAAATTCCGCATCAGGGGCTGCGCGATTTGTCGAATTGGCATGCTTGCGAGGACAGGATGACCCAAAGCCAGAACTGCGGGAGACAACGAATAGCTTCGGTCGACATTTTGGTGCATGTAGCCTAGCTTGCTCAGCGTGTAGGTAATGCGCGCGACTGTAGCTTTGGCCAACTTCGTCTTCGTAGAGATCTCTCCTAAACCGAGAGATGTACGCCGCGATGCAAAGCATTCGAGCACCTGCAGCCCGCGCTCCAGGGCTACGATCAAATTGCGATCTTCGTTCATTTGAGAACTGTACCGCAACGCAGAACAACGTACTATCGTTATACGGAGCTCATCACACAGCGTGTCCCAACTCGACGCGTGACATACTTATCTTAAATCGTAGCGCGGTATCCTCGAATATTGCCCAGACCGATCTTCGAGGCAATTTATCCACAACTTAGTAAATTTCATGAGACTTCACAAGTCGGATCTGGTAGCAACGTGAGGAATTTTTTCTCACTTCCATCTACGCCACGAGGAAACGGCTTTTCTCGCTCTCTGACGAATCTTTTTGCAGCCCAAGGCACCGATAGCACGACGGCCTATTAAGTTGCAATTAACAGCCTGGGCAAGCGACGGCGACGGGCTTCGATCACACATAGCTCTAAAGCCCAAAGGGGTTCACAATCTCACCCGCCCTTCCGTTGCGAGCACGTATTCGCCGCATCCGAACGGACGAGATAAAGTGAGTTCTATCAACGCGCGTACTCATTTGAAGCACGCTGAACGACGCCCCGCGCTAGACAGTAGGCGCCATGTGCGCGCTCATCTGCCGCCTCACCCGTCCGCCCGTCGAAACACCCCTCATGAAGCAAAGGCAGCTGGGTAGTCCGTGTACCCCTTCTCACCTTGGGCGTAGAACGTTGTGACGTCCGGGGTATTCATCGGGGCATCAGCAGCAAATCTCTCGACAAGATCGGGATTTGCGATGAACAGGCGCCCGAAAGATACGAGATCCGCAGCACCCTCAGCTATGGCATCGGCAGCGGTTTTTTTCTCGTATCCGTTGTTCGCTATGTAACTTCCGGCGAAAAGTTTCCGCAACTCAGCATAGTCAAAGGGCTGTCCCTCGCCTCTCTTTAGCCGTGAGTCACCCTCGACTACATGCAGATATGCGACCTTCGCTTCACTCAATGCGCGTGCCAGATTGAAAAATGTTTCCCCCGGCACCTCATCCCGCACGCCGTTGACGAAGTTGGTTGGAGAAATTCGCACACCCACGCGACTGGAATCCCATTCCGCAACTACGGCTCGGACGACTTCGATAGTCAGCCTGCAACGATTCGCAAGGCTTCCACCATATGAATCGTCTCGATGATTGCTACATGCACGCAGGAACTGATCAAGAAGGTATCCGTTGGCGGAGTGCACTTCGACGCCGTCGAAGCCGGCCTCACGGGCAGCCCGTGTGGCATTCACAAATGCACCAATTATTTGCTCGATCTCTGTTACTGAAAGCGCGCGGGGCGTCTCAAAGGGAAGAAGGCCCTCGTAAGTGTGAGCACTGCGGCCCTGCGTATCCGGGGCGATCGGCGACGGAGCGCCAGGAAGTCGACCATCGGGCTGAAGCAAGCGATGCGAGATACGACCGGTATGCCACAACTGCGCAAATATCACCCCTCCGCTCGCATGCACTTTGTCGGTAATTGCGCGCCAAGCTTCAACTTGACGCGAAGAATAGAGGCCGGGGGTAAATGCGAAACCCCGTGCTTCAGGAGAAACGACAATCCCTTCGCTGACAACGAGACCAGCGGAAGCTCGCTGCGCGTAGTAATGCTTGACCAGCTCCAGCGGAACGCCTTCAGCATCTGCTCTACACCGGGTACACGGTGCAAACACCATCCTGTTTCGGAGCAGAAACTCCCCTAGCTTAAACGTCTCAAACAGCATACTAATAATTAACTCGATCGACTCGCCCAAAAATCATGTTACTAGAGCGGAAATTGTTCTATTTCAGGAGGCTACAGACGCTTTGATCAGCGGGCAGGAAGGCTTGGTTTGCAGGAATAGTTGCCTGCACCTCAAGATAGTCCCACGCACGTTTTGACTCACTCGGCTTCTTTACTCGGACCAAGTAAACATCCTTCATCAACCGACCATCTGCCCGAATTTTTGCGTCTTGGGCGTAAAAGTCATTGATGGTCATATTTTTGAGCTTTGCCGCGACAGCTGCAGTCTGATCTGTACCTGCCGCTTCGACCGCTTTGAGGTAGTTTGTTGCAGCAGAATAGTCAGCCGCTTGGACTTCAGACGGCATCTTTCCCATTCTTTTGTAATAGCGCTCCGCCCAATCACGGCTTTTCTCGTCTCGGTCCCAATAGTAGCTCGCGGTTGTATAGATTCCCTGAGCCACAGGAAGGCCAAGCGCATGGATGTCATTCAGCATGAATGCCATGGCTACAAGCTTCTGATTCCCATTCTTGGTGAGACCAAAGTCGGAAGCACTCTTGATCGCAGCGATAGTGTCGCCGCCCGCATTCGCCAGACCGATAAACCTAGCCTTCGACGCCTGCGCCTGCAAGACAAAGGAAGAAAAATCTTGAGCATTAAGGGGATGTTTGACCGAGCCGAGAACCTTGCCGCCTCCCGAGTTGATTGCTCGTGTCGCGTCGTTCTGCATCGTTTGACCGAAGACGTAATCCGCCGTGATGAAAAACCACGTGTCGTCAGGACTCTTTACCAACGCCTTCGGCGTGTTCGTCAACGCGTTAGTATCGATCTGATAGTGGATCGTGTATGGGGCGCAAGCTTCGTTTGTTAGGCTCGACGTGTACGCAGCCGTCACGAAGACCAGCTTCTCTTTCTGCTTTCCCACCTCGGAGACTGCTCTGGCCGTGCCCGAAGACACCAAGTTCATCACCATGTCCACGCCCCCCGTGTCGAACCACTCACGAGCTTTGGTCGCGGCGATATCGGCCTTGTTCTGGTGGTCGGCTGATACGACTTCGATGGGTCGGCCGAGTACCTTGCCACCATGATCCTCGATCGCCATCTTCACCGACTCAACCGATCCTTTGCCGGAAAAGTCTGAATAGATAGACGTCATATCCGTAAGCACGCCAATCTTTACCGCGCCACCGGACACCTTTTCTTGAGCCATTACTGGCGCGATATACACCACGGACAGCACGGCGCCAAACGCCAAGGCCGCATTAACTTTCATTTTTCTTTTCTCCATATTTTTTGACGTAAATAATCGCACGTCAGATATTTCGGCCGCCATCTACACAAAAATCAATTCCAGTGATGTACGAGGAGGCTGGAGAGGATAGAAATACCACTGCGTTAGCGACGTCCTCAGGTGTGCAAAGTCGTCCCAGCGGTATGGTGTCGACCATACGCTTGACGCCGGTCTCCACGTCGCCCGACACAAACGAACTCAGCAGTGGAGTGGCGCCGACGGAGGGCGCGATATGATTTACGCGGATGTTGTACTGCGCCAATTCCACAGCTAATCCACGACTCATGTTTGCGACAGCACCTTTGCTCGCGCCGTACCAGACCAGGCCCGGACGAGGCCTGAGCGCGCCGACGGAACCCACGTTCAAGATCACGCCGCCACCACGCGCGCGCATCGGGGGGACCGCAAATTTAACGCCGTTGAAAACCGACTTGACATTCACAGCAAACAGTCGATCAAACGCCTCCTCACTCACCTCGTCCGCTTGGGCGGGAGCATGTGTGGTTCCTGCGTTGTTGACGAGAATATCCAAGCCGCCAAACGCTTTTCCGACTGCTTGGAAGGCGCTCTTCATATCTTCAGTGGAAGAAACATCTACTTGAACGGCGAGTCCACGTTCGCCAAAATTCGCTACGACTTTCTCCGCAGCCTGCGCATTGAGGTCGAACACGATGACACTAGCACCATCGTCATAAAGGCTTCGTGCGATCGCGGCTCCAAAGCCGCTTCCACCGCCAGTAACAATTGCAATTTTTCCGATATTTTGCGCAGTCATTTTTATCGTCCAATAAAGAGCCAACCAACTGAAGCCTGGGAAAAGCTTGCCGCACTTCGATCGTACCCAGTCACCCTTTAACGACAATCGAAAAAATTGCAGGTTGACTTGAGTTTTCCTGATTTATAGGTGCCCTAGCGATGGCAAGGCTCTGGACCAAGGGTAAACCCGCGAACGATTCGGCCGCGTATGTGTATTAGCGAATGCTAGGCTTCAGCATGGACAGACTCCCTCCTCTTAACGCGATAAGAGCCTTCGAGGCGACAGCGCGGTTGTTAAGCATCACGAGCGCGGCTTCGGAACTAAACGTGACCCCCGGCGCAGTCAGCCGCCAAGTAAAGGCGCTTGAAGACGATCTAGGGCAGCAGCTTTTCGTTCGCGGGCATCGTCAAGTATCTTTGACTCGAGAGGGCGAAAGTCTTTACATCGCGTCGAGCAGGGCCTTCGACATCATTAGAGAAGCT
Source organism: Variovorax sp. GW821-FHT10D07 (assembly GCF_059415325.1). Lineage (NCBI taxonomy): Bacteria > Pseudomonadati > Pseudomonadota > Betaproteobacteria > Burkholderiales > Comamonadaceae > Variovorax > Variovorax sp. GW821-FHT10D07. Next base: position 19,271 of record NZ_JBWKMZ010000013.1, on the reverse strand, counting down.
ACCTCCGGATACCGCGATCGCAATCGTCGCCAGCAACTAAAAATCCGGGCCTACACGACATTCGCAATGCGCTGGCTCATTCCACGTTTGAATGATTTCCACGCGTCCCACCCATCGATTGAAGTTTTACTGACCACGTCGCTCGAGGAAGTCGATTTTCGGAGGGAGGACATCGACGGTGCCATTCGATTGGGGAGCGGGCGTTGGCCAGGTGCGACGGCGAGTCGCCTGGTGGACAACATCCTGGTCCCAGTGGCTAGCCCTCGACTTGTCGGCATGCAGGGGCTTTTGACCGTCCCCGAGCTGGCCGGCTACAAATTGCTCCATTCGATTGCCCGGCCCGACGACTGGGCCCACTGGCTCAAGGCGCACGGAGGAGACGCAAAGATTGACCCTCGCGCAGGCACCGTCTTCCAGAGTTCGGCGATGTCATATGTAGCCGCCATTCAAGGACAAGGCATCGCAATGGCGCAGCTTTTTCTCGTCGAGGACGATCTGCGTACAGGTCAACTTATTGCTCTACTAGACAGAACCGTGGACATGGGCGATTTCACCTACTACCTGTTGACACCGTCCCATCGAGAGGAAAACCGAAACATGCACATGTTCCGACGCTGGCTTTTCGCTCAACTGAGTATTTCCGCCGACCCAACCGCTTCTGACGTCTTTTAATACTTAATCGGTCGGAGCGACCGCGAGGACGAGGACGAGGAAACACAACGTCCCGACGGCGTGCCGTTTTCTGCTCTCGAGCCCAGCTGGCGACGAGTCAGATTCAGACATCTCTTTCGTCCCCCATTTTTTTGTAGCAGGCTCTATCCGCCATAGCGGCCGCGCATGCGCCCCGGCGTGCTGTCCAATGCTTGAGATTTTCGCAAGCGACACGCCACAAATCTCCGTTGTAAGCATAAAGGCAGATATCCAAAATCTGCCCGCTCGTCATCGCGGGTTACACCGAAGGAACGAGCAATGACTGCGGCCATCACCGCGTTTGCTGAACGCCATTTGGCTCAAGCCAAATGAAATTACGGAGACATACCATGCATCGAAGTGCAATTCCCGCCGCCTTTATGGCGATGAGTGCTTTCTTCAGTCCTCTCGCACTCTCCCAGGGTACGGCAGATCGTATAAAGATCGGATTCCTCACGGATTTGTCCGGTCCTTATTCTGATGCCGATGGTCCCGGCGGTCTCGACGCGGTCAAGATGGCTATTGCCGACTTCGGCGGAAAGGTACTTGGAAAGCCCATCGAACTGCTGTCGACGGACCATCAAAACAAGGCCGACATTGCCGCAAACAAGGCGAGGCAATGGTGGGATCAGGATAAGGTCGACGTTGTATTAGCAGGTGTCAATTCCTCTGTTTCGCTCGCTATCAGTACCGTCTCTAAAGAGAAAAAGAAGGTATTCATTAGTGTAAATGCCGGAGCGGATAGCCTGACTGAAGAAGCATGCCAGCCCTATCTCGTGCGCTACACGTACAGCACATCTGCACAAGCACGGGGCACTGTCGGCGCACTTCTCAAGAACGGCGGAAAGAAGTGGTACTTCGTCACTGCCGACTACGCATTCGGCCACTCGCTCGAGAAGGCTAGCGCCGATGTCGTTCAGGCCGGCGGCGGGGCCGTTGCTGGCAGCGCTCGTCATCCGTTGAATGCGAGCGATTTCTCCTCGTACCTTCTGCAAGCGCAGTCGTCTGGAGCGACCGTTTTGGGTATCGCAAACGCGGGCAACGACTTGATTAATACGATCAAGACCGCTAAGGAGTTCGGCGTCACGGGCAAGATGCAAGTGGCGGGTCTTATGGCGCTAATCAGTGACGTCCACGGTTTAGGTCTCGACACAACGGGGGGCATGTACGTCACCGATGGTTGGTACTGGGATCAGAACGAGAAAAGTCGTGCGTTCGCCACGCGCTTCTTCGAACGGAACAAGAAGATGCCGACCACCTTCCAAGCGGGCGAGTACTCAGCGACTCTGACCTACCTCAAGGCCGTCCAGGCCGCCGGCAGCACGGACTCCGACAAGGTTATGGCTGCTTTGAAGCGGGACAAGATCGATGACATGTTCGTTAAAGGCTATATCCGAGCCGATGGCGCCATGGTCCATGACATGTACTTGATGCAGGTCAAAACACGCGCCGAGTCGAAACGGCCCTGGGACTACTACAAGATCGTAGCGACCATCCCAGGCGAAGAAGCATTCGCGCCCACAAAGAAGGGGGCATGCAGCCTTCTTCCCAGTACCTGAGACATCCACCTCCAGTCCGATATGGCGCGGTGGCTTGTTCGCCGCGTCAGACACCTCATCTCTCTATATGTCTTCCATCTTGGAAACGCGTCAACTCACCAAGGAGTTTCGCGGTTTTACCGCCGTCAGCAAGGTGGACCTGTCAGTGACGCGTGGTTCTATCCATGCGCTGATTGGACCGAATGGCGCCGGCAAAACCACTTGCTTCAACCTTCTTACGAAGTTCCTCGAACCCACGTCGGGGTCCATTCTGTTCAATGGTAGGGATATTACTAAGGAGCGCCCCGTACAGGTTGCGCGCCGTGGCGTGATCCGCTCGTTCCAGATATCTGCCGTTTTTCCGCATCTAACTCTTTTAGAGAATGTTCGCTTGGGTCTACAACGATCGCTTGGCACATCTTTTCATTTCTGGCGAACCGAGAAATCACTGAGTTCACTGAATGATCGAGCCGTTGCACTACTTGCTGAGGTTGACCTGGAACAGCTTGCGGACGAACTCACCGTCAATTTGCCCTATGGACGAAAACGCGCACTTGAAATTGCCACGACATTGGCTATGGATCCGGAACTAATGCTGCTCGACGAGCCTACGCAGGGCATGGGGCACGAAGACGTTCACCGGGTTGCCGAACTGATCAAACGCGTGTCGCATGGACGCACCATTCTGATGGTGGAACACAACATGAGTGTTGTGTCCACCATTGCCGACACAATCACGGTGCTACAGCGGGGAGCGGTGCTCGCCGAAGGACCCTATGCATCGGTATCTAAGGATCCTCGTGTCATCGAGGCGTACATGGGCAGCGCGGACGAGCCGCTACGAGGAGCGCACTGATGACGGTGGCAGCACTCGAGATCAAAGGACTGCACGCGTGGTACGGCGAATCCCACGTTCTTCATGGCGTCGACATGGTCGTGCAGCGCGGAGAAGTAGTTACCTTGCTGGGGAGAAATGGTGCTGGCCGAACGAGCACCATGCGAGCGATTATGGGCCTCACCGGCACTCGCACGGGAAGCATCAAGATCAATGGTATCGAGACCTTGGGCATGGCAACCCATCGCATCGCACATCTTGGAATCGGCTATTGCCCTGAAGAGCGAGGAATCTTCTCCAGTCTCAGCGCGCAAGAGAACCTGCTGTTGCCGCCGGCCCTTAAGAGTTCTTCGGGCGGCATGACGGTCGAGGAGATCTACGCCATGTTTCCAAATCTTTCCGAGCGGCGCAACAGCCAAGGAACCCGCCTTTCGGGAGGCGAGCAACAGATGCTTGCCGTTGCCCGCATTCTTCGCACCGGCGCCAACCTCCTTCTGCTTGATGAGATCTCAGAAGGCCTTGCGCCCGTGATCGTTCAAGCGCTCGCTCGTATGGTGAAACAGCTTCGCGACAAAGGCTATACCGTAGTCATGGTGGAGCAGAACTTCCGCTTTGCCGCGCCGCTTGCCGATCGCTTTTACGTAATGGAGCACGGAAATATCGTCGAATCCTTCGCGGCTGCTCAGCTGGAGAAAAAGATGCCGGTCCTCAATGAGCTGCTCGGCGTTTGATTAACCGGCCCTAACACTATGTCCCTTCTTGAAATATCTCCAGCCGCAGTGCTGAGCCAGCTACTGCTGGGCCTAGTGAATGGCTCCTTCTACGCCATCCTTAGTTTGGGCCTAGCCGTGATCTTTGGACTCCTCAATGTCATTAACTTTGCACATGGCGCGTTCTTTATGCTTGGCGCGATCTTCGCCTGGATCGGAGCCAACTACTTTGGTGTGAATTACTGGGCGATGCTTCTGATCGCACCTCTCTTGGCCGCGGGCATCGGCATCTTTATCGAACGGCTACTGCTCCGCTGGGTCTATGGACTGGACCACCTTTACGGGTTCTTGCTAACGTTAGGCTTGACTTTGGTCATCGAGGGTGTGCTTCGATCTAACTTTGGCGTTTCCGGTCTTCCGTACGATGCTCCCGACGCCTTAAGAAGTGCAACCAATCTCGGCTTCATGATTCTGCCGAACTACCGTGCATGGGTTGTAGTTGCGTCTCTGATGATCTGTTTCTGCACTTGGTACGTGATCGAGAAGACCAAACTCGGTGCGTACCTGCGGGCGGGCACGGAGAACGCAAAACTTGTTGAGGCTTTCGGTGTCAATGTCTCGCTTATGGTCACCTTGACGTATGCCGCGGGCGTCGCGCTAGCTGCGTTCGCAGGCGTCCTTGCAGCCCCTGTGATGCAGGTTTCCCCTCTGATGGGGCAGAACCTGATCATCACGGTCTTCGCGGTAGTGGTGATCGGTGGCATGGGCTCAATTCTTGGTTCCATCGTCACAGGACTCGGCCTCGGATTGGTTGAAGGCCTCGCCAAGGTGGTCTATCCGCAGGCGTCCTCCACGGTTGTTTTCGTTCTAATGATCATGGTGCTAGCAATGCGACCTTCAGGTCTGTTCGGCAAGGATAACTAAGATGTTTGCCAGACTCTCTCTCTTCGGATACGCACTTCTGCTTGTTGGGCTGCTCTGCGCCCCATCGCTCGGCGTTTATCCTGTGTTTGCGATGAAACTGATGTGTTTCGCATTGTTCGCGGCGTCTTTCAATCTACTTCTGGGCTTTACAGGAATTCTCTCTTTCGGCCATGCCGCATTCTTCGGAAGTGCAGCCTACACCACTGGCTACCTGGTCAAAGTTCTTGGCTTGTCCCCCGAACTGGGCTTGCTCTGTGGGGTGGCAGTCGGCGCCGCCCTTGGCTGGCTCTTTGGCATTGTCGCGATTCGACGCCAGGGCATCTACTTCGCGATGATCACGCTGGCTTTGGCTCAGATGGTGTTCTTCATCGCCTTGCAGTCGCCATTCACTGGTGGGGAAGACGGTCTGCAGGGCGTACCGAGAGGCCACCTCTTGGGGCTTCTCGACCTGTCGAACGATGTGACGATGTACTACGTCTCGCTGGCCCTGGTTATCGCAGCATTTGCGCTCATCTGGCGAATCGTTCACTCGCCTTTCGGGCAGATACTTAAAGGTATCAAGCAAAACGAATCTCGCGCGGTCTCGCTGGGCTACGACACCCGGAAATTCAAGCTGTTGGCGTTCGTTCTATCAGCAGGGCTTGCAGGCATGGCCGGCGCCCTCAAGACATTGGTGCTGGGCTTTGCCACCTTGAGCGATGTCCATTGGACGACGTCCGGTCAGGTTGTTCTGATGACCCTCGTCGGTGGGTTGGGAACGCTCTCGGGCCCGATCGTAGGTGCAGCAGCCATCGTAGCCATCGAGAACAAGTTGGGGGAGCTCGGCGTCTGGCTCTCAGGCATGACAGGCATCCCTTGGTTTAACTCGCTGAGTGAATCTGTCACGACGGTCACTGGCGTCATCTTCATTGTTTGCGTCATCACCTTTAGAAGAGGGGTAATGGGTGAATTCATCGCAATCGTTCAGTCTGTCGTAACTCGGCGAGGTGTACGTCCAACGATCAATCCGGTGAAGCCGATTGGACTCTAGCCAAGTCGTCAAAACTCAACTTGAAGTGAGGCGAGACCGTCACCGAGCGCGTGTCGAAACGCCTCAATCCAAATACACAAGCACAAAGAGAGATATGAATCACTATCGCACCCTGAGCTACATCCACGGAAGGACCGTTGAGCCGTCTGGTGGCCGGTACTCTTCCAAGATGGATCCTCGTACGAAAACAAAGATCTCAGACGTGGCCCGCAGCGAACCCGCTGATGTGCAGCGGGCCTGCGGATCGTGTGAATCCGCACTAGAGGCTTGGAAAACCTTACGTCCAACGCAAAGGGGACGATTGCTCGTCGAGCTCGCACGGGTCATTCGATCTCATGGGAAGAAGATTGGCGACATCGAGTCGCTTGAGACTGGAAAGCCGGGTCATGAGATGCCGGTACTTATTGACCTAGTAGCTCAGTTCTTTGAGTACTACGGTGGTCTTGCCAACGCCATGGACGGAGAGATAGTCAACGTCGGCCCTGCGTACCATTCGTATGTACTGCGCGAGCCGCTGGGCGTCGTAGGCGTCATCCTTCCCTGGAACGCACCTTTACACCAAGCAGCGCGTGCCATTGCCCCGGCATTGGCAACGGGCAATACGGTATTGGCGAAGCCCTCGGAACACACCTCCGCCTCGTTGGTCGAAATCGCCCGCCTCGCTGTTGAGGAGGCGGGACTGCCTGCCGGGGTTTTCAATGTCATCGTGGGGCAGGGATCTGTCGTCGGTCCGGCCATGGTCGACGATCAGCGAATTCGAAAGATCTCCTTCACTGGAAGTGTCCGTGCCGGGCAGGAGCTCGGTAAGCTGGCGGCGGATCGCATTCTTCCACTCACTCTCGAGCTCGGTGGTAAATCCGCAAACATCGTTTTCGCCGATGCAGACCTCGAAGCAGCTGTACCTGGGTCAGTTCGAGCGTTCACCTGGAACAGCGGCCAGTGGTGCGCTGCTGGAACGCGTCTGCTCGTTCAGGAAAGCATCCACGACGCTTTCGTCGAAAGGCTGATTTCAGCGGTCTCAAATCTAAAGATTGGCCCGGAATACGATGCGGCCGCCGGGCCAATTACTACGCAAGCTCAGTACGAAAAGATCCTCAGCTACTTCACGCTCGCGAAGGATGCAGGAATGACGCCGGTGATTGGGGGCCATCTTCCAACGCAGGAACGCCTGAAAGATGGATGGTTTATCGAACCGACGGTCTATACCGGCGTCACAAACGATATGCTCCTCGCCTCCGAGGAGGTCTTCGGACCGGTTCTGTGTGTCATTCCGTTCAAGGATGAAGCTGATGCCGTTCGGATCGCCAATGACTCTCCCTTTGGTCTCGCAGCCGGAATCTGGAGCCGCGATATCGGGCGCGTTCATCGGGTCGCAGCCAAGCTAGAAGCCGGACGGATCGTGGTCAATGAGTACGGCGGAGGTTTCGTGCAGAATCCCTGCGGCGGCTATAAGCTCAGCGGCTATGGCCGGGAGCAAGGAATGGACGCACTCACGCACTACACGCAGCAGAAGTCCGTGATCATAAAACTTTGAGAAAGCGATAGGCAATGACGGTGTTTGAGGCGCTCCACAAGCGTCGCAGCATTCGCGCGTTCCTGCCCGATCCAGTTGGGTATGAACTTCTGGCCTCGATTCTCGCTGCCGCGGCTAGAAGCCCTAGCGCATCGAATACCCAACCCTGGCGGGTCTATGCGGTTGCCGGGGAGAAACGCCGAGTGCTAAGCAACGCCTTACTAGCAGCACATAAGCGGCCGGACGCCGGATGCACCGAGGAGTACAACTACTACCCAGCGGCCTGGCAGGAGCCCTATTTGGCGCGTCGACGTGAGATAGGAAGAACTCTTTACTCGGTTCTCGACATCCCCAAGGGCGACAAAGCTGGAATGCAAAAGCAGTACGGTCGGAACTACGAGTTCTTCGACGCACCTGTCGGCTTATTTTTTACACTCGATCGTGAACTTGATGGGTTGGCAGCTTGGATAGATCTTGGAATCTATTTGCAGAGCGTGATGCTAGCTGCAGTGGATGTTGGCTTATCAACATGTCCCCAGCAAGCATTTGCCCGCTACCACCAGGTTGTTCGCGATCATCTGTCCATCCCCCAATCGGAGATATTGGTGTGCGGTATGTCACTGGGACGCGCCGATGAGGACAGTCCAGTCAATCAGATGGTGACTCCTCGACTGCCGATTGAAGAATATTTCACGGCGGTCGGATTCTCCGACTAAGTATCGGGGGGGATGGTGAAAAACCCGAATGTCAACCGAGGTGACCCTTATTCGATTGACTTTAAGTCAAGCATCTAGGACGAATTTCTCGCTTGTCATTGGAGTTGCCGAAACCAACACTAGGAACTATGTGCGAGCAGTGCTCGTTCAGGGGACGACAAGCCGACTCGGTACCCCCACGAAATCTTGTCACCAGCCTAGCGGCCTCGGTGAGCTGCAGTCTGAGCGAAACTTTTTAGGAGATATGAAATATGTTTGAGATGTTCAACGATGTCACCGGATATCCGATGCCGCGCGGCATGGCTCCCGCGGAGTGGCGAGCGCGCCAGGAACTGGCGGGCGCCTACCGGCTGTTCGATCACTATGGCTGGCACGAGCTGATCTACAACCACATTACTGTTCGTGTCCCGGATACAGAGGATCACTTTCTCATCAATCCCTTTGGACTTCTCTACCGCGAGGTCACTGCGTCGAATCTCGTGAAGATCGATATCGAAGGCCGGATCATTGGTGAGTCCCCCTACACATTCAACCCCGCGGGATTCATAGTTCATTCGGCAATTCATTCTGCTCGACACGATCTCAATGCAGTTGCTCATACTCACACCACTGCGGCCGCAGCCGTTTCGTGCCAGAAAGGCGGCTTGCTCCCTCTAACAATCGGCGCGATGTTTTACACCGGGCGTATCGCCTATCACGACTACGAAGGCATCACTCTCGACCGCGAAGAGCGAGTGCGGATGCAAGAAAATCTCGGCGACAAGAGCCTGATGATTCTTCGCAATCACGGGATTCTGGCTGCGGGTAATACTCTGGCACACGCCTTCCTGGACCTCTATCATCTCCAGCGCGCTTGTGAGATGCAGATTGCCGCACAAGCGGGGGGAATGGAGAACCTATATATGCCATCTACGGAATCCGCTCAGCGCACGGCCGCCCAGCACAAGGTAGCCGCCTACGACAAAGGGCAAGAGCCGCAAATGGTTTTTGCCGCGATGATGCGCATGATGCTAGCGAAGGACCCGGGTTTCCTTCGCTAAGGTTCGACAATCAAACAGAGCGCCTGAGGAAGCAGACATCAACACAAGAAGGCCACTCGACGGCCCCTCCCACGCGTCCGCGGCGCTCCTAGATGCCGGTTATACCGGCTATGCCCTGAAGACAAGAAGATCATGAAATTCGAGCGCGGAGCCAATGCCTCATTTCAGGGATGGATCGACGGCAAGAGAATCCTTTTGATTCTTTCAATGCCAGCGAAGGCACTCGCAGAACGATGGATGACATCGAAATCGTCGAGCATTTTCGATGAGTCGAACGCCCTAGTCGCCGACGACGGATCCATTCTTTCTTTCTCCAATACGAGAATTGAGTCGCCGTCTCGGCAACGTCTTCATTGAAGCTTATAAGTCGGATTAGCTCGGATTCTTGCGAATCCGAGCTATTTTCGTTGCACTTAGGCAAACACATTTTTAAATCTTCGGTTGTCGGAAGAGCATTCGATGCTTCGAGGGGAACTGCGCTTGGGCGGCCGCTATTGAGTTGAGCGCTTCTCAAGCGTCACTCGAAATATATCGATTGTCCATACTCCTTGGAACGCCAAGAATTGCGCATGACTTGTCCGGCACGTTGCCAGGCAATCGCCGCCAAGGAGAAAAATCAGATGGAACTCTCATATCCACTTTGGAGCATTAGCCCCGACCCAACCCTGCTCGCCTCACGCGACAAAGCGACCGGCGAGTATGTTTTCCCAGCGGTTCCAGACGCATCGCCGCTTGCAGCCACTCACGAGACCGTATCGATCGCTCCTGTCGGAACGGTGTACAGCTTCACAGTCATTCACCCGAGTAAGAAGAGCGGCGAATCCCCTTACGCGCTGGGTTTCGTCGATCTCCCTGGCCCCGTGCGTATTTTTGGACGACTGCAGGGAACTGTGAGACCCGCGATTGGAGATAAGTACGTCGCGAAACGCGACGACAAGTTTGGATACGTCTTCGAAGCGGCACCTGCAGCCTGACACAGAAGGAGATAGCACATGCAAGATACCTACATCATTGGCGGTGCGATGACCGCATTCGGCCGGCACCCGGGTGTCATGGCACCAGAGCTAGCGCAGCAAGCCATCTTGAAAGCCCTGGATGACGCGGGAGTCACCAAGGACCAGATTCAAGCCGTCTACTGCGCTAACGTGCTCGGCGGAATGATCCTTGGTCAGCTGATCGTTCGCGATCTGGGCCTCAAGGGCATCCCGGTTTACAACGTAGAGAACGCATGCGCCAGCGGAGCCACGGGGGTCCATCTGGCACGGCATGCACTGCTTTCTCAGCAGTACGACACCGTCCTTGTCTTCGGGATCGAACAGCTCACAGCGCTAGGCGGCGGGACGATCCCTCTGCAACGCAACGATCACAAGACAGATCTCTACGCCACATCCGGCATGGTGTTACCCGCCGTGTATGCAATGAGAGGCACCCGCTTTCTTCATGAGCGTAGCGCGTCTCCCGCGGATCTTGCCGAGATTGCAGTGAAGAATCGAAGTAACGGGTCCCGCAACGAGTATGCACAGCAACGCACGGAAGTAACGCTTGAGGAAGTATTGGCCTCCCGCATGATCGCGGATCCGCTGACGCTGCTCCAGTGCTGCCCGTCCCAGGTGGACGGGGCAGCGGCGGTCGTGATGAGTACGCGTCCAGGCAAAAACCACAAACCGATCCGAATTCTGGCATCCACTGTCGTCTCAGGGATTCGAGAAGAGGCTGACGACGACATCCTAGACGCCGAGATTACGGCTCGTGCTGCCCGCCAAGCCTATGAACAAGCGGGCCTGGGTCCGAAGGACGTAGACGTCGTCGAGCTCCACGACGCGTTCACCATCGCGGAACTTCTCTACTACGAGGCATTAGGGCTTGCGTCTCCCGGCGAGGCTGTCAGCCTTCTCAAGTCGGGTGCGACGAAGCTCGGCGGGAGAGTGCCTGTGAATCCAAGCGGTGGTCTCCTCGCCAAGGGGCATCCCCTCGGAGCCACCGGTGTCGCACAAATGGTCGAAGTCATGTGGCACCTTCAGGCCCGCGCGGGCAGTCGGCAGGCAACCGATGCTCGAATTGGTTTGACGCAGTGCACGGGTGGCGGCATTGCCGGCGTAGACCATGCAGCCTCTTCCGTCCACGTTCTGGGAGTTTGAGATTGACGCAGCGACTGAAACCAGGCCATGTAGCAGTGGTGACCGGGGCCGCTCGCGGCATAGGCTTCGGCATCGCAAAGCGGCTCCAGCAGGAAGGCGCCACCGTTGCCTTGCTTGATCGCGATCCTCACGCTCTCGATGAAGCGATATCGCAGCTTAACGATGGTCAAACAGCTGCATTCGGAGTCACGGTCGATCTGACCGACAGCCAAGCAGTGGAGTCCGCGTTCAAGGAGATCTCGGAGAGAGCTGGCCACATCGACCACTTGGTCAACAATGCCGGTGCAGTAAGGGACAAACGGTTTCTGAAGATGACCGACGAGGACTGGGATTTGGTCGTCAATACCAATCTTCGGTCGCAGTTTCTTTGCTGTCGGGCCGCCCTTCCGTCCATGGTGGAACAAGGCCAAGGGCGTATCGTAAACATATCCTCGCGAGCCTGGTTGGGGGGCTTCGGGCAAGCGAACTACTCATCAGCCAAAGGCGGCGTGATCAGCCTTACGCGCTCTCTTGCGATCGAGTTTGCATCCAAGGGCGTGACGGTTAACGCCATCGCGCCAGGCATTGTGGACACACCGCTGTTCAGAAACTTCACGCCCGATGTACAGGCCAGATTGAACGATTCCGTACCGGTGAAGCGCATCGGAACCGCTGATGACATCGCCAACGCAGTCCTCTTTTTTCTTGATCCGGCTGCATCTTATGTCACCGGTCAGACGCTGTACGTTTGCGGCGGAAGAAGTCTTTCCTCGCCAAGTGTTTGAGAAACCCAGCCATGACAAGCTCCAATGTTTTATTGGAAGTTCGCGAACGAGTCGCGGTTCTCACGATCTGCCGTCCAGAGGTGGCGAATTCCCTCAGCATACAAGCCTTGTGGGAACTTCGCGAGCACCTGATAGCGTTCCGCGACAGAGATGATCTTCAAGTTGCCATCGTCACTGGCGAAGGTCAACGGGCGTTCTGCGCGGGCGCCGACTTGAAAGGCGCAAAGGCCTCTGCTGCATCGTATGCCGAAGCGATCTTTAGATCTCCGGCGCGCGCTACCGAGAAGGGGCTGTACATCCGCTTGATGGATCTCAACGATCTGCACATCCACAAACCTCTCATTGCTGCTGTGAACGGGCATTGCTTGGGTGGAGGACTAGAGCTCGCATTGCAGTGCGACCTCCGGATCGCAGCGACAAATGCAACTTTTGGTCTGCCAGAGGCGGTAGTGGGTTCTATCCCGGGCGTTTCCGGGGTTCATCGTCTTCTAAAAGCCGTGCCTAGCGCCCATGCCATGCAGATGGCGCTCACTGGTGCACGAATCAATGCTGCCGAGGCCCACCGAATCGGATTGGTGACCGAAGTGATCGACCCGAACCTGCTGCTCGAACGTGCGCTCGCTCTCGGTACAACGATCTCGCAGAACGCCCCACTCGCGGTTCAAGCAATCAAAAAGCTGGCTCGGCAAACGGCGCATCTGAACGAAAAGGATGCGCAGCAACTTACCGAACTCTATTGGGGTGTGCTCAGAGATACGGATGACCGTCACGAAGGCCGAGCCGCGTTCGCTGAAAAACGTCGCCCTGAATTCAAAGGACGATAGACCGAACAGTCCGCGGCAGCCCGACCAGCGCCCGCGTCGAACGCAACACAAGATGAATCCGATCAAGAGTACAGACATGCTCGAGGCCATCGACAATCCTTTGCTGGACTACCTTGGTATCTATCTGACAGACGTTGAATCTGGGCGAGCCGTATTTGAAGTCGAGGTTGAATCTCGACATCTCAATCGGCAACGCAGCCTACAGGGAGGCGTTACAGCCACGCTTCTCGATGCCGCGTGCGGATATGCAGGTCTCGGATCCAGCACGGGACACGCTCTTGGGAATGCCGTCACGGTGAGCCTAACCATCAACTATCTCAGCAAGGTTTCAAAAGGCCGCGTCCGCGCCATCGGTCGGGTAACCAAGGCCGGTCGCACGATGTACTTCGCGTCGGGAGAACTTCTCGACGAGAACGACAAGGTGGTCGCCACCGCACAAGGGGCCTTTATGCGGGCCATCTCGTGAAGAGAACAACAAGGAACAAATAATGCTTCGCAGTGCTTTGGAAGGTCTGAAAGTAATCGACTTCACGCAGATAGGCGCCGGCCCTACGTGCACCATGCTCATGGCAGACATGGGAGCCCAGGTCGTGAAGGTAGAGTCCCCGGGCGGTGAACTTGGCCGTAGCCTGGGACCCGGCTGGATCGGGGAAGATGCCGCGCTCTTTCATGGATTTAATCGAAACAAGCTCGGCGTTTGCATCGACCTCAAGACGGAGGGCGGTGTAGGCGTCGCGAGAAAGCTCATAGAGGATGCCGATATTGTTGTAGAAAGCATGCGCCCTGGTGTTATGTCGCGTCTTGGGCTCGGGTATGAGCAACTTTCCAAATCGAATTCTGGATTGATTTATTGCTCTATCTCGGCCTATGGCCAGATCGGCCCCTATGCAGAGCGTGCCGGCGTCGATGGCATCGTACAGGCCGACTCTGGTCTTATGAGCCTTATCGGGATAGAGGGCACGGAGCCTTGCAAAGTGCAGGCACCTGTTGTTGACGTCATGACGGGGTATGTCGCTTCCATGGCCATCCTAGCAAAGGTCATCCAGCGAGCACATGATGGCCGCGGCGAGCATCTAGACGTCAATCTCCTGAACTCGGCACTCGCGTTACAGCAGTCCTCGATTACCAGCTATCTCGCCGACGGAAAGGCTCCGGTGCGCGCTGGCAGCGCCGCTCCCTACTCCGCACCGAACCAAGCGTTCCAGACCAAGGACGGGTGGGTGATGATTGCCGCCTACATGCCGGACCGCTGGACACGTCTGTGCGCACTTCTGGAGATTCCCCATGTCAGCGCAGATCCGCGGTTCTCGACGTCTCCCCTGCGCGTTGCCAACCGCCAAGCAATGGTTGATGAGCTGAACTCGGCCCTCAAGCTTCGAACGACTGACGAGTGGCTGCCTTTGTTGCAACACAATGACATCCTCTGCTCGCGTGTCTCAACGTACGAGGACCTCACATTGCATCCGCAGATTTCCGCCAACGGAATGCTCGCAGGCGTGAGACATCCCGAACACGGCTGGATCAGAATGCCCGGGTTCCCCGTGAACAGTGCGCAAAGCAACCTGACTCCTCATCAGGCGGCTCCGAACTGCGGGCAGCACACATTTCAAGTGTTGAAAGCTGCGGGGGTCGACGCTTCGGCGATCGATGCGCTTGTTGCAAGCAAGGCCGTGTTCGGCGCGGAGGAGCCGGAGTTCGCTGCACAATAACGGTGCGGCGGCGGTCCTGGTTAGCGCGATCAATTGAAGGAATTGATGTGGATATTTTGATAATTGGAGCGGGTGCCATTGGTGGCTACGTGGGCGGGCTTTTCGCCTTAGATAAGCACCGTGTGAGCTTCGCGGTTCGGCCCTCAACCGGGGAACGACTGCGAGCTGAAGGTCTGAAGTTACGAGGCCCGCGGGGAAACTGGGACATCACCCCACACCAGGTGCTCACAGATCCTTCGCAAGGCGAGTCGAACTTCGATGTCGCGCTATCCGCGGTAAAGCTCTACGACGCACAGTCATCCGCCGAAGAGTGGGCTCCACTCTTGCGACGCAGCAAGGCGATCGTCAGTCTTCAAAACGGGATTGACGGCCAGTTCCGAATGAGTAAGGGATTGGGAGGTGCTCCGGTTTTCGGAGGACTTGCCTACGTAGGCGCCAAACTCGCCGCCGCTGGACATATAGAGTACTACTCCGACATGTCCTCCATCGAATTTGGTGGTACGGGAGCCCGCGCGAATGAACAACTGAGAGCCCTCGAAGACGCCGCCAACGCCGTTGACAGAATCGCTCCGTTCAAGGGCGTCTGTACTGACGACATCGTCACTACCCAGTGGAGAAAATTTGTCCCTCTTGCGACGAATGCCGCCCTCACCTGCTTGGCCCGCAGCCCGGTCGGTCGCATCTATTTCGACCCCGACCTAGCGCCGCTGGCAAGACAGTCGATTCAAGAGGCGATAGATGTGGGGCGGGCGTGCGGGGCGAAGTTTCCACCTGACTATGACAAGGAAGTCTGGACGCTCTTGTCAGGCCTACCACGCGATATGTACGCGTCTATGCACCACGATCTTTCTGCCGGACGCCCACTGGAGCTCGACGGCATCTGCGGTGCTATCAGCAGGCTTGGCGAGCAGCACGGAATTGCGACCCCTTTTCATCGCACCGCATATGCATGTCTCAAGCCATTCATGAACGGTAGCTCTACAAACTGATATCCGGCGTCGATCAGGACGCACTGCTGCTCGCCCTTTTGCGTGCTACGGCAGGACTGACGCTTCATCCTAGGTGGTAGAAGACCCTCTCCGGAGGAGTTTTTGAAGGCGCAGCAGGCGATCCCGGCCGCAGCGCGTTGTCGCACGCGCGTCTAAAGAGGAAGACCTTCGACCTCTTTCATCATGTTCATGACGAAGCTGGATTTGCTTTCTCGAACGTTCGGGTGAGACATCAACTTATCCGCAATGAAGCTCGTGAAGTGATCCATGTCACGAACGGCCACTTTGAGAAGAAAATCGCTCTCGCCCGAGAGAGCAACGCACATCATCACCTCGGGCCACACCTCGACGGCGGCGAGGAACTCGCGCAACGCGACCATTTTTCCACCCACATGCTTGTCAACCCCAACGTTGATGTAAGCAACTAGCGTCAGGCCGATGTGGCGTGCCGATATGTCCACGCGGTATCCAGCAATCACACCCGTCTCTTCCATGCGCCGGATTCGGCGCATAACCGTCGAAGAAGACAGCGAGACCAGTTCAGCAATTTCGTCGTAAGTTGCTCGACCGTTTTTCTGCAGCGCCGCCAAGATTCTTCGATCGGCTGCATCGATTTCCATGGTTTCACCTCGCTCTCGACAAGATGACAGATTCTTGCACAGAGCATTAAGAACGCGCATTTGTTGCTGCATTTATTGCAGCCTCCTCGAACTAAACTGAAGTTTGTCATCGCCTTCGATACGGCCCCGTCGGGCAGCATCGACGAGATGCTTCGAGCCGGTTGCCGCCGGGAGCCCCAGACATCGCGACGATTTTTCAGTTTCGGGATAAATCGATTCGAGACAAACGAGTAGACCAAATGTTCGAGCACATTCCAGAATCTCACGGCGATCCCATCCTCGAACTCAATGCGGAGTTCTCTAAAGACACGCGAACACACAAGGTAAACGCCATCATCGGGATGTACTTTGACGAGGATGGCAAGGTCCCACTGATCTCGGCAGTTCGCCAAGCCGAGGCAAATGCCGTGCAGCAGGCCGAAGCGAGACCCTATCAACCAATTGAGGGCAACAGGGCTTTTCTGCGCTTGGTGCAAGAACTTCTATTCGGTTGGGAGCACGAAGCCATCCAGTCCGACCGTATCGCAACAGTGCAGACTGTGGGCTCGAGTGGCGCGTTAAGACTTGGTGCGGAGTTCATTCGATTGCATTTCCCAGATAGCCAAGTCTGGGTAAGCAATCCGACCTGGGAAAACCATTCGTCGATATTTGAAGCCGCCGGTCACAACGTCGGGATGTATCCCTACTATGACCCCGAAACGCAAGGTTTGAAGTTTGACGCGCTTATCGACGCCATCCGTCGGATGCCCACGCAAAGCGTCATTGTCTTGCACGCCTGTTGCCACAACCCGACCGGGGTCGATCCAACGCGCGAACAGTGGTCCGAGATCGTTCAAACTCTTCTCCAGGGCTCGCACATTGCGTATCTCGATCTCGCCTATCAAGGATTCGGAGACGGAGTCGAGGAAGACTCGTATGTCGTGCGGGAGCTGTTGAATGCTGGAGCGCGCTTCTTCGTAGCCAACTCGTTCTCCAAAAGTATGGGTCTCTATGGTGAGCGCTGTGGTGCGCTAAGCGTGGTCACCGGTAGCGAAAAGGAGTCCCGTCATGTACTGGGACAACTTAAGTCCTTCATCAGGCGCAGCTACAGCAGCCCCCCGATTCATTGCGGTCGAGTTGCCGCAGACGTGCTTGGGGACCCCGTGCTGAGGGCGCAGTGGCATGAAGAGCTAGCGCGAATGCGGAAGCGAATCCAGAAGATGCGCCGATCTCTTCATGGTGAACTGAGCAGGCGGATTCCGAATCGGCGATTCGACTATCTGTTGACACAGCGCGGCATGTTCAGTTTCACCGGGCTCAGTGCAACACAAGTGGACCGCCTGCGCGAAGAACACGCCGTGTACCTGATTCGCTCTGGGCGCATCTGCTTAGCCGGCCTGAATGATTCGAACGTGGAACGCGTGGCCGAAGCCATCGAGCGAGTTCTCTCGATTTAGTTCTTGTGGGAAGGACCGGCCCAAGGTCGTGGTGACCTTTTGGCGAAAAGCATCGAGGTTTTATCAACAAGAAGGAGACAGATGACATTAAGCATTCTACAGAAACGAATAATTGCACCCGATGGGACTGAAGCACCGGCTCACCAGATCTCGAATCCGATCGCACAACAAAACTCTTGAATCAGGTAGCCGTACCCCATCTCATGCTAGGTCGCATCCGGCATCTTCTGATGCACCGGCCGCGATATCGGCGTTGTTTTTTCCAAGTTTTTACCCTTTCTGCATCATGAATCTCAAGAGCACTTTCATTTTCATCGGAGCCGCATTTGGCTTGCAGGCCGTACACGCTCAGCCTGCGGAAATTGTGAAGATTGGCTTGGTCGGACCGTTGTCCGGCGCCGTAGCGCATCTTGGCAAGGACGTTAAGAATGGAGCATCAATGGCGGTCGAAGAGCTCAATTCTCAAAAGTTAGTTATAGCGGGAAAACAGATCAAGTTCGCGCTCGATGTCGAGGACGACGCAGGCGATCCCAAGCAAGGCGTGGCGACGGCGCAGAAGTTCTGTGACACAAAAGTCGCGGGCGTGGTCGGCCATATTCATTCGGGTACTGCAATTCCGGCATCGCGGGTCTACGACGACTGCGATATTCCATTCATTACGCCCGGGGCAACGAATCCGAAACTGACCCACCTCGGCTACAAGTACACATTCCGCATGCTTGCCAACGACAATGCACTAGCAAAAGGGCTGGCCCTCTATGCCTCCAGTGCCTTGAAGCTGAAGCGGGTTGCGGTCATCGACGATCGCAGTGCATATGGACAGGGCCTGAGCGAGGTTTTCAAGCGCGAAGCACGTGCAGCGGGGATCGAGATCGTGGCAGAGGAGTTCACATCCACCACCGCAGTGGACTTCAACGCAATTTTGACCAACATCAAATCGAAGAACCCGGATGGAATTTTCTTCGGTGGCATCGACTCCCAAGGCGGCCCGATGCTGCGGCAGATGGATCAGTTGGGAATGTCGAATGTCCGCTTCATGGGCGGGGACGGTGTCTGCTCGACCAAGGTTGGCTCGCTCGCCGCCGGCTCTGCCTCCCTCGACAAGATGATTTGTGCGGAAGGCGGTACTTCTGTCGCAAAAATGCCCAAAGGCATCGAGTGGAAGAAGCGCTATGACGAGAAGTATCCTAATGAATACGCCATCTTCTCTCCCTATGCTTTCGACGCAGTCATGCTTCTGGCCGACGCGATGAAGCGCGCGAACTCGACCAATCCTTCGGTTTTCCGAAAGGAGATCAGCTCTGCAAACTACAACGGAGTAACGGCCGCCATTCAATTCGACAAGGACGGTGATCTTAGAAGCCCGGCCCTTACGCTTTCGACCTTCAAGAACAACACGAAGACATCCATTGACTGAGCCAACACGCATTGGATCTCATAGAGATCGAGCTGTTGCATCGCTGCGCAACTCGTATTCATCCGGAGCCTCGCGTTAGAAAAAAAAAGCCTGTTCTAGGCGGAGACAAGATGGTTTGAAGCGTTGGATTCGGTCCAGGGTTTCAAGGAATGCGCATCAGAAGGGTCAAGATCAGGTCATGTGAGCATGTTGTCCGTGTTCGATGCTGATAAGCATCCTGAGATGCGCCTCCACACCTTCCTCCTACCGCAAAAACCAGCGCCTTCTTGGTGCACATAAATAGGTAGTGTTGTTATGGAATTTTTGCTGCAGCAGATCATCAACGGTCTGGTTCTCGGCAGCATGTATGCCTTGATAGCCTTGGGCTACACCATGGTG